>CAPQCU010000012.1 GCA_948684385.1 uncultured bacterium
TGTCGGGGCGCTCGGTGTGCCTATGATTGGACAGCAAAAATTGAAAAAACCTATGACTCCCGAAACTCAGCACGGGACGGTAGAATGCTACTATGGTGATGATGGACGCGTTCACATGTATACATCAAACAACACTGATAACAAAAAAGGGCGGGATAGAGTTGTAGAGGGTGATTCGTGTGAATTCACTGCTCCAACCGCTAACGCATATGTGATTCAAGCCATTGGAGCCGGAGGCGATTCCGGAGTCGGACTTAAACCAACTCACCATATAATAAGCATTCCAGAAGGCGGAAACATAAGTACCGGTTCACCTTTTAGTACCGATTTGGCGAAAGCTCCTGACTGGGTACGTGAAAAATGGCCGGGAATTGGTGTTACTTATTCTCTTTCATCACCTACAGGGAGTAATGGTAGAACTTATTGCGAACAGTTCACTCAAACCGAAGGGCACTGTAAAAAAGATTGCGCTTTTATGGATCCAAAAGATGGCTGTACTTCAGATTGTCAATACCAGGTATGTGCAAACGGAGGACAAGCAGGTCATGGAGGAAACTATACAGTTAATACAACATTGTATACTGACAGTGTCGTATCTTGCGTAGGCTCAAGCAGCTCAGCAAGTCTGAGTGTTAACGGAGGTTCTATTACTTTAACTCCTTCCGGCTCTGGTTCCGATGGATATTTTAAGGGTGAATCTATAAAAAATACCAGATATCCGGTTAACGGCGGTAACGGTTCTCCATTTGGTGTATCTATCAATGGTCTTTCTGCAACACCCGCCGGAACATTTTCCGGCAGCGGTTCTGCCGGAAGCTGCGGTTCAAGTCCTTCTTCAGTACCTTATAGAGGAGCTACTCCAGGTATTCAAGCAACATACAGCCTTTCTGCAGATGCAGGGACTTTTACTTCCAAAATATTTGAAAAATTACCGGCATCCAATTTTAAACTTACTCCTGCTGGAAAAATCGCAGGAACTCCTGACGCTTCCCTTGTGGAAATGGACGATGGTACAGGCATGGTTAAAGTTATGGAAGCCAAATCCGGTGATAATATAACATCATTATCTTCCGGTGAATTTTCTATGCATGCAGAAGATTTACCATTTCCTAAAGTGCTTTACCCGTATGAGTTTAACTCAAGAATTCCTGAAATTTCTATTGCTCCGAAAGGATACCGCAGTGAACTTGTACAGAGAATGAAAAAAGGAAAACATCCAGGGGCTTCAGGCAGAGGTGCTTATCCTGTAGTAACAAACATTTCCGGTTCTTTTCCAATTTATATAGGTGATTTAAGCCATCCGGTCGGTTCTATAACATTTAAACCTTTAAAAGGTAAGAATGTAAAATGTCTGGAAAATAAAGCAAATCCGGTTGATGGTGCTTGTCAGGGTTTAACAGGTAATCCGGGGGCGGTGATTGTATCATGGTAAAACGAGGATTTTCTTTAGCGGAAGCTTTAGTTGTTATGGTAATTATTTCTATTTTCTTTGCAGCTGCTGCAAAGGTAATTACTACTAAACCTAAGCCTAAAAAACAAGTTAATACGCATGGCTACTTCGAATGTTACAGAAAAGACGGCGGTGGACTGTTTCAAAGATATGTAAGAGAAGGAGTTCCTACTGAAGAAGAATCTGTCAGCATATGTACATTTGAAGCACCTACAGGAGTTGGATTTTTCAATCTTAATTCCTACTCTCCAGTTGCACACTCAAGCATGGAACCAAATATTAACACACGTTTAACGATTAATGTTGGCAGCAATATAACTGTTAATAGCTCAAACGGCACATATACACTTACCGGAACTGACGGTGTAACTCAAGAAACACAGCGTAAATTTTTCGGCTCTATTTATAGGGATTCCATGGTCTTCAATGAGGGCGGAAATGTTCGAGCAGGGGTTATAATCAGCTGGTAATTAAATATAAAGAGGACTTGATAATGAAACAAAACAATAAAAATCTTGGATTTACATTAGTTGAATTGATGGTATTTTTCATCTTTATTTCAATAATTTTAGCAGCTTCTACGCCAATCATCACTAAGCGTATAAAATCAATTCCATTAAAAGTAAACCATGGTAAATTTATTTGTTATAGAGACGGAAATGGCAACTATGTTCAGCGAACTTTTAATGCTGCAAAAGAAGTCGGAGAAGCTAAAATTGTAGACTCCTGTTCTTTTAAACCACCAAAACGTGCAATTTTGTATAAAATTGAACTTATAGGTTCAGGAGCCGGAGGATACACTCATTTCATACATAAAGATGAAAATGATGCACGTACAACATACTATTGTATTCCTGGCGGATCATATAATGTAAGTTGCAATTCTTATGTTGCAAGCGGTGACGGTGCTCAAAAGTATCAAGATTTAACAACAGAACAAATATATAAATATTTCATGAATGTTCCATTCCAATTTGTGGCAAACTCAGGTTCCGGTGGGAATGGTGGAACTATATCTGAACTGAGATATAGACTTTTAATAACCGGAGACAAAGCAAATAATTATAATTATACATATGGTGAGGGATTAGACAGTATTGATGATGATATTGCAAGTACATATAGTAAAATTTCAGATTTGTTAGCTGAAAAATCTGATTGTTCTGATTTAGCAAAAAAAGATGACGAAGGAAAAATTACAAATCAGGAAGAAATTGATGCTTGTAAAAATGAGTATGACGACAAAATAGAAGCTCTAAAAAGTGCAGAAAGTTATGATACCAATGTTAAAATATCAAATGAAAGACATAAAGATATATCAAACGCAGCTTCTGCACAAGCAAAATTATATACACAATTACATAGCAGGTGTAATGGGGTTGCAAATCATTTATCATGCTCATACGCTGCGCTTGATACTGATATAGATGCATTAGATGCTATTTGGGCAGACATAGTTACAACCAGTATTGCAGGAACGCAACATAACACTGTGAATGGCAATGGTTTCCCGGGTGGTCGTAACATGCAAATAGTGTTCAAAGGTAAAATAAACTTTGTCGGAGAGGGAGGTTCTTTAATTAGCTCAAAAGACGAAGCAGCTGTTAATAATTATCTTGGAAACTTGCTTACTACATACTACCAAACAGGCAGTACATCAGCAATAGGCGGATGCGGAGGATGGAGTAAATCATCAGTCAAATCAGGTGAAAAAGGTAAAGATGTTACTACAAACGGAACTTATGACGGTACTGAAAGCAACAAAGGTAAAGATGCAGGATTTCCTGAAAAGCGCTATGGTGCGATATATTTGAAGCGTGAAAATGCATGTATTACTACAACAAAAATCCCTAAAGGCGGTAAAGGCGGTTCTTTATATAAATATAGTGATCGTGTTGAATGGTCAAAAGGAACAAGATTAAAAGACTGGGCCGGTGAAGATGCAGAAGGGCCTTCTTCTACAAATGGCGGACTTGTTAATGCAGAAGTTTCCGGGGTGCTTTCAGAAAGCCAAAGAAATACTGCTCCATATATCCAGATCGATACTGAGCTTAATAAAAGATATCACGAAGTCGGCAAATCCGGTACACCGGGCAGTGTATTACCGCCAAGATATGTTGCATATCTTCGTGATGACTGCGTATTTAATATTCCTCAGGGAGGTCAACCTATTGATGGAAGTTACAATTCTGAAATGCTCGCTTCGCTTGAAGGCAGTTTAGATACAACGCTTGTCTGCAACGAAGGAACTCTCAAATTGAGAGCAGAAGGCGGTAAATATCAAAAAGTTGCATATCCTAAAGAATATACTTTATATAAATACACACCTGCCGGCGGTGATTTAACTTCTACTGTTTTACCAACAACATTAGATGAAGAAACATCTATTGCTTCTTTATACAAATATAGAGATGTATTTACCAAGTATAAACTTGACAGCATGGGTTTCAACTTTGGCGGCGGCGGTCAAGGTTCACAAATAAAAGACCACTGCAACTCTCCGCACGGTTCTCACTCTGAAGGCGTTAAATATGACGGTAAATACGTCAAAGGTCCGTTCGGTGAAACTATTGCAAGTAAAAGACCTTGTAATGAGCTAACTGACGTAGAAGAAATTGAAGCTGAAAACGGAGTCGGCGGAGCAATCATAATTTCATGGTAAAACACAAAGAACAGAAAGGTAAAAATATGAAAAAAGGATTTACATTAAGCGAAATGCTTGTAACATTAGCAGTTATCTCTTTTCTGATAATGATTCTTTTTCCGGTTTTGAAAAAATCATTACCAAATCAGGAACAGGCTATGTTTAAAAAAGCATATTATATAACTGAGCGAGTTGTATCTGAGTTAATTAACGATGATGATTTGTATCCTGAGCTTAGAGAATTTGATACAGGAAATCCTTATTTTGGTAACACTGTAGAAGTTGAACACAATGGTACTGATTATGAAGGAAATACAAAGTTCTGCGAACTTTTTGCATCTAAAATTAACCGTTCTTCAGTCGTAACATGCGATAGTAAAGCTGCCGAGAACTTTACAAATGGCGTACTTCCTACCGGCACATTAGTAACTGCTGACAGTATTGTATGGAAACTGCCTATAACAGATTTTGATTCTGCAACAGATGCGTATGATATTTTCCTTGATGTTAACGGAAACAAGGGTCCTAACTGTATTTATGATAAAGATACTTGCAAAAAACCTGACAGATTTAATATAAAAGTTTATCAGGACGGCAGAGTTAGTGTTGAAGGAACTATGGAAATTGAATACTTAAACAGAGTTGAAATTTCTAAAGATGCAAAAAGTATTACAGAACAGGCTAAAAAAGATGAAGAAGAAGACAAATAATAAAAGTGGTTTTACGTTAGGAGAAGTGCTTACTGTAATGGCTATTGTAGGCATAGTAAGCGTGCTGGCTTTAACAACTACAAAGCCTGTGCATAAAAAAGCTGTAAAATATTTATATGCTAACGCGTATAATTCTCTTGAAAAAGCTTACTATAACTCACTTAAGCTCGGGTATAATCCGTTTACGGAAGAAGAGTTTGAAGAACTTACCCCCGAGCATACTGAAACAGCCGATTCCGGAGCAGAAATTCTTTGCAGAGGATTAACTACTTACATAAATACAGGAACTAATGTTAAAACAGCAGACAGAGATTATAGTTCGACTTGTTCATCTTCTAAGCTAACAGATGAATTGGCTGACAGCTTTATTGATGAAAATGTTCAGTTCACTGCCAATAACGGGATGAAGTTTTATATCTCAAAAAGACTCGGTGATGTTGATGATCCTGCAGGGTTCTACTTTTATCTTGTATTTGTTGATATAAACGGGAATAAAAAGCCAAATAGTTTTGAATTCACTTATAGAGGTAACAAGACCCTCAAAGATTATAATTTATCAAAAGAAGAAGACATAAAAAAAGAACGTGAAGACCGTATAGAGCCTGATATCTTTGCGTTTGCTATCATTGACAGCGGAAGAGTTGTTCCTTTGGGAATTCCTGAGTATGATAAAAATATTGCAACGGCCAGACTTGCATATTTTGACAGCGAAGGAGATCCTCAATATGCCAGCAAGTCTGTTGCATATTATCAAGCAAAAGGCGCTGCCTGGGGATATTACAGCAGTGATAAAAATATTCTGGACTATAATAAAGAAGAACCTT
Organism: uncultured bacterium; assembly: GCA_948684385.1. Lineage (GTDB taxonomy): Bacteria > Cyanobacteriota > Vampirovibrionia > Gastranaerophilales > Gastranaerophilaceae > CAG-196. Next base: position 5,629 of record CAPQCU010000012.1, read on the forward strand.
TCACTCTCAATGATTATATAAGAACGAAAATTAATCCCAAAAGTAAGCTTGTAGACGATTTTCCTGTTTTATCTACACTGTCACCGGTAGCATTAGAAGAAAATCCTCCGTATAGCTGCACAAAAGATGATTATGAAAATTGTTTTGTATTTATAGATTTATACAGGCAATAAAACTTTAATAGCAAATTTATTTTTTACCTGCTTTATTATTAATATAAGGCAGGTAAAATTATGCAAATAAATCCAATATCAAATACTCAACAAACAAACTTTTTATGGTCATTGATGTTGATGCACTTGTATTCTGTTTTAAAGAATTTATAAAATCGCAGGACAACAAATAATATTGATGTTATAATCTTGGTATGACTGATAAAATCGTTATAAAAGGAGCTAGAGAACATAATTTAAACAATGTTTCCTTAGAAATCCCCAAAAACGAGCTCGTCGTATTTACCGGGGTTTCAGGTTCGGGAAAGAGTTCTTTAGCGTTTGATACAATTTTTGCAGAGGGGCAAAGACGTTATATAGAAAGCCTTTCAACTTATGCACGCCAGTTTTTAGGACAAATGGATAAACCTGATGTAGATTACATTGACGGACTTACGCCTGCAATCTCAATCGACCAGAAATCCACAAGCAACAACCCGCGTTCAACGGTCGGAACTGTTACAGAGATTTATGATTATTTAAGGCTGCTTTTTGCACGTATCGGAACACCTTACTGCCCGAAATGCGGAAAACCGATTAAGCCGCAGACTATCGATGAAATTGTTGCAAGCATTCTTAAACTTGAAGTTGGAACTAAAATTCAAATTCTTGCTCCGCTTGCAAAAGGCAAAAAAGGTGAATTTCAGTCACTTTTTGAAGAACTCAAGCAAGAAGGCTTTGTACGTGTAAAAGTTGATGGCGAAATTTACAATCTTGACGAAGATGAAATTAAACTTGCCAAAACAAAAGCCCACACAATTTCGGTTGTAATCGACCGTGTTGTAGTTAAGCCCGAAGCGCGTTCAAGAATTGCCGACAGCGTTCAAATAGCTTTAAAAAAAGCTGACGGAGTTTGTTTAATAGATGTTATCGAAGGAAAAGAAATAATCTATAGCGAAAAGCTCGCTTGTCCCGACTGCAATTTAAGTTTTGAAGAGCTTACCCCGCGTATTTTCTCGTTTAACGCACCTTACGGAGCTTGCGACAAATGCGGAGGAATAGGAGTGGATTTCAAAATCGACCCGGATTTAGTTATTCCCGACAGGGGTAAATCCATTAAAGAAGGCGCTATTTACCCCTGGAGCAAGTCTTCTACGGGATATTATGATGACGTAATCAACGCTGTGAGTGCAGAATATAAAATCGATTTAAACCTCCCGTTCAAAGATTTACCGCAGGAACATCAAGACATAATTCTTTATGGTTCTGACGAGCGCATTCCTATGCGTATACGTGAGTTTGGAAGCACACGTTATAGAAACGTAATGCAGAAATTTATTGGTGTAATTCCTTTTCTGATGAAGCATTACAATGTAGAAAGCGAATATTGGAAAGCTGAAATCGAAAAATATATGGTAACAACTCCGTGCGAAAAATGCGGCGGCGCACGTTTAAAACCGTTCCCGCTTGCAGTGAGAATCGGCGGGAATTCTTCAACATTGACACCTCACCCTAACCCTCTCCTCAAGGAGAGGGAATACACCAACGGGGTCAACATCTACGAATTCTGCCTCATGCCGGTAGACAAAGCGTATGAATTCGTAAGCGAGCTTTACCTTACTCTTTCTGATTTTCAGATGAAAATCGGAAAACAAATTTTAGATGAGGTGCGCGCAAGGCTCAAATTCCTTTGCGATGTCGGTTTAAATTATCTTAACCTTGCGCGCACCTCAGGAACGCTTTCCGGAGGAGAAGCGCAGAGAATTAGACTCGCAACCCAAATCGGAAGCGGACTTTCAGGTGTACTTTATGTTCTTGATGAGCCGTCAATCGGGCTGCATCAGCGCGACAACGACCGATTAATTAAAACGCTGCTTAAACTTAGAAACATGGGTAACTCGCTTATCGTAGTTGAACACGATGAAGATACAATCAGAAACGCCGATTACATAGTAGATATCGGTCCGAAAGCGGGGGTTAACGGTGGAAACGTCATCGCTGCAGGCAATGTTGATGATATTATTAAAGCAAAAGACTCAATTACAGGCAAATATTTAAGCGGAGAATACAATATTCCTATTCCTGCCCAAACGCGCGAAGGAAACGGAAATTTCTTACAAATCAGAAACGCTTTTAAAAACAATTTAAAAAACATTGATTTAGATATTCCTCTTGGTAAAATCGTTGTGCTTACAGGAGTTTCAGGTTCCGGAAAGTCAACTCTTATGCAGGAGCTGATTTACGAATATGCAGTTCATAAGCTACGCAAAAACAAGCCAAAACCGCAGGGAGTTGACGAGATTACAGGGTTTGAAAACCTTGATAAAATAATAGACATTGACCAGTCGCCAATCGGGCGCACTCCGCGTTCTAACCCTGCTACGTATACAGATGTTTTCACACACATAAGAGAACTTTACGCAAAAACAAACGAAGCTAAAATGCGCGGATACAAGCCGGGCAGATTCAGTTTTAATGTAAAAGGCGGACGCTGCGAAGCCTGTTCGGGTGACGGCGTTTTGAAAATAGAAATGAACTTTCTATCAGACGTTTACGTAAAATGCGATGTCTGCAAAGGCAAGCGCTACAACAACGAGACTTTGGAAGTTAAATATAAAGGCAAAACAATCGCCGATGTTTTAGAAATGAGTGTAAAAGAAGCTTACGAGTTCTTTGAAAACATTCCGCAAATTGCTAACAAATTAAAAACACTCGTTGATGTCGGGCTTGATTACATCAAATTAGGACAAAGCGCCACAACTTTATCCGGCGGAGAAGCGCAGAGAATAAAACTTGCAGCAGAATTAAATAAGCGCGCAACAGGCAAAACTCTTTATCTGCTTGACGAACCGTCAGTCGGTTTACACTGGTATGATTTGGATAAGTTAATCAAAATCATACAACAGCTTGCGGACAACGGAAATACAATTCTAATAATTGAGCACAATCTTGATTTAATCAAAGTTGCTGATTATATTATAGACTTAGGACCGGAAGGCGGTAACGGCGGCGGTGAAGTCATTGCCTGCGGAACACCTCAGGAAGTTGCAAAAAATCCGAATTCCTATACAGGACAGTATTTGAAACAGTTTTTTAATTAATTATGAACGACATTTTAAGAGAGACAATTAAGCTTGTACCTGAGCAGCCCGGCTGTTATCTTTATTATGATAAAGACGGTGAAATAATTTATGTCGGAAAAGCCAAAAACTTAAAACGCAGAGTTTATAGTTATTTTCATAAGCAGCATAATGACAGCGTAAAAACAAAAGTTCTTGTTTCTCAAATTGAAAAGCTTGAATACATAATCACAGACTCCGAAGTCGAAGCTTTAATATTAGAATCCCATTTAATCAAGCAGCACAAGCCGCGTTACAACATTCTTCTAAAAGACGATAAAAAGTATCCGTATTTCTTAATTACAGATGAAGATTTTCCGCGGATTCAGGTTGTACGTAAAAAGAACCTTAATCCTGACAAAGGACGATTTTACGGTCCTTACACCGACGTAGGCGCGATGTATGCAACTCTTGATTTCCTAAAAAGACTTTTTCCGTTGAAACAATGTAAAAAGCCAAAATTTTCAAACCGCCCATGCCTGTATTATCACATTGGTAAGTGTTTAGCACCATGTCAGGGCAAAGTTACACCGGAAGAGTATCAAAATCTTATCAGACAGGTTGAATTATTCTTAAGCGGTAAACAAACAGAGCTTCTTAAACAAATTCAGGAACAAATGCAAAAATACGCAGAAACTGAACAGTTTGAAAAAGCCGCAAAAATGCGTGACAGCTATCTTGATTTGCAAAAAACATTAGAGCGTCAAAAAGTCGTTTACGAAAATACAAAACTCAACGAAGATATTATTGCAGTGCTTTATGAGGATGGAATTCTCTCAATTGTTATAATGATGATTAGAGAAGGACGCTTAATCGACAAAAAAGATTTCTTCTACTTTGTTGACAACATTGATAAAACTGAATACTTTGAAACTTTCTTCCGTGACTATTATTCAGGATTAAAACTTGCATTCCCCGATAGAATTATTCTTGAAGAAATCGGAGATAAAGAGCTTTATCAGGATTGGTTAAAAGTTCTCTCAGGCAAAAAGGTTTCTATCAATTTTGCCAGGGGTAAATATAAAGAGTTATACGAGCTTGCACTCAAAAACGCTGCTAATCTTTTAGATAATGCGCGGCTCAAAAAAATGGCAGAAATTCGGGATGATTTTAACGAAGTAGGCTCTTATCTTGCTGAAAAACTGCGTTTAACAAACTTCCCGAACCGTATTGAGTGTTATGATATTTCCCACATTCAAGGTACAAATACTGTTGCTTCAATGGTCGTTTTCCAAAACGGATTACCTAAGAAAACTGCATACAGAAAATTCAAAATCCGCTCTACAGAAGGCAAGCCTGATGATTTCTTATCAATGAAAGAAGTTCTCTCGCGCCGACTTGCGCGTTTGGGTGAACCAAAATGGGAAAAGCCTGATTTAATCATAATTGACGGTGGAAAAGGACAGCTTTCAAGTGTTATGCAAATTGTTGAAGAACTTGGAATAGAAGGTATCGACTTTGTATCTCTCGCAAAACGCGAAGAAGAAGTATTCCTTCCGCAACAATCTGATTCAATCTTACTCCCGCGTGATTCAAATGCGCTGTATTTAATCCAGCGTATAAGAGATGAAGCGCACAGATTTGCGATTACATTCCACAGGGATTTACGCAGCAAGGCAATCAAGCATAATAATCTAACTTCTTAGCCTGAGCTTTAATCTGCTGCGCTTGCGCAGCCACTTTGTAATCCTGTGCCGAAGGGTCAGAAGGCGCCATTGCTGCTTCAATTACAGTATTAGCATTATCTATAGTTTTTTTAGGATTTTTCGGATTTAATGTCGGCATCTTAATAGAAACATGCCCGCCAATTGGAATTCCATGCGCGTTTCTTTCAATAACAATAGCCCCGGCTAAAGCTCCGGCAGCGCGTTTATGCGCCATCTCATGCTTGTAAATCTCATCAAAATTACTTTTAATCAATGCCTGACGTTGATTTTTGACAGCTGAAATGTTCATTAAATTCATAACACACATCTCCTTTAGACTTACCATTATACTCATTTTTTGCAAGATTGCAAGAGGTCATAATCCTCATCAAAATCTACGCCTTTTGTAGTCAAATAATCTCCTGAAAGCATTCCGTTAATTCCGGCACGAAAACCAAGTTTCTGAGCCTTTTTAGAAAGTCGTGTACTTCTTCCTCCCGCATATCTCAATATTGTATCCGGCATTACAAGTCTGAAAATACAAATAGTTTTCAAGACCTCTTCTTCCGTAATTTTATCCTCATACCCTTCAAGCGCAGTTCCTTTAATCGGATTTAAAATGTTTATTGGAACAGTTTCCGGATTAAGTTCAGCAAGAGAAAGTACCATATCGACTCTGTCTTCCCTTGTTTCACCCATACCCAAAATCACACCTGTGCAAGCCTCTATTCCATATTTTTTCAGAAGTTTTACGGTATTAATCCTGTCTTCAAACTTATGTGTTGTACAAATTTCTTTATGATAATTTTTAGAAGTATTAATATTATGATTAAATCTTTCAACACCTGCTTCTTTAATCTGTTTTATTTGCTCTTCGCTTAAAAGTCCAAGTGAAGCACAGCAATGAATTCCATCTATCTTAGAAACAGCCCTAATCATCTCTAAAATTTTCTTAAAATCTTCACCCTGTTCCGCACGACCGGAAGTCACTATGCAAAATCTTGAAGCACCATTATCACGTGCGCGAAGCGCAGCTTCGCGCACCTCCTCTACTTCCATTAACGGATGACAAATTATTTCTGCGTGATTGTGGATACTCTGGGAACAGTATTTGCAATTCTCGCCGCACTTACCGGTTCTGGCACTAATTATTGAACAGACTTCCACATTTCGACTAAACGGCAGCTTCTCTACCTTTTCTACCAAAGTCATCAAATCTTCATCATATAATTTTAATAATTCTTGCTTATTCATAATATAATTCCTCCGCCTAATACAACATCACCGTCATAAAGTACAACTGACTGTCCCGGGGCTATTGATTTTTGCATATTCTCAAATTCCACTTTTATAATTCCATCTTCCACTTCGTCTACACTCACATTCGTTGGCTGCTGGGTAGAACGAATTTTTGCCTGGCAATGTTTCTTAAATTCTTCCAACCGGCTAGGGTTGCCGGCATACAAAACATTACTCATAGTCTCATCTTTAAATCCGACTACAACTTCATTTGTTTCAGCTCTGAGTTCAAGAACATACAAAGGTTCAGAAGCACTAACCCCCAGCCCCTTTCTCTGCCCGATTGTATAATTCCAAATACCTTTATGTTTGCCCAAAACCTTACCGGATAAGTCTACAATATTACCTTCAACATCTTTTACCCCGAGAAGTTCATTGTAGTCGCCATCGTAAAAATCCTGAGAATCAGGTTTTTCGGCAACATTTAATCCGTTTTCTTTTGCTATTTTTCTTATTTCTTCTTTTGTGTAATCTCCCAACGGCAGTATAATATTTTCTAATTGTTCTTTTGTTAATCGGTAAAGAAAGTATGATTGGTCTTTTTTAGGGTCAACGCCGCATTTTAAAATACCATTATCTATACGAGAATAATGCCCTGTTGCAAATTTATCAAACTTAATTCCCTGTCTGCGTGCAAGTTCGGGCAAAACTCCGAACTTCACCAAAGAATTACACCTAATACAAGGATTCGGAGTTTTGCCCTTAAGATATTCCGATTTAAAATAATCAAGCACAATTTCTTCGTACTCTTCCACACAATCAAAAACATAATAAGGAATTCCTATTTGTTCTGCAATTCTGCGCACTTCTTCAATATCTTCTTTCTCATCAGGACCGTAACAAGCTCCATGAGAACATTTATGCGCAACATTACCTCGGTCTCTGTAAATCGACATTGTTGCACCAATTACATTATGACCTTGCTGTTTTAAAATCAATGCAGCAACTGATGAGTCTACACCGCCGGATAAACCTACCAATATATTCATTTGCAAACCTCTATCATTTTATCTATACATTTTTTTGCATTATCAAAAATATCTTTTTTTATATTTATTTCGTGCTCTTCATTTCTAAGCGCATTATAAACATCCTCCAATGAATTCCATTTCATATTCTGGCAAACTATATCATCACGTATTAATATGAACTCTTTTTGCGGATAATCTCTTTTAAGTCTATCCACAACACCTTTTTCTGTTGCAATAACAAACTGTTTGTCTAAACTTTTCGCAGCATAAGCCATAATCTCTTTAGTAGAACCTACAAAATCCGCAAGTTTTGAAACTTCAGTATGACACTCCGGATGAGCAAGGATTTTCGTATGAGGATAAACTTTACGGGCATTCTCAATGTCTTCAACTCTTATCTTCAAGTGTGTCGGACAAAAACCGTTGTAAGTAATTACCCTAACATCATTCAATTTCTTCTCAACCCATTTTCCCAAATAAGCATCCGGCAAAAATAAAATTTCTTTTGCTCCAAGACTTTTTACAACATCAACTGCATTAGAACTTGTACAGCAGATATCGCATTCAGTTTTAACTTCTGCTGTAGAATTAATATAACAAACTGCAGGTACATTAGGATGTTGCATTCTGAATTGTCTTAATTCTTTTACCCCAATCATATCAGCCATAAAACATCCGGAATTCAAATTAGGAAGCAAAACTTTCTTATTGGGGTTCAAAAGCTTGGCAGACTGTGCCATAAAGTGAACTCCAGCAAATACAATAATATCAGCATCAGCTTCACGCGCCTTTTTACTCAAATAAAAAGAATCACCTACATAATCCGAAATCTCATCAAGTTCAACCGACTGGTAGCAATGTGTCAAAATAATTGCATTCTTTTCTTTTTTTAACTTTTTTATCTCATCTATATAATTCATACGTCCTCTTTTTATGGTATGCCATAAGATATATGTTATACCAAAAATAATTTTATGCTACAATAAATTTATGAAAGAACTTACAAAAAGTTTAGAAAATTATCTTATTGCTGTTTATAAAATCATTGAAACAGAAGGAGCTGCGAGGGTTAGAGATGTATCAGAATTTGTTAAAACAAATGCGGCTTCAACCTCAGAAGCTGTTAAAACTTTAACAAAAAAAGGATTCATTAATTACAAACCTTACGGAGTGATTACATTAACTAAAAAAGGGCAAAATGCCGCCGAAGAGAAGCTTACAAGGCACAAAACAATTGAAAACTTTTTGGAAAATGTCTTGATGTTAAATAAACAACATGCTGAAGATTTAGAATTTTCCATGCCTGATGAAGTTTTAAACAGATTTGTTGATTATCTGACTTTCATGCAAAAATGTTCCTGCAAAGAACCTAAATGGATTAAAAGTTTTCAAGAATACACAAAAACTAGTAAAATGCCTGATAGATGCAAAAATTGTAAATCAGGTTGTTGCAACTGCAAATAAAATTAACAAAATCTTAACACTTGTTGTAAATACAACTGTTCCATATTTTTTTTTAGATATATAATAGTAGTAATAGTTAGTGATAGAAATCCGCTCTTAAGTTGGCGGTAAAGACAAGGAGATTAAAATGTCAGAATTAACATTAGAAAAAAAATCTTCAACCAGCGATTTCGTAGGCGGCAAATGGCAGTCAGAAATCAATGTTAGAGATTTTATCCAGAAAAACTACACACCTTATGATGGTGATTCAAGCTTTTTAGCTGGTCCTACCGAAGCTACGACTAAGCTTTGGGAAGAATGCTGCGAATTGTTCAAAAAAGAACGTGAAAACGGCGGCGTTTTAGATATGGATACAAAAATCGTATCTACAATCACTTCTCACGGTGCAGGATATATCGATAAAAGTTTAGAAAAAATCGTAGGGGTTCAAACAGATGCACCTCTTAAACGTTCATTACAACCATTCGGCGGTATCAGAATGGCTGAAACTTCTTGCAAATCTTACGGCTATGAAGTAGATCCTGAAGTTACAGAAATCTTCACAAAATACAGAAAAACTCACAACCAGGGTGTATTCGATGTTTACACACCTGAAATGAGAAAAGCTCGTCACTCAGCTATCTTAACAGGACTTCCTGATGCTTACGGACGCGGACGTATCATAGGCGACTACAGAAGAATCGCTCTTTATGGTATCGACAGATTAATCGAAGACAAAAAAGCTCAGCACGCTTCTTTAGACGGAGAAATGACTCCTGATAAAATCCAGTTAAAAGAAGAAATTTCTGAACAAATCAGAGCTCTTCAGGAAATGGCTGAATTAGGCGACACTTATGGTTTCGATATCAGAAAACCTGCTTCTAACGCTAAAGAAGCTATTCAATGGTTATACTTCGGTTACTTATCAGCTGTTAAAGAACAAAACGGTGCAGCTATGTCAGTTGGTAGAACTTCTACTTTCTTAGACATCTTCATTGAAAGAGATTTGAGAAACGGTGTTATCACTGAATCTGAAGCTCAGGAAATGATTGACCACTTTATCATAAAGTTGAGATTAGTTAAATTCGCAAGAACTCCTGAATACAATTCATTGTTCTCAGGCGACCCTACTTGGGTAACTGAATCAATCGGTGGTGTTGGTATCGACGGTCGTCATATGGTTACTAAAAACTCTTTCCGTTACCTTCACACTCTTGAAAACTTGGGTACAGCTCCTGAGCCAAACTTGACAGTATTGTGGTCAAAAAGATTACCACACAACTTCAAACAGTACGCTGCGCACATTTCAATCACAACTTCATCTATTCAATATGAAAACGATGATATGATGAGAGTTACTCACGGTGATGATTATGCTATTGCTTGCTGCGTATCTTCAATGGTTGTTGGTAAAGAAATGCAGTTCTTCGGCGCTCGTGCTAACTTAGCAAAATGCTTGCTTTACGCAATCAACGGCGGTGTAGACGAAAGACTTAAAGAGCAAATCGGTCCTAAATTCAGACCAATCACTTCTGAATACCTTAACTACGACGAAGTAATGGAAAGATACGAAGACATGATGGAATGGTTAGCAGGACTTTATGTTAACACATTGAACTGCATCCACTACATGCACGACAAATACTGCTATGAAAGATCTCAAATGGCTCTTCATGACAGAGACGTTAAGAGATACTTCGCTACAGGTATTGCAGGTTTAAGTGTTGTTGCTGACTCACTTTCTGCAATCAAATACGCTAAAGTTAAAACTATCCGTGATGAAAACGGTATCGTAGTTGATTACGAAGTTGAAGGTGATTTCCCTAAATATGGTAACAACGATGACAGAGTTGACCAAATCGCTGTAGACCTTGTTAAGAAATTCATGAACATGATTAGAAGCCACTATACTTATAGAAACTCTATTCCTACAATGTCTATCTTAACAATCACTTCAAACGTTGTTTACGGTAAGAAAACAGGTAACACTCCTGACGGAAGAAAAGCTGGTATTCCTCTAGCTCCTGGTGCTAACCCGATGCACGGACGTGACTCTCACGGTGCTGTTGCTTCATTAGCTTCAGTTGCAAAACTTCCGTTCAGCGATGCTCAAGACGGTATCTCAAATACTTTCTCTATCATTCCTAACGCTTTAGGTAAAGACGAAGTATTTATGGGCGACCTTGATATCCAGCTTGACTGCGGATGCTGCGAAGGCACTTGCGGCTGCTAGTGGGGGTAAATATAGATTTGGCTGGTAGGTATTCCTACCAGCTTTAAATAGAAAGGATAATTAAAATGGCAACACAACAAGAAGAAAATTTAATAAATCTTTTAGATGGTTACGTTGAAAAAGGCGGACACCACCTTAACGTTAACGTGTTCAACAGAGACACTTTGCTTGATGCTCAAGCTCACCCTGAAAAATATCCTCAACTTACAGTTAGAGTTTCAGGATACGCTGTAAACTTCATCAAGTTGACTAAAGAACAACAAGATGACGTTATCTCAAGAACTTTCCACGGCTCAATCGGCTGCGGTTGCTAGAGATTTGTAAAATAAAAAGAGGCGCATCAAATGATGCGCCTCTTTTTTACACTTTTTTATAAAAACCTGTTATGCTCTTTTTCCCACTCTACGCTTGTCATCCTGCCATGCCCCGGGTAAATCACGGTTTCTGGAGGTAGTGTAAAAATCTTGCTCTGAATACTTTCTACAATCTGGTCAAAATCTCCGCCCTCCAAATCACAGCGCCCGACAGCCTCTCTAAAAATTGTATCGCCGGAGAAAAGTTTACCGTCAACCAGATAGCAAACACCGCCTTGAGTATGTCCCGGAGTGTGGATAACTTTAATCTCAGTTTCTCCAAGTTTAATTACATCGCCGTCTTTTACAAAAATATCGACTTTAGGAACAGTAATTTCCGGCATTCCAAACATGGGTAAATACTGATTGACTTTACTGAGCCAACGCAGGTCATTTTCATGCATAACTACTTTCACGTCAGGATTATTCCTAATCCCTGCTACATGGTCAAAATGCCCGTGAGTTAATAAAATGTATTTCAACGTAGCGCCAAACTCACTCAAAGCCGGATTAATCTCTCCATTTACCCCATTTACCCCTACCGCAGAACAATCCACAAGAGCTGCCTCTCTGGATTGTTCGTCGATTATTAAATAATTATTATTATCAATAGGCGGTTCAATAAAAGTTTTTATAATCATGCTTTTATTTTATTACAAATATTTACAGTTTCAACCAACTTATGCCCTAAGCATTGACAGGTGTCCGTGTTCTTTTTCTTCCGCAAACTTCGGAGAGAACCATCCGTTTTTATAACCTGCAACCCCGAGTCCTGCAAGAGCTGCTAAGCCAAGCACAACACCTGCTGCTTTCTTTGCTTTTCCGTTGAAATGAATACTGTGTCCGCTTGAGCTTGTTCCTTCTCCAATTGGAGTAAGTCCTGAGAAATCAAGTTTAATTAAGTCATTCTTAGAAATATTTTTACCTACATTGTTAAAATGATAGTCAAAATACAGCTGACCGGAAGATTTGCCGGTGCTGCTCAACCATGAGTTACCAAACCATGTTGTATCAGCTTTAATCTGGTTTGCCAAGATTGTTTCTGCATTCTTGCTGTTTCTGTCAGTAATCAAAGCTCTTTCCAGACAAGCAGCCATTTCGTCAGAAATTACAGAATCTCTAAGCGTTCTCAATGCTTTTTTGTATGTTTCATCTGCTTCGATTGTCGCTTTCAAAAGTTTTTCAGGAATTTCTTCGTTTAGCTGTCCTTTATATTTCTTTTTAATATCTGCTTCAAGTTTAGTTTTTGTATCATTAAACACTTTTTTAGCATCTTCGTTCGCTGCTTTAAGCGCAGTTTCTTCCGTCATAAAGTATTCGTGAACACCTTTATAAGCGTCCATTTTTGCTGCTTCTGCTGTATTAGCAGGATCAAAGTTTTTCTGTGCCATGCCCTGTACATTAGGAACAATAGGTGTACATAAACATTTCTTAGCTTCTAAGTCAGTCAACTCACAAGGTGCAAATCTTGAAGGAAGAAGCGCTACATCACCAGCCATAGCAAAGTCTTTACCCGGAGTCCAGCCGTTTGTCATAATCATTCTACCTTTGAGTTTAGGTTTTGCATTTGCACGCTGGAATTTTTCAACTGTTTCCGGTTCAAACTTCATATCTCCGCCGAATACAAGAACTGCATCAGGATCTTTTTCAGCATATTTTTCAAAAGAATCAATTACAGTATCCATTGCTTTTTGGAAATCACCACGTCCCCAGCTTACAATAAGTTTTACATCTTTGCCGTTTTTAAGTTTATTGATGTATTCCGGATCAATACCACCGTATATTTTTACATTTCTGCCCTGTTCACCGGCTACAATACGCATTCTGCCGGTATTAGGTTTTCCCCATTCTTTTTTAGCTTCATCATAATATTGAGAATTAATAAACTTAGGGTCAAATCTTTCAAGAAGATTAATCTTATTCTGGCGTTTAACTTCTCTTACGGTTTTCAAATCTGTTTTATTAGGATCAAATACCTGGAATTTTTTAACAACAGTTTCTGTTCCATTTGCTAGTTTTACTTTTGCATCCTGTTTATATCCCGGCTGTAAAATTGTATCCTTAAACGGAGTTACGTTTGGATCCATCAAAGCATTTGTTAAACCTTTAAACCTTCCAAGCTTATCAAGTTCTTTTAAGTCATCGTACATTGCCGAAACTAAATCATTTGTAATGATTGAATCATGATAACCTTCTGCTACAGTAGTAAGCATCGGAACATAGCCAGCCTTAGCATAATGAATTGCTACGTTAAATCCGTTCATTCCGCTTTTTGGTCTCACAAAGTTTTTCAAAACAGTTTCTCTCAAGAAATCTTCTTCACGTCCGAGTTTAACTGCTTCAATATATTCTTTACTGTTTAATAATTTTGTAAGTTGTTCTTTTGTAGCACCAAGGTTAACAACTGCCTGTCTTGCTCCCATTGGCTGGTCATAACCTGCGTTCATATTGTGACCAACTCCGCCTAAAAACTTATCTCTCCAGAATGGATCACCGGCAGCATTTTTTTCAGCAGCATAGTGCATTGCAAACATCGGCTGAGCATCAGAACAAACAATGTATTTAGGATCTAAGCCTGTTTTTGCTTTCAACATAGGCATTAACTCAACAGTTGCTTTACTTTCTTTTGGATAAGGCTGTCCCTGCCAGCCTGAAGAAAATTTCTTAGCTAAAGCATCGCCGCTTGCTGTAGCATAACTGCCATCAGCATATTGTTTTGGCATACTTGCAGTTGAATCTACGAAAGTAAACACAAACTCAAGTTTTTTCTGGGTTTCTTTATTTATAGCTCTGCCATCCATAGCTTTTTCAAGATTTTCGTCCTTGATTGCTCTAAACATTTTAATCGGAACATTTTCTTCCATACCCCAGTTCATTTTTGAAGAACCGACTTCTTCCAGAAGAAATACTTTATTTCTTTTATCTTTTAAAAGTTTTACAATATCTGTAGAATTATCAATAGCTTCTCCGGTAATATAAGGCATTCCTTCTTTACCCTTCAAAGGGTGACCTTCCGGAAGGTTATTAGGTACATATCTGACTTTTACATTTTGTGTTAAAGGATGTTTAACTTCACCTGTTTTAGGGTCAAAATCTTTCTTATACTCAACTTCCTGATTATACATCGGAATATATTTTACAATCTTATCGACATCTTTGCCGTCAAGGTTGTTGTAATCATTAACAACCGTACCTACTCCACCGCCATTAAACCCGAACAATGGTTCTTCCGAAACCATGTGACCTATATGTCTCGGATTTCCGCTTCTAAACGAAATCATTGACATTCCTTGAGGTATATTTGGTTCTTGAATCCCCTCCGGCGCTGCTGCCTTTTTCACGTTTTTTGCGCTGCGCACTGCATAATCGGCACTAATGGCGTTAATTTTCATAAACAACTCCTTACACACATAACTATATATATAAAAAACCACACACAAAAAAATTTAACTTTTTCTCTCCGTTTGTTAAGAAATTTTAAGTAAATTTTTGTTAAGCAATTTCTTATTTTTTAATTTATCAAAAACATAGTCGAATTTCAATAGGACTACTGATTATTAACATTTGTAACAAAAAAAAGCAATTTTTGCCGGAGAAAAAACTTTATATATATAAGGTTAGAAAATATAGGTTAGGTAGGTTATGATTAACAATATCACGTCTATGGACATGCGTCCACAGATGGCGGTAGCGAAGGCAATGCCCTCTATTAGCAGCATGGGCATGCCTCCCATTCTGGGATTTAAAACGCCGCTTCTGAAAGAAAAAGCTAAAATCACTGTCAAAAAAATTAAAAGGGGTGACAATATTATCATTCCGGGTGAAATTGATGATGATTATGTTGATATCATCGAAGAACCGCTTGGAAAAGATTATGGCGGGAACTTTTTCTCGGCAGCACCTTTGACGAGAAAAATAAAATATTTAAAAAACTGTTACATAATTGATTATATTCAATCGCCCAAAGCCCGCTGCGGACTTGGTACGGAAGCTATAAAAAATCTTGCAGAAAAAGCGATGTTCGACTCAAAAACAGAGGGGCGTATTGTGACCTTTTCTGCACCTTTAGTAAAAGAGTCGTCGCCTGCATTGTTCTTTTATAAACTCGGATTCAGGTTTATAAGTCCGGAAGCTAATCAATACATGGAGGAATGTATTCTCAAAAAAATACCCGACATTCCGGCTCAGGTCGGGATGATGTACCTGCCCAAAAGCCGGCTTCACAAACTGCTAAGATACGGAGAATTATTCTAAATGAGTGAAATTAACAACATATTAGAAAGTCATTATTCAAGCGAAATAAAAGTTAAGCGCCCTAAAATCAATGCAGCAGAAGCTCCTGCGGCTTTACCTAAACATACTCTTTTTTCTGAAAAAGAAGCCAAGCAAAAACTTAATGCAATCAATACTGATATTTATCAAGGTGCAAAAAAGGAGAAATCAAAACATGAATTTAATAAGTCTTTGTATTTTAAAATTTTTGGCGGAGTTGCTCTCACAGCCGCAGGTATCGCCGGTATATATAAAATTAAAGGATTCTTTAGAAAATCTTAATTAGGATTAAATTTATTTTATGCTAGAATTAGGGGTAAATAGAGAGGTAAAAATAATGTGTGGAATTGTTGGATACGTTGGAAATAAGTCAGCTGTTGATATTTTGTTGGAAGGACTTACAAACCTTGAATACAGAGGATATGATTCAGCAGGCATTGCTGTTAATCCGGAAGGAGTTGTAAAACTTTATAAAGCTGAAGGCAAGTTACAAAACCTTAAAGATATCGTTGAAAAAAATTACGGCGAAATTTCTAAATCCACAATCGGCATAGGTCACATCCGCTGGGCTACACACGGTGCACCAACAGTTGCAAACGCTCACCCTCATACCTGTAATTGCGGTAAAGTTGCAATCGTTCATAACGGTATTATCGAAAATTTCAAAGAACTTCGTGAAAAACTTGAAAAGCAGGGGTGCACTTTCCGTTCACAAACTGACACCGAAACGGTAGCACATTTAGTCGCTACAAAATTTGCTCAAACAAAAGATTTAACAGAAGCTGTAAGACTTGCAACAAAAGAAATTGAAGGAGCTTACGCGCTTTGTGTTATTCATCAGGATGTTAAAAACACAATTGTCGCAACAAGACGCAACGCACCTTTACTTGTTGGTCTCGGAGAAAACGAATATTATATAGCATCTGATGTTCCGGCTATTATTCAGCATACAAAAAAAGCAATGTACATTGATGATAATCAAATTGTTACGGTAACTCCAAATTCAATAAGATTGATTGATGAAGAAAATAATTTAATTCAGGGAAAAATTGAAACTCTTCCATGGGAGCCGGTTGCCTTGAGCAAAATGGGTTACAAGCATTTTATGTTAAAAGAAATCCATGAACAGCCTGATGTAGTCAGAAACGTACTTTCTGGCAAGCTTCGTGCAATTGATGAACCTATAACATTAAACGAAGTAACTTTAGATAAGGAAACTTTAAAAAACTTAAACAGAATTCAAATTGTTGCATGCGGAACTTCTTTACATGCTGCAATGGTCGGAAAGTATATTATTGAAGACTTCTGCGGAATTTCAGTAGACGTAGAGCCTTCAAGTGAATATATTTACCGAAAAACAATTACGGACAAAAACACTTTAGTAATCGGAGTTTCCCAATCCGGTGAAACTGCTGACACAATCACTGCTGTGCGTCAGGCAAAAGCAAAAGGTTCGCACATTTTAATTGTTACAAACAGGCCTGATTCAACTATGGCACGTGAAGCTAACAGCCTTGTTCCGGTTTATGCAGGAATTGAAGTTTCTGTTGCTGCAACAAAATCTTACATGGCACAGTTAATTTCTTTCTATCTGCTCGCAATTTACATTGCAGAAACAAAAGGGGTAAGTAAAGATGAGTTATCAGATTTGAAACGTGAACTTATTGTTTTGCCGCAAAAAATCGAAAAAATTCTTGCTCACAAAGAAGATATTCAAAAATGTGCACGCGCATTTTCAAGTTCAAAAGACTTTATCTTTATTGCGCGCGGCGTAAACTTTGCGACAGCACTTGAAGGCGCTTTAAAGCTTAAAGAAATCAGCTACATTAATGCAACCGGATATACGGCAGGCGAGTTAAAACACGGTCCAATTGCTATGTTAGATGAAACCATGCCGGTGCTTTCTATTCTTATGAAAGGCAAAGTTTATGATAAAATTTTATCAAATTCAGAAGAAGCAAGAGCGCGTAATGCAAGAATGATTGCACTCACAGACTCTGATGATGTCAAATTAAATGAGTTGTTTGAATGTATAATAAGAATTCCGGAGATTTCAGAAATCTTATCACCGGCTTTAGCTGTTGTGCCTTTGCAATTACTAGCTTACTATATTGCAGAATTTTTAGGCAAAGATGTTGACCAGCCTAGAAACTTAGCTAAATCTGTCACAGTAGAATAAATATGAAAGTAATCTCAGAATTAATAGAAATACCAAATAATCACGCTCCGACGACTGAATATATTGAATTAGAACTTTCTAAACAAAATATTAACCACTTGAGGTGGGCTGTTGTACATGTTAGTGATAAAATATACACTATAAGCGTTGCAGTTTTAAAAGAATAGGATGGATTAACATGACAACTACACAAATTAAATATGATATCAAAGATATCAACCTTGCCGAACAAGGCAAAAATAACATAGAATGGGCAATGAAAGACATGCCGGTTCTAAAAAAAATTAGAGAAAGATTCTTAAAAGAAAAACCATTTGCAGGATTAAAATTATCAGCTTGTGTTCATGTTACAAAAGAGACTGCTGCGCTTTGTACAGTTATGAAAGATGGCGGAGCAGATGCCATACTTATAGCATCAAATCCCCTTTCGACTCAGGATGATGTTGCTGCTGCGCTTGTAAAATATTGGGATATTCCTGTTTTAGGTTATGCTGGAGAATCTGTAGATGTTTACAGAGACCATGTAAGACAAGCATTAGAGCACAATCCTGATATTATTATTGATGACGGATGTGACATTGTTGCTACTCTTCACGCTGAAAGACCTGAACTTGCAAGCCATATTATAGGCTCTACTGAAGAAACAACTACAGGTATAATCAGATTACAAGCGCTTGAAAGCCAAAAAGAACTGAAATTTCCGGCTTTAGGCGTTAATACAAGCCTTACCAAACATCTTTATGACAACCGCTATGGTACAGGTCAGAGTGCAATGGACGGTATTATGAGAGCAGCAAATATTCTGATTGCCGGTAAAACTGTTGTAATCTCCGGTTACGGATGGTGCGGTAAAGGATGCGCACTCAGAGCAAAAGCTTTAGGAGCAAATGTTATTGTTTGTGAAATTGATCCGCTTAAAGCTCTTGAAGCTGCTATGGAAGGTTACAGAGTTATGCCAATTGCAGAAGCTGCTAAAGAAGGAGATATTTTCCTAACTGTTACAGGAAACAAACACGTAGTAGACATTCAACATATTTTTGAAATGAAAGACGGAGCGTTTCTATGCAACTCAGGTCACTTTGACCACGAAGTGAACATACCTGATTTAAAATCTCATGTTGTTGAAATAAAAAGAATCCGACCATTCTTAGATGAATACAAGCTTTTAAACGGCAAATCTGTATATGTTTTAGCTGAAGGCAGGCTTGTAAACTTGGTTGCAGCAGAAGGACATCCAGCATCAGTTATGGATATGAGTTTTGCTAATCAGGCTTTAGGTATTGAATTTCTTGTTAAAAACAAGGGTAAACTAGAGAATAAACTTTACCATTTACCTGAAGAAGTTGATATTGATATTGCAAAATTAAAACTTGCTTCAATGGGAATTACAATTGATACACTGACTCCTGAGCAGGAAGAATATTTAAATAGTTGGAAACTATAAAAAAATCGGGGTTAGTAACCCCGATTTTTTTTGATTGATTGTATTATGATGTTTCTGGCTTTCAAAGCTTCGTCATGAGTCAAAGGCGGTACTCCTTTCAACGGATAATCAATCCCGAGATTTTCGTACTTTGGGACTGCCATATCGTGATAAGGAAGAACATCTAAAGCTGCAATATTATGTAAATCCGCTAGAAATTCGCCTAATCTTGTCAAATATTCTTCTTTAAAAGTAATTCCCGGCACAACAACATGTCTTACCCACATTGGTTTCTTAATTTCAGATAAATATTTTGCAAATTCCAAAATATTTTTATTAGAATGTTTTGTAAGCTTTTTGTGTTCCTCATCATCAATATGTTTAATATCCAGAAGCACAAGGCTTGTATACTTCAAAAGCTCATCAATTTTATCCTTCGTCTGCGGAGTAAAAAGCAGACCGGAAGTATCAAGAGCAGTATGAATATCTTTTTCTCTTGCTTTTTTAAACAACTCTGTAACAAACTCCATCTGCAAAAGCGGTTCGCCGCCAGTCACAGTTATTCCTCCGCCGCAGAATGCTCTTACACCTTCATATTGCGTCAGAATTTCATCTACAGACATTTTATTACCTTCGCCCGTCAAATCCCATGTATCAGGATTATGGCAGTACTGGCACCTTAAAGGGCAGCCCTGGGTAAATACCACAAACCTTATTCCGGGGCCGTCAACCGTACCACAGCTTTCTATTGAATGAATATTTCCTAATGTCATCTATCTTACCTTATTTTCATTTCCTTGTATCAAACGTTTAATATTTTCTCTATGCAAATAAACTATATAAATAGCTCCAAGCGCGCAATAAGCAGTGTAAGCAATCGGAGCGCCTAAAAAATACATTACAAAAGGAGAAATTAAAAGTGCACAAATAGAACCAACAGAAACATATTTTGTAGTATAAGTAATAACTCCCCAAACTAATGCAATAATCAGTCCGACAATCCAATTTAAAGCAAGAATTGTACCGACTCCAGATGCAACAGACTTTCCGCCTTTAAACTGAAGAAATATAGATTTGCTGTGACCAAGAATAACCGCAATTGCAGCAATTACAGGCGCAATTCCGATTGACAAACCTACTGTTACAAACATTTTGGCAAGAAGAGGCGGAATTGCGCCTTTCAAAGCGTCCAAAAGCATTACGATAAAAAAGTAATTCTTACCAAGAACTCTTTTGACATTCGTAGCTCCTGTTGAGCCTGAACCTATTGTTCTTATGTCTTTTCCGGTTTTTGCTTTTACTATCAAATATCCGGTCGGAATTGATCCTATTAAATATGCAATAAGCGCTGTTAATCCTAACTCTAAGCAAACATTAAACATTTAGCTATCCTCCTTTTTCTATTATATCAAAATATAGGGTAAATGGAATAAATATTTGCAAATTGTGTCAATATCATTTAAAATCGTGTTATGGATTATAATTTTTTGAATAGCTCCTTTGATACCGAAAATGTTAATCTCCCTGAATCCGGATGCATTAATAAGTTTTTATTAAAGAACAATTACGCAGAGATAGTAAAAGCTGTTGAGTTTTTAAGCTCAGAAGAGAATATGCTTTATGTTCACGGTTTTCTCGGCACAGGAAAAAGGCAGTTTATAAATTATCTTTCGGAATTATTCAGTAAAGACGTAATTAAGCTTGAATATTACTGCAAGGCTGCAACTGTTTGTGACGATATTTTACTATCGTTTATTGATACCGTTGAAAAAAATGCGCTTTCCAAAGCTATAAATTTAAACGCAAAAATAACAACGCTTTCTGTTAAGCTTTTGCAGTACATTTCTTCTATCAAAAAGCCTTTTATAATCATTTTAAACTCTTATGACGACATAAGAGAAGAGAACACGCCTCTTGTACTTGAATTTCTTGAAAAACTTGCTCAAAACCCGAACGTCAAAATCGTTGCATCCACCAGAGCAATGACACCGGGAATTTTTGGTAACATTAAGGTTAAAAAGAAAATTTTTCTAAAAGCGTTTACAAAAGAAATATTTAAAGAATTTGTAAGCTCATATCAAATTTCTTACACTGATACTGTTCTTGATGATTTTTATAAATATACAAGAGGTTACTATTATTATACAGCAATTGCCTTAAAGATTGTTCAGGCAATGAAAACTTCCTTAAGTGATTTTCTAAATAAATTCGCCCAGACAGGTATGAATTTTGATTCATATATAGGACTTACGTATGTAAATTTAATTCCTGCTACCATCAGAAATTTTTTCTGGTTTTTGAGAACAGTCCGACACGGGCTTTCTTTAAATGCTCTTGCTGTTTTTGAGCTTTATGACGAATTCTCACTTGAATACTTAAAATCAAATTTAATGATTTTTTTGTCGAACGAAATTGTTTATGTGCAGGATTATTTTCAGCAGAATATCGACATTTCAATACCTGCAAAAACAGAGATTAAGCTGCATAAATACATAATAAATATTTACGAAAAGCTGCTTAAAGAACCTCTTCAAACCCGGGAAATATTGATTTCAAGGCAAGCTCTGAGAGCAGAAATTGAATACCATAACAAACGAATAGAAGAAATCGAAAGCGGGAAGAATCCGACTCCTGAAATTGTTGAAACAGTTGAAACAAGAAAACCAGTTGAAAATATAGAAAAATCTCCTACTGTTGAAGAAAAATTCAAACGTGCAAAAAAACTTGCAGAAGACAAAAAAAATACGGAAGCTATCGAAGCTTTTATTAGTGTATTAAATTCTCCGGAAACTGACTTACATACTTTAATTGAAGCAAGAATACTGCTTGCAAGAACTTACAAAGAAATCGGAAATCTCCCGATGGCGCAGCATTATTACGAACTTGTTGAAAGTACTTACAAAAAGAATAACGAAGTTATTAACCTGAACTATCTGTACTACGAACTTACAGACCTTTATTTTGCAATGTACAAAACAGAAAGAGCAATTGAAACGGCAAAGAAAGTTATTTACTCTGTTGATACACCGCAATCTCTTATGGTATCAGCATGCACGCTCCTCGGAAATATTTACTCAGCGATAAATGTTCCGGAAGAAGCTTATGTGTATTATGAAAAAGCCCTTGCTTCACTTGATGAAAATACTACTGATGCAACACGAGCAGAGCTATATTTTAAATACGCGCTTGCTAATGACGATAACAATGATGAGAAAAAAGCTTTTGAATACTATTCAAAATGTATCACAATAAACAAAGATAACCCTTATAAAGCACTAGCGTATTCAAATCTTGGCTCATGTTATTTTGATAATAATAATTATTCTGATGCAGGCGATTGCTTTAAAAAAGCTTATGATTTAGAAAAAGCAAATAACAATTATGACGGGATATATTACAGCGCTTCGCACCTTGCTAAAATTTGTTTAAAAGAAAGAAATAAAAAAGCGCTCGAATACCTTATTGAAGCAAAACAAAGCGCTGAGTTTATAAACGAAGACTTTTATCTTCTTGAAGCTACTATTGCACTTGGTGATTATTATTACAACAATATTTCGCTTAACAAAAAAGCGCTCATTGAGTACTTTAAAGCAAGAAGAATAGCTGAAACTTTAGGCAACGCTGTTGACAGCTCTAAAATTCAGAACAGAATTAACGATATGAAACTTAGAATGGATAGCGAAGTTTTCAATGATATAGAGAAAAAATATGGATAAATTTGAAATAAAAGCCGATTTTACAAAATATAAAAGTGTTTTTTTAGAACAAAATGCTAAACTAAATTTGATTTCCAAAAACGATGAAAAATATCTTTTCGAAAAACATATTTATGATTCGCTTGCAATCAAAATGTTTTTTGAAAAGTATAAAATTTCAAGCGGGAATATTTTAGACATCGGATGTGGCGGAGGGTTTCCGTGCGTTCCTATGTCAATCGAGTTTCCGGAATTTCATATAACAGGAATTGACAGCATTAGAAAAAAAATCAACGCAATCAACGAAATGAAATCTGCATTAGAATTAAATAATCTTGACACAATTTGCGATAGAGTCGAAAATTTAAAAGGACAGAAATTTGATATAATAACAAGCCGTGCTGTTGCAGATTTGGGCAAAATTTGCGAATATGCGCTTCCTTTGCTTAAAAAAGATGGATATTTTGTTGCGTACAAATCTAAAAAAGCCTTAGAAGAAATCGAAAACGCTAAAAAAACTTTAGAAAAACATCGGGCTAAAATTTGTGAAATTATTACGTACAATTTACCGCTTGATGAAGTTTACGAACGAAATTTGATTATCGTATCTTATTAATCACAAAGTCGATTGCGCCTCTTTGTGAGTCAAAAACATTTTTACAAGCGCTTTTTGTCTGCTCGTAAAACTCGTTATCACTCAACAATTTTTCAAGATATTGATAAAACTCCTGAGGAGTCTTCACAACTTTTCCGGCACCGGATTTAGATAAAATATCGTAAATATCTTTAAAATTAAAAACTGCAGGACCTGAAACTACAGGCTTTTCAAAAATAGAAGCTTCCAGAGGATTGTGCCCTCCTGTTTTATTAAAACTTCCGCCTACAAAAGCCAAATCGCAGGCTGAATACATGTTTTTAAGCTCGCCTAAGGTATCAAGAATAATCACCTCAGTATCTTCAGAAAATTTTCCGTCCTGAGAGCGCAAAGCATAAGAAAGACCATATTGTTTCAGCAATTCTTTAATTTCGCTAACTCTTTCCAGGTGTCTTGGTGCAATCATCATTTTTAAATCCGAAAATTTTTCTTTGAGTTTCTTATAAGTAGAAATTACTATATCGTTTTCGGGTTTATGGGTACTTCCGGCAAGAAAAACCCTGTAACCATCCTGTCCGATATCAACTTTATCAGCAGAAATCTGTATATCAAATTTTAGATTACCCATCAGCTCGACTTTTTCCGGTTTCATTCCAATAGAAATGAATTTTTCACAATCTTCCTGACTTTGAGCATAAACAGCATCATAATTGTTTAACACAAGAGAGAAAAATAATTTCATACGTTTATAAGAAGGGTATGAAAGGTCTGAAATCCTTGCATTAATAATTGACAGCGGAATACCGCGTTTTTTGCAGCTATATGCAAAATAAGGCCAGATTTCAGTCTCAACAATAAGTGAAACGGAAGGTTTAACTTTATCCAGAAATCTGTTTACGGAAATTGGCATATCAAACGGGAAGTAGGTTATATAATCCGCAATACCTGCAAATTTCTTTTGCGCAATCTGCTGACCTGCGTAGGTAAAAGTTGTAACCACAATTTTATGTTCAGGAAAGTTTTCTCGAACAGATTTCAAAAGATTTTCAATCGCCAGCGCTTCTCCAACGGAACAGCAGTGGATGTGAATAACCTTTGGAGCATTGACACCCCCACCTGCGGTAAAGCTTGTAATTTCATTTTCAATCCAATCATTTACCCCCCCGCCGAATTTTTCTTTCCAACCGTGAGACTTCTTATGCAGAACTCTTTCCACAAAAAAGAATGGAAGATAAATAAAAAACAAAATTGTGATTATGATTTCTAAAAGTAACACAGCAGCCTTTCTACGAATAGTATTTATCGAGCCATTTTGTAGGTTTTACATAACGTAAACCGCCTTTTCCCATAAAACCTTTATAAGCCTGTTCCGGAGTAGGTCTGCCGTGGAAAACGATGATTTTCGCATCAACAGGGTCTTTTGCCATCTTAAAGAAATTAAGCGGAAATGGCTGCAGGCAGCTGCGTTTAAAGCTTACGCACCAGCTTGGCTCCCAGTATTTTAAAATACCTTTTCTTTGCATTTCGTAAGACAAGAAAGCTTGTTCATTTTTATAATCGTGACGAATTTCATTACCGAGTTTATAGAAATTTTCCAAAACTTCCGGATGTTTGCCGACTTCAAAACGGAATACAGAAGAGTTACCGATAATATCGTCTGGAAAATCCCAATCTTTAACAATCAAAAAGTCGCCTTCTGCTTCAAAAAACGGAGTTAAATCATCGCGTATAACAATATCTAAATCCAAAAAGAGCGCTGTACCTTCCAAATCAGCAAGCTGTTTATTGAAAAGAGAAAGTTTTCTCCATCCTTTATCGCCGATGTGCGGATTTTCTTCATAAGGAGGCAGTTCCCTAACTTCAATTCCTTCTGCCAGACCTTCTGAATTATCAGTAAAACAAACAAATCTGTGAGGCAGTTTCAAATTCTTCTCTACCATGTGATAAAGGCGGTTTACATATTCTGCACCAAACTTTGTTCCCCATTTAATACAAATAACATTCTTTGTCATACAACTCTCCATTTTTCTACGTATATATTATACAACAAATAAAAAGGACAACGAAGTGTCCTTAAAAATGGTAAGTATATTAAAATTGTAGACTAATTAAAATTTTTCTATCTCATATAGTTTAACAAACTCATATTCATCGCAGATGAAGAAACCTGCAGGCTTGCCTGATACGCATACTGTGCTTGAAGCCAATTTGTAACCGCTTCCGCTATATCAACATCTCGTATTGAAGAAAGATAAGTTGTTAAATTTTCGTTATTCGTTTCTAATGTCGAAGTCGTCATCTCTAAACGATTATAAACTCCGCCAAATTTTGTTTGTTCTTCGCTTATTCTTGTTAAAGATTTATCAAACATACTAAGAGTTGAGTTCATTAACTCATACCCTTCTTCAGTCTCACCATTAAGCACCATCTCAAGAGAGTTACTTAGAAGCTTCATTGCACCCATAACACCTTCAGCTTCCTCAGGAGCTCCGTCAGTTAAATCTGCAATATCACCTTCGTATAGGTTTCCATTTTCGTATCTGAAAACCTGAGCACCATTTTCTGTTGTTTCTAAAACTCTGTTGCCTTTCGTATCTGTCCAAACTCCGTTTCCGGGTTCAACAGCAGCTCTATAATACCCGAAAACTCTATCTCCTGTTGTATTAATAGTTTCAAAAACCCCGTCTGCAACTTCGGTGCGTCTCACATAATCAGGATTGTCATGCGGAGTACCGCGATAAATAATATCACCATTCTCAGCTATTTCAAACGGTGTAACTTTTGTATTTGTTCCACCAAAAATATAATTATCGTTATACTCTGTATTTGCAAGGTCAACCATTGTTTTAATATTTTCATCAACTTCAACCTTCAAAGCTCTAAGTGCTGTTTCAGAATAAGTCTGGTTATTTGCTTGAACAGCTTTATCCCAGGTATGAGAAAGGTATCCGCTTGCCAGTTCCATCAAATCATCCAGAGTGCTAAGTTCAGTCATGCCAAGTTTTACATTCTGTGCAAAAATATCCATTTGACCTAACTGCCTGCTTGTATTCAAAATATTTACAGCTGCAATAGGGTCATCTGTAATAGAATTTACCTTGCTTTGAGAAGCTAGCTGTTCAGAAATTTTGTTATAATTATAAAGATTTTTTTGCATATCTGCAAACAATCTGTCATATTTTCCGCTTGTAGAAATTCTGTTTACCATAAGCTACCTTCCTAAAGTCATTAAAGTATCAAGACAAGAATTACAGGTATTAAATACCTGTGCTGCAGCTGCATAAGCAGTCTGGTATTTTACTAAATCAACCAATTCTTCATTCAAATCAACACCGGTTGCATCTTTGATTTTTGACTGAATAGAATCAAGAACTTCGCACTGTGTATCAAAGAGAGATTGGATATTACTTCCTGCAGCCGCAACTTTTCCGACAAGTCCGGTATAATACCCTTCAATTGACTGACCGTCAAGAGCCGCATTTTTTTCGTTTCTGGTTGCAAGCATATCCTTAACGTTAGCTGCGTTACCGACTGCATTTACATCAAAATTAGCCGGATCATCAAAGAACGCACAGGCAATTTTCCAACATCCGTCATCAGTCAGCAAATCAGGGTTAATCTGAATATTTCCTGCTGTTATTCCTGTACCGTCACCATTTGGTCCCACAAAAATAAGATTTGCCGGATCAGTTGCCATCAATTTCTCAGTATCATTCGGATCAATACAATATGCGCCGTTTCTTGTATTCAAATTATTAAACACATCAGCAATCGTCTGACAAAGTGTATTCAGTCCGTTCATTACGGTTCCGGCATTAATTCCGTTTTCTCCGTCACCAAAATCCGTAGCAAAATGAAGCAGCCCGCCCAGAGTTCCGGAAGTGAAAGCGGAATTCGCATTACCCACGTTAACTTCACCTGTTTCAGGATTTACAAGGCTCACAACGGCGTTCTCTCCTTTCCAATCATCAGGATAAAGAATAGGCGGATTTTGTGATTCGCAATAATCCTTTGCTGTTTGAAGCTTAAGCTCGGATTTTACAACAGAACCTTTTACAAGAGCATAGTTACCGCTGTATACGTTAACAGAGCCGTTTTCTTTTTCTTCAACAGTTATATTTGTAAACTCTGCAATATCATTCAAAAGCAAATCTCGTTTATCAAGCAGGTTGTTTGCTTCCAGAGTACCGGTTTGAGTTGTTTGGAGCGCTTTATTTACTTTTGCAAGTTCTTCTAATTTATTATTCAAAACAGAGTACTGCATATAAATCTTAGAATTCTTCAAACTTTCTTCACTTTCACCATCTCCAAGAGCAGCTGTAGTATTCTGCTGCAACATTTCATACTTAGCATTCATTGTAGAAGCTAATGTCTTTGTAGTTTCAATAAAGTTAATTCTTGCAGTAGAGCTTGCCGGATATTCATTTAGATTATTTAGAGCTTCATAAAACTTAGAAAGCGCTTTGTCAATACCGGTTCCGTCCAAATCGTCAAGAATACTTGCCAAATCACCTAAACCATCTAATTGCTGCTGAAGCTTGCTCTGTTCTGAAAGCTGGGTTCTGTAATAATTGCTCAAATACACATCGTTATATCGCATTATATTTGCAATCTTAACCCCGCCATTTGCGCGAACCTGATTTGCTACGTTATTTCCGATTGCACCTGCAATATTACGTGTAACAAGGTTAGCACGCTGCTTATGATACCCTACCGTATTCATATTTGCAACGTTATGAGAAACAACGCTTATCGCTTTTTCGTTTACTGAAAGCGTGTTTGCCGTCATATTCAATGATGATAATAAGCTAACCATGTTTTACCTCATGTTTTAAATCCGGTCGATAAATTTTTACCGCCCCTATATTTCTTCGTTTACTGTCCACATGTCATATTCATGTGAATCCGATTTTCCTGCCCCGTTATAATTACATCCTTGAGGGGCAAAAGCATCAATAATTGACTCCAACATCTTGTTAGATATTATGATGCCATGTTTGAGTAATTCCACATTTTGATTATTTAATAACGTTATTTCAGGAATAATGTTACAAATCTTTACTTTTCGTTCTGTTAAAGCATCAATATATTCCGGCGCAAACTCTTGCGCTGCCTCAATCAGGCGCGACATATTTGCATCCCCGCCGGTTATCTCAATTGCAATGGTTTGTCTTGCTGCATTAAGTTTTGTTATTGCATTATTAAGTGCAATGATTTTATTATCAAGAACACCCAAATCATCAGGTTTAGCGCTTTTTAGGACTTCTTTTTTCTCCGCAAAAAGCTCTTTGAGATTAGAATATGCTTTGATTTCCTTATCTAAAATTTCTATTAAGTTTTTGAATTTTGTTTTATCCATAATTCCGTCACAACCTTAGAACAGATATTTGATAAATCTGTTAAATATACCTTCGTTTTGATTTCTTGAGATATTACCTCTGCCTGAAAGTGCAAACTGAAGATTTGAAACATTATAAGAATAAATCTCGCCGTTTACGTTCAGCCATCTCGGATCAACAACTCCAGTTACGATAAAGTCCATTCTTTCGTTACCATTAACAAGAGTCTTTTTCCCCTGCACAGAAAGATTTCCGTTTGGAAGCTGCTGTACAACCTGAACTGCAATTCTATCACCAAATGCCATTTGTCTTGCGCCGTTTGCAGAGTTGGAAACTTCATTAGACCCGCCAAATCCGTCAGAAGTTTTAAGAGAGGAAAGATGAAGCCAGTCTTTTAAAAATGATGTAAAGGAATCTACAGTATTTGAAGATTTTGTTGACGCATAAGAAAGGTTATCACTTACAGTAACATTTTCCTGCATAATTATTGAAAGCAAATCACCAATCTGATGAGCCTGCACACCGCCAAATAAAGAGCGCGGAGTTCCGGCATAATTCTGGGAAGCGCCCAGAGTAAACAGAGATTCTGCTTGCGCTGCCGGCACAATTAATGCAGTTATTAAAAATATTGTTATTAGTAATTTTTTCATATCCTCTTCCTCAAGTTATAAACCGGTAATATCACATCAAGCCCAAATACATTTACCCCTAGCATAGATACTCCGCTATAACACTTCTACCATACAGCAGACCGTATTTGATGTCATCATCTGAAATATTGAATTCTCCAACAGTTTTTGCGCATTCTCTTACATCATTAACATCAATTTTATCAAGCAGAGATGCTGCAGATGAAGTCTTTGTACCTTTAGAAACTTCTACCTGTTCCTGTTCTTCAGGTTTTGCAAGAGTTTTGTTTGATTTAAACGCATTAAGTGCGCTGAATTGTTGTACTGAATTTGTTTGTATTCCTGATAACATTTACTACTGTCCTCCCCCTGCGACAAACTTTTCCATCTGTCTGTAAATACTTTCTGCAAAACCGAAACTTGTTCTCGGATTGCTTGCGATATCATGACCCATCTGCTGATAAACTATTGATTTAAATGTATCAACATAAGGGCTTTCTTTGCCAAAAACGCCATCGCTTCTATCTACGGTTTTATCCATTTGAGAAAGCATTTTTGTTACAAAAATCGCTTCGAACTCTTGCGCTGCTTTTTTCAACTGTTCTTTAGAGTCTCCTGACTCTTTAATTCTGTTATAAAGCTGCTGGTCAGAGTTAACTGTCTGAGCATTTTTTAGTCCGCTTTTTATTAAATCTATTGTAGGAGTAGAGAAGTTCATTTTTCCACCTTATACTTACTTATATAATTACCAAATCTGCCTGCAGACTTCCTGATTTTTTAAGCGCCTGTAAAATCGAAATCAAGTCTACAGGAGCTACGCCTATTGAGTTTAAAGCTCTGACTAAGTCATTCAAGTTGCTGTTAGCAGGCATTGTAACCAGACTACCCGGAGCCTTCGCGATTTCAATATCAGAGTTTTCAAATCCAACTGTTGCACCGTTTGAAAAAGCATTAGGCTGAGAAATTTCTGTAGTTGAAGAAACTGTAACCGTTATATTACCGTGAGCCACAGCTGCCGGAAGAAGCTTTACATCTGAGCCGATTACAACAGTTCCGGTTCTTTCGTTTACAACAACTTTCGCCCTATCCATTGTAGGAGAGACTTCAAGATTTTCTATAACAGAAAGAAAAGTTACTCTGTCATTCATAAATCTTGCAGGAATTTCAACTCTTACAGAACTTCCATCAATTGCTTTTGCAGGAGCAACCTGTGAAACAGTATTTGCTATTCTTGAAACAAGAGTATAATCAGAACGGTCAATTGAAAGAGTAATTGAATTCTCATCTCCGATTTCTGTATAAATATCACGTTCAATTATTGCCCCGCCCGGAATTCTGCCGGTAGTTGTAATCGCCGTTCTTGCAGAAGAGCCGCCTGCGATTTTATTGATACCGCCTACAGACAAGGGTCCTTGAGCAACCGCAACAGCTTCACCGTTTGGAGCTTTCAAAATTGTTTGAACAAGAACTCCGCCTTCCAAGCTTTTACAGTCAGCCATCGCTGATACTGTTACGTCAATTTTATCACCGTTTTTTGAAAACGGAGGAACAGTAGCGGTAACTATTACAGCAGCAGAAGCGCCTTTTTGAATATAGTTTTCCTGCTCAATTACTGTTCCTAAATTTCTTAAGAGCATTTTATTAGTAATCTGGGTTGAACGAGAGTTATCACCTGTTCCCGGCAAGCCGACAACGATACCATAACCGACAAGCTGGTTTTCTCTAACACCTTTGATATGAGTCAAATCCATTATTCTGACTTTGGCATCAATTGCGTTAGCAGGCATAAATCCTACCATCAAAAACATTAATAATATTGCTAAAACTTTTTTCATATACTTACCTTTGTTATTTCCTTAAATATTTACAAGAACTTTATTTTCCCCAATTACTTTACCATTATAAACTTTTTTGTAATTCTTGTTCTCGACATTCACATAATCGCCTGTCATCCCGTCAGCCATTGCAGTTCCGTCTATCGTAATCATTACCGAGCCGTTTGAGACGAAGAAAATCCTTACATCTCCATTTCTTGCTACATCAGGACGCATTTTTACAAATCTTTTGTCTAAAACTTCGCCCTTTTGAAAAGCTTTTTTTGTCGTGATTTCTTTTTCAAGCATTTTTTCTGAAAGCACATAATTCATTCTCAGAGAAACATCAACCTTCTTAAGCTCCGTACAATCTTTAGTAATAGCTTGTTCTCTGTTAATAAAATCACTTGCAACAAGGACTTCTTTATACACTGTTGTCTGAACAGGCAAATTAAGTGTTTTTACAAAAGCATCGTTCACATAAACATCGATTCTTTTTATATCTCTTGGAACAATTTTGTCAGCACCTTGCACAATTTTATAAGAAATCTTACCATCAGGAAGCTGGAGCTGCGCAAAAGGCGTTGCAGAGACTTTAACTTCCACATCGCCGTCTGTCATTTTTTTGTAACCGTTTTCAAGAATTTTTGCAACAGAAGTTTTAACATCAGCAGAAGATACGCTTTGAGCGTTCACACCCAATGCTGAAATCATTAATATTAATGCTGTTGTTAAAATTTTGTTCATTTTTTACCTTTTGTTTTGTCGGGTTTCACCCAACCTACTTGCTACCGTCCGACTTGTAGTCTCAATACAAACTAGAGCTCATTTACCCCTTTACCCCTTTACCCCCCTAGCCCATCTGGTTGGTTATTTGCAAAATATTGCTTGAAGAGTTAATCAGTTTTGAGTTAGACTCAAATGCTCTTTCAGCCTTAATCAAGCCAACAAGTTCATCAACAATCTGAACGTTAGAACCTTCAAGCATACACTGCTGGATTAATCCCAACCCGTTCTGCCCCGGAGTATCCTGTACAGGGTTTCCTGATGCCTGAGTTTCTTTGTACAAATTGTGTCCGATTGATAAAAGCCCTGAAGGATTCTGGAATTTAACCAGCTGCAAAGAACCGACTGTTGACTGTTGTGTCTGCCCCGGAAGAGTTACAGAAATATTACCGTCCTGAGTAATCGTGATTTCTGTTGCATCTCTTGGAATAGATACAGACGGCTGAATCAAAAGCCCGTCATTTGTACAGAGCTGACCTAAGGAGTCAACCTGCAGGCAGCCGTCACGCGTATAAGCCAGTGAACCGTCTTCTTTCATAACCTGTAAAAAGCCTTCGCCTTCGATTTCAATATCGAGTTGTCGTCCTGTAGAAACAGCAATACCCTGAGTAAAAACTCGTGTTGTTGCAGCTGTTTTAACCCCGAGACCGATTTCAATACCAACAGGCTGATAAGTTCCCTGATTCATCAAAGCACCCGGAGTTCTGACTGCTTGAGAAAGCAAATCCTGAAACTCTATTCTTGATTTCTTAAAACCGGTTGTGTTAACGTTCGCAACATTGTTTGCAATAACATCAAGATAATTCTGTTGTGCTATCATACCTGTTGCTGCTGTTGTTAAAGCTCTTAACATTTTATTTCCTCTTCTCCAAGTCTTATTTTATTAAACTCTTATACGCCCTACAGAAACTGCCTGTGAAAGCATATCGCTATTTGTACTTACAAGTTTTGCAAGGCTTTCATAGTTTCTGGTTGTATTTATTGTATTAATCATTTCCTTGATTACATTTGAATTTGAAAGTTCCAGTGAACCCTGCTGAACAGAAAATTTTTCAGCTCTGAGTTCAGGATTATTAATAGTATCACGCGGAATAAATCTCGCATCACCAATTTCAAACAAATCATCTTTATCAGAAAAATCACAAATCGCAATAGTTTGCATAGGAATTTTCTGGTTGTAAGAATTCATTTCAATATTACCGCTCTCGCCGATAATAATCTCCATTTTGTCTCTGATAAGTTCAGGATCAAAATCTTCAGGAATCATTCTTATTCTTCTGTTATTAATATCCAAAACATATTCACCCTGTTTAGTCACAAGATACTCTTCGCTGTTAACAGTAAAAGAACCGTTTCTGGTATAAGAAACCTGACCGTCTGAATTCATTATTTTAAAGAAACCGTCACCCTCAATCGCTACATCATAAGGATTTCCGGTTTTGTTCAATGCGCCTTGAGAGAAGTCATGAGTATACTGCATACTCTGGCTTCCAACACTTAAAGAGCCGAGATAGCTGCTTTCGTCAGTATTTCTGATTATTGAGCCCTGTTGATTATAAACAGCAGACTGCATTACATCTTTAAATCTCAATGAACCTTTTTTGTAGCCTACAGTATTAACATTGGCGAGATTATTAGCAATATTATCGTTCATATCCATAAGAGCGAGCATTCCGTTTGCTGCTGATTCTAAACTTCTTACAATCATTAGTTAGCTCCTCTCATGTTGTCATAATTACTTAAAACTTTTTTCACATAGTTTTGCGTTTCTGCATAAGGAGGAATTCCACCGTATTTTTTAACCGCATTCGGCCCTGCATTATAAGCAGCAAGCACCAGAGATTTGTTATTATCAAACCTGTCCATCAAACCTTTTAAATACTTAGTTCCGCCCATAATATTTTGTTCTGCATCATAAGCGTTTGTAACTCCAAGTCCTTGCGCTGTTGCAGGCATTAGCTGCATAAGCCCCATTGCTCCGCAATGAGAAGTCGCATTCGGATTAAATCCGGACTCCTGATTGATTACAGCTTTAACAAAGTCTGAGTCCAAGCCGTTTTTATCCGCGTATTTTTCTATTAAATTATCAATCTCAACGCGCGATGTTTTTGTAGGATTAGCGTGATTTTCAATAGAAGAGTCTAAGATTTTTTGAAAATCTTCGTCCGGCTTAACTCCATAGGACATTAATGATTGAAACCTGTTTTCAATCGCATTAATACGCTGCAAAGTTATGTCTAATCCCGTAAGATTCATCTTACGTCCTTCCTCTTATTTCGTTGGATTTAACCCAACATACATTACCTACCAAGTCTACAATATCAGTGTATTATATAAGGCATGGCTTAGCATCAATCCGGAGATTGAAATTTATAAAAGCGTATAGACCATCCGGTCTATACAAGGGTTAGTGAATTATCTTTTGAAAAACACTCAGCTCTAAGCTCGTTTATTCTCTCGCGTGCAAAAATTGCATCTTCTGAGAACTGTTTCAGCTCTAAAAATTTCTTATAATATCTAATCGCGTCTTTGTATTTTCCAAGCTTATCAAAACTCATCGCAATTCCAAGATAAGCTTTATAATAATCAGGGTTTCTTTTAATCAACTGAAAGAAAGTCTTTGAAGCTTCCATAAAATCACCAAGCCCCATAAGCATTGCACCTTTATTATAGTATGCTTTTAAGAATTCAGGATTTGTTTCGATAAGTTTATTATAAATCATCAAAGATAAATCCGCTTCGTCTACAAGCTCGTGCGCAATTGCAAGCTGTATTTGCGCTTCAAGATTTTCTTTATTAATCAAAATTGCTTTAATCAAATGCTCTATTGCACTCTCTGGCTCACCATTTAAAAGATGACATACACCAAGTTCAAAAAAGTATTCATCTTTGCTGTCATCAATTTTTACAAGCTTAAGCAAAGTCGAAATTGCCTTGTTATATTCCTTCAAATACTTATAAGACATTGCCAATCCAAAATAAGCTTTAGTTTCAGCCCTATCAAGCATAATTGCCTGCAAATAATTTTGAACAGCTTCTTTGTACATTTTAGCAAACCGAAGCGCATCAGCTTTTACACATAAGCTATAAGATTTTGTACGAGTCTGTACATTTACCTTTTCAACAACTTTCGCCAAATTTTTATCTATCGTCGCATCAATTTGCATTATACTCTCTCCCAACTGTATAATACACAATTGAGGTTATGTTAGTAACGACCGAAAGATTGAAAACAAAATAAATCCAAAGATTAATTTTTCGATAGCAAATTTTATTTTTTTCGGGTATTATATTAGGGGTAAAGGGGTAAATGAAAGGACTGAAAAGTTAGACTACAAATTAAAAAACAAAAAAAGAGGTAAACCGGATTGGCAAAAGATACAAAACAAAACCGCGATATAAAAGAATCAACCAAAATCAAAGCTCCGATTGTAGAAGCTTTAAAAACAGCGTATTATAACCCGACTTATCAATTTCATATTCCGGGTCATACAAAAGGTAAAGCTATATTTAAAGATTTTAGAAAACTAATCGGAGAAAAAGCTTTAAGCGTTGACACCACAGATGAATTTGATAACCTTGGAACTCTTCATCCAGCAACAGGCCCTATTAAGGAAGCGCAGGAGCTTGCAGCAGAAGCTTTCGGAGCGAAGAAAACTTTCTTTCTGCTAAATGGTTCTACAGCCGGAAACTTAGCGCTTGCAATGGCTTTAACAAAAAAAGGGCAGAAAGTTATTGTAAACAGAAACTGTCACCGTTCAATTCTTACAGGCTTGATAATTTCAGGTGCAGAACCTATCTGGATTTGCCCGAATAGAATAGAAGACTGGTCTGTTTGGGGAAATATAAGCGCAGAAACGATTGAAAAAACTCTTATTGAAAATCCTGATACTTCGCTCGTTTGGATTACAAACCCGACTTACGAAGGAGTAGTATCTGACATTAAATCAATCAGTACAGTTTGTAAAAAATACAATGTTCCGCTTATTGTTGACGAAGCGCACGGATGCCTCTGGAACTTTAACAAACACCTGCCGGAAACTGCATTAAAACTCGGTGCAGACGCTGTAGTTCATTCGCTTCATAAAACAGGCGGAAGTATGAGCCAGAGCTCTATGCTACATATCTCAAAAAGCTCATGCTTAGACGTGAACGCTATAGAAAAAGCTTTAAAATTACTACATACAACAAGTCCGTCGCTAATGCTTCTTGCCAGTCTTGACGCGGCAAGAGCAAACTTGCAGTCTAAAAACGGGCAAAATCTTTTGGATAGAGCTGTTAAAAACGCAAAATATCTTAGAACAAGACTAGATAACATTCCAAATCTTCATCAGCTTAAAGGAGATTTTGGCTACAAAACAGACGTTACAAAAGTATTTATAAAAATTGACGGACTTTCAGGAAAAAGGCTCGAATCTATTCTTGAAATTGATTTTAACATTGAAGTAGAATCAGCTTCCGATATCGGGGTTTTAATCCTCTGCAATCTTGGAAACAAGCGTTCAGATTTTAAATACCTTGCGGATTGTCTTGAAAAAATCGCTGCTACAAATTATCAGGATATTTATTACCTTGAAAAACGCAAGCACATGCCAATGCTTGAACCTCAAATTAAAATGAGCCTTAGAGAAGCTTTTTATTCAGAAAAAGAAACCATTAAAAAAGAAGATGCAATCGGAAGAATTTCTGCCGAAGTTGTTGCAGAATGCCCACCCGGAATTTCAATTCTTCTTCCGGGTGAATTAATTACAGAAGAGCATTTACCATATCTTAATGACTATGAGACTCTGGATGTAATAGCAAATGGCTAAAAAAAAGAAAACTTCTAATAAAACCATTCACTTTGCCATTACTTTTTTGTTAATGGTAACCGGAGTGTATTATTTTGGGCTAAATTATGTCCCGCAAAAATGGTACGAAACCCAGCAAATGATGCCTAATCAGGTTGAAGCTTACTATCAAAACCAATGGTGCACAGCAGATTTTGGGCGCAAAGAAGCAATTCTATGGGATATGACAAGAGTAGATTGCCTGACAAAAGATTACGCAATCGAATTTGATTTTGCTAAAAAATGGGCAGAAAGCATCGGGCAAGCTTTATACTATTCCAAGTTAACCGGCAAAGCTCCTGCAGTAGTTTTAATTTTAACTGCTCCAACTGATTACAAGTACGTAAAACGAGTTGAACGGCTTGATAACGGAATAAAAATATTTTTAGTTAAGGCATATTAAAAAAAACCATTGCTCAACGGGCTTTAGAAGAAAGAGTGTCCGGCAATGGTTATGCGCAAACCAGCAAGCTGTAATTATTAAAATACCATCTTTAGCTGGTTTTATAATAATTATAGCGGGTGGCAGACAACGTGTCAACATGTCATCATATTGTTATGGATAAAAAAGAGGTTTTAATCACGTTCGGGAAAAATTTGAGAGCAGAAAGAAGCCGCGCCGGTTTTTCTCAAGACGAACTTGCAGAGAGAATGGGAATTTGCGCAGGAAAGCACATTGGAACAATTGAGCGCGGGGAAACAAATCCTTCTCTTACTACAATTATTGCAATAATGAAGGCTCTTGATATAACTTTTGATAAATTATTTGAAAACAAATAAAGTCGGGTTAAAACCCGACTTTATTTTTATATCTTATCAAATCCTGTGTATTTTCTTAACACTTCCGGAATAATAATTGTTCCGTCTTCTTGCTGGAAGTTTTCTACAATCGCTGCAAAAGTTCTTCCGACTGCAAGTCCTGAACCGTTCAAGGTATGAACAAATTGAACTTTTCCTTCTTTGTTTCTGTATCTTATATTTGCTCTTCTTGCCTGATAATCGCCAAAATTAGAGCAGCTTGAAATCTCTTTATAAGTGTTATAAGAAGGCAGCCAAACTTCTAAGTCAAAACATTTATTTGCGCTAAATCCGATATCCGCAGTACAAAGAGCTACTCTTCTATAAGGAAGTCCTAAAAGTTCAAGGCATCTTTCTGCATTTTGAGTAAGTTTTTCGTGTTCTTCTTTACTTGTTTCAGGAGTAGTAAGTTTTACCATCTCAACTTTATTGAATTGGTGAACTCTAATCAAACCTCTTGTATCTTTACCTGCAGAACCTGCTTCACGTCTAAAGCACGGAGTGTAAGCTGTCATGTATTTAGGTAAATCGTCTTCATTCAAGATTTCTTCCTGATAAATATTTGTAACAGGAACTTCTGCCGTAGGAATTAAGTACAAATCTTCATCAACACATTTGTACATATCTTCTTCAAATTTAGGCAGTTGACCGGTTCCGGTCATTGTTCTTGCATTTGCCATAAACGGAGGAAGAATTTCTTCGTACCCGTGTTCTTCTGTATGTAAATCAAGGAAGAACTGAATAATAGCACGTTCTAACCTTGCGCCTTTTCCTCTGTAAAGAGTAAATCTTGATTGAGA
This sequence comes from uncultured bacterium, assembly GCA_948684385.1. GTDB lineage: Bacteria > Cyanobacteriota > Vampirovibrionia > Gastranaerophilales > Gastranaerophilaceae > CAG-196. The sequence goes on from CAPQCU010000012.1 coordinate 44,004, forward strand.
AATTTTAACACCGCGTTCAAAATCCACAATTCCTTTTTCTTCACACAGATCCCAGTGAGCTTTCGGGGTAAATGTAAATTTTGTAGGTTCACCCCAGGTTTTAACTGTAGGATTATCATCTTCTGACTGACCAACAGGAGTTGTTTCATCAGGTATATTTGGTGTTCTTAAGAGCAAATCTCTTTGAGCATTATCCAGTTCAACCTGTTTTTCTTCCAAAGCTTTAACTTCGTCTCCAAGCTGGCGAACTTCTTCCTGAATAGCGTCAGTATTTTCGCCATTCTTTTTCATCATACCGATTTTTTGCGATTCGGTTTTTCTTTTCGCTCTTAGTTCATCCGCTTGTGTTTGAATTTTTCTGCGCTCAGCATCAATCTCCAAAATCTTATCAATTGATAATTCAGGATTTCTTCTTTTTAAAAGTTCGTTAATCTTTTCAGGATTTTCTCTAATCAATTTAATATCTAACATCTTCTTATACCTCGTTTGATTAATTAATATCACAAAAATAATACGAAAAAAATAGCAAAAATTTTTTTTATTGGTTTTATAACTGGTATGCCGATTATAAAACCAACAAGCCCTGCTTTGACAAGCAGAATAAATTTATTAAAATCTGTCTCAAGAGTTCCCTGTGCCTGCTGCGGCAGAGAAACTCTTCTGCCTTCTAAAAGGCAGGCTGCATGCACAAGCCTTGAAAAACCTTTAAAATCCGTATTAGATAGATTAATACCACTTCTTAAAAACAAGCAAAATATTCTTAAAGCTTTAAAAAAATTTGCAGAAGCATTTCCCAATTTATCATTTGATAAAATTTTAGAAAATCCGGCTTGTCAGAATGCTATAAATAATAGCATCAAACAATTCTACGGACATAAAACAAACTCTAAAGAAAAGCGTGATGATTTAGCTAAAAAATTATTTGCTAAAATAAGAACTAATGTTACTCAGGATTTGCGCAGTGCTTCAACTGTTATGAAAAGGTTAGAATCATTTAAAAAATACTTAACAGAAGATAATCTTCAAATTTTTGAACAATTAGAAATCTATGCACAAAAATACCCGAGAAAATCTCTTTCTGAAATAGTTCATTCTGATGAAGTTTATAATTTCCATAAAACAAGACAAAAACTTTTCTTACAGCAGAAAAATGATAAATTCAATTTTCATATAAGAAATATTAGTAGAATAGTAAAGCAACCATTTAAAGAAGTTAGCCAACAATTTTATGAAATAATAGAAAAAGATCCGCTTTTATTACATTACGATAATAAAACTAAAATAGGGAAGATAAAAAACGCATATAAAGAAATTCTTAAGCAATATAACTTAGAAGAACGCAAAGAAGAAAAAGTTCTAACCGAAATAGAGAAATTGCCATTTGAACGACCTTTTGTCGATAATTTTTTTATAAGAGCTTATGAAAAAGATTATACAGACACTACAGTTGTTGATGCTCTGATTAACCCGCAGGAACGCTCGTTTGAGCATATTATTCCCCAAATAAGTAATGGAAAAGATAATATTGAAAATGGAATAATTCTTTGCCGCAGATGTAATTCTACAAGATCCTCCATTCCATATTCCGAATACTTGCAATATCATCCTGAAATGATTGAAAATACTCAAAAACAAATTGATTATTTTGCCAGGCTAATTTTAACAGGAAAGCTTGAAGCAGATTTGATGGATTGGCCGATTAAAGTTGCAAAAACATTAGTAAATTATACAGATGGGGTTGTAAACTGTGATATTTCTGCTTATCGCAAAAAAGCTTTACGCAAAATTGAAAAACAACTACCCGAACTGCAAAAAGAAAAAAAAGAAATCAAAGCACAACAGCAAGCATTATGGCAAGAACTTGATGCTCTTAAAATAGAAGCTGAAAAAAATCGTTTGCAGAGAGAATTATATAATAATATGATTAATTTGCTTAAAACTATGAATTTATAAACATACAGTCGCCATAGCTATAGAAACGATATTTTTCTTTTATCGCTTCTTCATAAGCTTCAAAAATAAAATCTTTTCCTGCTAAAGCGCTTACAAGCATTAAAAGAGTTGATTTTGGCAAATGGAAATTTGTAATCAGCTTATCTACAACCTTGAATTCATAAGGGGGGTAAATGAACAATTCTGAAGCTGATTTACAAGCTTTAATTTCGCCAAATTGTTTAAACGCAGTTTCCAGAGTTCTGACCGTAGTTGTTCCGACCGCTACAATCTTTTTGCCCTCTGATTTAGCCCTGTTAATCAAATCAGCAGTTTCCTGCGTAATCTCAAAAGCTTCAGAATCCATCTTATGTTCCAGAACATTTTCGCATTTTACAGGTCTAAAAGTTCCTATTCCAACATTCAAAGTAACATACCCGACCTGAACACCTTTAGCTTGCAGTTTTTCCAGAGCTTCATTTGTAAAATGCAAACCTGCAGTCGGAGCCGCAACTGAGCCTTCGTCTTTTGCGTAAACAGTCTGATATCGCTCAAAGTCAAGTTTTCTAAGCTCTTCGTTCGTCATCTTACGTTCGATATAAGGCGGCAGAGGAATATTTCCAACCCTGTGAAGAATATCCAGAATATCGCCTTCATAAATCATTCTAACAAGCCATTTTCCGTCATCCGGCAAAGCCTCAAGAACTTCAACCGAAAGTTCATCAGAAATTTTGATTATAGTACCAACTTTAACACGTTTAGAAGGTTTTATAAGAACTTCCCAGGTTTTATTATTTTTTTCTTTTAATAAAAATACTTCTATCTTTGCACCGGTTTCTTTAAAGCCGTAAAGTCTTGCAGGGATTACCTTAGTATTATTCAATATCAAAACGCAGTTTTCATCAAGCAAATCCACAATATCGTAAAAATGTTTGTTTAAAATTTTATGTTCATCACAGTTTAAAACCATCATACGAGAATTATCGCGCTTGTCACTCGGACGCTGCGCGATTAATTCTTCCGGTAAAATATAATCAAATTCTGATAGTAACAAGCTATTTTTCCTCTATCTTTTTAGCATTTGCAAGGTCAACATCATCAACTTTTGCAGCTTTTTTTGCATCTTCTGCTTCAAGCTGTTTATTAATAATTACGGTTTGAATAACCTGGAAAATATTGCTTGAAATCAAATACAAAAGAACGCCGGCAGGAATTGGAATAATTACAAAAGTAAATGTCAGCATAATAGGCATAAACGTATTCATAGATTTTTGCATTTGTGCCTGTGCCGGATCCTGCTGAACATTTTTATTCATTGCCATCATTGCTTTTTGTGAAAGCATCATTGTTACAGCAAACAATGCAATCAAGAGTAAAACATCATAATGGAATGAAGTTTTAACTTCTTTTGTAGGAATAGAAGAAACAAGAATGCCGTCTTTTCTTTCAAAAGTCATCTTTTCAGTTTCTTTTGTCTGAATATCAGTTACATCAATTTCTGCTTTTTCAATCTGGTCAAGCTGGCTAAACTTCAAGTTTAAGCTATCCAAACTGATTTTAAAATCTGCCGGTTCTCCCGGAACAAGCTCGCCTTGAACCTCAATTGCTTTATTAGGTTTTTCAATCTTAACATTCAACATCGGCTCTTCATCGTTTTTAAAATAAACTTTTGCACTCTTGCCTGCCATAAATGTATCGTATTTTGAAACTCCCAATGTACCGTCATGAGAAACACCTGCAGAAGTTTTTAAAGTTGCGTCTAATCTTTTTATAAATAAGAATGGTGAGTCTCCTGCCATTTGAATAAATTGCGGGCTCATCAAAGTCGAATACAACAGAATAAATATCGGCATTTGGATTAAAAGCGGGAAGCAGCCTGCCATTGGATTGAATTTATGTTCCTTATAGAACTCCATCATTTTTTGCTGCATCATTTGAGGATTGCTTTTGTATCTTTCCTGAATAGCTTTCATCTTTGGCTGAAGCATCTGCATTGTTCTCATTGAGCGCTGCTGCGAAAGTCCTAAAGGCCACATCAAAGCTCTTACGATTACTGTTAGCAAAATTATGCCGACTCCGTAACTGCCTGCGATTGAAAGCATTTTTAAAACGTCGATAGTTAGTGTTGTAAAATCCATATTCTCTTCCCTAAATTGTGTCTTATATCAAAAAAGTGTGCTCACGCACACTTTTAAAATACTTGAAAGACAGTTCAATGTCAATTTTATCTTATTCTGCATCTTTATTTGAATTTGAGCTGATTGTATTCAATCTTCTTGCAGGGTCTGTAATATGCGTTATTCTCAAGCCGAAATTGTCTTCTATTACAACAACTTCTCCATAAGCAATAAGTTTTCCGTTTGCATAAAGCTCTACAGGCTCACCAGCCGCTTTATTCAAAGTTACAATTGAACCTTTTGTGAGCTCAAGAACTTTCTTAATAGGAAGTTCTGTTTTACCAAGCTCTACAGTCAATTGAAGCTTAACATCAAGCAAGATATTCAAATTCTGATTTGGAGGACCTTGTATTTGATCCATATCTTCAAAAGATGCAAACTGAACCGGCTGCACAGTTACAGTTTTTTCTTCAACTTCTTCATCTTCTGCATCTGTAAAAAGCGGTTTTGAAAATTCTGAGTTGGCATGCGCCTCGAGCTCTTCATCAAAATCTTTTATATCATCGTCTTCAAACATCCAAAAACCTCTCTAAAAATAGTTTCTTAATAATTCGTGCATTTCATCATACACATCTGTTATCTTAACACAAATTTTATCCTTCAAAGTACCGGGTCTTGCAAAGAACTTTTTCTCGCCGTTTACTTTGACAATCAAATCATCCTGAACTTTATTATCAAGCTTAATTATATCACCTTCAGAAAGCTGTAAGAAATCATCCAGAGTTATATTACACTGACCAAACTGAACCCTTAAATCAACATTTGAAGTATTAATTTTGGTTATCATTTTCATTCTTTCATCATTAGAAGCAACAAGACCTTTTGTCTGGAAAATATGCTGTGTGCTCAAATGCCCGAGAACTGTTTCTAAAACCGGATAAGGGAAACACAAGCTAAACAGCCCGAAATGTTTACCGGAAATCTGAACTTCAAACGTCAAAAGCGCTACGATTTCACCAGCAGTTGCAACCTGAATAGACTGGTAATTATCATCCAAACTTATAAATTTTCCGGTTACAGGAATAATCGCATTCCAGGAATCTTCAAGAGACTTAATAATAATATTTATTATCTTCTTGGCAAGCGCTTTTTCAATATCGGTAAGCTCTCTTGTTTGATTTTCAATATTACCGACGCCTCCGAGCATTCTGTTTACAATGCAGGAGATAACTTCAAAGCTTATACCTAAAAGAACCTGACCTGACAAAGGTTCAAACTCAAAAACCCCTACACTAATTGGAGACGGCATAGAGCGAACAAACTCTTCATAAGTCAGCTGGTCAACAGACACAATCTCAATCTCCACACGCATACGTAAATAACCGCTAAGCACAAGAGAAATCGCTTTAGAGAATTCTCTGTGAATATCTCTCAAAGCACGCAGGTTATCTTTTGAAAATTTATCAGGACGGCGGAAGTTATAAAGCTTATAACTCTTATGTTCCGTATCCGTAAAATCATCAAAGATTTCTGTATTAATTTTTTTCTTACTGCTTTCTGTCATTTACCTGTACCGTTACTACTGTTTATTAGTTTTGACTTATAAAACCCATTATATTTACCCCTATTGGATTATAAATTGACCGAAACTTACTCTTAAAACTTCTCTTTCTCCACCGAGAATAGAATTTATATCATTAGTAATCTGTTCTTTTGAAAGCTCTTTACCTGCAGCAGTCGCAAGTTCTGCGGAAGTTTTACTTGAAAGGTTTGTAATAACAGCGTCTCTAATCGCCGGTTTGTACTGGTTCATTTCTTTTTGGATTTCTTCCATCGGATCAGCAGCCGGCGCAGCTTCGCCATGACCACCGTGTCCGCCGCTCTTAGCAGGAGCCGCTTCCTGAAAATCCGTATCTTTTTTCGTTACTTCTATTGCAACATTAACCTTCAAATACTTCTTCTGGTTTTCATCACAAAGGTTCAAAATAAAATCACCCAAATCCACAATAATTCCTTTTTGGATTTCGTCTTCATCACCTTCGTCTTCCAGCTCTTCCTGTGATATGTTAATAGAAGCAATTTTCTGTGTGATTAAGTTTTCCATTACAACGTAATTTACACCTGCAAAAACTATAAACATTATAACAATTGATGCAATCGTAAGAATCAAAAATTTGGTAAGATCTTGTTGTTTTCCATCTCCAGCATTATTATCAGCCATATTATTACTATTCTCCATCTATACTGCTTCGTATTATTATATCAATTCTATTAGAATAATTACCACCATTATTTGATGTATTTATTGCAGGCATAAACTCACCATATCCGACAAGATAAATACGCTCCGAAGGTATCACCGGTTCATGTTTCAAAAAAACATCTCCAACATTTCCCGCTATAACAGACGAAAACTCCCAGTTCTTTCCCTTTATCCCCTCAGGAACTTTATCTGTGTGCACTTCTATTATAACAGGATTTTTTATTTTTGCCAAAAAATATTCTACGCAGGTTAATTTTTTCTCCAGTTCCGGAGTTATTCTATGGTAATTCGCTTCCGGATTTTCAAGTTCAACCGAAACAACAACTCCTCTAATTTCCTTTTTTACTTCAACTCCCTCACATTCAGACAAGCTGTTTTTTACTTTTTCATAAAGATTTGTGATAGAAGTTTCGCCTAATACATAGAAAGTATCAGCAAAAGCACAAATTTGTATGGAAATTAAAAGTAAAAACACAAATTTTTTCATTTTAATATAATTTATGATTTTTCTGAAAAAATAAATTGGTTTTTCGGGGAATTGTTATATAATATTGTTATGGGGAAGTTTGATTTATTTAATAAGTTCAATAGTGCTGTTATTGTAATCAATGGTGCTAGTGAAACGGTTTTTAGAAACAATGTTTTTAAAAGAATTTTTCCTGATTTTAAAAATATTGAAAAGTTTTCACATAAACTTAATTACAATGTCTGTGCACTTGTGAGCAATGACGTAACTGTCCATTCTCCAATTACGCAGGCATTAAACTCCAAAGAAGATTTTTCAGCCTATGTAACATATCAAACATTATCAAATGAGCTTTTTTTCTATGATATGAATTCGACGAAAAAAGGAATACATACTATAATATTTTTTACTGATGTAACCGCAAAAATTCAGCTTGAAAATATTACACAAAAAAATCTGAACTTTCAAAAAAAGATAAATCTTTTAGAAGAAGATAATAAAAACTTATCAAAAATAAAGCTTCAAGCTCAATCTCAAGCAATGAAACTTCTCCTGTTAAACAATATTTCTAACATTATAAGAGAATCCATTGACACGTCAATTATTTTAAAATCTGCTCTTGATGAGTTAGCACAAATGTTTGGAGCTTTTAGAGCTTATTATGCAGCATCCGTCGAAAATTCCAAATTCAAAATTTTAGAATCTTTTGACAAAAAAGAAAAAAATTTAGAAATATCTTTTGATAAAGATGTAAATAAATATATTAATGAAGGCAAAGTTTCATGCTTAAGCTGTATTAAAGAATATAAAGATGCAAAACCGTTTAAAGAACTTGTACAGAGAATTGTTTTACCAATTTATCATTTAAATAAATTATTAGGAGTTATTGTACTTTCAACAAAACAAAAAACAAAGCTTGACGGCACTTTAGAGGTTTTAGACGGAGTTTCTTCTCAGCTAGGAAATGCAATCATACAAGCAGAACTTTATCAAAAAAATAAACAAATGGTTAAAGATTTAACTAAGACTTTAGAAGAGCTTAAAGATACACAATTAAAGCTTATAAATTCTGAAAAAATGGCTTCATTAGGTCAGCTGGTAGCTGGAGTTGCGCACGAAATCAACACTCCGGTTGCTTCAATAAAATCGAATAATGAAATAACAAAAAAACTTATTTCACAAATTGAAAATTCAGAAACAGGAGAATTATTAAAAGAAATTAATGAAATTGACTCGGAAGCAATTGCAAGAATTAACAGATTAGTAATATCTTTAAGAAAGTTTGTAAGGCTCGACGAAGCTGAGCTTCAGGAAGCAGATATTAACAAAGAAATAGATTTAACTCTTGATTTAATCAGGCATGAAACAAAAAACAGAATAGAAATCGTCAAGAATTATTCATCACTTCCGCCGGTTAAATGTTATCCGAATATGCTTAATCAGGTGTTCATGAACATTCTTGTAAACGCGACCCACGCAATAAAAGAGCAAGGAAAAATAACTATTGACACAAATTACAAAAACAACAATCTTGAAGTAAAAATAAAAGATAACGGCTGCGGAATAAAAGAGCCGGATAAAATATTTTTTGCAGGATACACAACAAAAGGAGTAGGGGTCGGAACCGGCTTAGGGCTTGCAATTTCACAAAAAATAATAGAAAAGCACAAGGGTAAAATTTCTGTAAAAACAAAACTGAATGAAGGAAGCGAATTTGCTATTACTATCCCGGGGTAGTAGGAATATTTAAGAAGTGTAAAGCTTGATTTTTCACTTGAGTACTAACTTTCAGGATTATCACAATTATAATATTAATTAACTTTTGTAAAAATATACAGCAGAGTAGTTATAAAAATGTAAAAATATGATATATTAATACTACTGAGATTAAGTGTAAATTTTACCCTAAATAAAAAGGGAATGTAACAAAAATTTAACAAATCGAAAGATAAAGGCAATTAATTAGAACAACAAAACTTTATATAACTGTGTAGAAGTTAAAATTTATATTTGCATATCGGAGGTAACGTGTATGGCAATTACAGTGAACGGCAAAAAGAAACAAGTAAAGAAAACTTTTCAAGAACTTATTAACGACTTGATGGGTTCAAGTTCTGAAAAAGTTAGATATAATGCTGCCCGTGTTTTAGGTGAAATGGGCGATTCTAAAGCTGTTGAACCGTTAATTGATGTTTTAAAGAATGACAAAAACGGTTCTGTTCGTTTATATGCAGCACGTGCATTGGGCGAATTGGGTGATTCTAAAGCAACTGAACATTTAATTGAATCTTTAAGAGAAGACCGAAATGTTGACGTTAGAGTTCGTGCAGCTCGCGCACTCGGTCGTCTTGGCGGTAAAATCGTTGTTGAACCGCTTGTTGAAGCTTTGAACGATGAAAATTCTCAAGTGTGCATCACAGCAACAGATGCTCTAATTGAAATCGGCGATGTTGCAACAGATGCTTTAATGAAATCTTTAGACCACGAAAAAGTTAACGTCAGATGCGACGCAACAAGAGCTTTAGGCGAAATCGGAAACAAAAAATGCGTTGATAAAATTATCAACATGCTTTACGACGAATGGGTTAACGTAAGAATTTATGCAGTAACTTCTTTAGGTAAGCTTAACGACAAAAAAGCGGTTCCTGCATTAATTGATGTTATGAAAAACCGTTCTGAAAATGATTTAGTCAGAGCCGGTGCCGCTGCAGCTTTAGGCGTACTTCGCGACCAGAGAGCTCTTCTTCCTTTAAGAGAATTAATTATGGAAGCTGAAGAGTTAGGCGAATTAGAAGATACAGCACTTAAATCTTTCAAAAAGATTATGGCTGCTAACTGGCAAGCTATCCCGGGTGCTACCCAACAGAAAAAACCAGCTGGAACTTTCTAGAGCAGGGGAGGGGTAAATATTTATTAAAATGGCGGATTTGATTTTATCAAATCCGCCATTTGTTATTTATATTCTTATTAATATTTTCAAATTGTCTTTTTGTTTATTAGCTTCAAACGCTTCAAGAGCATCATCAATCGAATACACCCCGCTAATAAATGGAGTAAAGTCTATTCGTTTATTTTCCAGAAGTCTTAGCGCCGGAGTAAACTGACCGCAGCGAGAGCCTAAAACTGTTATTTCATCAATTACAATCGGAGCGAGATTAAGTTCTTTTCCTGTTGCAACAGTACTTTTTAAAACAAGAACGCCTCTTGGTTTCGTTAGTGACATTGACGTTTCAAAACCGGAAGCAGTGCCCGTTGCTTCAACTACAACATCATATTTCTTCTCCGGAGTAAATTCGCTCAACAATTGTGTCTTAACGCCCTGTGCAGCAGCAATATCCAACTTATTTTGATGTTTTCCTACAAGAAGTACATCCAAATTTTGCGCATTAAGCGTTAAAGCTGTCGTAAGACCAAGTTTTCCATCGCCCAGAACCACAACTTTCTGTGTAGGTTCAATATGAAGCTGTTCGGTTATTTCGCACGCAGCAGCAAGCGGTTCTACAAACACCGCCTGTTCATCATCTACATTTTCAGGAACTTCAAAAAGAACATTTACAGGCATAGTCATGTACTCAGCAAAACAGCCGTCTTTTTTCCAAATTCCTAAAGTGTGTCTGTTAGGGCAGTGTCTGTAATTTTTCTTTGCGCACCATTCACATTCAGGGTCATCACATCCGTAGCTAATCTCTGCAACAACTCTTTTGCCTATCAAAGATTTGTCATCATCATTCACATCCTCTACAACTCCGACAAATTCATGCCCGAGAACACCAACATATCCCATATAGCCTTTTGTTATCTCATAATCTGTATTACAAATTCCCGCAAGTTTAACTCTAATCAAAGCTTCGCCCCTCGCAGGAGTCGGTTTTGGATAATTTTTATCCAGTTTTAATTCTTTATCAAATACTATTGCTTTCATTTTTCAATCAACCTCCAAACTTAAGAATAGCACAAATACAGGGTTCTAGGTTTAGATGTAAAAAAGTCTTTACAATCCTTAGTTGGATTTTAAAAATAGTGTAATATATTCTTGTACTTGATTTTGAAACAAAGCCCAAAAGCCGCGTAGGATAAATCTTTCAAGAGTATGAGGGCGAATAGTGCCCGCTCAACAACTAATTTAGGAGGTTTAAGAAATGCAGCACTGCTGTAAATTCAAACCTGCGGATATTTACTATCTCAGGGAAAATAATTTATTCTCATCAAGACATTTAGCAATAGGATTTTGTCCAAGATGCGAAAAGCCTGTTGCAGAGCTGGTTGAATGGAGATTTGACGGAATTTTAAACAGAACAACTGCCTCCGGAATTCAAGCAAATGATTTAATGATAAAACACAAAGACGAAATTCTCTACTCTTTGAAAGAATGCAACTATTCAAAGTTTAAATCAAAACCTTATGGATGGGTTTACGGGATTAATAAACAAATTAAATCAAAAAAACGTGAAATCATCAGGCAATATGCCTGTGATTTTTACGGGAATAAAGAATTAATAAAAACTTACTAAATATTATTTCTGACCGGAGATTGTCGTTTCACCTTTCTCTCTCGCACACTCCTTGTGTAGTACATTTTGCCCTTTCTCCGGTCTTTTCTTTTTTTTAATTTACACAATTTGAGGTTGTCATGACAAAAAAAATTACTGATAAAAAACAAGCAATAAACGATAAGCACATAAAATTATATGACAAAACTCTCGATGTGCTCGGTTTTTTACTGGACAATTTTTCACATGACATAAAACTTGCAGAACTTGATTACTTAGAAGTACCTAAAAATACTCTTGCAACAATTGATTTTATTATCTCCGCTTTAGGTAAAGTTCAGAAAGGGCAGCGGCTGGCACTTGGAATTGACAACGATTTACCATTAAATGAAGAACCAACTATTAACATTATCGAAGGACTTTCAGAGGAAAAAATATGATTAGAGTTCTAATTCCTAAAGATAAAGAGTTTACAAAGTATAAACAAGAATGCAAAAAGCTTTATAAATCTGTTCAAAGTAAAATTTGCGATACAAATTCTTTCGAATTTATTATCAACAATACTTTTTTTTACATGTTTCTTGATAACGATACCTTTACCGGAGTGCTTTATTTTTTTCTTGATGAAGAAAATAAAATGTACGTAAACGGCTTCGGAAAAAGAAAATATTTTTTACACCACCTTGAATGCGTTAAACTTGCTTTAAGCTGGTTTAAATGTGACATTTACGCAGAAGCACAAAACAGAGCTTCTGCACTATGTCTGTTAAAATGCGGATTTAAAAGAAAAAACAAAAATATTTTTGTAAAAATTAAAAACTGTACCAGTGACCACAAAAAAAGACTTTACGGTCTTTAAGATGAATTCTTAATAAAAAGCGACGCAAAATATCATAGCTCTGTTTAAAGCTGGATTTTTCAGAATTTTTCTGCACATAATCAAATATCAAATTCTTTGGATAGTCAGGATATTTTCTCATAATAAAATTAAGTATAAAACTTTTTAAACCTTTCACAGAACTTGTCTTTATTAAAGGTAACAAAACTTTCGAAAAAATTTGCTCTTGTGCTACCTTTTTACCTATAGCATAATCAACATAAGAATCCATTTTAAAACCTTGGGCAAGCAACAACTGAGATAATCCAACTTCATATTTTTGAATAATATCATCTTTGAACTCTTCATGTTTTATACTATAAATAAACTCTCGAAAAACTTCAGAATTAAATATTTGAGGTTTAAAAACAAGGAAAAAGCTCTGCACATGCGGTTTGTTATTATTATAAGGATAAAAATTCATTCCCCAGAAATCACACTCTTTTTGCCTCATAGCTGACCAAACCGTTTCCAGAGAGTATAACGGACCAAGACAACTGTCATTAGCAAATATCAATTCATCTTTATCGTTTAACAAATTATTTTCTTCTAAATACTTAAATCCACGTTTATAAGAACCAAAGTCATATTCACCATGACGATGAGCTATCGCCTCTTTTACAAAAGGTTTTATTTTCTCAATTTCATTATTCGGTAAATCGCAGTCTGACACAAATATTATCGTATCAGTAATTTTTTTCAATTCTTTGAGATAATATATTACATATTCCTGTATAATATTATTTTTATCAAAATGCGCAAAAACAGCTGCTTTAGTCATAATGCCTGCCAAAAGTATCTTTCTTTTTTAATCTGAATGTCAAACCTAGAATACGCAGTTTATAATAATCCCACAATTCTTCATAAGAAAATAATCTGTGATACCATTTTACTGTTAATTTTTTATAAAACTTTGAATCATTTTGAGCAATCGGGTGTAAATTCGCTCCTCCTGATGATAAGCTTCCGTAATGATAAATCGTAGCTCCGCAAATTCGCTGATTTTTCTTACCTGCTTTACGGCTTCTGGTAAATATCCAGCTATCACCATAAACAATTTTTATATCATCAGGGATTTTATGATAGCTTTCTTTATAAAAGAATAATACAATCCCGAAATACCAATCCATATATGATGCCAGCTCAAGAGTTATCTCTTCTTTTGGAGGAATTTCAGAATTCACAGGAATTTCTTCTATCCTCCAGCCATTCATTCCTACAATTCCCATTTCCGGTGTCATTTTTGCAGCAACATCTCCGCAAAAATTTGCAGGGATAATTATATCATCGTTTAGAAGTCCGACAATTCGGTTTCTTGCTGTCTCCACACCAAGATTCCAGGATGGATTAACGTATAGATTTTCCGCAGGTGTTATAACTTGAAGTTTTTCACTCTTATGTTCAAAACCTTTTAAAGAATTATCAATCAATATAATTTCATCCACCGAATTATCTGAATTCAGTGAATCAATCAACATATTTAAAATACTTTTATTTTTTTGCAAAGTCGGTATAACAATTGTTATTTTTTCATTTTGCATTTGACATAATTCTCCGATACTCATTCTATCATAAACAATTTATTTTGAAATTGTAATTAATATAATATAGCCCATCTGGCTGATACAAAATTAAATTGGAGCAAAGCTCCGGAAAGGAAAAACATGGTATTTGAATACATTCTTGAAAAAGACAACTCTACAAAGAAGCTTTCTAAAGAAGAGGAAAGTTTGCTGATAAAAAAGATTTCATCTAAATTCACAACACTTAATGCTGAGCGCAGCACAAATCTTGAAATGGCATCTAAACTTGCGAATGAAATATTTTTCAAAAATGATTTTAAATCTATTTCAGATAAAAATCAAAAATGGAAATCAAAAATCAAAATGTGTAAGACTTTCATGTTTTATCAGACACTCAAAGCATTCATCTGGAGAAATACTTATGCAAATGTTAATTCTATGTTCGACGTCTCAGGAGAAAATCACAACGCAAACAATGCTTCAAACAAACAAAAAGCCATGCTGGTGGACATTCTTGAAAAAATGGGCTACCAGAAAACCTGTGACCAAATTATCGATAACGCTCTTTTATATGGTGAGTTAATTTCTTTTACAAGCTGGAAAAAGAATTACGAAGAATACAGAAGACCAATTGATTTCTTCAAAAATATTTTCTCGCAGGATGTTCAAAAATTGCCGGTTATTCTTGATGCAATATCAAAAGGGAAAAACTACTGGGTAGATACAAAAAAAATATATGACAATCCTTATATTTACCCTGTTAATCCTGCCGACCTTGTTTTTGATTCATCTCAAAAGGATAATTGGGATGCCTGCCCTAAAATTTACAGAACTTACAAAACTCCATCAGATATCATTAATAACAAATTTTATTCATTTACAGATGAACAAATTGAAGAAATCAAAAACTTAGTCGGAGAGAACCATTCAAAATTCGAAAAAGACAGCGTTGTCAAAGGCTCAACAGTTGAAGTTCTTGAGCATTGGGGTGATTTAAAACTCTCAGACGGAACTCTTCTAAAAAACTGGCATGTCGTAATTGTCGCTCGTAAATATTTAGCAGCTTTTGGCAAAAATGAAAGTATTGTTAACCCGTTTTCTTATGGCGCATTCATTTGCGACCCTAACACAAAACGCGGTATAAGCCCTTTGTACTCAGTTCTTTCGCTTGCACATATACAAGAAGAGTTAATGAACAGAACTTGCAACCTTCAAGCTCTTAACGAAAACCCTCCTCTTCTTGCACCGGAAGGTTTCTTTGACGAAGATGAGTTAAATCTCTATCCGGGTAAAATTATTGAATACGGAGACAATCTCTCTCCGACAGCAGCTTTCAAGCAGCTGACATTCAACCCGAACGTATTTTTACAAGATATTACATTCCTTAACGATTTGATGGCAGAAGTTTCAGGTATTTTCCCTAACATGATTGGAGCTATAGAAACAAGCGCTGCCAAGACTGCAACAGAAATTAATACTAAAACACAGGGACAGATGATTAGGCTTTCAATGTTGGTTGATACAATCAATCAAGACTTAATTATACCAAATGTGCAAAAAGTTGCAAAGCTTTGTGCCGATTTCAAATCCGGAGTCGAAACAGTTTTTGTTAACCATGAAAATCAGCAGGAAGTTATTGAAGTCGATGATTTCGTGCGTCAAGGTGATTACAAATACATGTATTCAGACTCTTCAATGACCGCGCAAAAATCCGAGCAGGCTGATTTAGTTGTTCAGGCCGTGGAAAGGTTTAATAATCTAATACCTTTAAACCTGGAAGAAATTTTTGTCTGGTACTTTGAACAAAAAGGCGTAGATAATCCTGAGCGTTTCCTTGGCGCTGGGGTAAATGGAGGGGTAAATCAGGGGGTAGGACCTGAAGTACTTCAGGGAGCTGCAAATAGGATAAATCCTGAAATTGGTGAGCTGCCTGTAGACGAAAGCCCTGTTGAAACTCCTGATAAATCAGAAATACTTAAAGCGTTAATTCCCGCAATGCTGGAAGCTGCTAAAAGCAACAAAAGAGATGAGCTTCTTGAACTTATTGCTGCAATGAAAGGTAAAAAATAATTATGAGATTTAGAAATTTTAGAAACAAATTTAGCAAAAGAAACAGAATTTATTCAAAAGAGGATATCCTTAAGATGCAGTTATCTTCAATTTTCGATAACGAAAATGATTTAATCGCACAAAATCAAGATATTGGGATACCAACAGCAGAAGAGTTATATAATTCACCTAATACAAAATGGACTGGTCCTTATGTCGAAGAAAATGGAATGGATGACGGAGGATACTGGGAAAGTATTATGGACGAATTAGACGAGACCGAATACCCGCAATCTGAAGGTATTGCTCCGACTGATAAACCTCAAATAATACTGGATGAAGGTACCTCTTATGCATATACACCACCTATCTTAGAAGCTCAAATTGAGTATAATCATACACTACCGGCTCCGCAGCAGCAAGAGACTGTAAATGTAGAAAAACCTTACATGCTTGAAGGCGGAGTTGAGCATAATGTAACTATTCCCAAACAAAACATCATTTCTTCTGCACAAGACCTTTATTCCAAGTATAAAGGATTAACTCCGGGAGCTGCAATACAAAAAGCTGCTGCAAAATTACCAATTTGGAAATCGTCCGAAAAAGAATATTATCAACATGCATTAAAACGAGCTGATGGGGAAGAACCAACCGATTTTATGAAAGAACAAAATGATTTTTACAAACTCGATGAAATCAGTAATCCAGAATTAAAACAGATATACATAGATAAAGCTGCTAAAATGTACGGATTAGATGTTAATGACCCCGAAACTTATGATGCTATAAAAAATACTGAAATAGTTATTCCTAAAGAAAACTCTCAGCTATATTCTCAAATAAAAGATTCGGAAGATTTTCAGAAATTGATCGCTGAAAATTATGAAAATATAATAAATCAAAATAACAAAAATACATCTATAGAATTTCCAGCTGCCTTTTGGAACAATGATAAAAGAGCGAATTATGCAACTATACATAATGCTGATTTGAAAAACTCTAAAATCAATGATGACGGTTCTTTTTCTACTATATTATCTGATGCCTATGATTTTGAAAACTGGGAAAAACAAGATTGGATACATTCAGATAAAAATGCAAAGGAAAGAGGCAAGATGTTTATCAAAAACTTGATTACACCAATAAATAACAGTGCAAAAAAACAACAGGATATGGGACAGTTAGAACGATACTTACTATCTACACCAATCAAATTAAGCAAAGAAGAATTGGAAGAAATTTTAAGAAGATATAATAAACTCTAATAAAAATATAAAAAATAATATCACAAAATCAAAAATAAAAAAAACGTACGATATAATATATAACAAGTTATAAAATTTGTTATACAGCAAAAATTTACTTGTTACATAAATTCTTTTTTTTAACAAATGTTTTACAATCCACATAATTATGGTCATTATTATACATACAATTATTAAAAAAAGTAATGAATAAAGATAATAAAAAAATGTAAGAGTTATAAAAAATACAAAACAGCCATCGTCTCCCAGAGCTCCATATTTATACAAAAAGTATAAATCATGTGGAACACAACATAAAGCAACAAGCCATAACAACGTTGCAGGGAAAAATGCTATAACAAAAAAGTGAGTAAAATATAATTTTTTACTATTTTGAATCAGGATTTTTATCTTTTTTAATATATTACTCATTATTAAATTGTAGTAAATCAAAGACCTTTTTGTCTATAGGCCAAGTAGCCTATAGACAAATTATAACAATCATATAAAAGGAAACAGAATTTATTCAAAAGAGGATATCCTTAAGATGCAATTATCGTCAATTTTCGACAACGAAAATGATTTAATCGCACAAAATCAAGATATTGGGATTCCAACAGCAGAAGAGTTACAAAATTCACCTAATACAAAATGGACTGGTCCTTATGTCGAAGAAAATGGAATGGATGACGGAGGATACTGGGAAAGTATTATGGACGAATTAGACGAGACCGAATACCCGCAATCTGAAGGTATTGCTCCGACTGATAAACCTCAAATAATACTGGATGAAGGTACCTCTTATGCATATACACCGCCAATCTTAGAAGCTCAAATTGAGCAAAATCATACACTACCGGCTCCGCAGAAGCAAGATACTGTAAATACTGAAGAACCATACATGCTAGAAGGAGGTATCGAATATAAGAATACAGTCCCAACTTCATACATTGAAAAATTAGCCAATAAATATGAAGGTTTAACTCCGAGAGTTGCAAAACAAAAAGCTGCTGCAAAAATACCGGTTTGGAAATCATCTGAAAAAGAATACTATAAACATGCATTGAAACGAGCCGATAGAGAAGAGCCAAACGATTTTATGAAAGAACAAAATGATTTCAAAAAGATACATGAAATCCATGACCCTGATTTGAGACAAATGTTTATTAACAAAGCTGCACGAATGTATGAATTAGATGCAAACGACCCAACTACTTATGATGCTGTAAAAGATGTGGAAGTTGTTATTCCGAAATTAGGTTCTCAATTAAATTCACAAATTAAAAAATCAGATACTTTTCAAAAATGGGTAGTAGAAAATTATGATGATATTAAAAATAATAACAAACAAAATGCTTCATTAACATTTCCTGCTGCCATATTTAATAATGCTAAAAGAGCATTATTTGGTACTTTACACAATGTTGATGTCAAAAATTCTAAAATAAATGAAGACGGTTCGTATTCTGCCGGAATGCTTGATGGTTATGATTATGCACACTGGAATAACAGGTCTTATAAGGACTCTAAAACAATGTTTGATCCAATAAAAATATTTGTAAATAATAAGATAATTAATGTAAATAATAGAGCAAAAAAACAACAAGATACAGGGCAATTAGAACGTTATTTACTCTCTACTCAAATAAACTTAACCAAAGAAGAAGTTTTAAAATATTTTCCTCGCATATTTTGAATATAACAAATTTAACCAACATTGTCTACTTGTAGACAAAATTGTAATACAAAAAACAGAAAGGATTTTTATGGAAGAAATTCAAGAACAAAATTCTGTTACAGAGCCGGCAAATACCGAAAACTCTAATACAGAAACAGCACAAAACGAAGGACAAGCTCAAAGCGCCCCTTCTGAACTTCTCTTAGGCAAGTTCAAATCAGTTGATGATCTTACGAAAGCATATCAGGAGCTTGAAAGGCATCAAGGTTTTCAATCTCAAGAGCTCGGCCAGCTCAGAGAACAAGGCGCAGCAATTAACAACATCACGCAGCTCTGGGCTAAAGAAAAAGAAATTCAAGCAGCTAAAGAAGAGCTTATGCAGGCTTCTCAAAAATATGACAAACCTGAATATTTTCAAGATCCGGCTTTTAGAGAAATGTATAAAGCAGCCTATCTTGCCCTCGGGAAAAACCTCGATGCAGATAAATTTATAGGACTTGTTGAAAACTATGTTGCTTCAAGAATTTACGCAAAAGAAAAAGAAAAATCTGCTAAAAACGAAACCGAAAAAGCAATCAGCTCAATGACTTTCTCAAAAAACAACACATCTTCACTCACTCCGCCTTCAAAAAGGCTGGACGAAATGACGCCTAAAGAAGTTGATGAGCTTCTTGAAAGACTTATTTAAAAAGTAACAAACTAAAAAGAAAGGAAAACCATGACTACCACAAAACAAATGATAGTAAACGCTTTTAACAAAGCTTTTAACAAACATTTCTACAACGAGCTTGTTGTAGGTAAACTCGCTCACGCCGAGTTTAAAGACAATATCTCAAAAGGCGACGAAGTTGATATTACAATGCCCGGCCTGGTAACTCTTTTTGATTACGACGGTGGAGACCTTCCAAATCCGGAAGCAGCAACTCTTTCTACATGCAAAGTTAAAATCGACAGAGGAAAAGCGTTCCACTTCGAACTTAACGAAATGGAAGAAAAAATGCTTCAAAATTCTTCTGATAATGCAGAAGCTCAGATAGAACAAGCAAAAGATTACACAAATGATGCAATCAAGCAGTTCTCAGCTGCAGTAGATTCTGCATACGCAAACCTTTACACAAGAGCAGGGCATTATTTAGATAACAGCGGTTCTGCTATCACTTTAACTGCAACAAATGCAAAAGACATTTTAGCTTACATGCAAGCTAAGTTCCAGCGCGGCGACGGCAAAGGACACACAAACTGGATTGACGGTTCAATGGTATGTATCATCCCGCCTGAATATCAGTTCTTCTTAGGAAAATCAGATGATTTAAGATACACCGAAGCCGGCAAAGAAGAAATTAGAAAAGGCTACATCGGACATCTTTGCGGATGGGAAATCCTTGTTTCTAACAATATCGCCCAGCCGGAAGAAGGTGTGTTCTATCCTTTATTCGGTGTTAAAGGCAAAACTCTTGCAGGCGGTATCTCAGCAGATTTAAATACAACTTACTACACTCCTGAAAAGAATTTCAATACATGCTACAAAGGCTACGGATTATACGGAGTCGGAGCTCCGCGCGCTGACTATCTCGGAGCTGCGAAAGTTAAAGCGACTTTATCTATTTAGTAAAATTATGAAAGGAAATTTATATGACAAGAGACATTATTAATGTTCAGTATCCGACTTTAGACCACACTGAATCTGTTGCTAATATCGGAATTACAGCTTCTAAAGTAACTCAGGCTAATGGAGTTACTATTGCAGATGCTTTTTCAAATAAAAACAATTCTTTATTTATTATAATCAATAACACTGCTACAGAATCTTTGTTAACAGTTAAAGCCGGAGATGCTTATCCTAACTCAATGCTCGGTGATATCGTAATTGAATTACCGGCAGGAATTTCTGCTATCCAGCTTCAAGACCTTTCTCGTTTTGAAAAATCTGACGGCTCTATCGATTTAGATTTTGCAACAGGATTTACCGGTAATATCTACGCTATTGCTAAATGGGCTGGCGTTCGCGAAGTTTAAGATTTAAATGAGCGGAGGAGCATTCCTCCGCTCATTTTAGAAAAGGAGTATAAATGTTCAAAATAAAATACCTCCCGACAGGGCACATTTTTCTTATTCCCGA
>CAPQCU010000013.1 GCA_948684385.1 uncultured bacterium
CTAATTCAGCAGCTTCTAATAAAGTTAATTTTTCAATTGATTCTAAAATAGATTCTACACTCATGATTTTCTCCTTTTTATTTCATTTTTATTGTAGTTTTTGTTCTATACTGAGTAAATAATGCACTTACTCTTATGCTTGTTTTTGGTCACGTACAGCTGCAACAGCTCTAACAAGAGATGACATAACTGCATTGACAGAGTTTGCGATACCAGATGCAGGTGAGTTGATACATCCAAGCATTTTTGCGTAAAGTTCTTCTTTTGAAGGAAGATTTGCAAGAGCTTTTGCTTCTTCTGCAGAAAGTAATTTACCGTCCATTGCTGCAGCAATGATTTCACCTTTTTTAGTATCTTTAATAAATTTTGATAAAGCCTTAGCCGGTGCTACCTGATCTTTGAAACCAAATGCAATTGCGATTGGTCCTTTTAAAGTTTCAGCTAACACTTCGTAAGGAGTGCCTTTGATAGCGATTTTTGCAAGGGTGTTTTTAGTAACCATGTAGTCACCGCCGTCTTTTTGAATTTCACGTCTTAATTTTGTGATTTCTTCAACAGACAATCCTTGATATTCGCTGACAATTGCAACTTGAGCTTTATCGATTTTGTCTTTGATAAGAGCTACCTTATCGTTTTTGAAAGCTTTTGTTGACATTTTTTGCTCCTTTTTTTTACACCATAAAATACTAAATTGTATTCCTGGTTTTTGCCATTTTTACAAATGGCTGTTTTATCGACCTGGTTTACATACTAAAAAGATTTTGCAATCCTTTCAGTCTAATCGCAAAATCCATCACATCATTAAATACTAAGCTATTTATTTTTGTTTTCGGATAATCTCGACCGGTCTGTTTTACAAATTAAGCCTCTTTGTAACGTCTATTGACACCACCTCTCGGCACCGGTTGTCTGCGATTATATTAAGTAATTTAACAAAAGCATATTTCTATGTCAAGAGTTTTGTTAAGTTATTTGAACCTAACAGCCGTAACTACAGTCCAATATCCGCCTTTATCTACCTTAAAACCTTTAAAATCACTGTTTAATCGCTTTATTAAAGACTTTTTAACATTGGAAAACGTTAAAAACATCTCAGGAACATTTGCACCCTCCGGAACTTTATCCAAAAAGCTAACACTATCCAATATCACCACCGATACACTTTCTCCAACCGAAACTGCATCTAAAATTTCTGCAGGATTGTCTTTATAAAGGTGCCGGTTGCTTTTACTTATAAAAAGTAAATTTTTGTCTTCAACATTTGTGTATCTATAGAACCTGTCAGGCTCATAATACGTAAACACTATGGTCTTTGAATTTCTGGCATTCAAAATATCTCCGACAATCTTATGTCCCTCACTACGCTTAAGCTTTGTAACATAGTTAGGCGTGAAAATCGCAGCAAGATGAAAACTTACAAATATTGAAAGCAAGATAAGACCGATTTTTTTTAAGCGTACAAATCCAAGCGCTGTAAATAAAATCAAAATCGGAAGAATTTCTATTGAATACTTTGTTATAAACACCAGTTTTTCGGTAGCTGCCAGCAACGACATCACTGTCACTGTACTGGTTGCTACGAATAAAATTCCTACATTTTTCCCCTCATTTACCCCCCCTGCTATCATGCCGGAAAACGCAATCAAAGTCGGTACAACAAGCCACAGCGCAAGTGATTTATCATAGAAAAACACAGGAGGAGCAGTAATATTGTTTGTTAAAATCGGCGAAAAATAATCACTAAACAAAAACAATATATTTGTATACGAAAACTGCCCCCACCATTGTGAAGCCGGAAGCATTCGCAATACATTATTTATTATTGGAGATAATAGTAAAACAATTGCTAAAACCGAAAGCACAAAAGCCCGGAGTTTTTTCTTTTTATAAGCAACATACAGAAGCGAAAAGAAAACATAAATCACTCCAATAATATGAGTAAATAGAATAAGCGCTAACGAAGCCAAATATCCCGCAAGATTAAGTTTACTCCCATCTTTCAAATACCTGATTGTAAACAAAAGAGCAAGAGCAGAAAACAGAAAGAGCAGAGAATAAAACCTTACTTCCTGCGAATAATATACAAGAAAAGAAAGCACGGAAGTTATTGTAGCTGCAAAATATCCGGCTTTTTTAGAATACTCTTTTCCTATCAAATACATAACAGGAATTGCAAGAACTCCCGGTATTACGGATGTAAGTCTCAAAATTGTATCCGAAAAATGCGCAAATGGTTTTAAATAAATATAATACAGCGGCATGTGGCACTGCCTCAATACTTCATGCCGGAAGCCATCAAATAAAGGAGTTGAAGCGACATACCAGCTTACATACTCATCATTCCACATACCTTCAGGCTTAATAATATAGCTTATTCGTAACAAAAACCCCAGCAAAATTATAAAAAACAACTTGCGACCATCCTCTCATTTATATATAATATTTTACATGACCAAGCTGATTATTCAAATACCTTGTTACAACGAAGCAGAAACTATTTTGACAACTCTCAACGCTTTGCCTGAGAAAGTGGAAGGAGTTGACGAGATTGAAGTTCTTGTAATCAACGACGGCTCTACAGATAATTCTGCAGAAATCGTTAAAAATTGGGGTGCTTCTGTACTGGACATAAAACCAAACAAAGGACTCGCAAATGCTTTTAGAAACGGACTTAGTGAATGTTTAAAGCGGGGTGCCGATATAATTGTCAACACAGATGCTGACAATCAATACTGCGCAGATGATATTGAAAAGCTTATTCAGCCGATTTTAGCAGGAGATGCCGATATTGTAATCGGAGCACGTGATATACTTTCAATCAAAGAATTTTCTCCGGTCAAAAAATTTTTTCAAAAACTTGGCTCAGCTGTATTAAGGCTTCTTTCATACACAAAAGTAGAAGATGCACCGAGCGGCTTTAGAGCTTTTTCAAAACACGCAGCTTTGAGACTAAACGTATTTGATAACTATACTTATACAATGGAAACATTGATTCAAGCAAACGCAAAGGGTTTAAAAGTCGTCTCTGTTCCTATAAGAGTAAACCCGAAGCTTAGAGATTCGAAGCTTATGAAAAACATTTTTGATTACATGTATAAGTCCATGAAAACTGCAATCAGAATGTTTATTGTTTATCGACCGTTCAGATTTTTTATTACTCTTGCAGGAATTACAGGTATTGCCGGCATGGCTCTTGTATTAAGATTTTTGTATTTTTTCTCGCAAGGAGATGGAAACGGGCATATTCAATCATTAATTTTTGCAGCAGTTTTTCTGATTGCAGCACTGCAACTTGCGATTATTGCTATCATTGGTGATTTGCTTGCAATAAACCGCAAGCTTATGGAAGATATTCAAACACGGATTAAGAAAATTGAGCTAAATAATATTAACTAAATATACCGAATGTTCTTTCGATATTATCATTTCTTACTGTTTTAATAGCATCCATTTGTGTTTTCATAGCATTACGTTCTGTTTCAAGCTTACTTAAGTCTTTATCAAACTTCGTATCTTTTTGATTTATAATACCAAGCTCATGCTCGTATTTTGCTTCAGCTTTCTTCAAATCAGCTTCGTCCTGAACTTCCTGCAGGTAATTTTGATTTGTGCTTGTTGCAACACTTGTCTCAGACCATTCTTTCTTGTTTTCATCATAAACATCGATGAGCACCCTGCCTGAGTTAACCATATTATTCAGCCATTCATTACCTTCAGAACCGGACGCATACTGCGGGTCAATTTCCTGACATCCGCCAGCTGCCTGAATTTCTTCAAACAGATGAACATAATAATTAAACTCACCTTTCGGAAACTCTTCCGGATACATATCATTAAACACTGCATTCGCAGCATCAGGATCTGTGTTTGAAACTTCATTCTTATTCAAACGCATGTACTTATAAATTTCAGTGCCAAAATTGTCATACAGAGCGTTTCTAAAATTATCCAGAGCATCCTGTTTGTCAGCATCAGTAGTTGAGTCAGAATTACAAGCCTCTTGCAATAAATCCCATGGCTTTTTCAATTTATCATCGTTCTTGTGATTTTCAAAAACTTTTCGTTCAACATCAGTCATAAATAAATTATAACTTCCGTTAGCAGCCTGACCGTCACCGCAATAATCTTCCTGGGCAACACCAATCCCGACTTCCATACCCATTGTAAATCTTTCGTGGTTATTTTCTGTCGGCCAGCCAAAATCAGCGTCCATTCCGAGCATTGCATAAGCAAATGCATACTTATCTGTATTAAAATCTTTGTAATTCTCAAAAGTATCAGAATCTACAATAATCTTGCCGGTTTTAGCATCTTTTAAAGAATATTGCTTAAACCTATCCGGATTATAAGCACACATTGTAGAGAAAGTTGCATCAATAAAGTTTCTTGTTCCGTCCCCATTATTAAACGCAACCTGAATTTTCTTAGCATCTAAAGCATCACAATAGTCTTGATACAACTCATCTCTCTGAGTCGCAAGCGCAATCTTCTGATTCTCGATGCTTTGGGCTTTAAACTCAACATCGTGCAATCTGGAAGTTATCATTAATAATGTAGCTTGTGACGCTGCCATTCCCATTGTGCGTAAATTCCTTTTGATTGTCCCTTTATTATGTATTACGGCACAATTAGCTTAAAACTTTAACTTTCAAGAAAAATTGTTACAAAACTTAATTATGTAAATTCTTGTAACAATTTTTTTGTGTTATGAAATCAAAGATATTTTGTATACTTTGTATATATGTAAGATGTAAACAAAAAAATTTAATCCCTAAATCCCTTCCTAACTAATTTTCCTGGCTTCTCGTCTCATAGAGAAGCTTTTTTATTAAGCCTGTTGTATTCGTTTATCAGCAACAATTTTCCCGGCTCGATTTCTATAATATCCCATGGAAGCTCTTCTGAGATGTCAAAACTTTCATTTACGGATATATTTAAATCTTTAAGCGTAGACTTATAAGCCCCGATTTTACCGCCTTTTTTATAAACCTCCACAAGAAACGGTGCAAGCTCAACTCCTCCGCGTGAAAGAACGCTCTGCCAGTAGTCCCATTTCGCACTGGAAAATTTTGAAGCTATACCAAGTTTTGCAAACTCTTTTTCTAAATATTTTTGTTTTGCTTCGAGCGACTTAGTATCTTCTCTCAAAGCCCATTGAAAAGGTGTATGAGGCTTTGGCACAAAAGTTGAGAACGAAAACTCAATATTAAACCCCTTGTTTTCTTCTTTAATCACTCTTCCGAGTCTCAAAAATTCGTCAATATCTTCCTGAGTTTCTGTTGGAATACCTATCATTGAGTAAATTTTCAGACCTTTAAGCCCGTTTTCTCTTGCAACTTTTACCGCATTTAAAATTTGTTCTTCCTTTAAATTCTTATTTATAAATTTTCGGAGTCTTTCACTTGCAGCTTCAATCGCAATAGTAGAATGCTTTTGTCCGCCTTTTACAAGAGTCTGCACCATCTGAGGAGTCACAGAATCTGTTCTCAAAGAAGATATGCCAAGCTCAATTTCAACTCCGTTATCCATTTTATCGCTCAGATATTTCATAATATCCTCAAATTGAGGATGGGCGCTTATTTGAGCACCAAGAAGAGCTATTTTTTTTGTATATTGTAAACCAAGCTCAATTGCTTCAATAATTTTTTCATAAGAATAGTTTCTAAACGGCAGATTAATATAAGATGCAGTGCAAAATGCGCATCTATTCATACAGCCGCGTGCAACTTCTATTATAAAGGTGTCTTTAAAATAACCTTTATCACTTAAAACAGGAGTGTAAATAACTTCTTCTAAAACAGTTGTAGATTTTTTAACTGGCTTTGACGGGATGTACACTCCTTCAACATTTCCCAGGAGTTTAAGCGCCTCTTTTTTACTATTATTTTTCAATATTTCAAGAACTTTTTTAAAACTGTCCTCACCGTCGCCTATCATCATAAAATCAAAAAACGCTTCATAAGGACGCGGATTTGTCGTTATAACCGGACCTCCCGCAAAGATTAAAGGCTGATTTTCATCTCTTTCGTTTGCATAAAACGGAATTCCGAGTTTTTCTAAGATTTCAAACACGCCCATAAAATCAAAGTCAAAAGACATTGAAAAAGCTGCAGCCTGAGGCTGTTTAAACTTATCAATACTATCTGTTGCGCATCTAAGTGCATTTATCCCCTCTGTCATATCTGCAATTTTGTAAAGCCAGAGGTATCCGAGAGAAGCCAGTGCAAATTCCTCAACCGCCGGATAAGCCATAAGAAGAGTATAGTCACCTTTATTTGAGTTGTATAAAAATCTTTCCATCAATTCACATTCTTTATATAAAGTTCATCAAACAAAACACAGACAGTAGCTGCAATTGCAGGTGCAAAAATCACTCCCACAACTCCCAGATACTGGGATGTTACAAACAGAAAAAAGTAAATAATAAGCGGATGAATATCCAGAAATCGCCCGAAGATATAAGGTCTTACAAGATTATTTTCCGCCCACTGAGCAAAAATAAAGAGCAGAATAATTAATATAAGAGTTACCGCTCCCATTTTATAAGCAACCAGCATTGTTATAATAAGCCCGAGCACAGGCCCCACTATAGGAATTATATCAAGCACTGCGTTTAAAACCCCGAGAAGAAGCGCATAATCAACTCTAAGAAACATAAGTCCGATTGTTGTTATAACACCGACACTTCCTATTGTTACAAGAAGAGCTGTCATATATCCGCCGATTTTTGAAGAAATTGTATCTAAAATTTCACTTGCCCTTTCTTTCATCTGTGCAGGAAATAATGAGCAGTAAGCTTGTTTCACCTTATCTTTATCTACAAGAAAATAATAAACAATAATGCAGGCAGCAAAGAAATAAACAATTGCAGAAGCAAATTCCATACTAAAGTTTATAGATTCGTTTAAAAATTTTGTCGTAAACCCTGATGCTGTACTCAAAAGCCCGCCTAAATCAATCTGGGCAATAGTCGATTTACTAATCCATGGTAAGTGAATAATATAATTTTTCACAGCTGTTATATGTTCGGGAAGCAGGTTTAAAAATGACTTTACCTGCGCAGCTCCAACCGAAAAAAGCGGAAACAAAAATAGCGAAGAAATCGTTAAAACTCCGCCCAGAACAATGGTTGAAGCTAAAGAGCGGCTGATTTTTTTCGACATTTTATCCACAAGAGGGGTCAAAGAGCAAGCTACAACGTAAGATGCAAAAAATAATATTGCAATGTCTTTAACCCTGGTCAGAAAAATGATAAAGAGCAAAGATATAATAAAAAATATAATATTTTTTACTGTTACAAATTTTTTCACAAAAACATCTAACATTTAAAACTCCTTAACCTCTTAGACGATTTTATCATAAAAGAGGTTATGTTAATATGTATACGTGGATAATAATTTACTTGAAATTAAAAATCTGGTTGTCAAGTATACCAGCTTGAAAAACAAGAAAGAAAATTCTCTTGTTGCAGTTAATGATGTTTCTTTTTGTATAAAATCAGGAGAGATTTACGCGCTTGCAGGAGAGTCCGGATGCGGCAAATCTACAATTGCTAAATCTATTACAAAACTCGTTAAACCAGAGAGCGGAGATATTTTGTTTGAAGGTAAAAGCATTCTCAAACACAACTCTTCAGAGAAAAAAGATTATCCTAAAAATGTCCAGATGGTATTTCAAAACCCGTATTCAAGCTTAAACCCGAAGATGAAAATCGGAGACACTCTTCGCGAGCCTTTAGACATAAATACAAGTTATTCAAGAAACAGAAAAAACGTTATTATAAAAGATGTTTTAAATGACGTAGGCTTACAATCTTCTTGTTTAGACCTTTACCCCCACGAGTTTTCAGGAGGTCAGAGGCAGAGGATTGCAATTGCGAGAGCTTTAATTCTGAATCCGAAGCTTATAATCGCAGATGAGCCGATTAGCGCACTTGATGCAAGTATTCAGGCTCAAATAATTAATCTGCTTAAAACATTAAAACAGCAGAGAGATTTAACAATTTTATTCATTTCTCATGATTTAAATGTAATCAGATACATTGCAGACAGAGTAGGCATAATGTATTTCGGAAAATTGATTGAAGAAAACCAGACAGATAAAATTTTCAGTTTTCCAAAAGAAGAATACACTAAAACTCTATTAAATTCCGCTCCTGCGCTTCAGTATTAATTGTTTTTAAAGGTACTTTCATTGTATAAACCGGAGTTTTGTACTCCTCATCTTTAAATAGATAAATATCAATCAAATATTGTCTGAGCTCATTTTTCGTAAAAATATTTTTCTTAAAAGCGACTTTAATTTCATCAGTAACGCCGTTATTTGCAAACAAAGGCTTGTTTTTGCCGACACATCTAACCGTAACTGTTTCAAGTACTTTATCTCCCTGCCTCAAGACAAAAGAAGCTGAAAGATTTGTAATATTCTTGTGAGAAATATTTTTGATTTTATAAACTGCATTTAATCTATAAGCAAGCCAGAACTTTCTGACATTAAACTCTTCAAGATAAATCTCAAAATCATTTTTGTAAACAACTTTTCTATCTACAAAAATATCCACAGAATGTATTTTATACCTGTAATACTTTGCACGTGCAGAATTTCCTTCAAGCTCAGAAATATTAGCCGCCTTCATCAGAGCTTTTGAATAAACTCCGTAATCAATATTTTGCGGTATTTTGTCCATAAGGAGTTCAAAATATTTTACCGACTTAACCGGATCTAAGTCAGAATAAATTATTGCAAGCTTATACTTGATTTCAAAATCATCCGGTGAATATTTTTCAGCTTTTGTTAAAAATCGTACGGCATCGGTATTCATCCCGCTTTTAACCATTATATCAGCAGTTTCAATATAAGCATTTACAATTCGTTCTTTAATAGATTTTTCAACAACTTTATCTTTTTTAGAGAATTTGTCGTAATAAAATTTAGCTTTTTCATAGCTTTTAGCAGCACTCAAAAACTTACTTGAAGAATAGTACTTATCTCCCATTTCAATATATGCTCTGGCTTTAAATTTAATCAAATTTTTATTACTTATGTCTTTTACGGAAGAGATTAATGCTTTCGCTTCATCAATTTTTCCCTGCGCAATCAAAACTTTGGAAAGTTTATAATACACTGCATAATTTTTGTACTGCGATTTTTCAAGAGCAAGTTCATAAGCAAGCTGAGCGTTTCCGTAATCATGAGCAGACTCATATAAATTCCCGACTTGAACACAAACAGAGTAAGGTTTCTTGCGCAAATCTGTCATAAAATCTGACTGCATAATAAGCTGCCTTGCAATTTGTTCGTTCATTTTCTGCCGTTCAGCTGTATTTGAATACAAATTCTTTATCATCTCACTTCTGGCATGAAAAGAGAGCAGAAGTGTAAAAATCAAAGCCGCAATAAAAGAAATAAGCACAGTTCTTGAATATTCAATCACAACTTGAAGAATAGTATTTTTACGACTATGATTTTTTTTATTTTTCTTAACCATTCAATTCCTGTAGATTAATAGAATCCAGCTCTGCAATAGCGCTTAACTTATTATAAATTTCATTCATCATCTTTTTATTTGCAAGTTCAAAAGTAGAAGAAAGCTTTGATTTTTCCGGATTTTCAAGAAGTTTTTTGGAAGAAAAATCCGTCATATTATCAACATTTCCGGTAAGAAATTCATAAACTTTTTCAACGTCATCATTGTTCAAATAAATCACAACTTTGTATCTTTTTACCTGCTTACCGCTTGATGGCAAAATTCTTCTTTCAAAAACTCTTATAAGAGTTAATACAGCAACACTCATTAAAGTTGCGACCAGCGCTACATCATACATGCCGGCACCACATGCCATACCGATACTTGCAGCAATCCAGAGAGTCGCTGCAGTAGTAAGTCCAAACACCATAGGACCGTTTCTTAATACCGTACCTGCACCGATAAAACCGATACCTGTAACGATTTGGGCTGCAACCCTTGAAGTATCTCTTATCCCTGTTGCATTATTTATTACAACATTATCTCCGTCTGCAAAGGTCGGAAACCCGTAAATAGAAAGAAGCGTAAAAATACAGGCTCCCAAACATACTAGTATATGAGTCCTTAAGCCGGCATATTTATTGGTAAGCTCTCTTTCCAGCCCTAACGAAAATCCCATTGCAAGAGCAAGAAAAAGACGAATTAAACATTCCACATTAAAAAAACTTTCCATTAAATCTCTCCCCTATATAGTTTATAATACACTAATCAAGCTAAAAAAGCTAGTCAAAAATAGCAGTTTTGGGTATAATAATCGTATGAATACTGAATGCAAAACTGTTAAAGAACAATTAGAAGAACGCGAATACGAAATTTTGAGCCCTTATGCCACAAAATGCAAAGAGTCAAAAGGCAGAAAACACAAGAGAGAAGAGCAGTTTGAAATCCGAACAGAATTTCAAAGAGACAGAGATAAAATTCTCCATTCAAAATCTTTCAGACGTTTAAAACATAAGACACAAGTATTTTTGTCACCTTATAACGACCATTTTAGAACAAGACTTACACATACTCTTGAGGTTTCGCAAATCGCAAGAACAATGGCGCGCGCATTAAGACTTAACGAAGACCTTGTCGAAGCAATTGCTTTAGGTCACGATTTGGGTCATACAGCTTTTGGTCATTGCGGTGAAGGAACTCTTGATGAGCTTTTACCGAACGGTTTTCATCACAATCTGCAAAGCGTACGTGTAGTAGAAGTTTTAGAGGACATGAACCTCTGCAAAGAAACTGTTGACGGAATTTTAACCCACACGTGGGGTTACAAGCCTAAAACTCCTGAAGCTCAGGTCGTTCAATACGCTGATAAAATCGCTTATATTAACCACGATATTGAAGATTCTATCCGCGCAGGAATAATTTCAGAAAACGATTTACCGCAAGATTGCGTCAGATACTTTTCTTCAAACCAATCTGCAAGGCTTGGAAAGATGATTACCGATGTTATTACAAGCTCAATCGACAAGCCAAAAGTTACAATGTCTGAAGAAGGCTGGTTTTATGTAACAAAACTCCGCACCTGGATGTTTGATAATGTATACCTAGACCCGATTGCAAAAGCGGAAGAAAAGAAAGCAAAAAATATTATTAAATCACTGTTTGAATATTATACAGAAAAGCTCGCTGCATACTGTAACAAAGAAGACATCCCGACAATAGTAACTGACTATATTTCCGGCATGTCTGACCAGTACGCAATCAGAAGATATCTGGATTTGTTTATCCCTAAACCGCTTGCGGAAAATTCAAACGACGAAGCACTTTTTAGAAAGATTCAGGATGAAATACATCAAGTTTAATACTTTTGACGGCAAAACAAACATGCAGATTGACTCTGACCTTTTAGACGAAGCAATTCGCACTAAATCACAAGAACCTGTTTTTCGTCTTTACGGCTGGTCTCCAATGTGTGTTTCTTTAGGCAGAAACCAAAAAGAATTCCCGCTTCCGGATGGTATAGACTGTGTTAGGCGTTTAACCGGAGGTCGGGCGCTTTTACACGATAATGAAGTGACGTACAGCTATGTTGCTCCAGCAAAAGAAGGCGAAAGCGTTATTGAGTCTTACAAAAAAATTTCAGGGATTTTGATAGATTTTTTTAAAACGCTCGGAATTGATTTAGAACTTGGCGGGGGTAAATGCATAGGGGGAACAAAGTTTGATTACTGCATGCTCCTGTCAACCGGCGCCGATGTATGTTATCAAGGGAAAAAACTTATAGGCTCTGCACAATGCCGCAAAAACGGTTACATTCTCCAGCACGGCTCAATACTTTTTGGCTACGACAAAGAATTTTTAGAAAACCTGTTTCACGAAGAAGTAAAAGGAATCACCTGCGTGAAAGAAATCATGCCAGAGATGACAAAAGAAAAGTTTATAGAACAATTTGAAAAGACCCTCAAAATAAGCCAGTAATAACAAAACCATCTTGGCAGTATGTCTACGTGCGGGGGTAAATTCACAGATTTAGTAGTCTTATTACTCATTCTGCGTGCATATCATAGCAACATCTTCTACGTGATATGTGTGCGGAAACATATCAAACGGCTGAATAAACTCGACTTTACATCCTTTTTCTATCAAATATTTCAAATCCCTTGCAAGCGTTGCAGGATTGCAGCTTACATAAATAATCTTGCCCTTCGTAAGTTTCAATGCGTAATCAAGGCTCTCTTCCGTACATCCTTTTCTTGGCGGATCAAGAACGGTTACATCAAACTTTCTGCCCTTAGTATTAAGCTCTTTTTCAAAGAACTTACCTGCATCCATATTGTGAAGCTCAACATTTTTTATCCCGTTTTCTTTAATAATTTTGTCCGCTAAATCTACAGACTCTTTTACTTCCTCAACACTAACTACTTTTTTTGCAACATCAGACAAACAAATCCCAAACGCAGTAATCCCTGCGTAAGCATCAAGAACAAGAGGATTTTCAAAGTTTTCCGAAATATACTTTTTTACATACTCAAAAATATTATTAGCGCTTTCCGGATTTACCTGAAAGAAAGTCTTTGCGCCAACCTTAAAAACTTTATCACAGAGCTTTTCTTCAATAAATCCTTCACCTTCAAGTATTTCAGTGTTTTCACCCATTATTAAATTTGTTTTCTTAGAATTGAAATTAACCCCGACGCCGGAAACATTTTCAAGTCCTGAATATATTTTAGAAGCAAGTTTTTTAAGCTTATCAAAAACTTTAGTAGAGTTAACAACAAGAATAACAAGGTTTTTACCGTTGTAGTTTGAGCTTCTAATCACAACATGCCTTAAATCACCGGCATGCTTTTTCTCATTGTATCCTGAAATACCGCACTCCTGTGCGGCTTCACGAATAAACTCGATTATCTTATCACAATAAGCAGGCTGAATAGGGCAGAATTTTATATTGACTAATTCATGCGAACCTGCTTTATAATACCCTGCAAGAATTCTTTTTGAGTTTTGAGTTTCGCTCACCGGATACTGAATTTTATGTCTGTATTCTCTATCCTTCGGGCTTGGTATAACATCTCTAACTTCAATTTCATGCCCGCAAATTGAATGCATAGCATCCTCTACAATTTCTTTTTTCAACTGAAGCTGGTATTTGTAATCAATAAACTGAAGCTGGCATGAGCCACAAACTTTTTGCATCGGACAGAACGGCTCAACACGATGTTTTGAAGGTTCAAGAATTTCAACAACTTTAGCGTTAGCATAAGTTTTATTCTTTTTACCGACCTTAACTTTTACCGTATCACCCGGACAAGCGCCTTCTACAAACAAAACATAACCTTCGTGTTTAGCAATACCAAACCCGAGGTTAGAAAGTTTCTCAACTTTGACTGTTAATATTTCCGGAATATCTTTTTTATTTACGACTGTTTGCATGGCTTAATTATCTGAATATTTCTTGTCTCTGAGATTTCCTGACGCGCATCTCTTATAATTTCTTTGTACTCGTCAGAGAGGCTTAGACCGTTACATAGCCTGTCAATAAATCCGTTATTAACTTTTACAGCTTTTTCAAGTGCGCCAACATTTTCAAGCACATCTTTAATATCCGCAAAATCGTAACCGAAAGACTGTTTTGACTGATAAACCATCATTTCGCCGGTTTCAGCTTCTAAAGGTTCGCCTCCGAGTTCAAAATGGAGTTTAAATACAGATTTTAAGTCTTGTAATTCAGCCTGCATTGTTGCAATACTCTGCTGAATTCTAAGGTATCTGTCAAAAAGATAATCCACATTAGCAAGCTGTTTTTTCTGCCAGTCAAGACGCTGGAGGTAGAGTTTTTTAAGCTTCGGATAAGCAAGAGCTAACCCCATTGTATCTGCCATTGCGCGGTGATGATTTTTTAGCTCAACATTAAACCTGTTAGTTAAGGCTTCAAGCCCGTGAGATTCTAAATCGGGAGCAATTTCTTTAAACATGACCTGAGAGTCGATTCTCGGATTTTCAAGTTTTTCGCCAAAGACACGAAGTTTTGCTTCGTTTAGAAACGAATAATCAAAAATTACATTGTGGGCAACAATCGGATAATCTCCGATAAACTCAAGTATCTTAGGCAAAGCTTCTTCTTCAGTCGGAGCATCTTCAACCATTTCCTGAGAAATTCCGTGAACTGCCTGACTTGATTTTCTTATATGCTGATGCGGATTTATAAGAGTTTGAAACTCATCTTTTATTTTGCCGTTTTCAAGACGGACTGCCGCAAATTCAATAATTCTTTCCCTTGTGTAATCTAATCCGGTGGTTTCTGTATCTAATACTATTTCTATTTCTTTTTTCCTTGGCATGTTTTATCCCTTTTATAAATAAGTTTGAGCTATCTCCCCAGAGCCTCCACAACATGATAATAGCATAAATATTTTATATATGGTAATATAAGTTTATAATTTTCAAGAGGAGTTTAATTATGGTAAAAGAAATTAATGTTGATAATTTTAGAGAAGAAGTAATCAGTTCGGACAAAGTAACAGTTGTCGACTTTTTTGCAACATGGTGCGGTCCTTGCAGAAAACTCGGTCCGATTTTAGAAGAAGTTGAAACAGAGCTTGGAGACAGAGCATGCTTTGCTAAAATTGATACCGACGACAATATTGATGCAGCGAAAGAATATCAGGTAAGCGGGCTTCCGACACTTCTTGTATTCAAAAACGGTGAAGTTGTTGAAAGAATGGTCGGGCTGATGCCAAAAAGTTCTATCATTACAAACATCGAAAAACATTTATAAAACTAAGCCGGAAAATGTTTCCGGCTTTTTTAAATAAAAGACTTGATTTTAAAAAATGTCTATGATAAATTATTTCTTGTCGGGTTAAGGGAGCCGAACTTATCCGGCGGGTATGAAAATTAAATATGGGCTGCTAGCTCAGGTGGTTAGAGCGCACCCCTGATAAGGGTGAGGTCGGTGGTTCGAGTCCACTGCGGCCCAGATAAAAAAGACGATAATTTAAGTTATCGTCTTTTTTATTTGAGAAATTGTTTTTTTTAGAGTAAACTTTTCTTGAGGATAAAAAAATTATGTCAATATTATACATTTATATAACAATTTTCACTTTGTACTACATCATTCTTGCCTGCGCGAATATAAAACCTTCTCGCAAGATTAGAGACAAGTTCACATCGAAAGACGCAAATATTTGTGTAGTTGTTTACGCCACAGGCGAAGCTGCAACCCTTGATAATTTAATCAAACAGCTTAAATCTCAAACATATTTAAAACAGCGCTATACTATTTACGCAATTCTTGACAGGTGCGAGAAAGCAGAAGATGTAACACTTGAGAGTGATTTGGACGTAAATGTTATAAAAATCAATAATTTGGAGCCGATTGGTAAAAGTCAGGCGTATTCTATTCTTGCAGAAAGACTTTCGGAAGCAAAAAACCTTGACGCTTATGTCTTTCTTGACTCAAACAATTATGTAGACTCAGATTTTCTTGCAAATGTTAATTATTATTTAACTAAACATGATGTTTTCATGCCAATGGTTAACTATATTCAGGAAAGTAAAGAGTTCACACTGCTTGAAAATATCAAAGCAACTTTTGCAAGATATTGCGGAAAATTCCTTTTTGCAACCAGAACAAAGCTAAAACTTGCAAATCTTGTAAATACAAACGCTTTTGTAATAAAAAAAGATGTACTCAATAAAATCGGCTCGTTTGAGTTTCAGGACAAAACAGCTGAGATTCTTTATACAGTTAAATTGACAACAGAAGGCATTTGCCCTGCTTACATTGACGATTTAAAAGTTTATACAGGAATTTCAAACTACGATTCAAGAATTCCGTCTTTGTCAAAAAGAATAAATATATTCTGGAATAATTTTACACACTCCCCAAACTTTTTGACACAAGAATATGTTTGCTCACTTATTCAGCCAAACTGGCTGGCATGCGTTTTAATCTACGCAATTCTATTAAGCCACTCATATAAATTCCCGTTCTGGGCAGGCTATACAACAATTTTAATAACTTCAATTATTTTAGCGCTTGCTTTCTGCGCAAGCCTTATACACGCAAGGCTCTACGGCAAAGAACACTTATATCTTT
Source organism: uncultured bacterium (assembly GCA_948684385.1). Taxonomy (GTDB): domain Bacteria; phylum Cyanobacteriota; class Vampirovibrionia; order Gastranaerophilales; family Gastranaerophilaceae; genus CAG-196. The sequence goes on from CAPQCU010000013.1 coordinate 16,065, forward strand.
TTGCATATCCGGTATATTCAGTTGCACATATTCTTAAGAACCTTCCACCTGTAAGGTTTGTAAGAAATCTGTTCAACAAAGCGACCCGAAAACATAATATCGAAAAAATGATTACAAATGTTATCGTAACCGACGGCAAAAAAGATTTTCAATGCCAACTTGAACTTATATCTGACAACGGGCTTGCTAAAGTTAAGTTTATCAACAAAGGAAAAACATATTTAACAAAAAACAACCACCTTCGTATGGTCGATGCTATCCGTGAGCTTTCAGATAAGCTTGCTGATTACGGACTCTCATTAAAAGTTTGTCAATGCTGCAAATACTTCCGCCCGTTAATCGACGGCTCTACAAATATGGTAAAAGGATGCTGCAACTGCCAGTTTGAAGGCAGAGTTGAAGGGGATATCATTCCGACTCTGGCATGGAATACCTGCCCTCGTTTTGAAGAGCACAATGTTGTAAGACTTTTTTAATCAATAAAAGCATCATCCAGAAGTTTTATTCTAAACCTGCTTCCTGCAGGAATAGAAACATGTCCGCCTTTTGAAAAGAAAGCGGTTATTGGAGAAGTTAGGGTATTTAACCCGAGACAAATAGTTCCGTAAGCAAACGGAAATGGAGAAAGAAGAACTGTTGAACCTTCACCGCCAAGGCTTATTGTCATGGTCATCATTTTATTAAACAAATTTCTGCCCCAATTGCCTTTTTTCCACATTGTTTTTAAATACGTACGCTCACCTTTAATATTATTCAAGAAAATCATTTTATCGTCAGCGCGTGTTACATAACCTCTAATCGGGACGATTTGACCTTTGTAATTCATGCTGTTAATTCTTACAACAACAAGTCCGCCATTACAGCTTATCTGCGGCTGGTGAACTTCTATAATTTCACCGTAAAAAACTGTATTTGCAGGAATTGTAAATTTCTTCTTTACAATAGGAGCACGGTTATAAAATTTTACAGAGCTTCCTTTTGACATCCAGTCATTCAGTTTTGTAGAACTTACTACATTAAAAGAAGTTCCGTCAGGAATTTTCACACTACCGGTTGAAATGTTATATTGAGGAACTTTAACTTCTTGTTTCTGCGTAACAGGTTCCGGCTGATTGTATTTAGAAATATCAGGAAGCGTCGGCAAATCTTCTTCAACATTCATATCTTTTTGAAGCTTAGATGAGTCGTAGTTTTTTCTGATATCATCATCTACTGTCATGTCTAAATCGAAAGCTCCGGCATGGAGATTTGAAAAAAATATTAAAAATCCTATAATCAAATAAAGTTTTTTCACGTCAAAATCCAGTCAACATATATTTACCCTCCAATTGTAACAAATTTTTAACGAACTAGCAAAAAAATTTTTGCTTTGTTTTATGATAAATGTGTAGACAGTTAATTTAGATTGGAAACTATGATGAAGATTCATACAACGCAAAATCTAAGCTCCTTAGGGAGAATGCAATCAACCAACAGCAGTACTATCCCTAATGAAGAGATTAGATTAAATTATTCGGAACAAATGCGAAAGCTTAAGTCGTCATCTTTGAATGATACTTACGAGAGTCATGTATCTTTTAAAGGAAAGAAAGAGTTTCTTAAGGCTGGTAAAGCTGCAGCAGAAAAAATTAAAAACACCGCGGGTAAAGAGAAGAAATGGTACGATAAATTTCTCACCGGCGGTGTTTTTGATAAGATGCTTGACTTAATGAGCCACGAAGTTTTTGTACAAGCCGCAATATCTGCAGTCATCTGCTGTTTATTAAGACCTGTTACAATTATGGCGCTTCCGGCTAAAGACAAAGACAATAACAAGTACGCTTCGGCTCACTCAATTTCTTCCGGTTTTGTCGGAGTTATTTCTTCTCTCTTAATTTCAGTACCTTTCTCTAAAGGTTTGAGATACGCTCAGAAAAACTTGCTGCATAAACTTAAAGAAGAACATATTAAAAAGATGTTCCCTCAAGTTGACATTAAATCAATCACAAACGCTGACGGCACAAGAAAACCAATCAGCGAATGGCTTGATAAATACGGCAATAAGTTTGAAACCGATACTAAAGACGTTATGATGGCTGCAAAACCTAGACCAATATCTGTTATGTCAGAAAGCACTTTAAAAGAACTCGGCGCGGATGTTGACCTGAAAGCAATGTCTGGTAAACCTGTAAGCGAATGGGTAACACGCGACGGTAAGAAACTTAACTTCAGACCTCAGGATATGTTTGTTCAAATCAAAGAAGAAGGTATGGGTACAAATTACTTCTCACTTGGTCTTGCCGATAAAAACTTCCTCGCAGAAACATTTGAAAAACTTGATATTAACACAATTGAAAAAGAAGGCAAGAGAATTAACCCTCTTGAATGGAAGAATAAAGACGGTTCTCAGTTTATGCCTGACTTATTAGATAACGTATTCCTTTCATCCTGGAAAGAAACATTTGAAGCAACACCTCTTTATTCAGGACTTAAACGAACTACAACCGGTAAAAAACCTGAAACTAAATACTGCGCTTATCAGAAAAACGCAAAAGATTACAATCCTTCAAAAGTTCCTGATAAGCTTGGTACAAAAATTTCTCAGGAAATGCTCAATGCAGATGACACAAATACAGTACTTTATAAATTACTCGGATGGCTTCCGGATATCGTTACAAGACCGGTTGTTGCAGCTTCAACAATTGCACTTATACCTTTTGTCTTAAAACGAGTATTCCATCTTGAAAAGAAAAAGAAACCGGAACAGGCGATTGCAGAACAAAACAATCAAATGAACACTGCCAAAGATGAAACAGTAAGAAAGGCGGCTGCATAATGAATATCAACGCATTAAATAATATACAATATCAAAACAGATATTATAACAAACAAAATGTAAGAGCAGCAGAGGCGCAGCCAATTCAGACAGCTTCAAGTGAAATCGCTTTTCAAGGTAAGTTCGGTGACAAAGTTGGTAAAGTTTTCGGAGAAAAATATGCTCAAAAAATGCTAGACAAACCCTGGATGCACAAACTTTCCGAAAAACTTGCAGCAGCTTCAAAAATGATGACCCAGCACATGGCAACATTAGGTTCATTATTGACAAGTGCAGTGTATTTTATAAGAACAATTACAAATAAAGATTTAGACGCTGAGAAAAGAAATACACTCGGTATTAATCAGATAGGATGTTTCATATTACCAACAGGTCTAAGTTATTTAATTGATCATCTATTGAAAAAGTTCAACAAGAATATGGAATACAGATATTCAGGACTTAAACGTCAGCAAATGGCACTTGGAAAAATTTCACCTGAAAAGTGCGCAGCTTTAGAGAAATCACTTGGTACAAAACTCAAATGCTTCGGCGCTTTAATGGGACTTGCAACATTCACAACAATTTACCGTTATGCAACACCTGTATTAATCACTCCGGTTGCAAACAAATTAGGTGATTGGTGGAATAACAGAAATAAAACTGCTGCATAAAATATAAACCAGATGTGTACTACAAAAAACTGTTTCGATTTTATTATCGGAGCAGTTTTTTTATATTAAAATAAAAGAATGAATTTAGTTTATTTAGAAGAAGTCGGCTCAACTAATCAGTATGCAAAAGAAAATATTGATAAGCTTGAGGATATGAGCGTTGTTTATACTTACAACCAGACAAATGGAAGAGGCAGGCTGGAGCGCAAATGGAGCTTCACCGGAGAAGATAATATTTATGCGTCTATCGTTCTTAAACCGTCAGAAGAAATGAGGGAAGTTTATTCAAATTTAACGCAGTATTTGTGTGTTATTTTATGTGAAACTTTTGAGGAATATGGAGTCTCTCCGAAAATAAAGTGGCCAAATGATATCAAAATTAACGACAAAAAGATTTCAGGCATCCTCGCGGAAGGGGTAAATATAGTGGGAGAAAATTGCTCCTACAAGTTGGAAGGTATTGTTCTTGGTGTCGGAATAAATTTAAACACAAAGATAGAAATATTATCCAAAATCAACCAGCCTGCAACATCTTTGAATATTGAAATCGGGCACGAGATAGATAAGAAAATTTTCTTAAAAAAACTTTTAGATAAGTTTTGTTTGAGGTATGATAATTTTATTGAAGAAGGTTTTCAATTAATAAGAAAAGATTACATAAGAAGAGCAAACTTTCTCAATAAAGAAGTTACCGTAAAGGTATTTGACAAAGAAACATCCGGAATAGCAAAAGATATTACCGAAAACGGAGCTTTAAAATTAATTGATAAAGATAACAAAGAACACGTACTTTTAATAGGAGATATTTTATGAATGAAACACTGGTTCAAGGCATTTCCGTAATGTGCATTGGCATGGGAACTGTGCTTGCATTTTTGTGCATCACAATCGGCTCAATGTTCGTTATGTCAAATGTTGTTGGCAAACTAAACCAAATTTTCCCTGAAGTTGTTCCTCAAGTTGCAGGAGCAAAAAGAGCTGTATCTGATGATGCAGAAGTAGCTGCAGCAATCATAGCTGCGATGTTCAGGGGTAAATAGGGGTAAATACAGGCAAAGGGGTAAATGAGATTTAGCCCGAAATAACACTACAAATTTAAATGTAATTAAAAGAAAGGTATAAACAATGTCAAAAAAACTTATTAAAGTTATGGATACATCGTTCAGAGACGGTTTCCAATCTATCTATGGCGCAAAAGTTTTGGTTGAAGACTTCATTCCGGCTCTTCAAGCAGCTGTAGGCGCAGGTCTTAAACATTTCGAAACAGCAGGCGGTGCAAGATTTCAAGCTCCGATTTTCTTCTGTAACGAAAACGCTTTTGAAACAATGGACAAAATCAGAGCTGCAGTAGGCCCTGATGTTAAATTACAATCACTCGCTCGTGGTGTAAACGTAGTTGGGCTTAACTCACAACCGCGTGACGTAATTGATTTGCACGCAAAAATGTTTGCAAAACACGGCGTTAATGTTGTTAGAAACTTCGATGCTTTAAACGATGTTAATAACCTTGTTGATTCAGCAAATTCAATCAAAAAACACGGAATGCAGCACGAAGTTACAATCACAATGATGGAACTTCCGTTCGGCTGCGAAGGCGCACACGATGTAGCTTTCTATGAAAAAGTTTTAAGAAATATTCTTGATTCAGGCTTACCGTTTGACAGCCTAGCATTCAAAGATGCTTCAGGTACTTCAAACCCTAGAAAAGTTTACGAAACAGTTAAAATGGCTCGTGAATTGTTAGGTCAGGACGCTCACATCCGCTTCCACTCACACGAAACAGCAGGTACAGGCTTAGCTGCATACTTAGCAGCTCTTGACGGTGGTGCTGATGGTATTGATTTGGCTATGAAACCGGTTTCAGGCGGTACAGGTCAACCTGATATTATTTCTATGTGGCATGCTTTAAAAGGTACTGAATACGATTTAGGCTTAGATATTGCAAAAATCATGGAAACAGAAGAAATCTTCAAAGAATGCATGAAAGATTATCCGATTTCTCCTATTTCTTTAGCAGTTAACCCAATCCTTATTCAGGCTCCATTACCTGGCGGTGCTACAGCTACAACCGTTAACCAGCTTAAAGATATGGGCATGTTGGATAAATTCCCTGATTTAATTAAAGCAATGAAAGAATGTGTTGAAAGAGGCGGTTTTGGAACTTCTGTTACACCAGTTTCTCAGTTCTACGCTCAACAGGCATTCTTAAACGCAACTCAAGGTGCGTGGAAAATGGCTAACCCGGGTTACGCTAAGATGGTTCTCGGCTACTTCGGTAAAACACCTTGTGAACCGGATCCTGAGTTGGTAAAATGGGCTGAAGAAAAAATGAACATGGCTCCAACTACCGAAAAAGTTGTTGATATTAACGAAAAAGATCCGGAAAAAGGACTTAAAGCAGCTGAAGAAAGACTTAAAGCTGCAGGACTTCCTGTAACTGACGAAAACTTATTCATCGCAGCTGCTTGTAAAGACGGTAACGTTGATAAAGGTATCGACTTCTTACTTGGTAAAGGAACAGTATCAGTTAATAAAACTTCTGCAAACGCACCTGCAGCAGCTCCTGCAGCTTCAAGCACAGGTGAATACACAGTTAAGGTTAACGGCAAAAACTACGCTGTTAAACTTGAAGGCGACAAAGCAACTGTTAACGGAAAATCTTATGACATCGGTGTTAAAGCCGGCATAGAGTCAAAAGCTTCTGCTTCATCAGGTGAAGGAGAAGAAGTTAAAGCAGGTTTACCTGGTAACGTACTTCGTGTAGAAGTTTCAGAAGGCGATTCAGTAGAAGAAGGCGATGTACTTTTAGTTGTTGAAGCTATGAAGATGGAAACTGAAATCAAAGCTCCAAAAGCTGGTACAGTATCTTCTGTTCTTGTTTCACAGGGCGATAAAGTTGTTACAGGTCAGGCATTGGTTGTAATCGGTTAGTAAAGGGGGAATTAAATTATGAATATTCAAGAAGGTTTAATGAACCTATGGAATTCAACAGGTATTGTGAACTTCGTTCTGCCTGCTGACCCTAATCTAAGCGGATTTGAGCAAGTCTTGCACATGCACGGTCAGTGGATAATGATTTTAATCTGCTTATTCCTGCTATGGCTTGGTATTAAAAAGCAGTTTGAACCGTTGCTTCTTGTGCCGATTGCATTCGGCGGTTTGTTATCAAACATTCCTGTTTGTGATATTGCAGGCCCTCACGGGTTCTTAGGAATTATCTACGAAGCAGGTATTCATCAGGGATTGTTCCCGTTGATTATCTTCATGGGTGTTGGTGCAATGACTGACTTCGGTCCGTTGATTGCAAACCCTAAGACTGCACTTTTAGGCGGTGCTGCTCAATTCGGTATCTTTGGTGCTTTATTGATGGCACTTTGCATATTCGGATTTACACTTCCACAATCAGGTGCAATCGGTATCATCGGCGGTGCTGATGGTCCTACATCAATCTTTGTTACTTCAAAGCTTGCTCCAGAACTATTAGGTGCAATCGCAGTTGCAGCTTATTCATACATGGCACTGGTTCCGGTTATTCAACCGCCTATTATGAAGCTTTTGACAACTAAAAAACAAAGAGAAATTCAAATGACCCAACTAAGAGAAGTATCTAAGAGAGAAAAAATCGTATTCCCTCTTGTAATACTTATTCTTTGTGCAATCTTCTTACCTGATGCCTGCCCTCTTCTTGGTGCTTTGACATTCGGTAACTTATGTAAAGAATGCGGTGTTGTTGACAGATTATCTGACACTATGCAGAATGCTTTAATCAATATTGTAACAATATTCTTAGGCTTGTCTGTAGGTTCAAAACTTTCAGCAGACCAGTTTTTAACCGTTCAAACATTGTTTATTTTGTTACTTGGTATTATCGCATTCTCAGTTGCAACAGCTGCAGGTGTAATAATGGCACATATTATGAACATGTTCTCTAAGACCAAAATCAACCCGCTTATTGGTGCAGCAGGTGTTTCAGCTGTTCCGATGGCAGCACGTGTTGCTAACAAAGTAGGTTTAGAGGCTAACCCTCAAAACTTCCTTTTGATGCACGCAATGGGTCCTAACGTTGCAGGTGTAATCGGCTCTGCTGTTGCAGCAGGTGTATTGCTTGCTCTTTGCAACTAATTCGGATAATAAACAAAAAAAAATACACCGCATAAGCGGTGTATTTTTTTATATAATTCTTTGTTCTTTTGTATTAGAAGTTATTTCCGGCTTATACTTAACACTTTCAAGATGCTCCCTAAATAACTCATCATAAGTTTTTTCAAGCGATATAAATCGGTCACGTATCCTTGGAGGCCATTCAATATCATCTTTGATTAGGAATTTATCATTGATAACCATACTGTATTCTTTTTCCAAATCAATCGGTTCAAACTCCTGCGTTTCCTGATTTCTGACTTTTATCGCGTCGACCATTCGATTTTGAGAATTACCGGCTGCAATTTCCGCTATCATAGAACGATTAACCTGTACATCTGACCAGTGAATAATAGTATTTCTTGTAGGAGCTTTTAAATTTTGCAAAACATTTTCTATAATAAGCCCTGAAAGTTCTTCACCTGACAGAGTTCCCATCCTTAAGTTAGATAAATCTTCACTAACACCGTCAAAGACTTTCATAATATCAAGGTTATTTGCTTCGTCTTTCAACCCTCCTCTTACAATAGAGGACTGGATTGCAGTAGTGAATACTCCTTGCGTCATTTTAGTATTAAGTTGATTTTTCACGGCTGTTGTTAAATAATTCATCAAATAACTGTTAGAATATCTTAACTCATTACCGTATTTAAGTTCATCTTCCATAGATAGCACCGGCTCTAAATCCTGAGCCAGAAACTCTTCTAAGAATTTATTAAACTGATGGTCTTCAATTCCGTCTGCAACTGTTACACCTGTAAAATACGGAGTCATAGTTGTTTTTATGATATTACCTTCATCATCAAATTCAAGATTTAAAGCTTTAATCATTTCATTATCTTTACCAAGCGAATTCACACTCGTTTTACCAACGTTAGTCTGGATATTTTTATGGTCATGGCCGTTTAAAACAAGGTTAATTTGCGGAACATTTTTACAAATAATCTCAGAAATTCTTCCGCCTGTATGAGAGAGAAGAATTACAGCACCTTTAGGATTTTCTGCTTTAAACGCATCAACTTGTTTTCTGACGGACTCAATCGTTCCACCTAAATCTTCTTCTTTTAAGTTAGCATCTTTTTTATTACAGTTATCGAAAAAAGTCATTCCTTTTAAAAGCCCCGGATTATAGAAATCCATACTTGGAATTGTTACCCCGAGGAATAGAACTTTATGGAAGAAATCCGGATTTTTATCATCAGGTATAGAATAAACTGCAGATTGAACAATTCTATTGTTCTGAATCATTGCTCTTTTAACTGCCGGTGATTTTTCTAAATCCACATTTGTTACAAGCGAAGTCATAGGATTTTTCTTCATTACGTTCAAAAGAAATCCGTCACCTGCATCTAAACAGTGGTTTCCTGCCGTAAACAGTGTTTCAAAATAAGCTGCTCCATGAGCTGCGTGAGTCACCATCATTCTTAGCATGCTGATTGTCTTAAGCATAGCTAAGTTTTGAAGCTCGCCGTTTGATAGTTTTGTTTTAGTTAGATACCCGCGCTTTGAAGGGTTAATAAACCAGTCGCCGACTATTGCAAAGAAATTTTTAGTACTTTCTTCATTTGAACGTGCAAAAATATCTTTTGCATTATTTTCTACTGTTTTAAGCCAGATAGGCATTTTCATAATGTTTCCGTGGTTATCAGCTGTAGCCAGTATGTTTATTCGCGCACCGCGAAAAGACCGGCTATCAGCCTGATTTACAGGTGATAACATAATACACACTCCTTTTACATAATTACCTATTTATTATAAAATAAACATATGAAATTAGAAAGAATTTATCAAAAAGATGTCAAAAAACTTGCAGAACTTGCCTCAGAAATCTGGCATGAATACTGGCCATGTATTTTAACCTCTGAACAAATTGACTACATGGTTGACAAGTTTCAGTCCGAAAACGCGATAATTAACCAGATAGAAAACGAAAACTACACGTATTATTTTCTCAAAGTCGACGGAAATGTCGCAGGCTACACCGGAGTTTCTAACCGCGGAGATTATTTATTCTTATCAAAGCTTTATATCAAAAAAGAATTCCGCCACAAAGGGTACGGTAAAAAAGCTTTTGAAGAGATTAAAAAACTGGGATTTAATAGAATTCAATTAACAGTCAACAAGTATAACAAAAATACAATTGATGCTTACCTTAAATACGGTTTTAAGATAATAAACAAAGCCGTCACTGATATAGGTAACGGCTTTGTTATGGATGATTATATTATGGAATTTACTTTGACGGACTAACGTTTATAAACGGTACCGAATTACCCATCATGTACTGAGGCATCTTGCCATCCCATTTTTGAACAGCTTCGTACTGTACAAGAGATTTATTTTGACTTAAAGCCTGCGCTCTGATTGACATTGAACGGGCTTCGGCTTCTGCCGCAATAACTTTTTGTTTAGCTTCTTCCTGAACCTGAACTGTTTTGTTCTTTGCTTTCAAAGCTTCCTGTTCTGCTGTAACTTTGCTTTCAATTGCGCGTTCAAAAACATCTGAATAATTTATCTCTGTCATCTGGAAATCAGTTACATTGATATAATTATCTTTGAGCTGGTTTTGAAGCTTCATCAAAATATCACCGGTTGCTCTTTCTCTGTTTGCAATCAAATCCTGAGCGTTCCATTTTCCGATAATATCTTTGATTGTACCTTCAACTACCGGAGTTAAAATTGTAGAAACATAGTCCATACCTACTTCCTGAAACAGTTTATTAACTTTATCCGGCTGGACATTGTAGTTAATTACATAAGTAATTCTTGCTTGTTGAATATCTTTTGTGTAAACGGCGGTGGTTAATGTATTTTTCTGAGTCCTGACATCCATTGTTCTAAATTTTTGAATAAACGGAAAAATCAAATGCAAACCTTCTCCGTAGCATTGAGGTTCAACTTCACCTAATCTAATCTTAATTCCTCTTTCCCCCGGACCAACCATTACAAACGGATTGCACATCACAAGGAAACATACAAGCAGGCACAATACAAGAATTGGCATACCAAAAAACTTTTTGTCCATCACATTCCTTTCCTATTAATTAAGAGCCAAAAGCGCTAATGTCACATAAAGAGCAGCTACAACAAAAACAAACGCACCAAAGATTATAAGCATCTGTTTACCATATTTTTTGTACAAATTTTCACCGGTTATGTAGCACAAAGTTATAATACACAAATTCACTAACACAATTAGTGACAGAAATAAAAACAAAACTCTTATGACCATTAAAACCCTCTTTCCTATTTTATATTAAATGAGAAAAAGAATTTTGTTATCATTTATTAGGTTGATTTAATTTTTCGTTTATAAACTCTAAAATTTCATCGCAGCATTTAGACCAGCTAAACTCTCTTGCTCTAATCATTCCGCGTTCAGAGCACAATTCTCTATAGAAATTATCATAATAAAACTTTTCATAAGCTTTAATCATCTCTTCATCATTCTTAGGGTCAATCTGAATGCCTGCCTGCCCGATAACTTCCGGCAGAGAAGAAACATTTGAAGTAATAACAGGGCATCCGCATTTCATAGCTTCTAACACCGGCAGTCCGAAACCTTCATAAAGAGAGGGATAAACAAACATTAGAGCGCTAGAATAAAGTGCCGGCAGCTCTTCATCTTTTACATATCCGGTTAAAACAATTTTCGATTTATCATATTGTTTTAAAGTCTTATCAAGCTCAGCTTCAAAAGTTTTCCAGTTGCTGCCTCCAAGAACAAGTTTAAGGTCATTAATCTTATTCTTTTCAATAAACTTAATAAAATTCCTTATCGCAAAAATAACGTTTTTTCTTTTTCCCAGAGTACACAAAGAAAAAACATATTTCTCACTATTATTTTTAGACTGCTGAATAAAATTTTCATTTACGCCCAGAAGCGTTGTTTTGATATTTTCAGGTTTAATAAACGGAAAATATTTTAAAACATCCTCTCTTGTACATTCTGAATTTGCAAAGTAAAAATCTTTGTCATTAATTGTGTTATAAACCTTATAATGCCAGTCTTTTGTATTCTTTGGCATACCTTTTTCTAAAATCGGAATAATGTCATGAAGCATTCTGAATTTCGGAATATCCGCGTTTTGAATATCAACAGAAGGCGGAGTAAATGGAGATAAGTAAACATCAAAATCTTCTATTTTTTTTATGGCTTTTTTACTTTTCACATACAAATATTTATCATAAAATCTTGCAAGAATGTTTATTGCAGTTTTTATCACATAAGGCGTATCTTTAGTTAAATAAAGGATTTTTGACACCATTCTATTTAGCCGGGAATACTCGTCTAAAAATTTAACCTCCGAAAAATCTTTAATATTTTTCATAAACTCTATACGCCTAAAATCGCAGTAAAATGTTACATCGCACCCGCGTTTTTTAAATTCTTCAAACAGGTTTAAAGCAACATAAAAAACACCTGCTCTATGTCCGTTTGTGTCGTAAAAATATGAAAGCTCGGTACAATCAAACAGTATTTTCATCTCAAGCCCTTTTTCAGACGATTAACGAGCTTAATCATCAAAAGATGAAAAGCGTAAATCTTGTTTAGAGGAAAAACTTTAAACTGTTTTGCCATTCTTTGAAGCTGGAACTTTTCAGCTCCAGATATTGACAGATACTCTGCAAACGGATGTTTTGAATAATAGTACGCCCTGTTTTTTTCCATATTTTGTGAATGTTTTACAGAAGTTACAGAGCCAAAATGAAAAAATCCCGCTTCGTTTGTAACATAAATTCCGTATCCTGATTCCACTGCTCTATATTTTAAATCATTATCTTCAAAAAAAGCAGGGAAGAAAGCTTCGTCAAAAACTCCGATTGTATTCAAAACTTTGCGTTTGGTTATAACACAGGAAAACACACACTCATCAAAACTTTTTTCATACGGAGAGGAGTATTTAAACTCCTGAAAATATTTGATATATTTTTTCTCATTCGTATTGTCATAATGCGGATTAATGTGCCTTGGAGAAACAAATCCGGCATTTTCTTTTTGAAAAACTTTTTCACAAGCTTTGAACCAGTTTGGATACAAAAGAATATCATTGTTTAAAAAGCCTAAATATTCACCCTCTGCAATTTCTATCCCCTGATTATTGCCTTTTGAAAAACCTTGGTTTTCATTATTCAAAATTAGCTTCACATCCGGTAAAGATTGCAAATACTCTACAGTACCGTCAGTCGAGCCGTTATCTACAATAATAAGTTCGAAATCTTCTGTATACCTATAAAGGCTCTCTATGTATTTCTTTGTATAACCCAGCTTGTTATACGTAAGTGTTATAATACTAAGTTTCATATTCTTATCTTAGCACAAATTATTTATGATATTATAAACCTATGAAACCATTAATCAGCGTAGTTATTCCTGTTTATAATGTCGAGAAATACCTGAGACAATGCCTTGACTCGGTTATTAATCAAACAAACATTGAAATCATTTGTGTTGATGACTGTTCAACAGATTCTTCACCCGAAATTTTAAAAGAATACGCTGATAAAATCACTATTTTAAAAAATCCCCAAAATCTCGGCTTAGGACTTACACGCAATGAAGGAATTAAAATTGCAAACGGAGAGTTTATTCACTGCCTTGACTCCGACGACTGGATGGAGCCGGACGCTTATGAAAGATTATCAAAATATCTGGATAACAGCGTAGACGGAGTCAGGTTTACTTATACTTCTTTTGATGAAAAAAGCGGAAAGACAGAATCTGTCGGATACTCAGGGTACGAATTTTTATACAAAAAAGTCAATATCTTTAACACTCCTGAATGCTTTAGATGCTGGAATTCAAGCGCGTGGATTAAAATTTTAAGAAAAGATTTTATCATTGAAAACGACCTGTTTTACAATGATTACAGATGTTTTGAAGACGTAGAATACGCAATGCGTACAGCTTTGAAAGCAAAGAATTTGATTTTTATTGAATACTCGCTTCTCTGCTACAGAGCAAACCGGAAAGGCTCGCTTTTAACAAAGAAAAGTCATTACATCGATAACATCATCAAAGACACAAAATGGGCAAACGAAACAGCTAGAACGCTGCCTGAAAATGTCAAAGCCGAAATTTTAAACTACATGTATGAATTATTAATCAATAATTGTCTTGATGCGTACTATACAAGAGTTTTGCCATTCACAAAAATGCAGGAAATTTTTATAAGTTATATTGATACAACTTTTTTACAAAATCAATATACACTTATGCTGGCACAAAAAGTTATCACAAACAAAGAAATCAAATTCTTTTTGTCATATAATATAAGACGATTTATCAAAGAACATTTTCCTGTATTAACAAACAGTTATTTCGGTATGAAAAAGAGATTATCAAAATGGATGAAAAAATAAGCATAATAATGCCAAGCTACAATTACGCAAAATACATCCGCGAAGCTATCAGAAGTGTTATTAATCAAACTTACACAAACTGGGAGCTTATAATAATCGATGACGCTTCAACAGACCATTCTCTTGATATTATTGAAGAATACTTACACGATACAAGAATTAAACTCATCATTAACGATAAAAACCTCGGACTTGCAGTTACATTAAAAAAAGGAATTGAGTTTGCAGAAGGGAAATGGATTGCTTTTTTAGAATGTGATGATATGTTTTATCCTTTGTCTCTTGAAAAGAAAATGGAAGCCGCAAAAAACGGAGCAGACGTAATCTTTACAGCAGTAGAAGGGTTTCAGGACAAACAAAAGATAGAAAAATACAAAAAACATGTTGAAGATATTAACAAGTATATCGTTAAGCTGAATAAATCAAAATTTATTCCAAACTTTAAAGACATCGTTTATAAAACAAATATCATCCCGACTTTTTCAGCTCTTATGATTAAAAAAGAACTTTTACAGGAATGTAAGTTTAATCCTTTGTGTAAGTCAGCTCTTGATTATTACCTTGAAGCCCAGCTTTGCTTTCATAAATTCTATTATATTCACGAAGAGCTCACACGCTGGAGGCTGCACAGTGACAGTTATTTGAACAGAGATAAAAACAGCTGGCTGATTAAATTTTTATTCTCTATCTCGATTTATAAAGAAACAATAAAAGATAAAAACGCATTTACACGATTTTTTGTCTTAACAAACTGGATAAGAAGAAAGATTATCTATATTAGCACAAATAACAGCCGATTAAAGATAAGTTTATTTAATAACCAGATTATTTTTGTAATTTAGGCAAAATATTCCGCCCGTAAAGTTTCATCAAATTCGCAAGCTGTTCATCGTTTCCACCCGAAGAATTGTATTCATACAAAGATTTTGAGTTATTAAAAATCTGCCTGAAAATATTTACGCAAGTTAGTGTTTTAATATGATTTTTTACAACCCGAATTTTGCGATTGTTCAGCAAAGCCATAACCCAGAGCCAGATGTCATCAGCATAAGGTGCATTTTTAAGAAAAACATCTTCTCTAAACACCTCTGCAGAAAAACACCCAGAAGGATAAAGGGCACCTCCGACTCCGGTCAAAAAATTATCAAACCTTGCACTTTCTTCCTTAACATGTTTTTCCCAGCTCTCATAGGGTTTTCCGATTTCAACACGGTGCGCGCGGTGAACATGAATATCTTCAGGATTTGCAAGATAAGAATAATAAAGCTTCTGCAACCAGCTTTTCGGGTAATAAATATCATCGTCAGCTGTAACAATTATCGCACCAGAAAACTCTTTGAGCGCATAAATAATCTTTGTATACGAACGGATATCTTTCACAAACCGGATTTCCAACCCGTTTTTGACAAAACGCGATACTGAATAAGGCAAACTATTTAAGGTATATTCATCACTAAGCCAAAGAATTATCCTATCGGGCTTAAATGACTGATTAAACAATGAATACAGCGCAATATCAAGTTCTGCAAATCTTTCCTTGTAAGAGGTCAAAGACACAATTACCGGAGCTTCACGCTCTGAAGAGTTCAACATCTTTTTGTTTTTCATTCTGCAGGAAATAAGCCGGATGAGCGGATTAATCGTAAATCTCAGATGAAATTTTGTACGAAAAAGTTTCTTTAACATCCGCATTCTCTCCGAATTCTATCAATAATAATGCTTTCTTGCGGAGTATTATTATTAGTTTTTTCTGTTTTAAGCCTTTCCGCCCATTCTAAAATCCTATTCTCAGCCCTCGTAAGCTCAAGGTTTTCAAGATTAAAAAACGCCATATATTTCAACCAGGGAGGGGTAAATGGAAATTTTTCTATATTCAGTAATTTACAAGGTTTTTGGTTTTCTCCAAGAAGCTTATAAATCCCTTCATTAATAAATCGCTCGTAAGCCTCCTGTTTATTCAAATTGAAAGTCTCAACAATTTCCTTTTTTACCCTGTGATAACTCATATCATAATTTATATTCTCAAGATACTTTTCCTGCAGCTCGTGCGTATGAGCATCAAGTTCAAACCCGAAACGAACAGAGAATTTTAACGCTCTTATTATTCTTGTAGGGTCATCAATAAAACTTTCATCATGCAAAACTCTTATTTTTTTTGATTTTATATCATCCAGACCACCTGTATAATCTATGATTTCACCATCAGTTGTGCGTTTGTAAAGCGCATTTATCGTGAAATCACGTCTCAAAACATCTTCTTTTAAAGAACAGCCAATCTTAGAAACCTCCGGCAGATGTCCTTTTTCCGGATAAGTTTCAACTCTGGTAGAAGCAATATCGATTTCTTTTCCGTCTTTTTCAATCCTTACCGTTCCAAACGCAGGATTTTCTTTAAGTATATTAAACCCGCTAGAGCGCGCAAACTTAATCGCATCACCTTCATAGCAGTAATCGATATCAAAACTTTCTGCTCCTAAAAGCTCATCTCTGACTACACCGCCTACAAGATATAAATTTTTATCCTTCATTCTTTCTCCGGTGAATAATTGACGAAATCAACGCACTAACAATAAAAATAAGTCCTAAAAGTCCTGTAACGACTTCCGGTACTTCGTGGAAAGTTGATACAAACATCAAGATTGCAAGAGTTCCGATTGCCCAGTGTGCACCGTGTTCGAGATATAAGTACTGGTCCAGAGTTTTCTTTTCAACAAGCATAATTGTAAGCGAGCGGACAAACATCGCTCCGATACAAAGCCCGATTGTGATAATTAAAATATCCTGACTCAAAGCAAACGCACCTAAAACCCCGTCGAGAGAAAACGAAGCGTCGATAAGTTCAAGATAAAGAAAGCCGACAAGCCCCGAACACTTTACAGCATTCGCGCATTGTTTTGCCTTAGCCTCCTGACGTCTTTCAAGCCATTCTGCAAGACCATCGATTGCTAAATAAGTCACAATCCCTGCAAGCCCTGACATAAACACAGAACTTCTGGCATCAGGAGCAATCTTTAACATCAAAAGCCCGAGAAGAGCAAGGGTTACAACGGTGCAGACTCCCTGATACTTAGACAAACGCTGAAGCCTGTTTTCAATAAATTTTATCCAGTGAACTTTTTTGCCTTCCTCCGTAAAATAATCCATAAATAGCATTAATAGGAATGCACCGCCAAACGTAACAATCGGCGCATGTGTGAGGTGAAGGTAATGAGCATATTCGTTCACATCATTTAAAGCCATATTAAGAACTTTAAGAATGCTAAGCTTGGCAAAAATAGCTACAACGAGAAGAGGAAATAGGAAACGCATACCAAAAACTGCAATTAAAATACCCCACGTAATAAACCTGTGACGCCATTTTTCTGACATACCTTCAAGCTTCATCGCATTAACTACAGCGTTATCAAAAGATAAGCTGATTTCAAGAACCGCAAGCACAAACGCAATAAACACGCAGGCTAAACCAGTCCCGTGATGTACATGTTCGCCCCACAAATACGCAAGAACCAGCCCGACTGCGGTTACAATATATGAACCTAAAAAGTATTTCAACATATAATCCCCCTTCAAAATAATTATAATTTAAACAGAGATTTAATGCACACTTTTTGTGCTAAAATATGTTTATGCAAAAACATATTGAAAATGAATTTGAACAAATATCACAAAATTTTTTAAAATTGAAAGAGCTTTCACCCATAATAATCGAAGCGGCTGAAGTGTGTACAAAAGCACTTAAGAGCGGAAATAAAATCATGTTCTGCGGGAATGGCGGTTCAGCAGCTGATTCCCAGCACCTTGCAGCAGAGCTTGTATGCAAATACAAAAAAGACAGACATGCACTTAACGCAATTGCACTTACTACAAATATTCCGATATTGACAGCCGCTGCAAATGACCTTGCTTTTGACTACATTTTTGAACGTCAGGTTGAAGGTTTAGGCAAAGAAGGCGATGTCTTAATTGCGCTTTCTACAAGCGGAAAAAGCATTAACGTAATCCGCGCGGTTGAAAGAGCTAACGAAATGGGGATTAAAACTATTGCTCTAACCGGAAAAGACGGCGGAGCCATCAAACATAATGCTTCGATTGTAATCAAAGTACCTTCCGATATTACAAACAACATTCAGGAAATGCATATTGCAATCGGGCATATTATATGCGAACTTATAGAAACAAGCTTATTTAAATAAGGAGGATTTATGCAAAAGATTATTCTTACAATTTTTGCGGCAGCATTAATGATTATGCCTGCTTCCGCAGCAAAATGGGTAGCTGCAGACAGAGTAGAGACCGTAGGTAAAACTATTATTACAAAAAATAACCTGCCTGCAAAAACAACTTTCAAAGTTGTAAACGGAGCTGCAGATAACTCTAACACTTCATTGACAAATATTGTCCAAATTTCAAGCACCGACCTGACTTATGCAGGAACTGATACAGAAGTTGCAGCAGTTATCTCTCACGAAATCGGACAAATTATTAATGGAAAAGCTTCTAAAGACAGATTTAGAACAATCGCAAAAAACGCAATCAATAACAGCTTAAGCTCTGACAATGTAATCACGACCGCTGCAAACAGCGATTTTGTAGCAAACAAAGCTTCTTTAAAAGACAGCAAAGAAGCTGATATTACAGGTGTAGATTTAATGATACAAGCCGGCTACAACCCGCTTGCAATGGTAGTTGTTGTAACAAAAATGCCAGGCAGCACAATGGAAATCCTTCAAGGCAAGCCTGCTAACTCAGAAAGAGCAATGAATATTTACGACTACTTAACTTATAATTACCCGTCTAAAGTTAAAGCAGGTTACGGATGTCAGGAGTACAAAGCGTTTTTAACTTACGCAGACCCGATTGTTAAAGAAAGAAACTCTAACAAGAAGAAATTAGAAAAATTCAATAAGGAACAGGCTAAAAACAAAGCGCTGAGAGCAAAGAACATTGCGCAGTATAAAGCAACCGGCGGGCTTAGCGGATGGGATGCTTCTTATACAGTTCTCAAACAGCTTTCAGAATCAAGTGAAAAATAACACAAAAAGACTAGACTACTTAGAGTCTGGTCTTTTTTTTATTCCTATTTCATACTAATGCTATGGTAAAAACTAAGATTGTAGCGACATTAGGGCCGGCATGTTCCGGCTGCGATATGATATCAAAACTTATTGATGCAGGAGTATCAATGTTCAGACTGAACACTTCTCACGGGACAGAAGAAGAACATGCGCTGAACATAAAAACTATTCGTAAAGAAAGTCCGTTTACACCTGTTCTTGTTGATCTTCAAGGCCCTAAAATCAGGGTCGGTAATTTAGCAGAGCCTGTTCAAATTTCTATCGGTCAGGAACTTATTCTCCAGCCGGAAGCAGAAGCTGAAAGCTGTGTCATTCCTGTTGATTACGAAGGTATTGCAAACGACGTCAGAAAAGGAGAGAAAATACTTCTTGACGACGGAAAAGTCGGACTTGAAGTAGTTGAAACAATTGGCAATAAAGTCCGCACAAAAGTCTTATACGGAGAAGTAATAAAACCCAGAAAAGGCATTAACATTCCGGGTTCTACCGCAAGCCTGAGCGCTGTTACCGAAAGAGATATTGAATTTATACGCTTTGCCGTAGAATATGATGCCGATTATATTGCACTCTCGTTTGTCAGAGAAGCTAAAGATGTCGAGCTTGCAAAAAAATATATCAAAAATTTTGGCGGAAATATTCCCGTAATAGCGAAAATTGAAAAACCTCAAGCAGTTAAAAACATTGATGAGATTTTAAAAATTGCTGACGGAATAATGGTAGCAAGAGGTGATTTGGGGATAGAAATGTCTCCAGAGGAAGTGCCGATTATTCAAAAGAGCATCATTAACAGAACAACAATAGCAAGAAAAGTATGTATTGTAGCAACCCAGATGCTTGAATCAATGATAGAAAATCCAATTCCGACAAGGGCAGAAGCAAGCGATGTTGCGAACGCTATTTTAGATGGAACAGACGCAATCATGCTTTCAGCTGAAACTGCTGCAGGCAAATATCCGGTCGAAGCTGTTAAAATGATGAAAGAAATTGCATTAAACGTAGATAATTGCAAATTTTGTCCTGCAAACCTTAATTTAGCGCTGAATGATAATTTCGAACTTTCTCCTCAGGCAATTTCAAACGCAGCAGTAAAAATGGCAGCAGATTTAAAAGCAAAAGCAATTCTTGCTTTTTCTCATACCGGCTACACCCCCAAGTTATTATCAAAACTCAGACCGGATGTACCTGTAATAATGCTCTCAGATCTGCAATCTACCTGCAGGAGAATGAGTTTATACAGAGGAATTTTGGCAGAACAGAAAGACTGGGATAGAGTTCTTGATGATAAATTACTAAAAAAAATTGATGATTACATTCTTGAAACCACAGATTTTAAAAAAGGTGAGCGGATAATAATTATAGGCTCTATTCCAAAACTCATAACAGGCAGAACAAATTTCATCAGAGTTCACAGAATAGGCGCGCCTCTTGAACGGTAGAATGTAACGATTTGTAACAATTTTCTTTTTTATCCTAAAGTTTTCCCGAAAAATGCCGTAATACATAATATAAAAGGGAAAATTTAAAGGAGAATACCATGTCTACAGACATATCAAGAGTATACGCATTTCTCGCAAAACAGGGAGACTGGGTTAACGAAGCTGATAAAAACGGCGACGGTACAATCATCAAGTCAGAGTTCAAAAATTTTATGGAAGAAAATTTTGAATGGGACGGCGAAACTACAGATGCCGGTAAAAATGACCTTATCAACTCCTTCTGGAAATCTATTGACACAAATCAAAGCGGAAAAGTAAGCGGAACAAGACTTAAAAACAAAAATGCTCTTGATAAAAAAGAAATTGCTGCGATGAACAATAAAATTGAGAGTTATGAAATTCTCAATCAGTATACTGCAACCCTTGTTGCACCTTCTGTAGTTGGAGACAGCGCAAACTGGAAGAAATCCGTTTCTCAAGGTCTCGGCGCACTGGTTGAACCTTACATAAAAAGTGGCGGTAGACCTGAAGATTTGGAAGCTTATCTTGACGAAAAAGCTGCTGCAATCAAAGCTAAAGCTACAGCAGATTATTGTGCACAGGAATATCTTGCAGAAGTAATGGGCGATGTTGCCAGAGAATACGGATACACTTATGGAGATGACAAAACTCTTCAAGGTATGATAAATCAATATATTCAGAATTTGCCTGCTGATATTGATGACGGGGAAATTGAGCAGACTGTTCAAGGAATAATCGATGCTTATATGGCAACAGCAGGGCTTAACGAAGACGGCGCGGAAGATTTAGCAGAGTTTGGCTATACACCGACAACAAACAGCCCTTTAAATGACCTCCAAAAATCAATTATTCAATCAAAGCTTGAAAAAGCTCTTGCTTCAGAAAGCGATTTTGAAGAATATAAGAGCATGTTCTCAGATGCCGCAAAAGCTTATATTGACACCCTTAAATATGGTAATTTTGCGACTGTGAACGAAGACACAATAAATGAATTCAAAGCTTCTAAACAGTACAAAGGTGTCTTAAAAGCTATTGATACACAAAAAGTTTTTGACAGCGATGAGCTCAAATCAGCATTAAATAGTGCTATTGGAGAATCATTCTCAACAAGAATAAGCGGATTAATGAAAGGAGAAATTCCTGCTTATGATGAGCTGATAAGTACAGCAATGTCAAAAGCTCAGTTAGGTGAGTTTGATTCAAATGGTGCACTTGATACGCAAAAGCTCATCAACTGGATTGTTTCAGAAGTTAAGAAAAACCTTGCAGAATATTATCCAAACGGTTTTGGAGATATGCCGCTTGAAGAGCTTAACACAATGTATGATGCTCTGGTAGCTTCTGCAAGAGAAAATCAGGATGCTGCAAAAGTTAAAGAAGCAGCCGTTTCTTACTGCAAAGCAGTCTCAGCTAAAGGTGCAAAACTCGCAGAACTTGTTAAAGAAACTTTTGGCGATAATTATGCATCTACAATAAATAAAATGACAAGCAGCGAAATTGAAAGCAAAATGGAAGAACTAAAAGCAAATGTTCTTGAAATTGGAGATGCAACAGAATTTGAAGTTTCTAACTGGAACGGACTTCCTGCTGAAAATTTTGTTATGTATCCGGGAAATTCCCAAAAATTCAACATCTCCGCTACAATTGATACAAAAGGACACGCTGCTCCGAACATAACGTATCAATTATTAAATGCATCAGGCTGTACCGCAACATGTTCTATTTATGGTGAATTAAATATCACTGCAGGCGCAGCTGAAGGACAAATGTCTGTGAAAGTTGCTGTTATGGCAGACGGCGTTCAAATAGGAACAAAAACAATACCTCTCAAATGCGAAATCACAGGTACAGGACTTGTTAACTCTATCGGAGATGAGTCCTGGGGCGGTTCTTCAAGCAATCTTGAAGTCTATGGCTGTCCGGGTGTAAATAACGGTACACAAGTAACAAGCGCAAGCTTCGCAGATCTTTATAACAACAATGCAGTTATCCAATTACATACTAAAAACGGCACAGACGGTGACTGGAATCAATTCAAAGACTCAGGAACAGTAATATCTCGCGTTAATGATTTATTAAATCTAATTGGTAACGCAATGGCAAGCAAAGGAATTGACAGAAGCAGGCTTGATGCAGCAATCAAAATTGTTCAAAAACAATTCTGTTATACAAACAACTGGTCAGCACACAAAGATAGGTTCAAGGGCGGCAGAGCAGATTTTTGTACAAACAGAATTCAAAACGGTCAATACCCTTCAAACACCGTTGTAAAACAGCACGATGATATCAAAGGCAAAGGCGATAAAATCGTATATATGGTAAGCTTTAGAGGTCTTGTTGACGCAGTGATTGAAGCATTAAAACAAGTCTAATAAAAAAGGATGCTTATAGCATCCTTTTTTATTTATGCAATTTCTGCTCTTGTTTTTTGTGAAATATCAGCAGGCTTATTAGGCATATGAATAAGTTCTGCCTGTTCAGAACTATCTCCTTCATTTACCCCTTCCACCATTTCTTTTGTTATCACAAACTTGTCGATATCATGTTTTGTAGGGATATCATACATAACATCGAGCATCAACTCTTCAACAATTGAACGAAGTGCTCTTGCACCGGTTTTACGTTTAATAGCTTTTTTAGCAATCAGTTCAACAGCTTCCGGTTCAAATTCCAAATCAACTCCATCCATTGCAAGCAAGCATTTGTACTGTTTAAGGACAGCATTCTTAGGCTCTGTTAAAATTATCTTAAGAGTATCTTCATTCAAAGCGTCAAGAACTGCGTAAACAGGAATTCTGCCAATAAATTCAGGAATTAAACCGAACTTAAGCAAGTCTTCCGGCTGTAATTTTTTAAGAATTCTTGCAGCAGCCTGTTCTTTTTCAGCCTGTGTCGGAGCAGATTTACCAAATCCGATTGATGTACCGTCTTTAACCCTGTGTTCAATGATTTTATCCAAATCAACAAACGCACCGCCAACAATAAACAGGATATTGCTTGTATCAATCTGAATCATATCAGCCTGAGGGTGTTTTCTGCCGCCTTGAGGAGGAACGTTAGAAATTGTTCCTTCAATAAGCTTCAGTAAAGCCTGCTGAACACCTTCACCTGATACATCTCTGGTAATTGAAGTGTTTTCAGATTTTCTTGCAATTTTATCGATTTCGTCAATATAGATAATTCCGCGTTCAGCCTTCTTGGCATCAAAATCAGCATTTTGATAAAGTCTTAGCAAAATGTTTTCTACATCATCACCAACATAACCGGCTTCTGTAAGAGTAGTTGCATCCGCTACAGCAAACGGAACATCAAGCATTTTTGCTAATGTCTGTGCAAGGAGAGTCTTACCGCTTCCCGTAGGGCCGACAAGAAGAATGTTTGATTTTTGAATTTCAACATCATCTTTATCTGCCTGTTTGTTGTGTTTTAGACGTTTGTAGTGATTATAAACCGCAACTGAGAGAAGTTTTTTTGCATCATCCTGTCCAACGATATGCTGGTCAAGATATTCCTTAATCTCATGTGGTTTTGGAATAGCTTTTTCTTCTGAATTATCAGAAGCTTTCTCTGCTGTTTCACCATTTTTTTCTTTTGCTTCAAAGAACTCTTCATCTAATATCTCATTACATAATTCCACGCATTCATCGCAGATAAACACATCAGGACCTGCAATTAATTTCTTTACCTGATCCTGCGTTTTACCGCAAAATGAACATTTTAATCTTTCATTAGATGACATAATTTCTCCTATTATAAGGGCTTAAATCCCTTCTTTTGTAATTACCTTATCAATCATACCGTATTCAAGAGCTTCTTGAGGAGTCATGATATAGTCACGGTCTGTGTCTTTTTCAATCTTTTTAATAGATTGACCTGTATTAGAAGCCATGATTTCGTTCAAAGTCTTTTTAATTCTCAAGATTTCTTGAGCCTGAATTTCGATATCTGTAGCCTGACCTTGAGCTCCGCCTAAAGGCTGGTGAATTAACACTCTTGAATGAGGAAGCGCCATTCTCTTTCCTTTCGCTCCTGAGCAAAGAAGGAATGCGCCCATTGATGCAGCCTGACCCAAGCAAATTGTTTGAACATCAGCTCTAATATGCTGCATTGTATCATAAATTGCAAGCCCTGCTGTTACACTTCCACCCGGAGAGTTAATGTACAACATAATATCTTTTTCAGGATTTTCGCTATCTAAAAGCAAAAGCTGCGCTACAATTAAATTTGCAACCATATCATCAACAGGAGTTCCTAAGAAAATAATTCTTTCTCTCAACAATCTTGAGAAAATATCAAAAGAACGTTCACCTCTGCTAGATTGTTCAATTACTACAGGTACAAAACTCATCTTTAAAATTTCCTTTCTTATTTATTATAAAAGACAATAACATTATACATTACACTTTCGATTTAAGAAATAATCGTTTTGTATGATATTAAGTATTATTGGGTTAAAAATATTATACCACAAAAAAAGCTCCTGAACAGGAGCTTTTTAATTATTCTTCTACTTCAAATAAGTCTTTTCCGACCGCACACAACGGGCAAACCCAATCAGCCGGAAGCTCTTCAAAAGATGTTCCTGCTCCTACTCCGTTTGCTTCGTCGCCTACTTCCGGATCATAAACATAATGACATACTGTGCATACGTATTTTTGCATAATTTTTCTCCTTATCTCTAACAACACTAATAATACTACATTCCTATAGATTTTACCATTGTATCTACAACATTATCCATCTGTTCGAGCTGTTCTTCTTTCAAAGTCGACTTAATCACAAGCGAATCATCTAAAATCTCAGAACCCTTGAGTTTCTCAACAACTTCCCGCATTTTACCACCGCATGCCGGAGCCCATGAACCGTTTTGGATAATTACGTACTTTCTGTTTTGCAGATTATGAGAAGCAAGAACTCTTAAAAATACATCCATTGATTCAAAAACTTCCATATTGTAAGTAGTTGAAGCCAGAACAATGTGAGAACACCTGAAAGCTTCTGAGAGAATATAAGAAGGATGCGTAACAGAAGTGTCAAACATCTTAATATTCTTCACTCCTGCCTCTGAAAGCTTTGAAGCCAGAATATTTACAGCATTTTCTGTACCGCCGTAAACAGAAGAATAAGCAATCACCACTGCATTATCTTCCGGCGTATAAGTTGACCATTTATTGTATTTTTCTATAAACTTTTCTATATTATTTTTTATCACCAATCCATGAAGCGGACAAATCATCTGAATATCAAGCGCGGCAGTTTTTTTCAGAAGCATTTGAACCTGTATACCGTATTTTCCTAC
The DNA here is from genome assembly GCA_948684385.1 of uncultured bacterium. Classification (GTDB taxonomy): domain Bacteria; phylum Cyanobacteriota; class Vampirovibrionia; order Gastranaerophilales; family Gastranaerophilaceae; genus CAG-196. Next base: position 41,867 of record CAPQCU010000013.1, read on the forward strand.
AATATTTGCATAGTACCTTCTTGCTTCACCAAAATAAGTACATTTACATTTTGTCTCTGTATCGAAAAGGTTTCCGTTTATCGCACCGAAAGAGCCGAAAGCATCGGCAGAGAAAAGAACTTTATCCGTTAAATCATAAGTCACCATAACTTCCGGCCAATGAACCATAGGCGCCATAAAGAATTGAAGTTCGTGTTTTCCGGTATTCAGCTTATCACCCTCTTTTACAATGATAGGAGAAATTTCAACATTAAAAAACTGTTTAACCATCTCTACAGTTTTTGGAGTGCAGACAATTTTTGCATCCGGATAAGCCTTTATAATTTCATGCAGCAGCGCACAGTGGTCTGGCTCCATATGCTGGATAACAATATAATCAAGAGTTCTTCCCTCAAGAGCATACTCAAGATTTTCATAAAACTGCCTTGCACAGTGTTTATCAACAGTATCAAAAAGTACAGTTTTTTCGTCTTTCAATAGATATGAATTATAAGCCATGCCCTCAGGTACAGGATAAGCGCTTTCAAAAAGTGCAAGCCTCCTGTCTGAACAGCCTATATAAATCAAATCATCTGTAATTTTTCTGGTATTATACATTTGTTTACTCCTAAATATACCCTATGTACGGCAGATTTCTGTAAAATCCGTCATAATCAAGTCCGAATCCGACTAAAAACTTATCATCCACATCAAGGCAATGATAATCGGCATCAATCTCCACTTCACGTTTAATCTTTTTATCAAGAAGCGAGCAGAATTTCAAGCTCTTTGCCTTAAAATTATGGTTAATAAAATCTACAAGAAACTTAGCAGTATGCCCTGTATCAATAATATCTTCAACAATCAAGACATTCTTACCGTTCAAATCAGGAAGCGAAATATCAACTGCATGAACTTTTCCGGAAGACGTAAAGCCTGAACCGTAGCTTGAAAGCCTTATAAACTCCATATTCACGGGCATCTTTAAGTGTTTAGATAAATCCGTCATAAACATCACAGCACCTTTTAGTACACATATCAAGTGCAAGTCTTCCTCTCCATAATCAGAATTGATTTTTTCACCGAGCTTTGCAATTGATGCCTGAATCTCATCTTCTCTAAAAAGTATTTTTAAATCGCTTTCTTTAATCATTTTGTATTACCTCAATAACATGGGTTGGTTTATTATTAATCCCTACACCGATTTTGCTGCTAATTCCAACCCCTAAAACCCATAAAACCTCGTTTTCGTCACAGAGGAGAAGCTGACTGTCTCGTTTATGGCGCGGAATGCCTTTTGAGTTCATATACTTTTTAAGCTTCATAGTGCCGCTCATTCCAAAAGGACTTATAATATCACCGTCTTTACGATTTCGCAATACAAGCGGAAACTTGAGTTTAGACAAATCAACGTAAATAAAATTAGAAGTCGAAGCCGGAAAAACAAACAATTCATTATCCGCATACTTCCTTATTACAAGAGTCCTATCTGCATACTCGTACTCGCCTTCAGCTCCAATCAAAACGTCGTCAATTTTATTGTCTTCTACCTGCACCCGCGGTATAACTTCAATAATTTTTTCGTCTACATAAAGCCATTTTGCAGCAGCCAGAGACTTTGTCGTTCCATTTCTCTGAGTAATATTGTTTTCTACAAACTCATAAATTTCACATATTTTTTTAAAATCATAGTCTAAGCAAAGAGTTTGAATAAACTCATGCAAAAGCCTTAACTTGACCGGTTTTGAGCAGCTTCTATAAGCTTCGACATTCATTGTCCCGCATCCAAGTACCTTTTCTTTTATCGGTTTTAGATACTCTTCAATAATTTCGTCGTCATAACGGGCAACAGAAGAAAGAGTATTAAGCGCTTCTTTTACCCCGGGGTTAATTTTTTCAAGAGAAGGAATTACATTTAAGCGCAAATAATTTCTTTTGTACACAGTATCCGAGTTTGAAGAATCATTATTCGGAGAAAGGTTTCTTTTATTACAGTATTCTAAAATCTCAGAACGCTTAACGGAAAGAAGAGGTCTATAGAAATACCCGCGTTTTTCAGCGATTCCTTTTAAGCCCACAATACCTGTGCCTTTAACAATTCTATAAAGCAGGGTTTCCGCGTTATCATCAAAATTATGTGCAGTTAAAACTGCGTCCGCATCAAATTCTTCATAAGCTTCTTCAAAAAATTTATACCTTGCTTCTCTCGCATCATTTTCTGTTTTCTTTATATCAGAAGAAGCTGTCTGAGTGTAAAATTCAAAACCTGATGCACCGGCAAAAATTCTGCAGACTTCCTGCTCTTTTAAAGCTTCCTCACCGCGCCAGTTGTGGTTGAAATGGGCAGCTACAACAGTCATCTCTTCAAATTCCTGCGACATTTTAAGTTTTGAAAGAATATCAAGCAGGCACATTGAATCATACCCGCCGGAAAAGCCAACTATAATTGTCTTATCCTGCAAGTTATATTTCTTTAAAAAATCACTTACCCTATCAACAATATCCGGCATGTTAATTACCTGTTTTTTCTGCTGACAGTCTGAATACCGTGTTTAATCTCGACAGCATCTACACCAAGCTGGTCTAAAGCTTTCATAGCAAGGGAGTCCTGTTCTTCAACCAGAGCAAGGAGCAAATCTACAGCTTCAATCTTATTTTTGTTATACTTTTTAGCAGACAGCCAAGCTTTCTCAAGAACTCTTTTTGCTCTTTTTGTAAACGTAATCTCTTTATCAAAATACTCATTACCGTATCCGACAAGGTTTTCAACAACAAGTCTGGCGTCCTTCATTGTGATTTCTAAATCGTTCAAAACTTCAAACGCAACGCTTGTACCTTCTGCAATAATACCCAGAAGAAACATTTCTGTTCCTACAATATTTCTACCTATTCTTCTTGCTTCTTCTTTTGCAAGCTTCATAATAGTAAGCGTTTCAGGCATCTGCTTTTCAATAGGCTTCAAAATATCCTCAGACATCTTGTCTCCGTTGATACCGAGAGATTTGATAATATCATAAGCCAACCCGCGTTTTGTTTTTAGTACACTAAGCACAATATGTTCCGGCGTAATAACAGAAGAACCTAGCTCTTTTGCAGTCTGCAAAGCTGAATTCATCATCAGAAAAGCATTCGGAGTAAAGATAATTTTCTTATCCTCATACTCAGATTGCCTTGAGCTTTGCTCTGCAAGCTTTTGTTCAAATGTTTCAGAATCAAGCCCAAACTTTTTAATAGTATTAACAAGCTCAGTATCTCCGCTCTCCAGAATAGAAGCCATAATCTGTTCTGTTCCGAGAATTTCATACCCTTTTGCAGAAAGTTTGGAAACCGCTCTGTCAAAAACATCTGCCAATGCTTCGCCTTCATAAACAGATTCAAAACTGTGTTTTTCATCATCCTCTTCAGCTTCCGGATGTTCAAGCCTTTTTATCTTTCTCTGCGAAAGCTTTGTAAGCAAATCTTTTGCAGCATAAATATCAAACCCGAACTTATCCAAAATCGCCTGAATATTGGAATTTTTATCTGAAATTACCGTAAGAAAAATGTGTTCAAATAATATGTTTGAATTACCGGACTTTGCTGCCAGATCCAGAGTATGTTTTAAAATATCTTTAAAAGCGTTACTGAACGGAATATTTTCAGAAGTTTTTGAAGAAGTTTTAATATACTTTTCAGCTTCCTCTGCCATTGCCTCATAAGAAACATTGTACATTCTAAAAATTTTTAAAGACACGCCTTTAGCTTCTTTAACAAGCGCGAGCAAAAGGTGCTCGGGAAGAACTTCCGCGCATCCTGAAATTTTAGCAAGGTTCTGTGCTTCTGAAACTACGTTGACAGCTTTTTCGGTAAATCGTTCAAACAAAATTATTCTTCCTCTTCATCTTCAAGTGATTCAATATAAGCACAAACTTTTTGGAATTCTGCTTCGTCTTCAATGTTCTGGAAGTAACCGTCTTCGCCTTCTTCAATGTATTCCATTACGATAACTTCTGCATCTTCATCCTCTTCGTTTTCTTCGACAGGAAGCAAGAGTGCATAAGTTTTTTCTTCAAAATCTATTACATCATAGATTTCGCATTTAACAATTTTTCCGTCTTCGCCGTAGATTTCTACAAACTGTGGTTCCATTTCTTGATTTTCTTCGTTCATAATCATTTCCCTAAATACTGTTCTAATATTATACAGGCACTTTCGATATCTACAAGTCCCTTATTTTTTCTGAAATCAACCTTCCTTTTACGAAGCCTTTCTTCTGCTTCTTCGGAAGTTAATCTTTCATCTTCCATTATTATATCAAAACCAACGAGTTTTTGTGAAAAATCTATACAATTTTGTGCTTGAAACCCGAAAGTCCCGTCCATATTGACCGGAACGCCTACTACAATTTTCTCAACTCTGTTTTCTTTTGCTATTTTTGTAATTTCTTCGATTGCTTTTGCTTCAGGCTCTCTCGGAATACAAACACAGGGGGTTGCAATTACCTGCAAATAATCGCTCAAAGCAACTCCTATTCTTTTTGTTCCGACGTCAAGCGCCATTACTTTATGCATTTTCAACCCACCTTGCTTCAATACTTGAAATTATCATATCAAGCTGTAAGAGCTTAAAATCATCCGCATCAGGAGCCGTACGTTTTTCAAATATTGTTGAAGCTTTGCGCTGGTTTTTCAAAATATAGCGTTTTCCGACATAATATTCGTAAATACTTTTTCTCAAAATATTAGTTAAGAAGCTGTAATTTGTTCCAAGAGAATATAAAAGCAGAGCAAGCTCTTCATCACCTTTCAGCATTCTTAAATAAGCGGAAATATTAAAAGTGATAAGCTTATAAGCAAGCTCTTTTGCGTTATAAACACTATTAAAATTATCTGCAATAAACTTATCTAAATCTACGCTGAAGTTATTATTTTTAAACTCATAAGAAAGTTTTTCAATAAACCCTTTAAACGCATCAGAAGTAATTTCATCAAAGAACCAGTTCTGAACATACTCGCTCATACAAAGCTTATCTATATCTTTTTGACTAAGCTCTTTTTTTTCAAGGTCAAGCTCAGGTTTTTGAGCTTCAATATCCAGAAGAATACTCTGCCAGCAGATGTATTCATAAGGAATCTGTTCTCCATTAGAATGCGAATTATTTTCAGCCTGTTCAAGCAGGTATTTGGCAACTCCCGGAGAAATTTCATATTTTTCCTGATAATTATAAAACTTATCGACAATTTTATAAAAATCATTCTGCGTCATTGAATTGAAACCAAATGAGTCTAAAATACCAAACCTCGGATTTGTAACAATTGCAAGAAACTGCAAAGTTCTGTTCTGGCGGATTCTTGAAAAGATAATTGCCATATTACCGTGACCGTCAGGATAAGAAGTATAAATTTTATAAGGCTTAGTCTCTGAGAGGATATTTTTGTAAAACTCTTCAGTGTTATCGACTCTGATACCCGCCATTTTAAGCTCGGATAAAGCCTTGTTAATCTTTGCTTCCAAATAATCCGGAGCAAAAGATTTAGCATTTTCCAGAGCATGATAAGCAAGCTGTGATTTGGAACGTCCGAGGATTTCTAAAGCAACCCCTCCTACTTCCGAGTTAATATAGTACAAGAACACCGGAATAAGAATATTTGCCAACGCATCAAACGCATAATCATCCTCAAGTGACTTAATAAGCGTAATTTTATCATCATCATTAAGAGCGTTTAAGAAATCCATAAAATCTATTTGCGCTTCCGGATTCATAATTGCAGTTTCTAAAAGCTGCTTTGTTTCACGGTTGATAAGCTCATTAAACTGCTCAAAATACCCGCTGATTACCTCGTAATCGATTTTATTTCCTAAATCTTTGAGCATATTAAAAGCAATCATCTTAACATGGTCGTTATACTCAGGAGCTTTGATTACATTCCAGAGTTCATCGTTTAAAGTATCTTTATCAATAAGCTCCATCAAAAGCCAGCAAATCATCACAGCTTTTTGTTCATTTGCATTCACAAGCTCGCGTATCAAAACATCAAGAATAGCTTTTTTATCTTCAACCTTTTTCAAATCTGTGATAAGTGATGCTTGAGGCATGCTGGAAGTCATCAGCGCTGTTAAAGTCGCAAGAATCTCCGCTTTAATCTGAATTTTATTCATAAACCCTCTCTCGTTAGGTTTATTTTAACATAAATTAAATCATTTGAACAGAGAGGGGGGGAGGGTAAATGGTGAGTAAATGAGGAGGTAAATGTGGGGGGGAATGAAGAGGCTTATAGTTGCACCTACTTGCCACTTCATTTACCCCTTTACCCTTTTTTCAACACTCTTACAAGCTTGTAGCTGCACC
>CAPQCU010000014.1 GCA_948684385.1 uncultured bacterium
CCTGTAAATTCCAATCCCATTGTAATCATTCTTGCAACCCAGAAGAAGATAATATCAAAACCGGTTACAAGAGTACTTGTCGGGTAGAATTTTTTGAAATCGTCTGTTTCAGAGTTAGGAAATCCCATTGTAGAGAACGGCCACAATCCTGAAGAGAACCAGGTATCAAGGCAGTCAGTATCCTGAACGTAATTTTCCGGATCCGGATTTTCCTTAGCAACAACCATTTCGCCGGTTGTTTTATGATAATATGCAGGGATTTGGTGCCCCCACCAGATTTGACGTGAAATACACCAGTCACGAATATTTTCCATCCAGCCTAAGTAATTCTTTTCCCATCTGTCAGGAATAAACTTAATTCTGCCGTCTTTTACAGCTGCAATCGCTTCTTTTGCAAGCGGTTCCATTTTTACGAACCATTGTTCTGAAAGCAGCGGTTCAATTGTTGTATTACATCTCTGGCATTTGCCCACATTGTGTTCATGGTCTTTAACACGAAGCAAGAAATTGTTGTAGCTAAGCATATCAACAACTTTTTTACGTGCTTCATATCTGTCTAAGCCCTGATAATCAAGCGGAACTTCTGCACAGGATTTCATCTTGCCTTCTTCGTCGATAACCCAGATTGGACCTAAGTTGTGGCGTTTGCCTACTTCATAATCGTTAGGGTCGTGAGCAGGAGTAATTTTTACAGCACCTGTACCAAAAGATTTATCAACGTATTCATCGGCAATAATCGGGATTTGACGTCCGCTAAGCGGAATCATTACGGTTTTACCGATAAGTTCTGAATATTTTTTATCTGAAGGGTGAACAGCAATTGCTACATCGCCAAAAATTGTTTCAGGGCGTGTAGTAGCAACAATTATTGCTCCGGACTCACCCACAAGCGGGTATGAAATTTCCCACAAATGTCCCTGTTCTGTTTCGTATTCTGTTTCAATATCAGAAATTGCAGACTGACATCTCGGGCACCAGTTTACAATATAAGCGCCTTTATAAATTAAACCTTTATTATAAAGTCTTACAAAAACTTCTTTTACAGCGTCAGAACATCCTTTATCAAAAGTAAATCTTTCTCTTGAGCGATCAAAAGAAGCACCAAGTTTTTTACACTGGTCAAGAATTCTGCTTTTATGTTTATTTGTCCATTCCCATGTTTTTTCAACAAATTTTTCTCTGCCTAAATCGTGGCGGGTCAAACCTTCTTTCTTAAGCTCACGTTCAACAACAGCCTGAGTCGCAAGACCGGCATGGTCTGTACCCGGAATCCACAGAGCTTCATATCCGCTCATTCTGTGATAACGGATTAAAATATCCTGCAGAGTTTCGTCAAGAGCGTGCCCCATGTGCAAAACGCCTGTTACGTTTGGAGGCGGGATGACTATCGTATAAGGCGGTTTATTTGAATGTGCATCTGCCTTAAAATATCCGCCGTCTTCCCAGAATTTGTACATTTTTTCTTCTGTAGACTGCGCATCATAAACAGTAGGTAAATCTTCGATTTTAATCTTTGTTTCTGTCATAATAATCCCTCGCTCGTGTAAATATAATTATAGAATAGCATAAAAATAAGTGCTATAATAAATACATGAAAAAATTTTTTGTAACAATTTTAATACTTTTGTTATACCCGATGGTTTCAGCGGAAGAATTTACCTTGAAAGCTGGAGTTTCAATAAACGATGTACCAAAAGCACTGTTTGGAAGCTGGAGAGTTAATGCAAAACTTGAAGACACAAACAGCTACGGAACTTTTAAACCTCAAAGCGTTGATTTCTGGACACTTTCCAGAGTCGGAGATAAAGTAACTTTATCGAATCCGTTTAGCGGAGCAAACGCGGATGTGTCAATACGAACAGTAGAAGGCAATTTAATTGTTTTTTCCAAGAAAGCTCCTTATGATAACAAAGTTTTAACCGACACAATTGCAATCAGGCTTTCAGACAATACTTTTACCGGAATAAATACATTAAGTCTCGATTCTTACTCGCTTATAGATAATCATTTAATGAAATCAGAAACCGCAAGATATGAAATTAAAGGCGAAAAAATTTCAGGAGATAGTATTTTGAGTAATTAGTGCATCCCTTGTCAATTTACCCCGCTTTACATTTACCCCGAAAAATTGTACAATAGTCTAGTTATATAAGTATATGAGAGGATTTATATATGAAATTTCACATGCAGGTGCTGATTGCTTTAGGACTTGGCTTAAAGCGTAACTGGCATATTTTTGCAGGTCTTGTTCTCGGTGTGCTGGTAGGTATCTGGCTTCATAATGAACCAAGTCCTGTTGTCATGACAACTTTGACTTTCATCGGTCAAATGTTTATCAGGTTAATCCAGATGGTTGTTATTCCGCTGGTAATTTCTGCCATCGTAATCGGAATTACAAGCGTTGGAGACAGCAAACAAATCGGTAAACTCGGCTCTAAAATGATTTTGTATTACGGTATTATTACCGTAATTGCGGTTTCTATCGGAGCAGCTCTTGCTCTTCTTATGAAACCGGGTTTGGGCGCAGCTCATTATATTAATATTGATACAGCTGCAGATATTCAGGCTCAGGTTGCAGCAACAATCGAAGCGCAAAAAGGAAATCTGCTTAACATAGTTTTAGGATTTATACCGAAAAACCCTCTTGCATCAATTGCAAGCGGAGATATGGTTCCAATCATTGTATTTGCCGTTATGTTTTCAATCGCACTTGCTAAAGTCGGTGAAATTAACAGACCTTTTGTAGGTTTCTTTGAATCAATTTTCGCAGCTACAATGAAAATCACCGACTGGATTATGTGTTTTGCAGCTCCCGGTGTTTTTGCACTCACAGCAGTTGCTGTTTCATCATTCGGTATTGATATCTTTATGAGTATTTCTAAGTACTTAGGAGTTCTAGCAATCGGTTTTGCAATCCAGTTCTTTATCGTATACCCTGCATTCTTAAAAATATTTTCTAAAGTTCCTGTATTAATGCTTTATGCAGCTATGGCAGAAGCTATGATGGTAGCATTCGGAACAGCAAGCTCCTCTGCAACACTTCCGTTAACAATTGCTTGCTGCGAAAAACGCGGTATTTCACACAAAGTTTCAAGTTTTGTACTCCCGTTAGGTGCAACACTCAACATGGATGGTACAGCAATGCTTCAAACAATTGCAGTTATTTTCCTGACTCAGGCTTACGGTGTAGCTTTAACTCCGTTCCTTGTTGTTCAAATAGCACTGCTTGCTATTGTAGCGTCTTCAACCTGCGCAGGTATTCCGGGTGCAGGATTAATAACAATCGCTCTTGTTCTTAATGGCATGGGCTTAAGTCCTGAACAGCTGGTTGCTGGTTTCGCGTTCTTATTCACAATCGAAAGAATAACAGATATGATGCGGACACTTCTTAACGTCACATCTGACGCAGTGGTTTGTGCTGCGATTGCTGATAACGAAAACGAAATAAATTATGATTTATTAAATAATCCGGAATCGTACGGAGACATAATTAACTAAAAAAAAGAGGTTCATCGGAACCTCTTTTTTTTATGTTATAATAACTTTAAGATTAAGGAGGGAGTATGACAACTTTAGAAAAAAATAACATTGACTGGGCAAATATTGGTTTTGGGTACATGAAAACCGATTATCGCTATGTTTATAATTTTAAAAACGGGAAGTGGGATGAAGGAACTTTAACCACCGATGAAAATATCATAATGAACGAATGCGCTTGCGTTTTACAGTATGCCCAGACTTGTTTTGAAGGTATGAAAGCTTATAGAACAGCTGATGGCAGAGTTGTATGCTTCAGACCTGATTTGAATGCAAAAAGAATGGCAGATACCTGTAAAAGGCTTGAAATGGCAGTTCTTCCCGAAGAAAAATTCATCAATGCTGTAGTTGAAACAGTTAAGAATAACCTTGATTTTGTTCCGCCTTACGGTTCCGGCGCTTCACTTTATTTGAGACCTTATATGTTCGGCATTAACCCTGTTATGGGCGTAAAACCGGCAAACGAATTCCAGTTCAGAGTGTTTGCTTCTCCTGTAGGTCCTTACTTTAAAGGCGCTGCAAAAGGTATTTCATTAAGAGTTCCGGATTTCGACAGAGCTGCTCCTCACGGAACAGGGCATGTTAAAGCAGGATTAAACTATGCAATGAGCTTACACGCTATTGTTGACGCTCACAATCAAGGATTTAACGAAAACATGTACCTTGACTCTGCAACCAGAACAAAAGTTGAAGAAACAGGCGGAGCGAATATTATTTTCGTGACAAAAGACAACACAGTTGTAACACCAAAATCAAACACAATTCTGCCTTCAATCACAAGACGTTCCTTGATGTATGTTGCAGAACATTACTTAGGATTAAAAACAGAAGAAAGAGAAGTTCTGTTTACAGAAGTTAAAGACATGAAAGAATGCGCGCTTTGCGGAACAGCAGCTGTAATTTCTCCGGTTGCACGAGTGGTAAACAAAGGTGAAGAAATAATCTTCCCTGAAGGTTCAAACGGAATGGGTGAAATTACAAAGAAACTTTATGATACGCTGCTTGGAATTCAATTTGGAACAATTGAAGCTCCTGAAGGCTGGATAAAAGAAATCGCTTAAAAATTTAAACTCCTAAAAGTAGCAAAAAATATTTTTAGGAGTTTTTTTATATTCGGAGGTACACACATGAAAATATTTAACAACACAACAGCAGCAATGCTCACAGCAGCAGCTATACCCGTAGTTGCTTATTTGGCTGCTAACGGCATCCAAAAAATGACAAATAATGAATTGCGCACAGAACTTATTCAAAAAAATGACAGATTATCAGAAGAAAATAGTGAATTACGTATAGAACTTGTTCAGAAGAATTCTAAAATTGACTCATTAACACACGATGTTGCTGAGCTAAAAAGGCAAAAAGCTGAAATTGAGTTTAAACATGAGCTTGATTCTCTTAATAAGTTTTATCCAAAAAATTTGGGAACAGATTTCTACGAAAGAATAATTAATAACGCGTCATTGCTTGATAATTACGGTTATCCTTACACAAATATGAAACAGATAGCTAATAAAATCCCTGACGATGAAATTTGGAATATACATGATGTTTCTCAAGCAAGATATAAAGCTTCCAAAAATTTCGGAGATTTTGCAAGGGCATGTCCTGCGTATTTTGATGAAGACTAGTTTTCGCCTAAATTATAGGTATTATAAATATTAGAATACAATTTAGCAGCAGCTTCGGCTCTGCTTTTTTGTGTATAAGCTAAAACTGCATCAAATCCTTTTTTATTGATTGTCCCGTCAATGTTTGCCGTATCCGGAGTATCAGACTTGCTCAGCATATCAGCCGCAAGAATACTCGTCGCGTATTCTCCTTTATTTATTTTACCGTCTTTATTTATATCAAGAGCTCGAGAAGTAAAGCTATCATCCGGCGCAAATCTGTAGTCCATCTCTTCAACCGACATTTCATGCACCCTGCCCATTTCTTCAAAAGCAGCACCTAAGACAGCTTTTTTGTCAATCTTGCCTTTCGGCATTTGAGGCATGTATCGGTATTCAAACTCTAACGGAGGAAGAGCTTTTAAATACTCGTCATTAGCTTTCAAAAATTCGTTTAACTTGGCGTCTGCGTTATTTATATTTTCATTTACCCCAAGAATTGGCGGAAGGTTCATATTATCAGTAACAATCGGATGCTCGGCATAAGTATACAAATTTTCGACAGCATTTCTGCCATAGCGTTCGGAAGGGTCTGCTACTTTTCTGTCATCATATTTTCCCCCGTACTTACCTTGAGCACCGTTAATATTAACCACACCATTATTCACTTCAAACATAGAATGACCTCCACACTATATTTATATAAAAACATAATGTAACAAAAAATTGTCTTTTGTATTAAAAATTCTTTACATTTATAGTAAAATAAAAACCATGATAAGTTTTTTCGGCAAATGCATGGTCAATCTTTATAAAAGCACTGTTTATATGCTGACAGGGCGTTCAAGAGTTTCCCATGTTATGGCACAGGCGGCTGCAATAAGTTATGATTCTTTACTTATCTCGCTTGTAATTGCGTTTGTATCAGCAGCTGTAATTGCCATTCAGGTTTCAAAACAATTTCTTATGTCAGGCGGAGAAGCTTACGTAGGCGGTTCTATTGCAGTGGTTATGATTAGAGAAATTGCACCGGGATTTGTTGCGCTTGCAATCGGAGCAAGAGCAGGAACGGCAATTTCTGCAGAAATTGCAAATATGCAGGTAACTTCTCAGGTTGATGCAATAAAAACGCTTAAAGTCGACCCTGTAGGTTATTATTTTTCTCCAAGAATTCTTGCTGCAGCAATCACCGTTCCAATGGTAGTTCTTATTGCAGAATTTGTAGGAATTACAGGCGGAATGCTGGTATCTAATGCAACTATTCACCTTCATCCGGCGAGATATATTAACTCTGTCTGGCTCTGGCTCAGCACAAGAGATATTTATATCAGCCTCTTAAAAGGTTTAATTTTTGGAATTCTTATTTCTCTGGTATGCGCAACACAAGGTTATGAAACTAAAGGCGGAGCAAAAGATGTTGGCGAGTCTACAACAAAAGCTGCCGTTCTTTCCACTGTTTACATGCTGATAGCCGATTTTTTAATTAACCTTGTATTCTACCTGTAAACCGTGCTACTATATTTAATTATGATAGAGAATAGCAATGAGCAAAAAACGTATGAACTGATTACAGAATGGCTGAAAGAGTACCATTCAGCTTCAAGCCGATACAAAAGAGCTAAAGCTAAAGCTTTAATTGTAACACGTATGCTTCCTGTCATTAAGAAAATCGCAAAGACAATTGCAAGGCGTTCTTACGACCCAATTGAAGATATGGTTCAGGCAGGTTCAATCGGGCTGCTTAAAGCAATAGACAGCTATTCAAAAGACATAAACGATAATTTTAAGATTTATGCAGGTTATTTAATCATCGGAGAAATGAAACACTATCTGCGTGATAAGTTAAACACAATCAGAGTTCCAAGACATATTCAGGAGCTTTCTTTCCGTATAAACAGCTTTATCAGCACGCTTACAGTCGAAGAAGTTAACGAACTTACAAACGATGATGTTGCAGAAGCTTTGAATGTTTCTAAACGCGAAGTTGATTTTGTTCTGCAAATAAACCGCAGAAAATCAACAGTTTCGCTTGATGAAATTTTTGCAGCTGATAACGATAATCTTGGCTACGAAGAAGTTTTATCCGGCGGAAGCTATCAGGAATACAGAGATGTAGAAGATTTTAAAATCAATCTTGAAGATGCTATTATAAGGCTTCCGGAAGAATCCCAAAAACTGGTCAGAATGTATTATAATCAGGACTTAAACCAGAAAGAAATTGCTGAAACGCTTAACCTTACACAAATGCAGGTTTCAAGAAGAATGAAAAAAGCGTTCAGCCTTCTATACAAAATGCTTGCTGATAAATCTGAAGAGGTTTTAAATGATTGATACTTACCTGTATGTTTTCTTCTGGATATGTATAATTGGACTGTGTTTCGGAAGCTTTTTTAACGTTGTAATTTTACGTTCGCTTTCAAACGAAAGCATAGTTTTTCCGCCTTCCAAATGCCCTAAATGCGGTAATAAACTCAAATGGTGGCATAATATTCCTGTGCTTTCTTATATTCTGTTAAGAGGCAAATGCGGATTTTGCAAAGAAAAAATCAGTATTCAGTATCCGATTGTAGAAATTGTAACAATGATTTTATTCGGTGCTTCTTTTTTGAGATACGGGTTAAGTTTAGACACAATTTTTTGTATATTCTGGTGTTCTTGTCTTGTAATCATGACAGGCACAGATATAAAAGAAAAACTTGTTGACTGTAATATCGCAATTGCAATGGGAGTAAGCGGAATTATTTTTAACACACTTCATACAGGCTGGTACGGTTTCATAATATCGATTATAGGAATTTTAATTGGTATTATTGTAATGGAAATAGTTGCTAGAGCCGGATATCTCTTTGCAGGAACACGTGCAATGGGAGAAGCTGACACTTATGTTGCAGGAGCTTTAGGCGGAATTTTCGGGCTCCAAATTTACATGCCGCTTCTATTAAGCTTGATGGCATCTATGATTTTTATCCTGCCTGTGTTTTTCTATAACCAGTTTAAAGCTAATAACAAACTCGTATGCATTTTAGGAGTTTTATTTGCACTTTCAGTTGTCGTATTTGAGACAGTATGGCAAAATTATCTTATGCTTACAATAATGATAATTATCGGGCTCTGGCTTGCGTTCTCAGTTTTAAGAGGAGTCAAAAACGCTGAAAACAGAAACTATCTGCCTTACGTTCCTGCACTTGCAGCCGGTGCTTTGTTTATGATTTTCTTTTTTTAATATATAATTTAAGCTATGAGTGTATCGTATCCAAATCAATATAGAAATTACTGCATTATTGACCTTCCTAAAAGGCGAAATCTTGATGAGATTAAAGCTTCTCTGGAGCAACCTAAATCAGAAGATACAGTAATTGAAGATTTGTACGAGTTAAACCTTATGCTGGATGAAGGCAGAAAAGATGTTGCGGAGATTTATCCGACACTTTCAAAATACAATAATACGGACTCTCCTAATATCCAGAGTTTTTTAGCAGGGATTTATCGTAAGACAAAAGTTCCGGATGCTTTCGGACCTCTGATTGCGATGCTGATTAGAAATGCGATTAATCAGAACACACAATGCTTGCCAGCCAGTAACTCTAACCTACCAACCTATTCATTTACCCCTGACCCAAATGAGGAAATCGGCGGCGCAATACTGGATTATTTAGTTTAGGATAGCTGATTTGTAGTGTTTTTGAACCACGCTTACGGTTCCGCCTCCCGCTATTGTTCTCAAACACTACAAATCAGCCTTTTACTGAACATTAATAAACTTATGCACCTGAGGTATCAAACGCACTTTGCCATAAGATTTATTTAAAACTTCCTGCATAAAATCAGATGACACTGACGAAGTATTTCCGTTCATTTTCGGCTGCAAAACAAGCTCAATATCGTATTTAACACACAAATCACACGCTTTTTTAATTTCTTCATCCGTTACGTTTTTGTCAAAAACCATCTTTGCAAATAATTCTTTTTGAGAAGCGATTTCAAAAAACTTGTCGTGCTCTTCCCACAGCGGGTTTAAACCCGTACAGCTCGGAAGCTTAATATCAGCTGATACGTAATCAACAAAATCAATTACTTCTTTTAACTTGTCCGGCAAAGTCCCGTTTGTCTCAAGATAGACAGGAAGTTTGCATTCAGGCAGAAATTCTTTCAAAAAATCAACGCTCAAAAGCGGCTCACCACCGGTTAAAGAAACGGAATGACAATCAGAATGCCGGCTTACAATATTCTCCAGCTCTTCTGATGTATATTCTTTAGAGTTTTTTATATCAAATTCTGTATCGCAGTATCCGCAGTGAAGATTACATCCGCAAAACCTTACAAACAGCTGTTTATAACCAATATAAGGGCCTTCCCCCTGAATTGATTCGAAAATTTCTCTTATCTTTACCATACCTCTTGTTATCTCCGTATTGCAGCATCGCGCAATTGTTTATAAAGACTGATTTCTTCTTCCGTCAAATTATCAGGAATTTGAATTTCTACAGTTACTATCATATCACCAACTTTGTTATTTTGCTCAATTCCGCATCCTGACAAACGAATTTTCTGACCGTTTCTTGTGTTTGGAGAAATTTTCATAGAAATATTACCTAATAAAGTCGGAACATTTACATCTGCTCCTAAAACCGCTTCATATGGAGTAATCTGAATAGTTTTAAGAATATTAAGCCCTTCGGTTTTGTAGTTTTTAGGCTCGCGAATATGTATTGTCAAATACAAATCCCCATTTCTTCCCCCATTAAGCCCTTTTTCCCCTTCTTCCGCCAACCTGATTTTTGAAAGGTGTTTAATTCCTGCAGGAATTTTAACACTAAATCTCTTGTAAGTAGAAGTTTCTCCCTTACCGCTGCAGCAAGTACATTTTGCACCATTAACAAATTTTCTTCCTCCGCATTTTGGACAGATTTGAGTCTGGAGCATATTGATAACTTTTGTTGCACCGCTCATAGCTTCAAATACCGAAATCTCCACATCTGAATAAATATCTTCTCCTTTTTTCGGAACTTTAACTTCACTCTTTTGTGCAAACAACTCATCCCAGAAAGATGACTTCTTTTCTTCTTTGTAAGTCTCTTTAAAGTTCGGGTTGGTTGTTGTTTTGTTGTAAGTTTTTTGAGAAGAAGTTCCGTAAGAATAAAACTTTCTCGCTTTATCATAATCAGCTTTTTTGGAGTTATTAGAAAGAATTTCATAAGCTTCATTGATTTCTTTGAACTTAGAAATCACATCTGCAGAGCTTCCTGCGACATCAGGATGCCATCTGCGCGCAAGCTTTCTATATGCGCTTTTGATTTCTTCTGATGTACTAAACTCCGGTATGTCTAAAATTTTGTAATAATCTTTAGTCATACACTACATTTAATGATTAGTAAATATTTGTCAACATATTCCTGTCTAATATTATTAACTATTGAAAAAGGTTTCCGTGAATGGTATTATTTTGTGTATGTTAAAAAAGTGTTTAATGTTATTATTGCTGGGATTGACTATTCCGGCTTGCGCGGGAGAAGTTGAAAACGCGATTGCAAAAGGAGATAACGTATTTTTGTATCTACACTCTCCGTCCTGCAAGTACTGCGTAATGTTCTCTCCAAGATATAACAAGCTTTCAAAAGTTTATAACGGACAGTATTCGTTTTTTAAAGTAGATACAACAACAAAGTACGGACACGAATTGATGTACGAGTTTGGCGGAACTTATGTTCCTTATGTTGTTTTGATAAACGGCAAAAAGAAAGCAGCAATGCATATTCCTCCGGCATGCCTTTTAGACAATGTATGCCTGGAAGCAGAAATGAAAGAATTCAGAAAGTAGGATTAGTATGAAAGGTATAGTATTAGCAGGAGGAGCAGGAACAAGATTATATCCGGCATCACAGCCGATTTCAAAAATTTTGCTTCCGATTTATGACAAGCCGATGATTTATTATCCTCTCTCAACCCTTATGCTTGCAGGAATAAAAGACATTTTAATCATTACAAACGAATCTGATTATGATAACTTTATCAAAGTTCTTGGAGACGGTTCACAGTTCGGACTTAACTTACAATACCGGATACAGTACGTTCAAAGAGGCATTGCAGACGCATTTTTGATAGCAGAAGACTTTATTGACGGAGACGATGTTGCATTGATTTTAGGCGATAATATTTTCCACGGTCAAGGATTTTCTACAATAATGAAAGAAGCTTTGAAGAAAAAATGCGGAGCAACTGTTTTCGGGTACACGGTAAAAGACCCTGAAAGATTTGGAGTCGTTGAGTTTGACAAAAACAATAAAGCTGTTTCTTTAGAAGAAAAACCCGCTAAGCCTAAATCAAACTACGCTGTTACAGGTCTGTATTTCTATGATAACAGAGTATGCAAATTTGCAAAACTTTTAAAACCGTCAGCCAGAGGCGAACTTGAAATCACAGACTTAAACAAAATGTATCTTGAGCTTGGAGACTTAAACGTAGAAATTTTAGGACGCGGTTTTGCATGGTTAGATACCGGAACACACGATTCAATGCTTCAGGCAAGCCTTTTTGTACAGACAATGGAGCTCAACAAAGGAGTTAAGATTTCCTGCTTAGAAGAAATTGCATTCAATCAAGGCTTTATTTCAAAAGATGAGCTTTTAAAGAAAATTGAAAAATTCGGTACAAAAAATGATTATTATAATTATGTTCGCACAGTTATAGAAAATCCGGATCTGGTTGCATTGGGCGTATGATAAACATAGACTGCATTGCTCTTAAATCTTTTTTTGAAGAAAATATTGATTTTCTAATTGGTGCAAGGCTCCAAAAAATCCAGCAGCCTACAAGGCGGGATTTTGTGTTTACTCTGCGAAATAACGGAGAAGGGCGAAAACTTTACGTTAACATAAACCCGCAAATGTATCATCTTTGTTTTATGTCGGGAGTAAATGAAAAGAGAAGAAGTTTGCAAATTCCAAAACAGCCTCCTATGTTTTGTATGCTGCTTAGAAAATACTTAGAAGGCTGCAGAGTAGCTGATGCAAGAGTTATTGATAACGAAAGAATTTTAGAACTTCATTTTGACACAATGGATGAGCTTTCCCAAAACCGCTCGCTCTGTTTGTGTATCGAGCTTATGGGAAAACACTCTAACGTAATTTTGTATGACAGGGAAACTTCAATCATAATTGGATGCGCTCACAATGTCGGAGCAGAAAAAAGCCGCTACAGAGAGCTTCAGGGCGGCCTAAAATATATTTACCCGCCTACATCTCCCTGTCCTCCGGCTAAATCACAGCTTGAAGGGGTGAATATTGATGACTATTTTGCCGCTATTCAAGAAGGGGTAAACGTAAGAAATGAGCGTTCCAGATTAACAGCTATCATTTACCCCAAATTAAAAAAAGTTACCGGCTCAATTGATAAAATTTCGGCTCTGCTAAAAAAACGTGACAAGACTGAAAAGTACAAACTTTTTGGAGAATTACTTACTGCGTATTCATATCTCAAAGCTGACTATAAACAGGAAGTTGAAGTCTTTGATTATGTTAATAACCAAAATATTTCAATTGAGCTTGACAGCACAAAAACAATGAACGAAAACGCGCAGAGGTATTTTAAGCTCTATGCAAAATCAAAAGCTACAAAAGAAAAGTCAGAAGAAATGTTAAATAACCTGACTATCGAAAAAGAATACCTTGAAAATATTTTGTACAGTATAAACAGAGCAGAGGCGATAACTGATTTTGAAGACATAAAATCAGAAGTCCTGCCGGATGAGAAAAAGCCTAAAAAACAGGAACAGTCAGAGATTATGAAAATCGATTACAAAGGTTTTGAAATTCTTATCGGGCGCAATAACAGGCAAAATGATTTAATCATCTCAAAACTTGCAAAAGATAACGATTACTGGTTCCACACAAGACTTTGCGCAGGCTCACATGTGCTTTTAAAAGTAAAAGAAAAAGAGCCTGATGAAGACATTTTATTTGAATGCTGCAAACTTGCAAGAGAATATTCTTCGGCTTCCCAGCCTTCTAAAGTCGGGGTAATTTATACAAAAGCAAAAAACTTGCGCAAACCTCCTGCTGCACCATTGGGTTATGTAACTTACAAAAACGAAAAAGAAGTACTTGTATAAGTAAAGAATTGTAACAATTTTTTGTTATACCCTAAAGTTTTCAGCCGAAAATGCCGTAAATAATATTAAAACGATATTATCTTTGGAGGAATTATGGCAATTCGCGATTCATTCTGTTTATCAAACGCTCTAAACTCTCAGGCTTACGCTTATAAATGCTGGTATAACTACAATTACGGCAATAATACGATGGGCATAAGCGCAAAAGACATGGGCGAAATTACCCAGACATGGAACAGTCAGCTGAATAACTGGCACGCTACAGCGTTGGATGATGAGAATGCTTATGAAATTCCTGATGACGATTTTTCGATGTACAAGAAAGACGGAAAAGAACAGGCAAAAGAGAAAACCGGTCATGACGGCGGAAAAGCCGGCATGATTACAAGAGGTACAGTTGATGCCGTTGCAGGTGCTGCCGGTGCTCTTGGAACAACAATTGGTAAGAATGTAGCAAATAAATTGGGAAATGCAGTAGGAGGCGCGCTTGTAAAAAACAGTGTTGAAAAAGTTGCAGGAAAAGCTGCTACAAAAGCCATTGAAGGTGCTACAGAAGAAGCAATTACAGAAGCAGGTAAAAAAGCTTTAGGGGAAGCTGCTGAAACAGCAACAGAAGAAGCTGTAGCTGAAGCAGGGAAAAAAGCCATTGGTGACGCAGCTGGTAAAGAAGCCGGTGACAAAATTGCCAATAAAAATGTTAGTTTCATAATCACAGCTCCACTAGCCCTGGCAACCGGAACAGCTTATACCGTTAAAAAACCTAACAAAGACGAAAAAGAAGCTTGTGACGCGCTTCAAGATGAAATGACAAATGCTCAGGGCGCTTTAGCCGAAGCTCAAAACGATATGGGCACAGCAGGAGATGAGCTTACTTCTCTTGCTGACGAAGCTCAGATGACTAACGAAGATGCTAACGATGAAATCGAAGATAAAAAGTCCGAATATGATATGTATAGAGCTTCTTATGATGCTTTGATGGAAAAAGTTAAATCGGGTGAAACTTTAACTGATGATGAAAAAGAACTACTAAAAGAGCTTGTACCTCTTATGCAGGAGCTTGGAGTTGGTATTCAGGAAACTCAGGAAGAAGCGACCGATTTAACCGGCGATCTTTACGATGAAATGGGTACTTATCAGGACACTTATGACAATGCAGCCGGTACTGTAGCAGAAGTTGAAGGCTTAACAGATTACGCAGAAAGCTTTGACAGCGCAACTCGAACAATGTGCTATGTTGAAGCCGGTGCACAAACTTTAAACGCAGCTTCCGGAGGTAAGGCAGCATTAGATGCCGGCAAATTCGCGGCTTCAGGCGGAATATTTACAGCCTGGGCATGGGGATTTGCAGCAATGGGTGCTGCAGGCGCAGCACAAAGCGGCGTTGGAGCAGCACAACAATTCAGCTGGGCAGGTGAAGTCGGAACAGAAATCAGCATGAGAAAAGATACGCAAGATTTCCAATCACTTACAAACGATATTTATGATGAGTCAATAGAAAACTTCGATGGTATGATGAGTGAAGTCGAAGATTACGAAATCCTTATCCCGAAAGACCTTGAAGATATTGACGAAGTTTCAAAAGGACTTGAAGAAGGTTCTGAAGCAGCGCTCAACGCAAAACCTGCAGAGACAAATTCAACCGAACAACCTGAAAAAGAAAAAGAAGAAGAAAAATAAATTAAAAAATCCCCTATCAAAAGAGAAAGGGGATTTTTGTTATATAATGGGAATAAGGAGATAATTATGAGAATTGACGGAAGAGAAAATAATCAGCTTAGAGAAATAAAATTCACACACGATTTTACAAAACACGCATTAGGCTCTGTTTTGGTAGAATTCGGCGACACTAAAGTAATCGTAACAGCATCAGTTGACTTAAAAAAACCTAAATGGATGGCTGATGACGACAATCGAGGCTGGGTTACTGCAGAATATTCACTTCTTCCAGCTTCTACAAACACACGATGCAAACGCGAAAGAGAAAAAGTATCCGGCAGAACACAGGAAATTCAGCGTCTTATTGGCAGAAGTCTCCGTGCTTGTGTTGATTTAAGCAAAATGCCGAATATGACAATTACAATTGATGCAGATGTAATTCAAGCTGACGGAGGAACACGTACAGCAAGTATTTGCGGAGGTTTTTTAGCGCTTCAAGATGCAGTAAATAAGCTTATAGATTCCGGAGACCTTGCAGAAAGTCCTATAATTGAGCCAATAGCAGCAATTTCAATAGGAATTGTTGATGGTGAAATCAAACTCGACTTAAATTATTCAGAAGATTCACACGCTCAGGTTGATTCAAACGTAATCCTTACCGAAAGCGGTAAGATTGTTGATTTTCAGACGACTTCAGAAGGCGAACCGTACGAGTTTGACAGGATGATTGAGCTGTTCAACATCGCAAAATCAGGGATTGATAAAATTATCAATCTATATTAAACTTAATTTATATTATGTGTTGAGGGGAGATAATATGGAAGAAAATGTTTTGAAAAAGTTTAGCACTGCAAAATTCTTGAGTTTTGCTCTTGGATTTTTCGGGCTTCAGTTTGCATGGCAGATGAGAATAATCTTATCAGGTCCTGTTACAGAAAATCTTGGAGCTTCACCGTTTTTATTTGGCTTAATCTGGCTTGCAGGGCCGTTTACCGGCATGGTTGTACAGCCTTTAATCGGAGCGCTGAGCGATAAAACAACTTCTCCATTCGGACGCAGAAGACCTTATCTTTTAGGCGGAGCACTGCTTTCCGCTCTCGCTCTCTGGGCGCTTCCAAACTCTGAGCTTATTACAAACTTTATTTCTTCAACACTGCACATAAAATTACCTGCTCTTGCTGCTTTATGTTTTGCAGCTGTCATGATTTGGATACTTGATGCCTGTGTTAACATCGCTCAAGGTCCTTACAGAGCTCTCGTTCCTGACGTAGTTCCTCAAGAACAGCACTCTATTGCAAACTCTTACATAAGTTTAGCAATCGGCTTAGGTTCAGTTGTTGCAGCAGGTACAGCTCCATTCTTAAAATGGGCGTTTAACTACCAGATGTCAATCAATGCGCAGTTCATTATGGCTGCTCTTGCGTTCTCACTTGGTATGATTTGGACTTGTTTAGCAATCAAAGAACGCAGATATCAGCCAAAAGAAGACGAAAAATCTGAAAAGTTTAACTTCATAAAATCTTTAAAAGAATTCTTCGCGCTTTCTCCTGAAGTAGGCAAAATATGCTGGATGCAGTTCTTTACATGGATTGGTAACATGTGCATGATGATTTATTTCACACAGTATTGTATTCACACAGTTTTCGGAGTTCCTGATTTATCAGGAGTTTCAGAAGTTGTTAAATCAAGTTACGATTCAGCTGTTTTAGCAGGTACAAACTTCTCTTCAATTTGTTTTGCGATATTTAACTTAGTATGCTTTATTGTTGCAATTCCTATAGGAGTTTTATCAGTAAAATACGGCAACAAAAAAGTTCACATAATTTCAATGCTTTCAATGGCATTAGCTTTCTTAGGAATGGCTTTCTTTACTTCCAACGTAAAAGTTGTTGCTCTTCTTATGGCAATCTCCGGTATAGGCTGGGCAAGCATCTGCGCGCTTCCGTTTGCAATGCTTTCTCAATACATAAAACCGGGCACAGAAGGTTCTGTAATGGGTATTTTCAATATCTTTATCGCAGGCCCTCAGGTGTTTGTATGTACACTTGTTTCATGGATTATCAACAGATGCAGCTTTAACACAGCCGGCGGAGTAAACTACCACTGGGAATACACATTCTTAATCGGTGCAGTTTGTTTAATCACAGCTTCTGTTATCGCATCACGTGTAAAGGATAAAAGGGCATAGAAATGTCAAAGGGCAAAGTTTTTCTTATATACCCGCCGTCACCGGTTTTGAATAGAGAAGACAGGTGTCAGCAGCCTACAGAAGATTTGCTTGTAATCCCTCCTCTGCCGCCTACAGATTTAATGTATCTGGCTGCAATCGCAGAAGAATGCGGGTTTGAAGCGAAGATAAAAGACTACTCACAGGGCGGAGATTTCCTGAAAGACCTGAAAGAGTATAATCCGCATTATCTGATAGTGAATGTAGCAACTCCAACATTCTTATCTGATATGGATTGGGTAAGAAAAGCAAAAGAAGCAGTACCTGCGCTTAAAACAATCGTAAAAGGTGCGCCGTTTTTAACTTATAATACAAACGCCATTTACGAAAACACTTTTCTTGATTATGTAATAATGGGTGAGCCTGAATTCACTTTAAGAGACATCTTAAACGGAGTTCCTGACAATGAAATTTTAGGAATTTGCTATCGTGAAAACTTTCAGGCTGAAAAAAATGACAACCGTCCTTTTATTGAAAACCTTGATTTGATACCGTTTCCGGCAAGGCACCTTGTTGATAACTCAAAGTACATCCGTCCCGATAACGGAAAAGTTCAGGCAGTAATTAAAGTTGCAAGAGGATGCCCGTTTCATTGTTTCTTCTGCCTTGCAACACCGGTTTCAGGTTCAAAAGTCAGAGTTCGTTCTGCTGAAAATATTATCGCGGAAATTAAAGAATGCGTAGAAAAATATAACATCAGAAATTTCTTATTCTGGTCTGATATTTTCAACTTCAACCGCGAATGGACAATGAACTTATGCCAAAAGATAATTGAAAGCGGGTTAAAAATAACGTGGTCATCAAATACCAGAGCTGACACAATGGATGACGAGATGGCAGCTTTGATGTACAAATCCGGATGCCGTCTTGTAAGTATCGGTGTAGAAAGCGGCTCTCAGGAAATGCTTGACCATATCGGAAAGAAAATTACGCTTGACAACATCAGAAACACAGTTAAAATACTCAAAAAAAATAAAATCAAAATATATAACTATTTTGTTATCGGGCTTCCGTGGGAAACAGAAAAAACTGTTGAAGAAACCGTTAAATTCGCAATTGAACTTGACAGCAATTTTATAAGTTTCTACACAGCAACTCCGCTTCCCGGTACAAAATTTTTCTCTTATGTTATGCTAAATCATCTTATGGAAGGCAATCTTGATTTCAGAAGCGCTTATTATGCTCCTGTTGTAAAATCTCATGAGCTTAGCAAAGAAAGAATTTTTGAGCTGCACAAGCTTGCTGTAAAACGTTTTTATCTCAGACCAAAGTTTATTCTAAAAACTATTTTGTCACTTAGAAGTTTTAACGAGTTTAAAAACTATTTTAAAGCCGGATTAAGCCTGCTTCGTCATTAATCCCGGTTCGGCGTCAGAGCCTGTAACTTTCTTTCTTAATATAAATGTTACTTTCGGAAGCACCATCGCTAAGAGAAAACTGCTAATACCAACATTTGCAAGAATATTTGCAGATTTCACACGCAAAGCTTTTTTTGCATATTTTTCTACATTATTAGAAGCTTTAGCATCACGCGCAAATTTTCTGACTTCGTCTAAGAAGTTTCCGATTTTCTTTTCATCCACAAACTCGCGCGGGTCTCTTACTCTGTTTTTCAGATACTTAACACCGCAATATTTTTCACAGAGCTTAGAAATTTTAGAATCAGGATTTTTATCTAAATACTCTATAAAATTATTTTCCGGTATGTTAAGAGTACTTTCTTTAATCTCCTTTAAGAAAGCTTTGTCATCTAAAAGATTAGGGTCAAGATTTACATTAGTATTAAAAAGTTTTCCTGACAAACTATCCAGTCCTTTTGCAATCCAAATCGGAGCAACAAAGTTTAAGAACATCATCATAGACATTTTAAACCCGTTTTCGAGAGCTTCGTATTTGTTTCTTGCGGTTCCGACCCTGCCAACAGTTAAGCCTCCGTCTGTCAGAGCCATTTTATTCACTGTAGACATGTTTGCTAAGGATGCGGATACCCCTTTGAAAGAAAGACTAGGAGAGGAGACAAGAGGTTGGTTTACATTTACCCCTTTGAAAGAAAGACTAGGAGAGGAAGCAAAAGTGATTATATTTACCCCCTCCGTTTCATAAGTATCCTGAACAATCGGTTTCACAGCTTCCTGTTTTTTCTTCAATTTTGCAGTCAGAGCAAAATTTGCTTTCGGCAGAAAATATCCCATTACCGCAACCGGAATCGAAGTAGATAAAATAAATTTACCGGCAAGAAGTTTTTGATAAGTAGATTTATTTTTCAAAACTTTTTCCATTGCTTTAACTTCATCAGGAGCCAGATTTTTGAATTTTTCAATATTGTACTTGAGCCCTTGTTTACTATCCTCTTTCAGCAAACTTACATTTACCCCCGGGTCATAGCCAAGTTTTTTGATTATCCAATCTCCAAGCTTGTTCATCAAAGGAATCCCGCCCAGCCAGACAATAGAAGTTCCGTATTCATCAATCAGCCTTTCTCTTAGCGCATTATTTGCCATCTGTTTAGAATCTTTAAGGTTCTGATTATAAGTCATCGCAACTTTTGTCGGGACTTCTATACCGCAGTCACGCACAATTAATGGGTAAACGCTTGAATTATTACCGATTGCTGATATTATACCTGTTAATGACATTTTTAAAATTTCTCCTTTTTCGCCTTACTCTTTTCTCTCCTAAAATCCCCGAAAGAGCTTAGCAAAAGGAGCTTCAGCTGAGAGAACGCAAAACTCCAAGCCCTTTCGGGATTGTATGAGTATGATGATGTTTTGCGCTAAAATAATATGTCATCAATTTTCGTCCTTTGTATTTATGTTAACACGAATAAACTTAAAGTAAATGGGTACGATTTATATAAATCGTACCCATTTTTCTGTTTTAATTAATTTTTCTTAAAATCAGGAAGCTATTTGGAGCCAGAGACAGGTTCTGATTCATATTATTGATATCTTGCCTGCCGGCATTTGAATACCCTGAACCACCATATTTTAAAGCATCGCTGTTAATTATTTCTTCCCACTGACTGCCTTGAGGGAAACCGTAGAAAGAATAGTTCTTATCATGGAAGCCCTGACCAAAGTTTTTAATAATCAGAAGTTCTTCTTTGCCTAGTCTTAAGTGATGTATATGAACATTGTGATTATTATCTTTATAAGTACCGGCAAATTCTCCGCGTTTCAATACCGGTAAATGCTTAAGCATATCACGCAAATCAGCGGTTAATGCAATTATCTGTTCAGGTAAAGCTTCAAACATACCTTTCGGTTGAACTCTGCCTATTATAGAATCCGGTCTTGCAAATTCTTCCAGAGTATCATATCCTTTTTTAGCAACAATAGTGTTTCTTAAATCATCTGACTGAGCTCTTTGCCTTTTCTCATCAGAAAATTCTCTAAAGAATTTGAAGTATGATAAATCAGCTTCATCATCTCCCTGAAAATACATCTTAGGCCCCGGAATTGTCATTACAGTACCGGTTGCAAGTTTATGTTTTGCAATAGCTGTTTTGAAAGCATCAGTCAAAGCGTCTTTAGAAATGAAAGTATTCAAACCCATATCTTTTTCAGCTTTTGACAAATCAGCATCGCTCATCGTAGCAAACTTATCCGATACAATAAGTTCTGCAAGTTTTTGACCGGCATGAGCAGCTTTCTGACCTTTTTCTGCATCAGAGCCGCCATTTGTTTTCATAAACAAATCAAGGTGTCTTACAAGAACTTTCGGAATAAGCCTCGTTCCGTCCCAGTTCCCGATTTCGTCATGACTCATTACATATTTAACCCTGTGATGAGAATCTTTTATTTTATTATCTAAATCATCAAGAAGGTTTTCACCGGAAGCAATGATTGCATTTTTAACAGTAGTCATAAACCTGAAGTCCCATTCGGTATCAAACCCGATATTACCCGGAGTTGAATGCCATCCGCGTTCGGAAATAAAACGCACCTGAGTATCAATAAAATCCAAATCATCGACATGGCTTACAGTACTATCTTCATACCTTGTTACCGACTCTTTATTTTCACGTCCGTCTTCTGCGATAGTAAATATCTGAGGATTGTGTTCATTGAGCTCAGTAACAATTTGTTTTAGCAAATAATCTGAGCCGCATAACTTGGTCATATCAAAACGAATACCATCAACTTTGAACTCATTAGCCCACCAGAGAGCAGCATTCGCCATCCAATCTCTCACGTATCTGTTATCTTTGCCTTCGTAATTAAACTCACCGCCAAACTCACCTGAACCTTTTTCATAAGGTCCTGTTTGAGCGAGATAATCACCGTCCGGTCCCATGTGGTTTGGAACCATATCCATAATTACGTTTAAGCCTTTTCCATGAGCATAATCGATAAGTTCTTTTAATTTTGCAGCTCCTCCGAGTTTTTCACTTACTGCAAACTTATCAACACCATCATATCCCCACTGCATTGAATAAGTATTTTCTACCGGTAAAATCTCGATTGCTGTAGCAATTCCTCTATCTGCAATAACATCAACTCTTGATTTTGCAGCATCAAAAGTTCCTTCTTTAGTTATTGTAGGAATATTAATTTCATCTATAACAAGCCCGTCTAAACCTCTAAACCGTTCGTCAGGTTTTCTTACAATTCTTCTTGTATCTTTTCCTTCAAGCCAGTCAGTATTCTGCCATTCGTAATTATCTGTGTTATAAACAGAACTCCAGCCATGAATATTTTCCTGACGTTTTGCATAAGGATCTTTTACAAGATTTACATTATTATTTTTATCAACAACAATATATCTGTATCTATCTTCCGGCTCAGCCTGAATTCCGGCGGCTTCAAACACACCATCACCCTTATGTTCCATCGGATAAACTGTCGAATCTTTATCTTTTGAAACAATGTTTTCAATCGTAAGCCCGATACCTGCTGTTGCAAGCACCTGAACAACTCTTTCTTTAATATTACCGAGCTCAGCTGCTGCGCGCGAAGCTACTTCTACAAATACAGCTTTTGCATCCGGAAAAGAAAACAGTTTAAAATTCGTTTTTCCTGTCTCTTTAATGTAATTCGCACCCCAGCTGACATGTTCCGACCAGTTTCTTTTAAACGCCGGTTTCTTTTGTCTGTAGTTGTTTGTTGTTAATTCTGAGTTAATACCTTGGACTCTCATTTTTTACCTTCTCCTTACACACACTTCGTATTATTCTTAAAACACATAAAATAATTTTTTGCTAATTTGTTTCTGAATTATATCCAAAATTTTTAAGGATATTATCTTTTTTTCTCCAATCTTTTTCTACTTTAACTTCTAAGTTTAAATAAACTTTTTTCTCGACAATATTTTCAAGTTCAATTCTTGCTTCTGTTCCGATTTTCTTCAACAGCGCACCGCCTTTGCCTATCAAAATTCCTTTCTGGCTTTTTTGCTCGCAATAAATTATTGCAAAAATTCTGTCGATATCTTCTTTTTCTTCATACTTATCAACTTTTATTGCAACAGAGTGCGGAATTTCATCCTGAGTGTTTAATAAAACTTTCTCACGAATGATTTCTTCTGCAACCGAGCGCATGCTCTCTTCCGTTACAACATCATCAGGATAAAGCTTTTCACCTTCAGGAAGTTTCTTTAAAATATTTGATAAAAGCGTATCTTTGTTTCTTCCTGTTTTTGCAGAGACTCGAACTACAGGAACATTTTCCTCAAAAAGTAATTTGTAAGAAATCAAATTTTCTTCAATTTTCTGCTGATTTTTAACTTTATCAACTTTGTTCATGACAAGGATTACAGGAACTTTCGCCTCTTTCAAAATATTTTCAGCAATCCATTTATCACCCTTACCTGCAGGCTCAGAGCCGTCCACAAGAAACAAAATCAAATCAGCATCAGGAACAGCCACTTTAGCTTCATCCAGCAAAAACTCGCCAAGTTTATTCAAAGGTCTATGAACACCCGGAGTATCAACAAAAATTATTTGTCCGTTATTATCCGTCAAAATCCCTTTGATACGTTTTCTTGTTGTCTGCGCCTTGTCTGTTGTAATTACTATCTTTTGACCCAAAATCTGATTCAAAAGAGTCGACTTTCCAACATTAGGACGACCTAATATTGTTACAAATCCACACTTCATATACTAATTATACCGCAAAAAAATTTTCTTATAAATGTAAACATTTGTAAATAAAAAGCAATAAAAAAAAATAGGAAAACTTTATATTAATAAGGGATATTAAATAGGAAAAGAATATGGGATTTAGTTTTAACTTACAAATACCTTTATGGGATCCAAGTAATTTTATAATGAACAACAACTTTGGATGTTCAAACATGTTCGGCGGATTTCAAGGACCTATTTGGTCAGCTCCTGCCGGCACAAGTTCTAAATCGGATTCTTATGAAGAATGGATTAAAGAAAAATACAAGGATGAAGAAAAGACTCAAATCAATACAGAATTCCTAAAAGAAAAATCAAAAGAAATAAGTAAAACAAGAGATTTACTGGATGCGCAATCAAAAATGATTGATGCAATAAAAGAAGGTAAAAAATCAGACGGCAGCGCTGTTGTAGAAACTGCAAAGCTTGAAGGTGTAAAACTTAAAGAAGACGGAACCGTGGATACAGAAGCAATGAAACCGAAGAAAAAAGGTTTCTGGCAAAAAGCCGGAGAATGGGTTTCAAGTGCAGGAACAGCTCTGTCAAATATGGGTAAAAGTCTTGTCGGATTTGATAAAGACGGCAACTTCAGTCTAAAAAAATGCCTTACAAATGTAGCAATAACAGCAGCAGCAATCGGTGCTTGTTTTATACCGGGCGTAGGTCCTGCTATCGGCTATGGTTTGCTTGCTTACGGAGTCGGAAGCGGAGCTGTCGGAGTATACAAAGGCGCTAAAAAATTAAGCAGCGCAAAAACAGAAGAAGAAAAAGAACAGGCAAGGCAGGATATCTGCTCAGGTGCTTTTGTCGGAATTGCTTCTGTTGCCGGCATGAGAGGGCTTGGTAAAGCTTTCAGAACTTCAGGAGCAGCTACTGCTTCAACCTCTGCAAACATAGGCAGCAGGGTAACAAGAGCCGTTTCGAATTTCTGTAAAGACGTAACTGTAAATGCAGTAAGAGGCACAGGACAAGCAATAAAAACAGATGCCGCACTTATAACAGCCGAAGGCGGAGGTGTATCCGGTTTCTTCAAAGCCTGGAAAAGCAAAGCTGTAAACGCATGGGAAAGCTTTAACAGCTGGGAAAAAAGATACGAAAACAAATATAGTCAGGTGGAAAAATCAACACAGCAAAGAATTGCAAGTATTGATAGAGAAATTAATACAATTAATAGAAGCACAAGTCCTGATAGAGCTTTGCGAAGTTCACTAATGGAAGAACGAAATGCTATGGTAAAACAGCTGTTTGATTTAAGAAAATTTAAGAACATAAAATCAAAAGCAGAGCTTGATGTATTAAAAGAAACCTGCAGTAAAGATTTCAAAGAACTGATTGAGCTTCGCGAATGCGTAATGCGTGTAAAAGCAGCTAAGCCGGATAAATACGCATCAGAACTTTCTGATTACATTCCGTCTCCAAATGTTGAGAAACGCTGGTGGAAACCTTCAACATGGCGTAAAAATGATTACCAGTTAGCAATCGGAGGCAAGAACCCGGGTAAATACGGAGAATTGGCAGGAATTGCTTTAACTTCTCCTGCTTCACCGGCTCCTTTAACATTAGCTCAGTGGAATCGCGAATACTCTGTGCCGCTGTTAGGAAGTCCTCTTGTTGAAATGACTCCGGAGCAAACAGAAGCTTACTTAAATCAGCTTGAGCAGGAAAAGAAGCAGCTTGAAGATGCCTTAAAAACACTAAATGGAATAGAAGATGTAAGCCAATGGAATCAGCTTAAAGCACAGGCAAAAGCACAACAGGAAGCTGCTGAAAAAGCAGCTGCGCAACAGCAGGCTACGGTGCAATAACTGCCATCTCGCATTTAGCACAATCAAATTTAAGCGGGTATTTTTTGCCAAACTCATCTTTTAAAACAAGCTTCTGAGGAGATTTACACATCCCGAGCGCGTATTTAATACAGTGTTTTGTACGCATTAACTCAGCTTCACCCTTAGAAAGCTTCGTCTCCAAAGACATTTCACAAACTTCTGCACCGCATTTCTCGTAAAACATTTTTGCCGTGTTGTTGTGAACATTCGCCCTATAATCCAGTTTGTCTTTGTAATATGGAGTATAACAAAGCGGTTTTTGTATCTCGCGCTTGTATTGTTTCAACCTTTCCTGCATAAGTTTGTCAAACGCATCCCGACGAAGCTGGTTAATATCAGAAACCGGCAAAAAAGGTAGTTCCGAAGCGATTTTTATATCTTCAATATAAAAATCGCTCTCACCTGTTTTAGAAAACTGTTTAACAAAAGTCTCTTTCATTTTATCAGGATTTTTTGCAGGCTCACCTTCCGGAAGCGGTAAAGTGATTGAAATTCCATCTTCATCTGTCAGAGTTATTGCATCCGAAACATTAATTTTTACCCCGATTTGACGTTTTACAGGTAAAGCAAGAAGTTTCTCAAACTCAACATCTGAATTTCGATAAATTACATCTCCGACACATACTTTCACCGGCTTATTCGGATACACAAATCCGTTTTCTGTTTTGTTTACAAGAAAACCGTTTATCCCGTCAGTAAGCCCATCTTGCGCGTTTATTTTCTTATCCGTTTTTATCTTAAAACAATTTTTCTTAACCTCAACAACTTTTCCAAGGTATTCGCCTTTTGATTTTGGTGAGTTAAAGTTAAAACAATCTTTTCTACCGTCTAAGAAATAATCCGTAAATCCACGGTTAAAGCTTTTTTCAGGATTAGGTTCAAAGGGGTAAATGCATCTTCCTGATGAGATTTTTTCAGAGTATTTATCCAGCTCATGCCGGTAAAACGCAGTAATATTTTTAACATACCCCGACTCTTTCAGTCTGCCTTCAATTTTAAACGAAAAAACGCCTGCTTCAATCATATCTTTGATATGTTTAGAAGCGTTAAAATCTTTTAAACACAGTGCGTGAATATCTTTTGCAATAACTTTGCCGTCTATAGTTTCAACCGAATATTTTTTCCGGCATGGCTGGGCGCATTCGCCTCTGTTTGCAGAACGCCCGCCAATATACTGGCTCAAATAGCATTGACCGCTATAAGATACGCAAAGCGCACCGTGAACAAAAGCTTCCAGCTCCAAATCCTGATTTTGTTCATGAATTTCTTTTATCTGTTTTAAAGAAAGCTCTCTTGCAAGAACAACCCTCGAAACACCCAAATCATTAAAGAATTTAACTTTTTCCGGAGTGCGGTTATCACACTGAGTACTCATGTGAATTGGAATACCGGCATCTTTTAAATGTTCTATCAGCCCCATATCCTGCACAATAACCGCATCAACACCAATCTCATCCAGTTTATTAACAAGCTCCACTGCCTCATCAAGTTCACTATCTGTAAGTATAGTGTTTATTGTAATAAACACTTTTGCCCAAAACTTATGGGCATACCCGACAACTTCTCTGATATCTTCAAGCGAATTAGGCGCATTCCTTCTTGCCCCGAAAGCTGACGCCCCCATATATACTGCATCAGCTCCACAGTCTATTGCAGCAATCGCAGTTTCTTTATCTTTTGCAGGTGCCAGAAGTTCCGTGTACAATTAAGCCCCCATTTTAGAGCCGAATATACGTTTCAGGAAAGAAGCAAAGCCGCCATTTTCAGCCTGATTTTTGTATTTTTCGTAATTTGCTTCTACAAACTGGTTTCTCGGATCAATAGATTTCAATCTTTCCAGATATTCTAAAGCTCCGTAATTATCGCCAATTGACTCTCTAAACTCAGCAAGTTTTTCAAGCGCAAGTTTATTATCCTTATCAACATCTGCCAGTTTTTCGTAAAACTCGCAAGCTTTAGTTTTATCGCCTTCAGCTTCAAGAAGCGCTGCAATCGTTTCTATCAAATCAACATTAGAATCATTAAATCTGTAAGCTGTCATAAACTCGTTAAGCGCAACATCTCTATCTCCGCGGACAATGTTATAGCTTCCCCAGTTCAAATGTTCGTTGAAAGAGTCGCCTTTTGCCTCATAAATCAATGCTCTCATTTGATAAATCAGAGGTGAATTCGGGTCAAGTTTTGCGTACTCATCAATCTCTTTAAACGCTTCATCAAACATTTCTTTCTGGAAATAATACTGAGCAAGCAGCGAATGAAAAATCTTTTCGTTTGAATACTTATCCTTAATACTCATCAGGATTTCATATCCTGCATCATTTTTACCCATATCAAACAAAGCTCTTGCTTTTGTAAGTTCGCTTTGGGCAAGCTCATACGCTTTTTCAGGCTGAGAATTTCTAATATAATACCCTGCAAGAATTTCTTCGAAATTCTCAAACCCTCTATCCTGCCTTCCTCGTTCAAGAATTTGTATAGCAGAGATAAGCCCTTCCGTTTTTTCATAAAGTTCAGCAAGCTTTAAAAATACAATCGGGTTTTTCTCATCGTAATCAGAAATCTTCAAATACTCGTCAATCGCTTCCGTATACTTTGCCTGACCTTCACAGAGTCCTGCATATAAATACCTCGCAGGCAAAGCTTCCTGAGCATCTTTTGCAGCGTCAATGGCTTTTTTATAATCGTTTCTGGCATGGCTCATCTGCTGCTGAAGTGCGTGAAGATTGCCTCTTATAAGGTAATATTTAAACTTATCTTCATGAACAAAAATATCAAGGAGCTGTTCATGAGCCAGAATATTAGCAGGATCAACTTCCAAAATCTTGCCGAAATAAATCTGTGCATCGTCTTTTTTCTCAAGAATTAACGCCAGATGTGCAAGCTTTGTCAAAAGCTCAATATCAGAAGGCTTTTTAGCCATCTGCTTTTTATACTCGGCATAAGCTTCTTCATATTTTTCATCCTGTTCAAGTTGTTCTGCTAAGTTCATATTTTACCTCATTATCACTAATTATATTTGTTTTGTGCTGCCTGCATACCGTTATCAAAATAATACCCGATACCTTCTTTTGCTTTACTCAAAGCGCCTTTCAAAAGTTCAAGCTCTTCTTTCGAAAAATTCTGTAATACAAAAACTTCAGCCGGAATATTCGGCTGCGGTCCAATCCCGATTTTAAGTCTTGCAACATTTTTTGTACCGAGATGCTGGATTACTGATTTTATCCCGTTGTGACCGCCGTCTGAACCGTTTGGGCGAAAACGAATTTTTCCGATTTCAAGCGAAAGGTCATCATATACAATTAAAACATCCTCTAATGAAATCTTATAATAATCCATAACAGCACGAACCGCCTCCCCCGACAGGTTCATAAAAGTTGTAGGCTTTATCAAAAGATAATCTTCATAAGGTGTACGCAGGTTTGTCATAATACACTTTAATCGTGAATTCTCGCGGAAATTCAAATTATTATTTAACGCAATACTATCTATCAGCATAAACCCTGCATTATGCCTTGTGAAAGTGTATTTGCTGCCTATATTTCCTAAACCTGCTATAAGTTTCATTTTTAATCCCGCCTTCACCCCCCTCCCGCAAGGAGCGGGGAAGAGTACGTTAAACCAATCTATATTTACCCCTATCTAAACCGCCTCATGTTTTTCATCATCTGATGAGCCGTAAGCTTCGCTTTGTTTGGATTACCTCCGACCATCTTTTTGACATCAGAAAAACCTTTCATCATCTTACGCATTTGCTCAAACTGAGATATAAAAGCATTCAAATCCTGTATTGGAATTCCGGAACCTGCTGCAATACGTTTTTTGCGCGAAGAGTTCATAAGCTCAGGATGCTCTCTTTCTTCAGGAGTCATGCTCTGAATAAACACCTCTATTCTTTTAAACTGTTTTTCGCCTTCATGCGAAATTTTCTGCCTGTCGTCTTTTGAAATCTTAAGCCCCGGAATCATTCCAAGAAGCTGATCCATTGAACCAAACATTTTCATTTGTGACTGCATTTTTAAGAAATCGTTAAATGAAAACTCGGCTTGTTCCATTTTCTTTTCCATCTCACGTGCCGTTTTTTCGTCAAAGACTTCCTGCGCACGTTCTACAAGCGAAACAATATCACCCATTCCAAGAATTCTCGTTGCCATTCTCTC
This sequence comes from uncultured bacterium, assembly GCA_948684385.1. Lineage (GTDB taxonomy): Bacteria > Cyanobacteriota > Vampirovibrionia > Gastranaerophilales > Gastranaerophilaceae > CAG-196. The sequence continues at coordinate 29,242 of CAPQCU010000014.1, forward strand.
CGGATAAAAATCTTCTAATGCATTGAGCTTTTCCCCTGTACCGGTAAGCTTTATAGGTTTTTGCGTGCAATAAACAACGCTTAACGCAGCCCCGCCTCTGGAGTCACCGTCAAGTTTGGTTAAAACAAGCCCTGTGATACTAAGCTGAGCGTCAAAATTCTCAGCAACATTTACAGCTTCCTGACCGGTCATAGAATCAATTACAAGCAGTTTTTCTGCAGGATGGAAAACGCGGTCAATTAAGAGAAGCTCTGCCATCATATCGGTATCAATCTGCAAGCGGCCTGCCGTATCCAGAATTAAAGTATTAAAACTTTTCTCTTTTGCATAATTTATCGCATTTTGAATAATTGATTGAACATCTGTTGACTCTTCAGAATAAACTTCACACCCGATTTGTTCTCCAAGAGCCTCAAGCTGTGTAATCGCAGCCGGTCTGTACACGTCACATGCAACAAGCAGAGGATTCCTGCCTTCTTTTTTAAGCTTCACTGCAAGCTTAGCTGAAGAAGTCGTCTTACCGCTTCCCTGAAGCCCGAGCATCATTATCAAATTCGGATGACCGGAAAAATCCAGAGGAGAAACTTCTTTCCCTAAAAGCTCTATTAGTTCGTCATGCACTATTTTAACCAGCTGCTGGGAAGGATTTACACCCTGCAAAACATTTTCGCCTTCAGCTTTGTCTTTGATATTAGAAATAAAAGCTTTTACAACCCTTAAATTTACGTCAGCTTCAAGCAAAGCACGCCTGATTTCTCTTAGCGCATCCTGCATATTTTCCTGCGTAAGCTCTTTTTGCCCCGCTGTTTTTGCAATAATATCCTGCAGCCTGTCTGATAACGAATCGAACATTTATAACCCCTTTATACAACGATATACGGGAATTATAACATAAAAATATTACTATGCGAATGTGTTCATTGTTCTATCTGTATTATCTTTTATTATAGTTTCAATACCTTGCATCATAGTATTGATAGCAGACAGTTCAGTTTCAAGATTTGCCTTTCTGGTATCAATTCTGGACTCTTTTTCGTTAATTATTGATTTTTCATGTTCATATTTTACAAGAGCTTCGTTCATAAAATCAGAATCATTAACAAGATATACATTGTTCATATTTGATGCTAAATCTGTGCTGTATTCAAAATATTTCTTACCGTCAGTATCACTCTGCTCTTCCATAGAAGTAATCCAGTATAAGTTATTTTGAAGCATGTTGTTTAAGTAGTCATTATCTTCTACCTGAGAATTTTCGACCCAGCCTTTTTCAGCTATTGCAGTGAAAAGCTGCTCATAGAACTTAATATTGCTTTCTTCTTCAGAAGTCAAAACCTGATTATCAGCATTTACTGCAGCTTTATGTTCAGCCATAGCTTCATCATACCTTTTTTGCCAGTCTTCATTCGCTGTATACCAGTTCTGCCACGCAGTTGTGTTCTTATCACGGGTGTAGAAAACCTCTGTAACAGAACCGTTCATACCATAAGCATTTGAACCTGCTTCATTCTTATACGAACCCAATATCGCATCCAGAACGGTTTGTAAATTTACTAAATAATTATCTCCGCTCTTTTTAATACCGATAATACCGGCTTCTAATCCTTGTTTATCTTCCTCACTTGTTCCGCCAAAATAATGACCGTTATCTTTCATATAAGTCTCACAGGCTGTTTTAAAACTTTCATAATCACTATCAGTCAGATAGTTTTTCATGTTATTTGCAACTCCATTCAACAATGTAGTCAAAGCTGACTTAGCCGTTCCTGCATCACCCAAATCCTGCCAGTTGTTGGAAGATTTATACAATTGTCCGATATCATAAGAAGCACCGTTAGACATAACATGTCCGGCATGACCGAAAAATTCTCTTGCTGTATCTTTGCTGACAGGCTCTTGCAAAATTTTGCTTGTGGCTTTTTCATCTTTAAGAGCATTAACTTTATTTGCAGCTTCTGTTACAGCAGCTCCTGCGGTTGAAGACGCATTGATTTTCTCTTCAGAAATGCCTGTAAGCTCAGAGAGAATTTTTGCTCTGTTAGACTGCCAATCACCACCAGCGGCACCGTTAGGCGAAATCATCGCAGCATATTTTGCATACTTGCTGTCAAGCACAACCTGTTCATTATTATTAGTAATCAAATAAGGCTTATTCTTATTTGCAGCACCGGGACTCATCAAAGTTTTATAACTCAAATCAGAATAGCTAACGCCGGCATTGTTTGACCATTTCAAAATTTTCGTATTCAATGCTTCCTGATATTCTCGTGAAATCCTTGTCATATCTCTGGTAAGCGACATTTCCTGATTTGCCAGCCTCTGAACCTGCACCGTGATGTCATGTTTCCGACTGGTTAGGCGTAAAAAATTTGTTTGTGATGCTGCCATTCCCATATTTCTGTCCGCTTTCCTTTATAGTTTTCCCTTGCTTACTATATATATCGGCACTTTTAAGTAAAAACTTTAGGAAATCAGAAAAATTGTTACAAAAATTTACATTACTACGTACGGAGGATTTACATCAAAAAACGCTAAAGATTTTTTTTTGTTTGCCGAATGCATGAACATACACGAGATTTTTGGTTCGGAGATTATAATGACAAATACCCCATCAATAATAATGGATGACAAAGCCGCAATATTATTAGAAGAAGCAAGAACTGCGCACGAAAATTACCTCATAAAACAACAGGATTCAGATTTAGAGAAAGCCATTGAATGCTATATTGACGCAATCAAAGTCAATCCTTCTATATCAGAATCTTATTACAGGCTTGCAAGTCTTCTGCTGATGAAAGGTCAAATTTCTGTTGAAGGCGCTCTTGAGCAGTGCAAAACCGCTATCTCGCTTGAGCCGGAAAACGTAAATGCACACATTTATTCAGGGTATTTTCAGTGTCTTAACGGCAATTTTGATGAAGCTGAAAAAGAATTTAAACTTGCTGTATCTAACTCCGGCAAGAACTCCGCAAGACCAAGATTATTCTTATCAAAAGTCTTATTTTCAAGAATTAAAAACCATGACTCATCCGTTAAAGATGTCATGAAATTTTTGTACTACTTCTTATCGGGGAGCATGATGATTATGTGGGACTGCCCATCTCTTAAAATGTTTTGTAAATTCCTTGCGAATGATTTTTCTGTATTTTCATATAAGACTCTCGGTGAAACATTTGAAAAAATGAAGTTATTCCCGTCAGCTTTGGAAGCGTACTCTAAAGGGTTAGAGAAAACTTCGCAAGGTAATTTATTCTATCAAAAGATGGGTGATTTGTCACTTGAATGCAACGACATTGAAGCAAGTCTTGAATGCTACAAAAAAGCTTACGAGCTCAACCCTTCTGATAGAGAAGTTTTGATTAAACTTGCAACAATTAATCAGACATATTTTCCTGAAAACACAGATATCACAATCGATTATTACAACTCACTGCTTGAATTCGGTATCGACATGGACAAAATTTATTACGAGCTCGGTCACTTGTACTTAAACAAAGCCGACAAGCTTCATGCGGTATCAGCTTTCAAGCTTGCACAAGAACTTAATCCTGAAAATCCATACTATAACAATTCACTCGCTTATGCTTACATCAAAGCTGAGCTTTACGATGACGCAATTGAATACTACCAGCTCGCTATCAAGTTAAATCCTGATGCTGAATGGACTTCAATTGTATGTCATGCTCTTGGAGCAATCTATGCGGAAGTTAAAAACAACTTTGAAGCAGCAGAAGCAACATTTAATGCCGGCATAGTTCTTGACCCGAAAAACGTAGATATTCAGCTTTCTTTAGGCGATTTGTTCATGGCTCAGGGCGATTTAGACAAAGCAATCAAGACTTACTGCGATGCAATAGCAGTTGAGCCGGAAAACTATTTAACTTACGCAAAAACCGGTCTCGCACTCTGGGAAAAAGATTATCTGGAAGAATCAATTGTTGCGTTCCACAAATCAATTGAACTTAATCCTGATTTTGAAATTGCACAAAACAACCTCGGAGTAGTTTACCTCGACGGAATTGGCGACCCTAAATCATCAGTTGAATACTTCAAAAACGCAATTAACATTAATCCAAACTACACGCTCGCATACTTTAATTTAGGGCGTGCTTATCAGGCAATCGGAGACAAAGCGCTTGCAGCAGAGTATTACCAGATGACAATGGATTTAAACAAAATCACCCAAGAGCTTTCGGATAAAGAAATCAGAGAAAGATTGTACGATTTATTCAATTAAAAAACGGCTTAAAGCCGTTTTTTAATTTTTATATGTTAAGTCAGGATGTCTTGCAGCAAGAGTCTCATCAACTTTCTTAATCGGAGTTGTCTGAGGGCTTTTCAAAACCTCTTCCGGATTTTCTTCGATTTCCTTTGCAATCTTAAGCATTGTTTCAATAAATCCGTCAAGCACTGCTTTTGATTCAGACTCGGTAGGCTCAATCATAATTGCTTCGTGCACTATCAGCGGGAAATAAACCGTAGGAGGATGATAGTTTGAATCCATCAGTCTTTTTGCAATACCAAGAGTTGAAACGCCTTGATGATGTTGTTTTTCGCCTGAAAGAACAAACTCGTGCATACAAGGCTCGTCATAAGGCAAATCATACGCGCCTTTAAGTTTTTCCTTAATATAATTTGCATTCAAAACAGCGTCTGCGCTTGCAAGCTTAAGATTGTTACCCATCATTAAGATATAAGCATAAGCCCTTACCAGCACTCCAAAGTTTCCGTAAAAACTTCTAACTTTACCGATACTATGCGTAATATTATAGTTTCTGACATATTTACCCCCTTGTTTTTCGATAATTGGAGAAGGTAAAAAGTCTTTAAGTTTCTCAACCACGCCAACAGGGCCTGCACCCGGGCCTCCACCGCCGTGAGGAGTTGCAAATGTTTTATGTAAGTTCAAATGTACAACGTCAAAGCCCATCAAAGCAGGGTTTGTCCAGCCCATAATCGCATTAAAATTCGCTCCGTCATAATAAAGCAAAGAACCGTTTTTATGCATCAAATCAGAAATTTCAAGTACGCTTTCTTCAAAAATTCCCAGAGTATTCGGGTTTGTCATCATAATCGCAGCTACATCGCCGTCAATAAGTTCTTTCAAAGCCTCTACGTCAACCTGACCTTTTGAGTTTGATTTAACTTCAACAATATCAAATCCGCACATCTTTGCACTAGCAGGATTTGTACCGTGAGCTGAATCCGGAACAATAACTTTTTTACGGTTGGTTTCACCTTTAACTTCAAAGTACTTTTTGATTATCATCATGCCGGTAAGTTCTCCATGCGCACCAGCAGCCGGCTGCAGAGTAATCGCATCCATGCCGGTAATGTATTTGAGCTTTTCCTGCAAGTTGTACATAAGCTCTAATGCACCTTGAGAATCTTCATCAGACTGCAGCGGATGAAGATTGGTAAACCCTTCCAGAGAAGCCAGAAGTTCATTGACTTTCGGGTTATATTTCATAGTACAGGAGCCTAAAGGATAAAAACCTTTTTCAATACAGAAGTTTCTGTCACTTAGCGCTTTATAATGGCGCATAACTTCCAATTCCGACAATTGAGGTAATCCGACAGGTTCTTGTCTGAGCAAATTCTCAGGCAAAAAATCACCTAATTTACACTCCGATTTACCCCCTGATTTACCCCCGATACCGTCAACCCCTAAACTTTTACTAAATATTGTCTCCATACGACTCTTCCTGTTTTAATAATTCTTTTTTTATTTTATCCAACGCGTTTTGTATAATTCTTGAAATTCTTGACTGCGAAATATTAAACTCGACCGAAATATCTTTGAGTTTTTTATCATAAAAATACTTAGCTTCAATCAAATCCTGTTCTCTCTGGGAAAGCTTTTTCATAACATCCTGAATTCTGCGCTTAAGTTCTACAATTTCAGCTTTCTCCTCAGGAGTTCTGTCATTATCCTTAATCAAAGTAGGATTTTCAGCATCTGCCATTTCTTCAATAGAAAGAATAGTTTTATAAACGGCATCTTTTATTTTTTCCTGCTCTTCAGCAGCCTGATTTTTCATCACATACCATTTATAACGTCTGCGCATCTCGTTTCTAATCGCCCATTTAATCGCTTTAGTAAGATAAGCAGCGTTATAAAGTTCTTTATTCTTTGCATTATTTACAAGATAATAAACAGTATAATTTGCAAGATTTATAACTTCTGAAAGCTCAATCAAACCGAGGTTTGAAAACTTCTTATACTCAACCTTGGATATAGTTTCGATTAAATCTTTGTATTGGGAAAGATTAGCCCTGCCTTCCCTCTCTCTGTTTATAGCTTCTAAATCCTTCATATAATATAATATATCAGAAAGTAATACAGAAATGCAAGAATGTTAATTTTACAATATTTTTAAAACATGTTAAACTGTATTTATAGAGAGGGAAAGAGAAATGAAAGCTATTAAATATATTAAGTCGATATCATTAGTTATTTTAAGTGCAGGTATTTTAACAACAAGCGCTGTTTGCGTAGAACAGGTTTCAGCAGAACCGGCAGCCGCTCCGGCAGTTGTTCAGCCGGCTCAAGGAGTTGCCGTAACACCTTTATCTATTGTTAACTCACCAAAAACTTACTTAAACAAAACAGTTATTATGAAAGCAAAGTTTGATAAGTTCTCAACACTCGGACTTGATTACAAACCGGCGTTCAAATCATCAGATGATTATATTTCATTCTTAATCAAGCGCGATGACACAACTCACAATATTCCGTTATCAGAAATGAAACTTTTCCTAAAACGCAGCGAAGCAGAAAAATTCATTGACTTAAAAACAGACGACGAAATTGAAATCAAAGGTACAGTTTTTTCTGATGCTTTAGGCGATGCATGGGTTGATGTATCAGAATTAAAAGTATTAAAAAAAGCTCCGGAAGATAAGAAAAAAAGTTAAAATAAATATAAGGCGAAAGCAATGCAAGAAAATATGAACGATGAGAAGCAAAAAGTTTTTTTAACCGTGCACGGGCACTTTTACCAGCCGCCAAGAGAAAATCCATGGCTTGAAGCAATTGAGCAGCAAGACAGTGCTCAACCGTTTCATGACTGGAATGAAAGGATTAATGCTGAATGCTACAATCCCAACTCTGTATCCAAAATCGTTGATTCAAAAAACGAAATTCTAAACGTAGTCAACAATTACGAATACATGAGCTATAACTTTGGCCCGACGCTGCTTTCGTGGATGGAAGAATTTGCTCCGATGGCTTACGAAAGAGTTATCAGAGCTGACATCAACTCAAGAAGAATGCATTCCGGTCACGGTAACGCTATTGCTCAGGTTTACAACCACATGATTATGCCGCTTGCAAACGAGCGCGATAAGCAAACTCAGGTAAAATGGGGAATTAAAGATTTTGAATATCGTTTTGGCAGAAAACCCGAAGGTATCTGGCTCGCTGAAACCGCTGTTGATGATGACACTTTAAGAGTTTTAGTTGAAAATGATATTAAATTTACAATTCTTTCTCCGTATCAGGCACAAAGAATTAGAAAAGCAGACGAAAAAACCTGGCAGGATGTAAGCTGGGGGAACATTGACCCTGCGCGTTCTTACAGGTATTATATTAAGTCCGCACCGGGTAAATACATCGACCTGTTCTTTTATGACGGAGCAATCTCACGTTCTGTTGCTTTTGACGAGCTGCTTAAAGACGGAAACAAATTCGTTAACAGGCTAAAAGACGGTATTTCAGATTTAAGAAATTACCCTCAATTAATAAACATTGCTACAGATGGCGAAAGCTACGGTCACCACACGAAATTCGGTGACATGGCATTAGCTTATGCAATGAAGCTTAAAGTAAAGGATGCCGGATTTGAAATAACAAACTACGGCGAATACTTAGAAAAATACAGAAGCGACTGGGAAGTTGAAATCAAGCCGGTTTCTTCATGGAGCTGTTTCCACGGAGTCGGCAGATGGTGTGATGATTGCGGATGTTCTACAGGCGGTCATGCCGGATGGAACCAGAAATGGAGAAGACCACTAAGAGACGCGCTTGATTTCTTGCGTGATGAAATGGTTGTTTTATATAACCGTCAGGCTAAAAAATACTTTAAAAATCCGGCTGACGCCAGAGACAACTACATCAGCGTAATCCTTGACAGAAGCGACATGAGCGTAAAAAGCTATCAGGATGAATACTTCCTGGAAGGGCTTAATGATGAGCAAAAAGTTAAAGCAATGGAGCTTCTGGAAATTCAAAGACAGGCTATGCTTATGTATACAAGCTGCGGATGGTTCTTCTCTGAAATTTCAGGAATTGAGACCGTTCAAATCATGAAATACGCAGCAAGAGTTATGCAGCTTGCAAAATCTTTCCTCAAAAAGGATTTGGAAACTCCGTTTTTGGATATTCTTAGAGACGCAAAAAGCAATATTCCTGAATTTGGCACAGGTAAAGATGTGTTTGAAAGATTTGTTAAGCCATCAGTTGTTACAACTAAACAAATCGCAAGTTTGTGGGCAATTTCGTCTTTATATACTGAGATTGAGGACGAAGAAAGCGTTTACTGCTATAAGATAAAGAAACATTCTTATAAAACAGTAACAAAAGGAAATTCAAAGCTTGTAATCGGACATATCGAAGTTGAATCAAAAGTTACTCTGGAAAAATCAAACATGATTTTTGCTCTGCTTCAATTCTCAGGCGGAGATTTCCATTGCGCAATTAAAGAACATTCAGAAAACTTCTGTGATATTCAAAAAGAGCTTATCAGAACTTATCTTGTATCTCCGCTTACAGAGATTATAAGAAGCATGGATAATTATTTCGGCTCCGAATACTTTACGCTTAAAGACATATTTATTGAAGAAAGGCGCAAAATCCTTCAAACAATGCTCAGAGGCAAGCTGCAGGTATTTGCAAATACTTACGAGTCAATGTATAACGAAGGCAAAGGCTCAATTTATCAAATGCAGACACTTGGATTGGAAATTCCGAAAGAGTTTAAAATTTCAGCCCAATACGTTTTAACCAAGCAGTTTAATGACCTGTTTGTTGACTCTCGCGGCTTCTTAGACTCTGACGTTATCCAGCAGGCATCTGATATTAACTTTGAAGCAAAAAGAATTGGCATAGAAATCGACAAAACTCCGACTTCTAAGATATTCAGCAAAAAAATCGCGCAGAATATCAACAGGTTGTCCTACGCTTTAGATTTACAGCAGGTTGATGCAACGCTTGAACTTCTTGACTGCATCTCCAAGCTTGAAATCAAAGTTGATATTGCAGAAGCCCAGAATTACTACTTCTCAAAAATCGTCACAAACATGGAAGAAATTATCAAAAAGATTTCCTGTCAGGCTGATAGAGACTTAGCTGTAATGTTATTTGATATCGGTGAAAATTTAAATATCAATATGGATTATTACAAGCAAATGTTTGACAAAGCTTTGATTAGCAGGTAATTTGAACTATTATTTACGAACAAGGGCGTGGAAATTTAAAAATTTCCGCGCCCTCATATTGTTAACTTATGTAAAGAAAAAAATAAGTTGTGAAATCAAGTTATTTTTATTTACTTTATATATATGTAAACAGTTTTGTAAGGACAATGGTTATGTTAACAATAAAATCTTCAGATGAAAAACAAAGCACATGTTTTAAATTTATAGGAGCAGATTCAACTCCTAAGACAACGCATTTGATTTCAAATAACACTTCGCTGATAGCTCCAAGCTCTGAGGGCTGTATGGACACCTGCAGCTTCTATTCAGGACCATCTGACAGCACAATTATGGCATTCGGCGAAACCTGCGGTTCTATTGCATACGCAGGAGGCGGTGAAACCTGCGGATCAATCGCTTATTCAGGCGGAGGTGAAACTTGCGGCTCAATCGCATCAGCTTCTGTTTCATCAGGCGGAAGCTTCTCAGGAGGCGGCTGCAGCTACTCCTGCTAACAAAAGATTTTTTTCAGACTCAAAATCCGGTATTATAAACCGGATTTTTTTTAATCTTGTAAAACACACAAAACCTAATTAAAAATTATATAAAGGAGGTATTTATGTGTGTAGTAGAGCCAATTAGAGATGTAGAAATGATAGAAAAGGTTAAGCGGATTTTGAAATCAAACGGGAACCGGGATTTTTTGTTGTTTTTACTTGGAATAAATAGTGGTTTAAGAATTTCTGACATACTAAAATTAAAAGTTTCGGATGTTTTAAACAAAGATTTTATTTCAATTAAAGAGCAAAAAACTCATAAGTGTAAACGATTTCCCATTTCAAAATCCTATAAGAGATATTTAGAAGAATTTATTTGTGATAGGTTACCTGATGAATGGATTTTTGCAAGTCAAAGAAACGGGAAACCTATCACAAGAGTTCAGGCTTACAGGATAATAACATCCGCTTGTTTGAAAGCAGGAATTACGGTTAATGTCGGCACCCATACATTAAGAAAAACATTTGGTTACCATTTTTACCAACAAAAAAAAGATGTTGCTCTTTTTCAAACCATATTTAATCATTCTACACCGGCAATTACATTGAGATATATCGGGATAAACCAAGATATGATAGATATGAGCCTGCAATCATTTTGTCTGTAATTTTTATCAAAATTTGCAACACAACATGTAACAAAATAGAAATTTTGTTACATGTATATAAAGTATCCTAATACGAATTAATTGCCTTCTAACTATCTAATGTTAAGAAATTGTTACAATTAAGCAATGTCATATTTTTCACCATAAACTTGCAAGCCTAATGTTATTACTACTTTTGAAACTTGCTTTAAGTAACACAACATGTAACAAAATTTCTAAAAAGTTACGTCGATGTAAAACAACAGGAATATTTGGGGATAGTCATAAAAGACTTAAAATAAATAAAAAGTAAAAGATTATAGTAAGAATGGAGGAATTAATTATGAAAATTTTAGCAGGATTGAAAAATTTATTTACAAAGAAAGACCCTCTCAAATGGATAAAATTGGATGCTGCAAACGTAGACAACCTAACATTAACAAGTACTAAAGAAGTTTTTGGCAAAGCTGGGAAAATAGCAGATGTAACGAACGCCTGCACACCCACATTCAGGTTTAATAATGGTACACCAATGCAACAATCTACACTCTATCGATCATATGTTCCGGCAAAAGGTTCAAAGCTTGCAAATCTGGGAGTTCAGAGTGTTGTAAAGGAAGTAAATAAAGACTCTACTCAAATAATGGGACATGTTCAAGTGAATGGTCAGCCTAAAAGACTGTACAATCAGGAGCTTAGAAATTATATTTCATTATGTAGAATTTAAGAAATATCTTTATACTCATCGGCGCATGTTTGACAATTGTCAAACATGCGCCGATGACATTTAGTTACGAAAATTTTTCGTAAACTCTATTGTCAAAACCCCTTAATAATGGTACGATTTAAGTATACTGGAGGGAATATGGAAGAGATTTTTAGCATTATACAGTTTTTAAAACAAGCTGTTAAAACAGGAGCTTCTGACGAACATTTAATGGTCGGACACGCACCGTATTTGAGAATTAACGGTTTTATCAAAAAAGCTAACGCAAATGTTTTAACAAAAGAAGATATCGACAGCGCAATATTAGATATTGCACCTACAAACATCAGAGACAAAATTTTAACACTGCATGATGTTGATTTTATGTACGAAATCAAAGGATGTTCACGTTTTCGTATCAACTATAACAGGCAGCTTGGTATGCCGGCGCTTGTTATAAGAAACATTCCTTATCAAATACCTAAGCTTAAAGACTTAGCGCTTCCAGATATTTTAAGCTCTGTAATAGAAGCCCAAAACGGAATTATTCTGGTTACAGGTCCGACAGGTTCAGGTAAATCTACAACAATTGCGTCTTTAATCGACCATATTAATGAGACAAAAGGCAAGCACGTAATCACGATTGAAGACCCGATTGAATACGTTTTTGACAGCAAGAAAAGTATCATCTCACAGCGTCAGGTTGGAATTGACACAAAATCTTTTGCTGACGGTATTAAGTACTCATTAAGACAAGACCCTGATGTAATCTTCATCGGTGAAATCCGTGATAAAGAGACTATGGCTGCTGCACTTAAAGCATCTGAGACAGGCCACTTAGTACTTTCTACGCTTCACACAAATGACGCCGTTCAAACGGTTAACAGAATTGTAAACATGTTTGACGAAGCAAACAGAATTATCATAAGAAAGCAGCTTGCTGAAACACTTAGAGCAACAATTGCGCAAAAACTTGTTTATTCTACAAAAAACGAAAAAAGATATCCGGCATGCGAAGTTATGGTTGTAACTCCTACTGTTAAAGATTACCTTACTAAAGATAATCTGGATGCCATTTATGATGTCTTAAGAGACAGCAATGCTGAAGATATGGTAACAATGAATACTTCACTGGCATCTTTAGTCAACAGTGAATTAATAACTCAGGAAGAAGCTTTACAACATTCTAACGATGTCCCTGAGCTTGAAAAAATATTCAGAGGAGTATATCTGGGAACCAAAGGTTATTATGAATAATTACGTCACGGAAGCAATTAATTTAAAATCATACAATTTAAATGACGCAGATAAAATTATTGTAATGTATTCAAAAGAGAACGGGCTGATTAAGGGAGTTGCGAAAGGGATTAAAAAACCTAAAAGCAAACTCGGAGCAAGGATGGATTTGCTTGTTGCAAATTCTCTCCAGCTTCTTAAAGGCCGCTCTATGGATACGATTTTGCAAGCTCAAACGGTAAACCATTTCAGAAAAACAAGAGAAGATATGGATAAGCTTGTTCTCTCTTCTTATATTTCAGAAGTGGTAATGAATTTTGGCGAAGGTTCAGAGTCTGCTTCAGAAGAAATTTACGAGCTTTTATACAAAGCGCTTAATCGAATTGCAAACTCTGAGGCAAAGAAAGATATGCTGATTGCTGCAATTAAGTTTCAGCTAAAAATCCTTTTGATAATGGGCTTTTGTGTAGAGCTTGATACCTGTTTATGCTGCAGAGAACAGGTTTTGGATGAAGATATGTACTTCTCTTCAACAATGGGCGGAATTATTTGCAAAGAATGCAACGAACATCTTGGCGTAAAGCTTAAAATGCATAACAAAATCCGCGACTTTTTGCAGGCAATGCTTCAGTTTGATTTTGAATACGAAAGCGATTACGACAGAAAAGCCACCGAAAAAGTTTGTCAGGTTTGTTTTGACCTTTTGGATGAGTACATAAAAACTCACACAAACAAAAGGCAAAAGTCTGTAAAACTCTTAAAGGAGCTGGTATGAAAAAAATCAGACTGGCGCATTTATACCCGAAACTTTTGAATATATACGGAGACGGCGGAAACATCCTTACGCTAAAAAAACGCTGCGAATGGCGCGGTATAGAAATTGAAATTGATGAAATAAATATCGGAGACAATATAAAAGAGCACGATATCTATTTTATCGGAGGCGGTCAGGATTTGCAGCAGATTGAAGTCTCAAAAGAGCTTCAAAAACATAAAGAATTTTTAACCGAAGAACGTGATAAAATGGCTGTTTTCTTAGGCATTTGCGGCGGGTATCAGCTTATGGGGCATTATTACCAGCCTCATAATGGAGACAAGCTTTTAGGAATAAGCTTAATGGATGCTTATACTGTTGCCGGAAATAAACGTTTTATCGGCAATGTAACCGTTCAAACAGAGCTTGTAGAGCCGAATACACTAGTAGGATTTGAAAACCACAGCGGGCTTACTTATCTTCAAGGAGAGACAGAAGCTTTAGGTAAAATGGTTATCGGTAACGGAAACAACGGCAAAGACGGAACAGAAGGTGCAAGGTTCAAAAATGTATTTGGAACATATATGCACGGTTCTTTTCTGCCCAAGAACCCGCATTTTGCAGACTATTTAATAGAACTGGCACTCGGTTCAAAGCCTGAACCTTTAGATGATACTATTGAAAACCTTACCCACAATTCTCTTGTTAATAAAAAGTACTAAGGTTTATATTGAAGAATCACCTGAGTATTAACGCTGTCTGCTGTAAAGCTTTCTGGCAAAGGTTTATAAGGTGCAGCTGTTCTAACAGCATTCAAAACAGAAGCATTGGCTTTTTCATTGGTTGATTTAACAATAAAAGGAGCTGAAATATCGCCATTCTTTTTCACTCTAAACTGAACAGTAACTTCGTATTCAGAGTTTGATTTATACGGAGTCCAGTTTTTATGAACAGCATTTGGAAGATAGTCAAAATACTGATTCAAATTTTGTATCTCTTCTCCAAAAACGGGAAGAACAAGCATTGCAAATAAAACTAAATATTTTATCATCGTACGTAAATCCTCGGTAATCGAACTTTTAACCTGCAGGTAAGCTCGTAATTAATAGTATCCAATATTTCTGCCCAGCTATCAAGAGAAAGCTCTTTATCATCCAGAAGCGTCACGACATCGCCTTCTTTAGCTTCAACATCACCAAGGTCAAACATCATTTGATCCATGGTAATATTCCCGATTTGCCGTATTTTTTGACCGTTCACAAGCGCAAAAATCTTATTCGAAAGTTTTCTTGAAACTCCGTCAGCGTACCCGATTGGAATAGTAGCAACTCTTGCCGGTTCATAAGCAACAAACTTGTGACAGTAACTTACGCCTTCACCCTGCTTGACTTCGTGAATATTTGTAATTCTGCCTTTCAAACCCATTACCTGTTTGAGCTTTGGTTTGTAATTAATCTTTTCCGGTAAATCCGGATACATACCATAAAGCGAAATACCGACTCTTACCATATTTGATTTAAAATCGTAAGCAAAAGTTCCGGCTGTATTCTGGATATGAATTAAAAGCCCTGTTGTATCAATATTATCAATAACGCTGTTCCAGCGTTCAACCTGTTTTTGGGTCTCGTCAGGCTCTTCTGCAGAAGCAAGATGGGTAAACACGCCTTCAAATGTTAAATAATCAGCATTTCGCACTTTTTCAATGTATTCAACTGCATCTTCAGAGCGCACACCTATTCTATTCATGCCGGTATCGATTTTGACGTGAACTTTCGGCTTAAAACCGGTTCTTTCAAAAACATCTTTGCAAGCATTAAGATGCTCTTCGTTAAAAATCGAAAACGCAATATCGTATCTTGCGGCGGCTTCTATTGCCCAGAGAGGGATTGCACCAACAACAAGAATAGGAGCTTTAATTTTTACAGCCCTCAGGTCAAGTCCTTCATCAACAGAAGAAACCCCGAAAGCATCAACTCCGGAGGCAAGCATTGTCTGAGCAAGCATTGTAGAACCGTGTCCGTAAGCATCCGCTTTTACTATTGCTAAAAACTTCTTGTCTTTTGGAATTCCTTTTTTTATTTCAATAATATTCTGCGCTAAAGACTCGAGATTAATTTCAACCCAAGCATCTTTGCGTATATTAATATTTGCCTGCCTTACGTTTTTCATACTTTCACCTCACCCTAACCCTCTCCTGCAAGGAGAGGGAAGAAATACTATATCAGCTCCCCATTTAAATACCAAGTACGGGCATTCGTAATTTTTACATTAACAAACTCGCCTGTAATATCTTTATCATAAGGAATGTGAACGATTTTGTTATTACGCGTTCTGCCGGTAATAACATTCTTGCCCCGTTCATTTACCCCCTCAAACTTCTCAATAAGAACTTCCATTTCTCTGCCTACATACTTTTTATTAGAAGCAAGGCAGCATTTTCTGTTATGCTCATTCAAGCGCGCAAGACGTTCGTTTTTAACGTTTTCCGGAATATACAGGTCAACCCACTTTGCAGCAACAGTTTTTTCTCTTGGAGAATAAGCCGCTGTATTTGAATAATCAAGTTCAAGCTCAGTCATAGCTTTGAGCGTGTTTTCAAACTGCTCTTCTGTTTCTCCCGGAAAACCTGCGATAAAATCACTTGTAATAGTTACATCAGGAATTCTTGTCCTTATGTGCTCACAAATCTTCTTATAAGTAGAAAAATCATATCTGCGGTTCATTTTCTTTAAAACATAGTCATCACCGGATTGCATCGGTATATGGAAATACTCGCAAACCTTATCAAGTTCAATAACAGTATCAATAAGCTCATCCGTGATATCTGTCGGATAAGAAGTCACAAACCTTATTCTAAACTTACCTTCAAGCGCGTTAATCTCTTTTAACAATCTTGAAAGATTCCAGCCTTCCAAATCCTTGCCATAGCTGTCAACATTCTGACCGAGAAGCGTAATTTCCTTAAATCCTTCTGCAAGAGCTTTTTTAACCTCTGCAAGAATAAGTTCAGGTTTTCTTGAACGTTCACGACCTCTGGTATAAGGTACAATGCAGTAAGTACAGAAATTATTACATCCTTCCATAATCGGAACCCAAGCGTTTATGCTTTTTATGCGGTTAATCTGAATATCAGACTCCTCATAAGGTTTTTCTTCGCAGGAAACAACTCTTTCGCCGGCTTCAATTTTCTTAACAAGCTCAGGAAGTTCATAAAGTCTCTGCGTTCCGAGCACTAAATCAACATAAGGAGCACGCCTGAACAGTTCCTGTCCTTTTTGCTGTGCAACACAGCCTGCAAACACAATTTTTAAATCCGGATTTTTCTTTTTCCATTTACCCCAAACCCCGATTGCGCTGTAAGCTTTATCCTCGGAAAGCTGTCTGATTGAACAGGTATTAATAATAAGCATATCAGCTTGTTTAGGCTCTTCTGTCTGAGTGTATCCGAGATGTTCAAGCATACCGTACATTCTCTCGGCATCAGATTTATTCATCTGGCATCCCATAGTCTCTATATAAACTTTTTTCATAACAATCTTCCTTTTTCCTTTATTATATAACAAAAAGAGCCTCGTATTGAGACTCTTTTTATTGAATATTTTCTTAGCCCGAAGACATTGAACTGGTAGTATTAATACAAACTCAATACATTTACCCCGAAAAGGTTTTGTAAGAACCTTCGATGTTATCGTTGATAACTTTTTCAACGGCTTCGATTTCTGTTGTAATCTGGGTTCTTTCGTTATCAAGTCTTTGAAGTTTTAATTCTAAGTTTTTATCTTCCTGCTGGATAATTTCTGTCTTAGCATTAATTTCTTTATTCTTCTGGTCATAAAGATATGTATCGTATTCGTATTTAGCATAAGCATCATTATATGCAGCTTCGTCTACAACAGTTTCAGCTTTAACCGAAATTGAAGTCCAGGATGCAATATTGCCGTCTTCGTCATAGTTTGGAATTGCAATTTCCGTAATTCTGCCATTTGTCGGGTCAAATACAAGCTTCGCTTCATCATAAGTCTGGGATTTTGAAAACTCACCGTTTGGTACATAACTGTAAGTGATAGCATTATTATTACCATCAAATACATCACTTTCCAGAACAAATACTGCTCCGCCTTTGTCATCATAGTACATCAAGAAGTCATCCGGACCATAAGTATTTCCGTCTTTATCTTGTAAACCGCAGTTAGCAATCGCATCACCGTATTTCTGTTTTTCTTCTTCTGTCATTTTATGAACACCTTTGCCTCCAACAGTTACACCGGCAACATCACCTTTTGCCTGATAAGATTTACCATCAGGAGATTGTTGAATATATGTTACACCAGACTTAAATTTAAGAATATTAGGTGTATTTTCGCTTTGAGTAAAATCATTTAGCGTTGCTGCACGAACTTCGCCATTTTCAAGAACATAAATTCCTGACAATTCACTTCTTTGAATAAATCCAATACCGTCATTAGTAACATCTTTGACTTCTTTAGTTTCTTCAGATACCTGAATAGCACCTTCTGTTTTTGTACCAAGTCTATAACATTCAGCATCAGCAGGTCCATTATACATTACATAACCATTACCGCTTGCTTTATAATATGTGCCGACAGTACCGGCTTCAATAGTAGACTCCGGAATTGGTACAAGATATTTAGTACCTTTAGAGTCCGGAAGCATTCTACCTGTTGAAACAGTTGTTGTAGTAGTTTTTGAAGCGCTTGTATTAATTTCAACACCTTTAAAACCGCCTGCAGCAGTAGAATCTACTAACGCTATCTGTGTATTTTTCTGTAAAGAATCACCATGCTTCTGCTCCTGCATTGTTACAGAATAAGTGTCACCACCGTTTGGTCTAATGCTGTTTGCGTCAAATGAGTATTTAGTAGCACCCATTTCACCTGTGTATTTAACAGTTTGAAAATCTGTAGTAGCAGGAGGAGTAGGCACAACCATTGACAACAAACTATTATACAATGCTGTACATTGTTGTGATAAAATTGACCTTTCCTGGTTGATTTGTTGGCCCTGGTATTCAAGGTTTGATTGTCGTGCAAGTAATGATAAGTACCTTGCTTGAGATGCTGCCATACCCATAATGCGGTTCTCCTTTTTTCCTTATAAAGTTCTATTTAGTTTTCTGATTGAGAATGTAACATAATGTCTATTTTGTTACATTT
>CAPQCU010000015.1 GCA_948684385.1 uncultured bacterium
ACCACTTGAGCCGTATTAGAGATTTAACAACTCAGGCAAAGAATGGTACTTACGGCGAGGAGTCGATGAAAGCGATAAACTCTGAAATCAACGCCAGATTAGACGAAATCGAGCGTTTGTATTCAACAACAGAGTTTAATGGTCTGAAAATTTTTGGAGGTGCAGAAGTAAGTTCTACATCTTCCGCACCGGCTTTTATTCAAGAGGTGATTAAACGTGACACCAGCACAATGACGACTCTTGCAAGTGTAGATGAGAATACAGACATTACACCTGGTACGTATTCAATATCAACTGTAGAAGAGTTGGCAAAACTTGCAACAATGACAAACAATGGCAAAGTAAGTCGTTGGTGTGAATTTGTTCTGGCAAATGATATTGATCTATCAGTATATTCTACCGGTGAAGGCTGGACTTCAATAGGTGCAAATGGTGACGGCTTTCATGCGAAATTTGATGGTAATGGATATATTGTCAAAAATCTTTATATTAACGGACCGACAAAAACTTTTCAAGGGTTGTTTGGACATGTTTCTTGGGCTTCTACTATTAAGAATATGGGTTTAGAGAATGTTGATGTGAACGGTAAAGATTATATTGGCGGGCTTGTTGGGGATAATAATGGATATATCACTAACTGTTATGCAACAGGTTTTGTGACAGGTGAAAGATATATTGGTGGACTTGTTGGAATAAATCGTGGAAGTGTGACTGATAGCTACGTTACAGGTTCTGTGACTGGTAACATGTCTGTTGGTGGACTTGTGGGAGAAAATTATGGAAGTGTGACTGATAGTTACTACGACAAAGAAACAAGCGGTCAAACGGATACCGGCAAAGGAGAAGGTTTAACAAGTGCTGAAATCAGAGAAAAAATGATAGAAGCGGGCTGGAAAGGAAGTAGCTCGAGCGGTACCGGTTCGACCGAAGGCAGTACCGGAACAGTGGTACGAGATATCCTGTTCCAAATCGGCATCCATTCAAACGCAGAATCACAAATCGGTTTAAACACATCATTTGCGCTTACAAACCTTTCAGACCTGCGCAATATCGGTTTAGCTGACGGAAATTATCTTGAAACAATCGACAATATTCTTGCTTCGATTTCAGCAAAACAGACTGAATACGGCGCATGCCAGAACCGTTTAGAAAGTGCTTTAGAAGAGATTAATACACATTACGAAAATCTTCTATCCAGCCGTTCGACTTTGAGAGACGCTGATGTAGCGCAGGAAAGTTCTGCTTATATCAGAAACCAGATTTTGCAGCAGGCAAGTGCAACTTTGCTTGCAACAGCTAATCAGACTCCGGCGATTGCGCTGCAGCTGCTATAAGTTTGTAGGCTCAAATTCAACCAAATACATTTACCCCTGTAGTTGTTATAGAAAATTTTCTTGATGAAAGTCTGTTCCGCCTGTTTTGATAAGCTGCGGGTATTTATTCGCTATTTTCATTACATCTTTTGAAGAATGAAACTTAACGATTTTTCTAAACCTCGGATAGGGGTAAAAAACTTCTATGCCGTCAAGTCCGTGTTTCATTAAATCTTTTACAAGTTTTTCAAGACTTAAAGCCCAGTAGCATGCCGGATGAGCGAGTACTGCGACTCCTCCGGCTTCGTGAATGGCTTTGATTAAATCAGGCACATTGCGTTTAGAAAACAAGCGGATTAAATCGCCTTCTGTTTCTGCTTTTGTTTTTGCCATGAAAGGCTCAAGAGCAGGATGATTTACGTCAATATTGTAAGCTAAAAGATGTATAAAAACATATCCGAACCAGCAGTCAAACTCAACTCCGGTTATTAGGATATCATCTTTGTAACGCTTATGACCTTCAACAGTATTGTGGTCAGTAATCGCAATTTTTTTGTACCCTTTTTTCTTTGCGCTTTCAAGAATATCCTTAAAATCAGCTTTACCGTCTGAAAAAGTTGAATGGATATGCAGGTCAACTTTGCCTGATAAAAAATCTTGTTCTGTTAAATCTTTCATAATATTATTTTACTATAGCAGGAGAAAAAAAGTATGGCAAAAAAAACTTCAACTTTAGGAATTTTTACTGAAGCAATAGGGTTATATTTTTCTAATTTTTCAAAATTTATGAAATATATGACTTTTCCGGCTCTCGGTCAACTAGGCGGGCTTTTGCTTGTATTTCTGATAACTTATGTTTACACACAGAATATGCCGCCTTTAATAGAAAAATACCCTGACTTAAGTAATGTTCCTTTGTTTATCGGAATTTCTCTTTTGATAACTCTTCCGGGGCTGGCTATTTTTTGTAAAGCTTTCTGGGAATATCTTGTTGCTTACGGCGCTATAAATTCAATGTACGAAAATATGCAAAAATCCGGAAAAGTTTATGATTTTGATGCGCATACAGAGCTTATAAAAAGACGGGCTTTTTCTTTTATCGGATTATGGGCTCTGTTTGGAGTTTTCCAGCTTGTTGCTCTCTGTCCGCTTTTCTGGGTAATTTGCGGTATTCTGGCAGTATATTTTGTACTTGTTTTTCAGGTGTTTACGTATGAGCCGGAACTTTCTCCTGTCGGATGCGTAAAAAAGAGCCTTTCTTTAGTTAAAGGACATTTCGGGCAGACATTTTTATTAATGGCGCTTGCGGGGCTGCTTACTTATCTGTTTATACCGCAGCTGTTTATTAAACTGTTTGAAGTAGCAAAAATAAACGGCTTTTTAGTAAATGCAATAATGCCTGTTATAACTCAGCTTCCTGTTCCTGAATTTGTTTCACACTCTGATGCTGCGATGTTTACTGTTCATATTTTTATCGCTCAAATTATTATTCAGTACACTCTGCCGCTGCGCTCAATAATGTGGTCTATGTGGTATAAAGAGCTTAATAAGTCTTTGCCTTCTGTCTCCCGCAAAAAACGCCCGAGTGAAGTTCTTATGGAAGAATCTCATAAAAAATACGGTAAAAAGAAATTGGATAGAAATCTCTTGAAACGCGCTAGTGAGAAAGATGATGAACAGTAAAAATCAAGCCTTCTCCGATTTGGGCTTCCTGTTTGTAGTTTTTTAAAATATAGCTGTATATTTTCCCTGCGTAATCCATGCCAAAGTGTGAATAATAATAGCTTGAAGTGTCGTAATTACTTGTTATTATGTATTCAGGCTTTGTAATTTCAAAACGCTTTATAATTAAATCTTCTCCGAAAGTTTCAATGTACAAAGGTATCAGAGAGTAAAATTTATTATCGCTATTCCTGTTTGAAAGTACGTTTACAGCTAAGCATTCCGGATACACAAGAACTTTATCCTGCTTTTGTGTGTTTTTCTCAATGTATTTGATAAGTTCATTAATTGAATTGCCGTTATATTCTGTTGTGTAAACTGTTCCCATCTCTGTTTGAAGTTTAATATTTTTGCTTTTTAAAACCTGAATGTTTTTTATTCCAAATGAAAAAGCGCCGAGAAGTAAAACAATCATAATAGCTTTTCTGAGCTTTTCAGGTGTCAGAATAAATGCAGAAATTAGTCCGAAAGGTATAAAATATGTTCCGTAAGATTGTAGTGCAGCAGCGAAAAATATTTTTATAGAAACAAGAAAAGACGCTAAGATAAAGAATTTTTCTTTATTATCAAGTTTTTTAAATCTTATAATAAAAATGATTAAAATCAGCGGAAAAATATAGATAAAAAGTTCAGGTGTCGATATGAACCAACAGTAAACTAATAATACCGGAATGATAAAATAACTTCTTACAAAATACATTAAAGCAACAGGAATTGCTATTTTTATTAGATTAATTAAATAAATCGGAAGGAGTTCCGGTCTAAACACAAGTCCGGTAACTGAATAGAACCAGTAAAGTGTTTTTGTTGCGCTCATTATCAGCGTGAGTTTATAAGAGATTAGAATATTTTCTAATCCGACTCCCTGAATAAATAGCGGGGTGAAAGTTATTAATACCGGTGCTATCAGGGCAATTATATTTTTATGCCAGTTTTTAAATCCGGAAGCATAAATTAATAAAGGTAATAAAAGAATAAATTCGTACTTGGAACAGATTGCAAACGAATACATTGCATAAGCCAAAGGAAATTGTTTATTCAGGGCAAAATAAATTGAACTTAAAATAAATAACAAGCCATAAAGCATGCCAAAGGAATAAGGGAAAAAGCAGTTGAATACGTTTGGTGATAAAACAGCTGTGCAGATGAAAATAAGACCGATTCCTAAGGAGTAGTTTTTATTAACAAACTTGTTTGAGATTAGAAAAATCAGGTTTGATATTCCTAAAGTTGCAAACAATCCGGCAAAATATATTACTCTTAGATGAACTCCAAAAATTTTGAAGAGTAATGCATTAAAGAGGTACGAAAATGGAGCGTAAATATTAAAAATGTTTTTGTAGAGAACCTGACCTTTAAGCATTTGGGCGGGGATATAAGCTTCTCTAAACGAGTCAAAGATTACATCTCCGAACCTTCCGTACCCTAGTATAAAGCATAGAATAATTAATATATTAATTAATAAAATCTGCCAGTGTTTTTTCAACATAATTTAATCTTAACAAAGCTTTACACAGAAAGCAATTTTGTAACGAAAGAAAACTTTATATATATGTGTGTTAGTGAAAGGTATTTTATGTCAGTAAATTCGTTTACTCTGAATAATTTGTACAATCAAGGTATTCTTGATTATGTGCCTTTTGAGCTTTGTAACGGCTCAAATGTTTCACTAATGAACGGAATGCAAAATCCTTATCTTCAATCAGCGCAGCAGGGAGCTTTGTATCAAAATCACGGGCAACAGGGTGATAAAGTTGAATTGGGAGGGGTAAATAATGGGTTTGGACTGGAAGGTGTAGGCTCGCAGTCTAACGCTGGTGCTGATGCATGGGGACTTAATGGCGTTGGAACATACTCTAGTGCCGGTGGAGCAAACGCGTGGGGCGGTTTCGGGGATGTTAATAACGGATTTAATAAAACAATATCAACAATAGAAAGAACTCCAAATTTTGTGAAAGGTTTGGCAGCAGGAGCTCTTATGATTGGCGCAGTTGCGCTCTCTTTAAGGCGCGGTAAAAAACCGCCGGTTGAAAAGCAAAGCTTCTTTGCAAAGTTAAACCCTTTTAAAAAGAAAAATACTTAACCTTATAAAAAAATACCTTATTAATTAACCAAAATTTACACGCCTTCGGGCGTTTTTTTTGGGGGGGGTAAATGGGGGTAAATATATTTTGTTGGTTTCGGTGCTACAAGCTTGGCTCATTTAAACTTAACTTATTTTTATGTTAAAATTATCCTGTATGAGGAGATTAATTTTATCACTGGCTTTATTTTTCAGCTTAATTTTGACGGCTCAGGCAAATGTCGTTAATTTTGATTTGGATGAACTTATAGACTTAGGGCTTAAAGAAAACTGCGAGCTTAAGATTAAAAGAATGGAGCTTAAAGCAAAAGAAAAAGATATTAAGATTGCAAACCGTTTCAAAAATCCTGAGATTCAGTCAAATATTGTAATGGGAAATGTTGCTCTGGGAAACTCTTCGCAAGCAGGAGTTGCGCTTCCTGTTGAAGTTTTAAAACGCGGCGTGCGTAAAAAAATAGCGCAGGAAGAATATTCTATTAAAGAAACAGAGCTTAAACAGGCTGAACACAACTACAAACTCCAGATTATGAAAGCTTATTTTGATGTTTTGTATTCAAAATCAGTATTAAAAATTCAGGAAGACCGCTTAACTTTGTTTAAGAGACTTGTGCAAATTACAACTGATAAACCAAAGTATCCTTCGTATGAAATCGATAACTTAAAAGCTGATATTCAATATGCGCAGCAGCTTATTGAAGTTAACAGGGCAAAATCAAACCTTCTTGCAAGTCAGTTTGAGCTTAATAAAGTCCTGAATACCGGAGTCGATTCTGTAATGTATGATACAAAAGAAGCTTCTCTGCTTGGCAACCGTGCTTTCTGGGATATAAAAATTGCAGATTATAATTTTCTTGAAAACATAGCGCTCCAGTACAGCTATATTGTAAAGATTTCTGCAAAAAATATTGATAAAGCTGAAGAAGAACTTAAACTTGCAAAAAGGCAAAGAGTTCCGGATGTGAGTGTTGCCGGAGGTTATGCATGGCAATATCACAGAAATGCGCCAAATGATTTTGGAGGGGCTTTTGTAGGTTTTGGTATGGATTTGCCGCTGCTTTATAATTACACTCCTGAAATTCAAAAGGCGCAGATCTTTTTGGAACGGAGTAAAGTTAATAAAAAAGCTTATGAGCACCAGCTTAAATATGAGCTTAAAAAAGATTTTAATACTTTTAAATATTCTGCAGAAAACATGGAATACTCAAAGAAAATTCTTGAAGACTCTGAAAAGATAGTTAAGCTTTCTACTGAAGGTTATATAAGCGGCAAAAACTCGTATTCAGCGCTTGTTTTAAATGAAAACATGCATCAGGATGTTTTGAGTAATTACCTGCAGGCTATGTCAAGGCATTTTTATTCTTATTTAGAATTGATGCAGGATATCGGACATGATATCTTAATTGAAGAGGAATTGTTATGATTAAACTTGTTGCAACAGATATTGACGGAACTATTTTGATACCGGAAGGAGAATTCACCTCCGGAGTAAAAAAATGTATCAAGGAACTTTGTAAAAAAGGAATAAAAGTAGTTTTAGTTACCGGCAGAATGAATGCAGCAGCCTGTCGTATTGCCGGGGATTTAGGGCTTGATACTCCGGTCGTGTCTTATCAGGGCGGCTTGATTAAACATAAAGGCGAAACTCTTTATGAAAAATGCCTTACGACCGAACAGGCTGAAAAAATCATCGCTTGGGCAAACGAGGAAAACATACACCTCAATCTTTACAATGACGATATTTTGTATTCAGAAAAGAAATGTTATGAAGTTGAAAGATATTGCAATAATTTGCATACGCAGTATGAAATTAAACCTTTCTGCGATGTTGATAAAGTCAAGGTAAATAAACTGCTTGCTATTGATTATAACCATCCGGAAAAAATTGACCGGCTGGAAAAAGAGTTGCCGGAAATTTTTCCTGAGCTTTATATTGTAAAATCGACTCCTTATTTTCTGGAGTTTTCTAACAAAGAAGCTTCAAAATACTGCGCAGTTAAGTTTCTTCAGAATTACTGGGGAATAAGTGAAGAAGAAACTTTAACAATTGGTGATCAGAATAATGACATTGCACTCTTAAAAGCAGGAGGAATACGTGTTGCGATGGGTAATGCTACTGACGAACTTCGTAAAGTTGCAACACATACAACTGATACAGTGTTCAACGACGGGTTCGTTAAAGCAATGGAAGAGTTTTGTCTTTAGGACGCCGGGTTAGTAGTTTCAAATCCAAACTGCTTACATTTACCCCTTACCCACGTTAAGCTTGTAGATTCAAAACCAGACCAATATATTTACCCCTCCTCGATGGTTTCTACGCCGTCGTCAGTTACAAACTGTATGCCGAATTTTGCGCGGAAAATGTATCTAACTGTATTGCTCTGGATTTCAAACATCATTTTGTTAAATAAATCGTAAGCTTCTTTTTTGTATTCAATCAACGGGTCTTTTTGACCGTAAGCTCTAAGCCCGATTCCGTCTTTAAGCATATCAATGTTGTGCAGATGGTCAATCCACTGATTGTCAACGACTCTTAAGAGAATATCTCTTTCAAGAGAGCGCATAATATTATCTTCAGCGTAAAGCTCCTGTTTTTCAAAAGACGGGTCATACTGTTCAGAAATTGAGTTATAGAAATTTATAATCTCGGCTTCGTGCTCTTTGTAAGCCTTTTGAGCCGCTTCTTTTATGGAGTCATAAATTCTTGAGAAACGATAACTCTTTATATCTCCGACTTTGATGTAAGAAAGCTGCGGAATAGTTGAGTGAAGTTCTTTTATTAGGGTTTCCAAATCTTCCTGAATATACTCTTCCGGATTCATTTCAGGCGCGATATAACTCTTGAGCAGCCTGTCAACTTCTTTGTCTATCATGTATTCAATATCAGAACGTAAATCTTTGCCTTCAAGAACCTTTCTTCTCTGAGCATAGAATTTTTCTCTCTGAATGTTCATAACGTCGTCGTATTGCAGTACGCTTTTACGAATATCAAAGTGATAAGTTTCAACTTTCTTCTGAGCTGACTGAATTTGTCTTGAGATAAGTGAAGATTCTATAGCCATATCTTCTTCGACATTCAGCATGTTCATTAAGCCTGAAATCTTGTCTCCACCGAAAATTCTCATTAAATTATCTTCAAGAGAAAGGAAAAATCTTGTAGAACCAGGGTCGCCCTGACGAGCTGCACGCCCTCTAAGCTGGTTATCAATACGGCGTGATTCGTGCCTTTCTGTTCCGATTACGTGAAGTCCGCCAAGCTCAATAACTTTAGCGTGCTCAGCTTCTGTAATCTTACGCGCTTCAGCTAGAGCTTCTTCTTTTATGGTTTCGTAATTTTCACTGTCAGGAGTTATTCCGCTGTTTTCAAGTGCTTCTTTGGCTAAGAATTCTGCGTTACCGCCTAAAAGAATATCGGTACCGCGTCCGGCCATGTTTGTTGCGATTGTAACTGCTCCGATACGACCTGCCTGCGCAATTATGTAAGCTTCTTTTTCGTGTTGCTTAGCGTTTAAGACATTGTGCTTAACGCCTTTTTTCTTAAGAAGTGCAGAAATGTATTCTGATTTTTCGATACTTACGGTACCGACAAGAACCGGTCTGCCAAGCTTATTTTGCTCAATAATATCTTCTACGACGGCATTGTATTTAGCGCGTTCGGTTTTGTAAATGACGTCAGGATTATTTACTCTGATATCAGGTTTATTTGTAGGAATTACAGTGACTTCAAGGTTGTAAATCTTTCCAAATTCAGCTTCTTCGGTCATTGCAGTACCGGTCATGCCGGATAGCTTAGGATAAAGCCTGAATAAATTTTGGAAAGTAATGCTTGCAAGAGTTTGCGTTTCATCTTGAATTTCAACCCCTTCTTTTGCTTCGATTGCCTGATGAAGCCCGTCTGACCAGCGCCTTCCCGGCATGAGACGTCCGGTGAACTCGTCAACAATCATGATTTCGCCGTCTTTAACAACGTAATCTGTGTCACGCGTAAACAATTCTTTAGCTTTAAGCGCGTTTAAAAGGTCGTGTGCGTACTGGTTATTTATATCAAACAAGTCTTTGCATCCGATAATTTCCTGTGCTTTATCTATACCGTCTTCTGTGAAGATAACGTTTTTGTTCTTTTCATCCACTTCGTAATCGGTATTCTTTTCAAGCTGAGGCGCAACTTTAGCCATTAAAGTGTATGTATCGGCAGATTTTTCAACCCTTCCGCTTATGATAAGGGGAGTTCTTGCTTCGTCGATTAAAATACTGTCAACTTCGTCGATAATCGCGTAATTGAACGGTCTTTGAACAAGCATATCTTTAGAGCCTGCCATATTATCACGCAGATAATCAAACCCGAATTCGTTGTTTGTACCATAAGTAATGTCGCAAGCGTATGCAGCTCTTTTGCGTGCAAATTCTGCTTCATCATGCTGGTTGGAAAGGATTACACCAACACTTAAGCCTAAGAATTTATAAATTTTGCCCATCCATTCGCTGTCACGTTTTGCAAGGTAATCGTTAACAGTAACTACGTGAACGCCTTTACC
This sequence comes from uncultured bacterium, assembly GCA_948684385.1. Taxonomy (GTDB): domain Bacteria; phylum Cyanobacteriota; class Vampirovibrionia; order Gastranaerophilales; family Gastranaerophilaceae; genus CAG-196. The sequence goes on from CAPQCU010000015.1 coordinate 9,651, forward strand.
GGTAAGTGCATTAAGGTAAGCTGCAAGTGTTGCAACGAGTGTTTTACCTTCACCGGTTCTCATTTCTGCAATATGTCCGTTGTGAAGGAAGTATGCACCGATTAACTGGACGTCAAAGTGGCGCATATTAAGTACGCGTTTTCCGGCTTCACGAACAGTTGCAAAAGCTTCCGGCAGAATTTTATCAAGTGCTTCTTTTTCTAAAATTCTATCCGCTTTTTCGTTTTCAGAAGTCGGGCGTTTTGCCAGAATTTCGCGAAATTCATCGGTCTTACCGCGGAGCTCTTCGTCGGAAAGCTTTTCAAATTCCGGCTCAAGCGCGTTTATATGGTCAATGATACCAAGTATCTTTTTAACTTTTTTTTCGTTAGGGTCGCCCAATAGTTTTAATAAAAAATTTATCATAATAATCCTCTCCAACTAATATGATAACATAAATATACGAAAATTCAGTAAAATAGCCTGAGCGGGTAACATGTAAATTTTTGTAAAAATTCGGACAAATTTAATTTTTATAATACTTATAAAACTAAAAGGAAGGTCGTTCTATGTATATTAATAATATCTCCGGTGTTACCCCGTTTCAAAGTAAACAAAAATTGATGTCGAATTGTTTAAAAACAGGAAGTACTGTTTCAGCGAGTGTTTTATTTGCGAATGCAATAAAAGAGGTTGGTAATCCTTCCCGAATAATTGATGAATATTATGAAAATGAATATATGTGTTCTCCAAATAAACTAATCGGGTATTCTTTATCCAGATTCTCACCGGCTGAAAAATATGAATTTATGCATAGAGCGGATGAAATAAAACTTAAAAGAGGTGCATTCCGTGGAATTGTGAATGCGAAGAATGAAGATAATTCTCCGCGTTTTAATGCTGATGAGTCTCTAATTATTTTTGATGAAGTTTCAGATAATATTCAAAAGTATCCTGAAATTTTCAAAAGAATACTTGATGAAAAAGACGAAGAAGGAAATGCAAAATTTAGTGCAGAAGATTGCGTTGTTTTGATGCGTGATGCGGAATTTATAGATAATAATCCTGCAGCTTTTAATTCTGCTTTAAAGATAAAAAACACAGAGGCTGCTGATTATAAGCGTTTAATGTTAGAAATTGTTGCGCAAAAAGAAAAAGAGTTAGCTGAAGCAGAGGCTGAATTGGAGGCACAGAAAGAATCTGAAGCAAAAATAAAAGAAGAACAGAACGCTCTTAAGTTGGAAGAGAAACTGGCAGTGCTTAGAAAACAATCAGAAGAAAAGGCTCTCAGGCGCGCAGAAGAGAAAAGAATCAAACTGGAAAAAAAAGCAAAAGCTAAAGCTGATTGGGATGAAAAGACGGGTTGGGTGTCACCGGAACGTATTTTTGAGAAGGTGCAAGCTGCTGTTGCGGCACGCACTCCGTTGATTTTGGAATCAGGGGAAATCTTGCCGGATGAAATAAGAGATAAGATGGCTAAAAATATAGTCAAAACTCCTAAAAAAGCCGCACAAATAGTAAATATGCGGTATAAAAATTTGCAGCCGGTTTTTGATGAAAAAGACTGCTGCGAGATAATAAGCGATTTAACTTCGTATTATCGCGTACACCCAGATAACAACTGCTCTTTGCGTGCTATTGATAAAGACGGAAAACCGTTTTTTACATCAGAACAATGTAAAGAACTTTTGAAAATAAATACTGACAGATGCTGGTATATAGAGCATCAATTCCACTCTATAAATCGTGATTTTACATCAGACGAAATCGTTGAAATGGTGAAAAATTTGGATTTTACCCGTCGTTTTAGCTTTAGAGAGCTATTGTATGAAAAATCAGAAAATGGTGAGTATAAGTATAGCGTTGCAGAATGTATTGAAAAATGCCGCGGCTAATCGATAACCCATTTTTTAGGATCGAATTTAAAATCAACAACGCGCATTTTGAGTGATTTTATGTAAGGTTCAAATTTCTTAAGCAAAATTACTTTGTAAAGTGAAAGCTCCTGTGCAACAATCGGGTTTTCACAGGCAATTACCATAACTCCACCTGGAAGCATTGAGTATGGCTGTGATTTACCCTTGAATTTCTGCGGCAGAATCTTATCCCAGAAGTTCTTTAAGTTTGTCCGTGTAATCGCTTTTTTAAGCTGCGGATTATCCATCATAGAACTTATGACGTTATCTACCCCTTCAAAATCTGTATAAAGAATTTTTTTCATTGTTTGTGCTATCATTTAATTTATGAGTTGTAATTTAGATGATATCATAAAATCTTCCGGAAAGATACTACTTTTATCACACATGAACCCTGATGGTGATACCCTTGGTTCGATGTGCGCAATGTACAGCATGATTTATAATCGTTTTAAGAAAAAAGCTGATATGAATGTTGTCTCAAATGTTCCTTTGAATTACAAATTCCTGCCAAATGTGGATAAAGCGCAAAGATATTATGACAAATCTCTGGTCTATGATTTAGTAATTTCTCTTGATGTAGCTGCAATTGACAGAGTTTTAGACTCTAAAATTCTTTTTGATAAAGCAAAAGTTTCTGTAAATATCGACCACCATAAAACAAACCCGAAGTTTGGTGATTATCAAATTATTAATCCTGATGCAAGCTCATGCGGCGAAGTTTTATATGATTATTTTAAAGACTATGGTTGGGAAATTGATAAAGATGCTGCAATTTGTCTTTATACAGCAATAATGACAGATACCGGAAACTTCAAATTTGAAAATACTTCCGCTTCCGCCCTGCGTGCAGCTGCAGATTTAGTGGATAAAGGTGCGGTTCCTAATTACATTTATAAAAAATGTTATGAAACTAAGACTAAGAATTTTGTAATGTTTCAAAATTATTGTGTTAATAATGCTGTATTTCTTGATGAGAATAAAATTGCTTATACCACTGTTTATAAAAAGGATTTGGAAAAATTTTCAGCCGGTGATGATTACACAGACGGGATTGCAGAAACTCTTCGTGCAATAGATACCACAGAAGTTTCTTTTGTGGCAAAAGAAGTTGATTTAAAGCTTACAAAAATATCAATGCGTTCAAAAGGAATTGATGTTGCGGAAATTTGCGGTAAGTTTGGAGGCGGAGGACATACTTTTGCAGCAGGATGTACTATAAAAGCAGGGGTTAAAGATGCTGTTGCAAAGTTATTGAGAGAAATTAAGCTATGAGATTTAAAACACTTAAAAGTATAATTAATTCTGTTGTGGAAAATGACTTTTTCGGAATGGCATCCGAAATGGGATTTATGCTCTGTATCGGTATTTGTCCTTTTATACTATTTTTAACAGCGCTTTTTGGATATATCGGAAAACAGTATTTTATGCAGCCGATATTTATTTTCATGCAAAATATTATGCCTCATGATGTTTTAAATCTTGTTAATACAGTGCTAAACGAAGTGTTCTTCTTTAAACGTGACGGTCTGGTTGCAGTTTTAGGGTTTTGTATAACTCTTTTTCTTTCTACAAATACAATGGCGATTGTAGCAAAAGGATTGAACCGAGCTTATAAAGTAAAAGAAACTCGAAGCTTTTTATACTCAAGGCTTTTAGCACTTATTATGGTTTTTGTAAATACGCTTGTTTTGTTTTTAAGTATCACTCTTATCGTATTCGGTAAAGTCATAATGAAATTTCTTGTTTCATATATCGGTATGACCCAGCACTTTGCTGATATAATGCTTTTTGTGCGCTGGCCGGTTGCATTTCTGACTTTATTTATAATGGCATATTTAAGTTACTATATTTTGCCTGACTTAAGCGGAAATGAACGCCTTAGAAGAAAAAGCGCTTTCCCGGGCTCAATTTTCTTTTGTGTTTCATGGCTCCTGGGTTCATGGCTGTTTTCAGTTTACATAAATAACCTTCATACCTACAACTTTGTATACGGCACAATTGCAGGGTTTGCAGTTATGATGATGTGGCTTTATTACACCTCTATTCTTATTCTTATCGGAGGAGAAATCAATTCTCAGCTGTTTGAAAAACTTGAACGAAAAGAAGAGCTTAAGCTTAAAAGGGCTAAATGATAAAGAAGTACAAAGAATTTTTGAATTTTCTTGATGATAAACTGGAAAAGATGTTTTTAAATCAAGCTCCTTTTATTAAATGTAAAGAAGGGTGTGCATACTGTTGTAAAGAAGGCGAATATCCGATTTCCGAGCTGGAATATGTTTATCTTATGTTTGCTTATGAATCACTTGATGCTGATATAAAAGAGAAAGTAAATGAAAATATCATAAAGTTAATAAATTCTAAAAGAATAAAAATGTATCAGTGTCCGTTTTTAATAGATAATAATTGCGCTGTATACACTAATAGAGCAATAATCTGCAGGACATTCGGGCTTCTTTCATACGACCAAAAAGGTAAAAAAAAGATGCCATTTTGTGTGGACTTGGGTTTAAATTATGCAAATGTCTTTAAAGATGGAGTAATTACAGAAAATGCAGAGGATGGCACAGAACCTGTTGCCTATAATATCGATAGGAGCTTTCTGCGAAGTTCAAAATTTGAGAAAGAGTTCGATATATTTTTTGGAGAAGATAAACCTTTAGTCGAGTGGTTGAGAGAGGATTTTGAAAGGCTTTAATCTTGTAGTTTCAAGACCAACCCAATACATTTACTCCTTTACCTCTATTTGATTAAAGTAGAGATAAATCTGATAGAGTCGTCTTTGAGTTCTCTCACGAAATCTTTAGCGATTTTAGAAAGCGGTCTGTTGTCGATTTTATCAAAGATAGCGTAAATAGGGTCACCGCCGTTGTTAAATCTCATTTGTCTGTCTTGTTTATTTAAATAATAGAAAGTAAAGTCTTCAGGAATTTCTAAAGCGCCTGCCGGTTTTTTGTTTCTTTCAATAGCGTCGAATGTAGCTGTCATAATCTTTACTCTCTCTTTTGTTTATCTCTTACATATATATAAAGTATACAAGTTCTGAAAAATTGACAAAATGTGGGGTAAATGTAACGAAATATTAAGAGAAGCTACAAACATGCTGCGAATAAGTGGGTAAATGTTGACAAATATTAAGTTTAATTTTTCCCCTTCCCCGGGAAGCGCAGCGGAAGGCGGGGAAGGGGAAGTTTGCAATTTGTTATAAAAAATGTTAAGATATGTAAAGAAATGAGGATTAGTTTATGGCAGAACAAAAATTAAGAGTTGGTATCGGATATGATATCCACAAACTGGTTGAAGGCAGAGAACTTATTATTGGAGGAATAAAAATTCCTTATGAAAAAGGACTTGAAGGTCATTCTGATGCTGATGTACTTATTCATGCTATTATTGATGCACTGTTAGGTGCGCTTGCTATGGATGATATCGGCACGCTGTTTCCGGATACAGATGATAGATTCAAAGATGCAAACAGTATTTTATTATTAAAAAGAGTTTATGACAAAATTCAGATGGCAGGTTACTGGATTAGTAATATTGATACTAATATCATTGCTCAAGCTCCTAAGATGATGCCTTATATAGCTGAAATGAAAGAAGTATTAGCACCGATTTTGGGACTTGATGAGACAGATATTTCTATAAAAGCAAAAACGAAAGAACAGCTTGACGCAGTAGGAGAAATGCTTGCAATAGAAGCGCAGGCGGTTGTTCTTCTCGAAAGAATTGGTGCATAAAAAAGGAGCTTTAAAAGCTCCTTTTTTTTACTATTGGCTTGTAGTTTTGACGTACCAGCTTCTTTCATTTACCAGGAGCTAGTAGTCTCAAGACCGACCCAATACATTTACCTCCCTCTATTTTAGGGCAACAATCATATCAGCTTCAATGCAAACTTTGCCGTCAACATAGCCTACACCGTGGCTCTTGCAGATAGGACCTTTGACTTTTGTACATTCGATATGCATTTCAAATCTGTCACCAGGTCTTACAATATTTTTAAATCTTACATTATCAACTCCTGCGTATAAAGTTAATTTGCCTTTGTATTCAGGCATTGTCATAATGATAGGTGCAGAACATTGTGCTAAAGCTTCTAATTGAAGTACACCAGGCATTACAGGGTTACCAGGGAAGTGACCCTGAAAGAAAGCTTCGTTCATAGTAAGGTTTTTGTATCCTTTTGCATATTTACCCGGAACGCATTCGGTAATTCTATCAACAAGTAAGAACGGATATCTGTGCGGAATCATTTCCATGATTTGCATAGTATCAAATGTTAAAATTTCTTCTGTCATAATTATCTCCTTCTATAATTTTATAAGTTTTGTTTTTAAAACTTGTGCAACTTTAGTGTGAACCGCATGCCCTGCTTCTTTAACCAGAATTTGTGCTCTTAAATTGAGCGGTGAGACACCTGCAAGGTACAAATCCCCGATTAAATCAAGAATTTTATGTTTGATAGGTTCGTCTTTTGAGCGAAGCTCGGTTGTGAATCCGATATCTTTAAGTCCTACAGTGTTATCAATGGTAACTCCTTTAGCAAATCCGAGCATCTGGTACTTTTTCAAATCTTTATAAAATCCGAAAGTTCTTGCTTCAATGATTTCTTCCAGGTTTTTGTTATCCATTGTTACCCACCTGTTTTTTAAATCAGGATGGTCGTAGTTTACAGCATAAGTAATTCTTAAGTCTTTATCAGGAAGAATTACAAGGCTGGTTTTGCCGTTCAGGTAATAAACAGGTTCTGAAACGGTGTAAATATCTTTACTTACCCCATTTACCCCTTCGATACCGGCTTGTTTAAAGAGTTCAACCCATACTTTTGAACTGCCGTCAAATATTGGCATTTCAGTTTCAGAAAGGTAAACATCTATTGAGTCTATTCCGCAGATTGCGCATGCTGCAATAAAGTGCTCGCAAAGCATTACTTTGTACTTATAATCTCCAAGCAGAGTTCTGTGTTCTTTGCTGCAAAGAGTTACGCAGTGGTCTGTTGAGTATAAATTTTCAATACAAACATTGAACGGAGTATCAGCACCTTTAGAAAAAATCCTGATATTTCCACCTCTTGAAGGCTTGATAACAACTTCGCAATTGCGATTTTTCATCAAACCTTTTCCGGATGTTTTAATTTCTGTTTTGATTGTTCCCATGAGTTTTGTGCCTTAAAGCCGGTAGTTTTACTTACCAACCCCTTCATTTATCCCTTCATTTACCCCTTCATTTACCCCTTCTTCGAAAGTTTTAAGAAGCGGTTCGTATTTTTTGAACTTGGCAATCAAATCACCGGCATCTTTCATAATCTTAAGCTGTTTAATAAATTCTTTTCTAGGAACAGCAGGAGCTCCGACAACTATTGATTTTTCAGGGAAACTCTTAGTTACGCCTGCTTTAGCAGCAATAATTGTATCGTCTCCGATTGAAATGTGGTCAGCAAGACCGGCTTGACCTGCGATTACAACTCTATCTCCGATAACACAGCTGCCTGCTATACCAACTTGAGATACAATCATACATCCTTTGCCGACACGGCAGTTGTGTCCAATCATAACAAGGTCATCAATTTTTGTATTATCTCCGATAACAGTATTTTCAATAGTACCTCTGTCAATTGCAGTATTTGCACCGATTTCTACGTTGTTTCCGATAACTACAGAGCCGATTGAAGGGATTTTAAAGATAACCTGTTCAACATTGTTTTCTTTGATTTCACCGTCTTTGCGTGCTTGTTCAATATTATTTGGATTTTCTGTTACAAAGCTGAAACCGTCAGCGCCTAAAGAAACTCCGTGATGTAAAATAACTTTGTTTCCGACTTTTACTCTGTCACCGATGTTTACGCCAGGATGGAAGAAACAGTCAGTTCCGATAACTGCGCCGTTTCCGATGTATCCGTTTGCTAAAATCTTTGTATTATCTCCGATTTGAGCATTTTCTGCAATAACTACGTTTGGACCTAAAGAAACATTTTGCCCGAGTTTTGCAGATGGATGAACTGTTGCTGTCGGATGGATACCGTCGTTTGTACGAGGTTCTTCATAGAACATTGTGATAAGCTTCATCATTGCAAGTCGAGGTCTTTCAACTTCAATAGTTGTAAACCCTTCAATGTTAACTCCCAATGGAACAAGTGCAGCTTTTGCTTTTGTCTGGCTAAGGTTGTTGATTTCTTCTTCGCCTAATGCAAGAGCAAGCGTGTTTTCATCTGCAAGAAGCGGAGGTGCAATGTTTGTAATAGCTGCATCCTGAGCTTTTGACAGCATCCCTCCGGTAATTTGTGCAATTTGTTCCAATGTGAAAGTTCTCATAATACACTCCTTTATTTATTTTAAACAATTATTGATGACGTTTGTTGTAGATTTACCCTGAACGAATTCTATAAATTCTACTTTTATATTGTTTCTTTCAACAATCTCTTTTTCTGGAAGAGTCTCTAAAGTATAATCTGCTCCTTTTGTGTAAATATCCGGTTTTATTGCTTCCAAAAGTTTTGCCGGAGACTTCTCTTCAAATAATACCACATAATCAACGCAGCTCAAAGCGCTTAACAATTCAGCTCTGTCTGCTTCACAATTAATAGGTCTGCTTTCTCCTTTGAGAAGTTTTACGGAAGCATCAGAGTTAAGCATTACAATTGAAAAATCTGCAAGCGATTTTGTTTTTTGTAAGTAACGAATATGCCCTACATGCAAAATATCAAAACACCCGTTGGTAGCAGCATAAGTTTTATCCTCTGCCTGTCCTTTTCTTACGATGTTTATAATATCTTCTTGCGAAACTAACTTACTCAAACTATCCCTTTCTCATGAAATTATCAACTGCAGTGTCAATGCTGTCTTTTATTCGATTTAACATCTGTGAAGCGGGTACTATATAAAATTTTTTCTCAATAGGCATTTCTTTTGGTAAAACCCCGGTTGATTCAACCAGATGCTTAGCCTGTTTCATTTTTCTGTCCGTAGGTCTTATTGTTATGTTTCCGGCTACTTTTTTTATGTTCATTCTTAGAATAACCCCATTTCAATAACTCTCTTGCAAATTCTAACAGTATTTAAAGCTGCTCCAATCCTTAAATTATCAGCAACACACCATAATGAAATACCGTTGTCGAACGCCAGATTTTTTCTGATACGTCCTGCAAAAACCGGATTAACTCCGCTTGCGTCGCGTGTTGTCGGGTATTCAAAATTATCAGGATTATCAATAACTTTGACACCGTAAGCATTCTCCAGAATAGAACGTACTTCATCTGGCTCAACATTTACCCCGAATTCTATATCAACAGCTTCGCTGTGTCCGTTGAATACCGGAACTCTTGCTGCTGTGCAGGAAATTTTTACACTTTCATCGAAATGAAGAATTTTTCTTGTCTCGTTAACAACCTTCATTTCTTCTTTTGTGTATCCATTTTCGCAGAATACGTCGATTTGCGGTATTACGTTGAAAGAAATCGGTTTTTTGAAACACTTGTTTTCAAACTCTTTACCTTCAAGATTTGCAATCGTATCATCTCTAAGTTCATTAATAGCAGCAAGTCCGGCACCTGAAACTGCCTGATAAGTAGATACAATAAGTCTTTTAATATCAAATTTCTTCAAAGGTTCAAGAACAAGCATAAGCTGTGAAGTTGAACAATTAGGGTTTGCAATAATACCTTTGTGTTTTCTTAAGTCCTCGTCATTGACTCCGGCGATTACTAAAGGTACATCTTTTTCCATTCTGAAAGCTGATGAGTTATCAATAATTACACCGCCGCGCTTTACGATTTCAGGAGCAAACTTCTGGCTTGTAGAGCCGCCAGCAGAAGCCATGACAATATCAATATCATCAAAAATTTCAGGTACAGCTTCTTCTACCGTATATTCCTGTCCTTTGAAAGTAATTTTTGAACCTGCACTTCTGGCAGAAGACAAAAATCTGATACTTTCATATTCGATTTCAAGTTCTTCGGTAATCTTTGTAATTTCTCTTCCTACAACGCCTGTTGCGCCTAAAATTGCTATTCTTGGTTTTCTCATTTCATTCCTTTATAAAATATTCTCTAAACCGTATACGAAATTTTTATTTTGATAAACATGTCTTGCAGCCAGCAAAACGCCTGCCATATAACATTCTCTGTTCATAGAATCGTGGCGGATAGTTAAAATCTGACCGCCTGCGCCGAAAATAACTTCCTGAGAAGCAATGTAACCGGGCATTCTCACAGAATGAATGTGAATATTATTGTAAGAGCTTGCACCGCGTGCGCCTTCAATTGTTTCAACTTCTGCACAATTTCCGGTAGTAAAATTATCATTTGCTTCTGCCATCATCAAAGCTGTTTTAACCGCAGTTCCTGACGGTGCATCTTTTTTCTGGTTGTGGTGAAGCTCAATGATTTCGGCATTATCAAAGTATTTTGAAGCCATTTGCGCAAATTTCATCATCAAAACTGCTCCTGTTGAGAAATTAGGAGCAATGAGACATCCTAAACTATTTGCTTCAGAAAGTTTTTTAAGTTCTGCAATCTGCCCGTCACTTAAACCGGTAGTACCGATTACAATATTTATGCTGTTTTTCAAGCAGTATAAAGCGTTTTCGTAAATTGATTTTGGCTGTGTAAAATCAATAAGAACATCGATTTTAACTGCATCTTTTGCTTCCTGAATAGAAGAATATTCGCCATCTTTTATATCAATCTTAGCAACAAGAGCCATATCTTCAGCGTTTTCAACCGCTTTAATAACTTCCTGTCCCATTTTTCCATTAGCGCCGCAAACTGCTATATTAATCATTTCAGCTCCTCCTGTATTGGCTTATTAATTATACAATAAACAGAAAAAACTTGAAATGTAAATATTTGTAACAATATTATATAAAAAGTGTTATAAAAATATATATTGTGGAATATATAAATTATAATCTCTTTTCTTTATTTTCTCCTCCACTCCTTTATCTAACGAGAGTTAATGCCGCAATTGATTGCGGCTTTTTGTTGTGCTACGCACGTAGACATTCTTCCAAGACTGTAGTGTAGCTATAAGTTTGGCGGCTTTTTGTTGGGGTAAATGAATTTGGCTGGTATTAAGACTACAAGTCCAACGGCTTTTTGTTGGGGTAAATGTATTTGGCTGGTATTAAGACTACAAGTCCAACGGCTTTTTGTTGGGGTAAATGTATTTGTTTGATAATGAGACTACAAGCTTAATATATTTACCCCTTTGCCCTACCTCTATGAATAAACAAATGGCGGGCCATTTTTGATTTCAAACAAAATATTATCAGCTATTATCTTAAGCTCTTCTCGTGATTTACCGTTTTCTTTTTGTGCAAAAAATTCATCGCATAAAGGCTCAATTGCTGACTCTTTTTTTGCTTTGAAATTGCGAAGCTCTGTAGATACAAGCCTGTTTTGCAAATCTAATTCAATTTCTGCCTGATATTTTTTTACCTGAACCTCTTTTACTGCTTCTGCTGCAGCTTTTCCGCCGTAAGCAAGTGCGGAAATTCCTGCTATTCCAAAGAACAAATTCTTAAACTGCGGGTTTTTAGGGTTCATAAGCCAGTCATAAAAGAAGGACAAATAATCATTAACATGCGAAAAATACGTTATCTTGTTTCGACCGCTTCCTCCCATCATCGGGTTAACTTTCTCTGTAGCCTGATTCATATTATCGTTCAAGTGTTTAATAAACTCTTGTTTTTCAGTTTCCGGAAGGTTTAATTTGTTCACAATGCGTTCGACTTCTTCCGGTCTTGCGTAAACCGACTCGAGCAAGTTTTCAATCAGGTGTTTGTAAGCTTCTTTGCCTGATAAGATTTCTCCGTTATGTCCCTGCAGTTTATTTAAAGGCTTTCCGCTGTTAAACTCGTCAATTATGTTATCAAGTCCTTTTCTGGTGTTTTTTAAGCCTTTAGAGATGTATTCATCGCTTTTGCGGATATTACGTACTGCAAAATAGCCAAGCCCTAAAAGCGAAATCAAAGTTATTCCGCCCAGGATAAGCTGATTGTAATTTTTATTCTCTTCTTTTTTACCCCTAAAATTCAATTCTTTTGAAAAGATTTGCGCTTTAGATGAGAGCATGCTTCTTATTATTTGAATTTTTCCGGAAAAAGACTGCGTTTCGACTGCTATTAAATTCTCTTGCAAATTCTTTTGAATATCGGCTTCCTGTTTTTTAACCCAGACATCTTTAAACCCGTCAATAAAAGTTTTTCCCATAAAAGCCATAGAGCCTAAGGTTATTACTCCAAGAGAAGCCAGAATTGTTTTTCTATTAGGGGATTGAATCATGCTGAAAATACTCTGGTGGATTTCGTCGTTAATGCAGTGGTTGCGGGTAATTCCGGGTAACAAATATTCTTTGGAACTTTCAAGTTTGCCTTTAGAGAATTTTTTCATCATGCCGGTAAAAGCTCCAAGCAAACCCATTACACTGATTGTAGCTGCACAAATTGGAATGAGCGGATTTGAGTTTTTTTCTTCTTTTTCGTTGAGCCTTTGGGGTAAATCTATTTTGGTATTGGATATTACTAAAGTGTCACAGGTTTCGTCGAGCGAAAGAAGCGGATCTTTGACGTACGAATTTACAATAACTCCTTCTTTTACAAAAGTGTCATTGCGTTTTTGTGTATTGGTCATGTTTTTCTGGTGTCTTGAACTATCAAGATCCTGATTGATTTTCGGAATCATCCTTTTTCTTTCTCATAACTTTGTGAAGTATGGTTTTCAAGTTGAATATTTTTTTGTCTTCATCAATTTTTGTATCTTCGTCTTTTGCGTTATCTTTTTTGAAAATTTTGAAAAGTCCTTCAAATTTGGATTTTATAACGCTTACAAACTCTGAAATTTTCTTTTCGATGAACGCTTTTGCTTCGCCAAAAATTGCATTAAGCTTGTCTTGAATGTCTACGATTTTTTGTTTGAATTGAGATAGTTTGTCTGTAATGTTTGAAACTATATTAAGAATACTTCTTACATTGTTTAATACAGGTGCGACGATATTACTGATTATAAACGCAACAGGTTTTAAAATAAAGTTGTTTGAGATTTGGTTAGCAAAAGTGAGAAGTTTTTCAGATATTTTTTCAAGATTTTGTTGAAATTTTGCCAGTTGTTCTGCGTGAGCGAGCAGGTTTTTTTCATGATTTTCAAGGCGCGCTTCGCGCGCCCTCATCATTGCGCCAATCATGGCACACTGATGATAACTCATTTCACCGGCTTTTTGCGGTCTTTCTCCGACTCTTTTGCCTCCGCCTCCGCCCATGCCGGAACAAATCGGACAAGCTCCGGGCGGAAGCCCGTGAGGACAAAGCCCTGCGTTTAATTTATTAACCTGTTGAACTGCGTTTGACAAAAAATAAACTTCCTTTGCTGCGGTGTGCCGCAACACAAGAAATTTAATCAACTACTTTGAATCGAAGTGTTGAGATTGTCCCTTGAGTATTTCGGCTATAACGATTGCGGCACAGTCACGGAATTCCACCGTAGTTTCCTCGTATTTAATTTCCTATATAGTAAGTCAATTGCTTTTTGCGGTCAAGTTTGTAGTAAAATAGTAATACTATGATTAAAAAATTTTACGCTCGAGATATATTAAACATTGCACTTCCGATAATTATGGGGAATCTCGGTTTTATTCTAATCGGGGTTGGTGATGTAATTGTTGCAGGAAGACATTCTACGGATACACTTGCAGCTGTAAGCCTTGCTACTGCAATTATTAACTGTATTATGATGTTTGGAATAGGGATTTTAGTAAGCATATCCCCAATTCTTTCAAACTACAGAGGGGAAGGTAATCAGGCAGAAAAATATTTTTATCCGTCTTTGAAGTCTGCTGCGTGGCTTTCGCTCATTGCATCACTGGCTATTGTCGCATTTATACCGATAATCAGCAGGCTCGGGTTTGAACCTAAACTCGTTCCTTTAATAAAATCTTATTTCTGGATTACGGCGTTTTCAACTTTTGGTGCTTACTTACATTGCATGGCAAAAGAGTATTTGCAGGCGTTTGAAATTGTTTTGTTCCCTAATATTTTAACTGTTGTATGCATTTTCATAAATGTGGGTTTGAACTTCCTTCTTGCATTTGGTTACGGGCCAATTCCGGAAATGGGTACTGCAGGGCTTGCTATTGCAAGTTTGATTACAAGGTATTTTATGGGAATTGTTTTATTCTTTTACTGCTTTAAGAAGGTTAAAATTCAGCACTACAAAGCAAAAGGATTTTACCGTGATATGCTGAAAGTAGGGCTTCCGACTTCTCTTGCAATTATGATTGAGTTTATCGGATTTAATGCAATAACTGTAATTCTGGGCAGAATTTCAGGAATTTATGCTGCTGCGCAAAACATTGTTTGTACGATAACAAGCGTATTCTTTATGGTTCCGCTCGCGATTGGAAATGCAACTGCGGTAAAAGTCGGTTTTGCAAATGGTGCGAAGTACTTTAAATCTTTAAAAAGTTATGCGTATACAGGAATTTTGATGTCAGTAATTTTTATGGGCTGTTCTGCAATTTTCGTGGGTACTTTTCCGAGATTTATTGTAAACTTGTTTACTAAAGACTTAGAGCTTGTTAAAACGTGTATACCGGTGGTTCACATGTTATGTATTTTCCAGGTGTTTGACGGAATGCAGGCTGCTCTTGCAGGGATATTTAAAGGGCTTAAACAAACAAATGTCGTAATGATGTCGAATTTTATTGCATTCTGGGTGATTTCACTACCTCTGGGGTGTTTTTTAGGCTTAAAATTAAAACTAAATCTTCTCGGGTTCTGGTATAGTATGGCGGTATCGATTATTATTTTGTGTACAATTATGTTTGTTACTATGCTTCGCAAGTTTAAGAAAATGGAGGTTTCATGCCGCACTTCTTTATAGGGGATGATTTAATCAATCCACCGGAAATAATTATTAGCAATGCCGATAACTACAAACACATTGCGCGTTCTCTTAGAGCAAGGGTTGGAGAAAAATTGCTTTTGATTGATGATAAACAAATCCAGTATGAAACTGTTATAACAGAGATTAATTCTAAAGAAATTAAGTGCGAAATCAAGAAATCTTATCCTTCAAAACGTGATTTGGATTTTGATTTGTACCTTGCGCAAAGCCCTTTGAGAAGTGATGCACAGCTTACGGTTATGGAAAAAGCAACAGAGCTGGGTGTAAGAGCAGTGTTTCCTGTTATTACTGATAATTGTGCTTTGAAAGTTGATAAACACGAAAAGTGGCAGCGGGTTATGTATGAGGCTTCAAAACAATGTGAAAGAGCAAAAATACCAACCTGTTATCCGGTTACAACTCTGGAAAATGTTTTGAAACAGGATTTTGACTGCGTAATTGTTTTTGCGGAACGTTCAACAGAGAGGAGTTTGAAAACTTTTTTGAGAGAAAATCCGATTAAAAAAGGAGATAAAGTACTTGTAATCATCGGGCCGGAAGGCGGTTTTTCGGAACGCGAATTTGAGTTTTTTAGAGCAAAAGGGTTACCGCTTATAACTTTGGGGGATTTGATTTTGAAAGCAGAAACGGCAGTAATTGTGGGGCTGGGAGATATTGCTTATGAGTATCAGGAATGATTTTGTACTTTCTCAAATTGACGAAGGATATCTCGTTGGAGGAACTGTAAGAGATTTTTTGCTTGGAAAATCTTCTTGTGACAGAGATATTGCTATTAAAGGCGCTGAACAGTTTGCACAGGGAATGGCTAAACAATTTGACGGAACTTTTATTGTGCTGGATGAGCTTAACCATATTTACCGCGTTGTTTTGAAAGACAAGGTGAATTATCTTGATATATCCGAGCTTCAAGGTGAAACAATTGAAGAAGACCTCTTAAGGCGTGATTTTACGATTAATGCGATTGCTTATGATTTAAAAGAAAACAAGTTCATTGATGTAACAGGTGGAATAGATGATTTGAAACAAGGAGTTTTGCGCCATATAAAGGATGAAAACTTCGCGGACGACCCTTTGCGTGTACTGAGAGCGTTTAGATTTGCAGCAGTAACAGGTTTTGAAATGACTGCTGAGCTTAAAACAGCTTTGCGCAAATATTTGCCTCTGGCTTTAAACCCGGCTCCTGAGCGTATTCATTATGAGCTGATGAAGTTATTTGGCGGAGTTCAAACGGCAAAAACATTGCTCTTAATGGATGAGTTTGGATTTTTAGAGCAAATATTTCCATGCGTAAAAGAAATGAAAAAAGTACCGCCAAACTCTCATCATCATTTAGATTTGTTCCACCATGTTGTTGAGACTGTGAGGCAAGTTGAAATCGCGTACAAAGACGCGCCTATTGAGGTAAAAGAGCATCTTGATAAAGTTGATTTCGGCGGGTTTCCGAGGATTAATCAATTGAAGCTTGCCGGTTTTTTGCATGATATAGGAAAGTTTTCTACATGGACCGTGGAGCAAACCGGACGTCATAGATTTATAAAACACGACGATGTGGGTTCAAAAATGGTTGTTCCGTTTCTGAAGCAATGGAAGTTTTCTAAAAAACAAATTGAATATATTTCAACGATGATTAAATATCACATTTACCCCTCAAATGTAATAATTGCGCCGGATTTAAATGAGAAAGTTATGATGCGTTATGTTCGTAAAATGGAAGATAATGTCGTTGATAACATTATTCTTGCCCGTGCTGACAGGCTTTCGGCAAGAGGTATTGACGTAACTGAAGAAATGGTAAAAAATAATCTGGATGGGCTGGATAAGCTATTGAATTTTTATTTGAGTAAACGTGAAACTCTCGAACCGATTCCAAAACTTTTGGACGGTAAAGAAATCATGGAGCTTAAAGGACTTAAACCTTCTCCCAAGTTGGGTGAAATTATAAAAGCTCTTCACGAGTCTCAGCTTAATGGTGATATATTGACAAAAGACGAAGCTGTAGAGTTTGTAAAAATGTACGAATAAAAAAAGACCTCCTGTTCAGGAGGTCTTTTTTTATTAAAAATATTCTTAAGCTTCAACGGTTTCTTCAGCCGGAGCCGCAGCTTCTTCGGCAGCTTTAGCTGCTTCTTCTGCTTTTCTTGCTTCTTCTTCAGCTTTTTTAGCCTGAGCTTTTTTAGAAAGTTTAACAACTTCTGATTTTTTGTAGTTAAGAGTTCCGTCTTCGTTGCAGTTAGCGATTAAGTACTTAACTGTATCTGTAGGCTGAGCACCTTTAGAAATCCAGGCTACTGCAGATTCTTTATTAAGTTTCATTTCTTTTGTTTTAGGGTTGTAGTAACCTAATTCTTCAATAGGTCTGCCTTCACGTTTTGTAGTTGAGTTAATAACGATAACTCTGTATGTTGGAGCTTTTTTAGCGCCTAATCTTTTTAATCTGATTTTTAACATTCTTTTTTCCTTCTTTTATTTTACTTATTTATGAAGTAAATCGCCCTTGACGTTGGCTTTTACTTCTGCCGCCTTGAATACAGGTTAAAAGAGGATACCTGTACAAGAATAGATAAACATAAAAATAAAGTTTAATCAAGCGTTTATTAAAAAAGGTTAAATATTGAAGCTTTTTCTGGAGCCTTCTTCGTGATATAAACCGCCGCCGCAAATTGTTTCAATAACTTTCAAAACAAATTCTCTTGAAGCGTCAGCTGAGTTTAAAAAGAACTCTCTGTTTGCTAAGTGTCTGATTTTAAAAATTGAGTTTTGAGCTTTATCAGCCGGAACAAAAAGCGACGCAACTTCTTTATCAAGAAGCACCTGCATCATATCGTTTCTTGATGTGATACCTTCCATAAGCTCGTTATAGTTTCCGTTTATAGCCATAATTCTGCCGGAAAACATCGGTGCTGCGCCATCTCTAAAGAGAGCTTGCGGCTCATAATTGCACCTTGTAGTAAGGCTGATTGTATGCCAGAGAATGTTAATTATGACAACGGTTTTATCTTTGTCGTGCTCTACATAAATATTTTCGGTGGTAACTCCTCTTGCTGCAAAAGACTGTTTAAGAGAATCCGCAGTTGCTTTAAGATTATCTATCATCTCAGCAAAAATTTCTGTTGTGTTAATTGTTGCATGCTGATAGTCCAGAAATTGTTTGTACATGTGCGTAGACACAAGCCCGATGCGTTCCTGGATTAGTGTGGATTTTCTGAAGGAAGTTTCCATATTATTGAAATTTTCGTAGCCTTTACTCAAAATTATAAAGCCTCCTTATATAATTGTACACTCAAAAGTATGTCAAAGTAAACAATTATATGTGAACTTTTGTAAATATTTTACAAAAAAGTGTTATTAGATTTGAAAAATGTGGAATAGAAAAAGTATAAGGAGGATTTAGTTATGGAAATCTTTAATTTAATACTATTTGGCGGAATTTTTTATCTTGCATTAATCGGAATCCCGACACTTTGCGAACGCCGTAAATAAAAATCTATTCAATCATTATGCTTCTTGTGCCTTTTGGTACAATAACTGCAAAACCGAGGCGGTCTTTTTTGACTTCAAAGCCTTTCGGCAGCGTGCGTGTGCCTGTTTCTAAACCGAGCACATCGCTTGTGATGTAATAATCACCGCGCTTGTCTTTTGCAATTGCAGTGCCTTCAGGCATTTGACCGGTTCTGTTAATTTCGTTTATCTGCTCATCAGTTAATATTTTTGTCAGAGCTTCTCCTGTGCTGATATCTTTTTTATTTTCAGTTTCCGGTGATTTTTTATTGCGCAGAAATATTGATTTCTGATTCATTGGCACAATTTTTATAAATCCCATTATATTTTTGCGAATTTCATATCCTTCCGGCAGCTCTCTTGTTCCGGTTGTAAGTCCTGTTACATTGGTTTCCAAATCATATTCGCCGTTTTCTTTTTTTACTATAATTGTACCTTCCGGAACGACCCTTTCTTTATTAATTATTTCCACTTGCTCGTCGCTTAAAAGTCCGGTTGCAGCTTCTATAAAGTCAACTTTAGAGCTACTTTTGGCTTCTTCTTTGTTTGTTTTTCCCAAAAAGATACCCTTTGTTCCGTTTTCTACAATTTGTACAAATCCAAATATATCTTTTTTGACTGTGAAGCCTTCTGGAAGGGTAGTTGTACCGCTTTCTGTACCGCTGATGTTGTTTACAAGCTCATAGTGCCACCCTCCGGTTTCGACTTCACGGCTTTTAGTGTTTCCTTCGGAATCTGTATAATATTCTGTTTTTGTCTCATTAATTTTTTTGAAAACAGTATTTTTAGGAGCCTGCCTTGTCTCGTTGATTTTTGCAATATCTTTGTCACTTAGTCTGCCGGTAGCTGTTGCAAACCAGCTAACTTCGTGCGAGTACTCTCTGTTATCAAATGTGCATGAAGTTGTTATCGGAGCGCTCATTGCAAGGCTAGCAGCTGCAACCGGTAAAATACGCTTAGGTGTGAAAAAGCTTATCGGCCTGATGTTCATTGAAATGCTCCTTTTTTGTTACATAAGTCTTGCAAGGCAGCCGTTTACAGCTGAGTTAAGCTTCTGCTCTTCTGATTCTATATCGATAGAGTCGATTTCGTCTGCTTTAACAACTTCTATAAACAGTTTTTCAAACAGTACATACAAAATTTTTGCCTGATTATTGTACTGTTGAAGAAGTGCAAGAGTGTCATTTATGATTTGAAGAGCTTCGTCAAATCTATCATCTTTAATATAAAGCTTTGCAATAAAGTATTTTGCAAGCACAAGAATGTTGAAAATTGCAGAATTTTGGGCTTTTTCCAAAACATCGTTATAAATAATTTCGGCTTTTTTAATAATTCCCATATTCGCGTAAGAGTGTGCTATTAATAAATCGCAAAACATTTCCAATTGGGTTTGGTGTATGTCGGAAGCCAGAAGCTTTGCCTGATATACATTTTGCGCAAAAATTTTGTAGTTGTCTTTGTGCTGTGAAAATTCCTGCATAATAAGATAAATGACTTTTGCAAAAGCAGAAGCTCCTTCTACGTTTGAAGGTGAGTACTCTTTGCCGTTAAGAAAATCTCTTAGAGCAAGGATACAGGTTTTGTCCGGAAGCTCGGTGTCAAGCGCTTCTTTTATTGCGTTAAAGAAGTCGTCTAAGCCGTCGTCCATAAGGAAAAGTTTTGCAAAGCCAGCCAGACGGAATGTTTCCAGCATGTGCTCAACAAAAAATCCTGTTGAAAAGCTTGCCGGTTTAATTTTCTCAATCACAGCAGGCTGAATAATTCCTAACAAGTCTTTTGCAACTTCAACACACTGGGTAAAATCGCCTATGTTAAACAAAATTTCGATGTTAACCAGTGATAACAGAAGAAATTTCGTATTTATGCTGCCTTCTATCATTAAGGTTGGGTTAGGCATTCTTGATAAAATGTTGTGAAGCAATGTAAGCGCATCTGTGTAGTTTGCAGAAATCAAAGCGCCCTGAAGCATTAAGTTTGAGAGCTTGACTGTTCTCTCGTTATCATCATTGTTAATAGCATCAATAAGAAGAATATTTTCGATTTCATAAATCTTTTCAGGTGAATAATTATAAAGACTCATCAAAATATTTTCGTAAACTTCTTTTTTGTTATTCTCAATATCTTCCTGCGGAATGTTGTTTTCTATATGTTCAATCAACGATAGAAAACCTAAACAGTTCTTAAGATACGCGTCATAATCACCGGCAGCCATTGCAAACTGAGAGTTTTTCCAGAGTAGAAGGTATTCTTCTTTGAACAAAGAAAGCTTGCCCATAATAAGCAAAGTAGAAGTATTATCTAATCCTTTTCCAATGTTTGCAAGAATATTTTTTGATAAAAACTCATTGACCTGAGGTTTAATTGCCTCTTGAATAACCGGTTTAATAAGGTTAAAGTTGTTGATATGTAAAACATTGTCTTTTGCATACGCAAATCCTGATTTGACAAGTGTTTTAACGGCATTTTCAACATCCTTTATTCCAAGCTTGATTAGAAGATTGAAATCCAGCCTTGCTCCTAAATAAGTTGAATACGCAAGTATCATTGAAGCATCCATGTTTTTGCTCAAATGCTTGAGTCTGGATTTTAGTAAAGCCTGCAGGGTAGAAGGGAGTACAACTGCGCCGTTTCCTTTTATTAAAAGCCTGTTTTCAAAGTTTATCAGAACATTTTTTTCTTCAAGATGTTTTAGTGCGTGTTCAAAGTAGAGAGCTGAGCCGTCAAAATTTTCTTTTATTTTTTCAAAGTAGAAGGAGTTTATAAAATCGGAAGCTTCCTCTTTAATGTTTCCAAGAATTAGTTCCATGCCGGATTTTTGTAAGGTATATTCTGTATAAAGAGGGGTTCTTAAAAGCCCTTTAATCCTGGAATGCAGAGATGTTTCATTGTCTGTAATAAATACGAATTGAGCGTTTATATTTTTGAACCTGTCAAAATATAGTTCTAAAGCCTGAATAGAAGTGTCATCAATATTTTCAAAACCTTCAATGATTACGGCGCAATTTTTCAGTGCGGCAAGAAAAGAGCTAAAATCTTCCATGTACGCAAATCTCGCGTCCTCAGGAGAAGATGCTTTTCTTGGTTTAGAGTTGATTAAATCAATAATTGCAGAAAATTTTTTGATATTAAAATCAGGAGGTATTAAATCTTTGTGGATTGAAAGCTTATGAAAATCCTTAAACAGCTCTTCTAAAACTCCCCATGGCTTGTAATTCATTTCCTCTGTGCATACAGCGCGTA
This sequence comes from uncultured bacterium, assembly GCA_948684385.1. Lineage (GTDB taxonomy): Bacteria > Cyanobacteriota > Vampirovibrionia > Gastranaerophilales > Gastranaerophilaceae > CAG-196. The sequence continues at coordinate 31,179 of CAPQCU010000015.1, forward strand.
TGACTTTTAATCCTTTTGATTCAAAATAATCAACTAAATCAGAAGTTTTTATTTCCAGATTTTTTTCCGAACGAATTGATATGATTTTATTAGGCTCAAACTTATCTAAAAATGAAGCTGTGCTGATTTTTTCAAACTTACATTTTGCATTGATATCAAAGACTTTGAAGCTGTAAATGTCATCAGCTTCATTAGTTTGTGGTTTTACAATTTCTTTTTTACTGACTTCAATTTTTACGTCGGAAGTTTTTTCAGCAGGCGGTATGACATAAGAAGAAAGTAAAATCTCATAGTACATCAGAGTTTGTCCGGATTGTTCTACAGAATAAAGCGAGTCAGTTTTGTAGTCTTTGCTTACGCAGTCACAAACGTACTGGTCAAGTACAACTTGCATACCTTTGATGTATTTTTTTACTTCTTTTTTAACGGTTAAAAGTTTTATGCTGTTATCGACAGTAATTTTATCGAGCAGGTTTTCAGAGCTTTTTTTGACAATGCTTATGTTTAAATTTAAAGGTATCGCAAGCTCTTCAATTGTTTTTACGTTTAAATCAGAAAACGCGTTTGCGATTTTTATAGCAAGCCTAACGGCTTTGTTAGCAGAAGTCGGGAAAGAAAGTTCTTTGTTCATATTTACGACAAAAGTGTCGTTATATGTGATTATTTTGCCTTCAAGCCCGGAGAATTGTGCAGTTAAAAGGTTTCTAAGCTTAAAAAAGAATTTTGTGAAAAGTTCTTGAGAGCCCAGCTGATTTCTGATGTTTCTAAGTGAGCCGAATTTTATTGTAAGTGCGGCAAACTCATCTGTTTCGCATTCATTGTATCCGAGGCTGGTCTTTACCGGAAAACCGCATTTACATTTAGATGCCGAAGTTAAAACAGTTTTAGAGCATTTAGAGCATTTTGTAAGCAGAATATACCCGCATTTTTCACAAACTCCCGAACTGCTTAAAGAATGACAATTAGGGCATTCAAGAGCTAAAACTTTACGGCAGTGCGGACAAACTGCTGTATTTTCTGGAATACTTTTATGACACTTCGGACAATTCATATACAAGATTATAGTCTAAAATCAAACTTTATGCTACAATAAGAATAAATTATTCCGAATGGCTGATTAGGAGGGGAGATGAGTATATTAAGCATTTTAACAGAACCTGCAATTTTAATAATTTCTGCATGTTTTTTGTTTTTTATCATAACTGTTTTGAGAAATTATCAACGCGTAGAACAAAATCTCAATGCTGTTTACAAATTCTTAAAGTCTTTAAATAAAAAAGAGCTTTCATATAGATTTAATGATCTTGATGCTTTTATGTTAAATAATCCTTATACGGTAACAGCGTGGGAAGATTTTAAAAAAGCGCTTATTTTTCCCGAGAAGCTGTCTCTTGTCTCTAAAAATCCTGTAACCCCTGCTGAGCTTAAGCCGGAAGTGTATTTGACTATGGATGCTTCATATTTCTTTAATGAAGAAACTCTTGTATATTCAAAAATAAACCATAAATTTATCCAGACAATGCCGACTCTTTTAACAGGCTTAGGACCGTTCTTTACATTTCTAAAAATGGCATTTGCTTTTACGGCTGTAAGTTTTTCTGTAGATGCAAATGTAGGAGAGTCACTGAACGGACTTCTGGGAAATATTCAGATTGCGGCTTTATGTTCTGTTTTTGCAGTAGGTTTTTCGCTTCTCTTTATGTTCATTGAAAAAATACTTTACAGCAAAATGTGCAAAAAGTATTATCTGCTTATTCAAAAAGAGTTTATACGTTTATTTGATATTGTTACAAGCGAAAAATTCCTTATAGACCTTGTAAAAGAGTCTAAAATTCAAAATGTCACGAATGAAAAACTTTTAAAAGCCATGCCGGAAAACTTTGCAAAGGCAATGGAAAAAAGTATCAGTGAAACTACTTTGCCTTATTTGGAAAATATTTTATACAGCTTAAACAAGTTAAATGAAGGTTTTGATAAAGGTAAAGGCGGAGATGTCGTTGATAAATTGTTTTAGAGGCTGATGATGAGATTTAAATTACATAAGGAAGATAACGAACAAAATAATATTTTCTGGGTAACAATGACTGACCTGATGACAGCGCTTGTCCTTGTCTTTATTGTGTTGTTTTTCTATACGTATGTTACAAGCTATTATGAAAAAATTCAGGGGGATTTAGAGCAGAAGAAAGCAGCAGAAGCTTTGCAGTCTACTTTAAAAGAACAAAATATTGATATTAATGTCGACCCTGCAGGAGTTGTAAAAATTTCAGATTTAGAGTTGTTTGATGTAAACAGTTACGAACTTTCTGAGAAAGGTAAAGATTATCTTGCTAAGTTTTCTCCTGCATATCTGGATTCGATTTTTTCTAATGAGTATCTAAATGAAAATGTTGAAAAAATAATAATTGAAGGTCATACTGATTCGCAGACATTTGCGGGAGATTATTCAGAAGACGAACAGTATATGAAAAATATGGAGCTGAGCCTTAAAAGAGCTTACGAAGTCGCAAACTATATGACCAATACTCCTTATAATAAAGAAAACGGAAACCGCTTAAGAAAAATGGTTATTGTTGAAGGTGCGAGCTTTTCTTCTCCTGTAATAGAGAATGGTAAAGAAGATTTCGCAAAAAGCCGGAGAGTTGAGCTTAAAATCATTTTTAAACCAAAGTCAGAATAACTCCTGCTACAGCTGCTATTAAAATATAAAACAACGGGTCTTTTTTCGATTTCCAGCTGATTAAAAGAAGAAAGGCTAATAAAATCATTGCTTTAATATCATTGATTTCAGGCTTTAATAGTCCGATTGCAACAGAGGTTAAAAGCGCACAGCTTATGGGCTTTAAAGTCTCGATGATTGATTTTACATAAAAATTGTCACTGAATTTTCTTAAAAGCTTTGATACAAGAATCACTAAAAAGAGTGACGGGAGCATTTCTGATGTTGTAGCAAGCGCAGAACCTAAAATCCCTCCGCTTTTTAAACCTGCATAAGTTGCTACGTTTATTCCTACAGGTCCCGGTGTGATTGATGCGACTGCAACCATTCGGGTAAGCTCATCAATTGAATACCAGTGATGAACTTCTGATATATGGTACAAAAACGGGATTGTAGCATATCCTCCGCCGAATGAGAATAAACCTATTTTAAAGAATTCGAGTATTAAATGGAGGTAAATCATTGTTTAGCCTCCACAAATTTTTTGTACCCGACTCCTAAAATGGTGAATAACAATATTGTTTGAATAGGTGAAGGGTTAAATATAAGCAGAGTTGCAAGGGTTAAGCCGTATATGACGTAAAAAAATGTATTCTTATTAGATTTCTGCCACATTTCACGCACTGTGAGCATAATTAAAGCAATTACAGCGACTCCGACTCCCCAGAGTGCTCCTTGTACATAGCTGTTATTAATAAACGCTCCGATAACTGAAGCCAGAAGCACAATACACCAGAATGGGACGAATGTAACACCAATCATAGCTGCAATTGCGCCATATTTACCCCTTAATTTGTATCCGATAAACATAGACATATTCGCAGCAATAATCCCCGGAAGAGATTGTGACAGCGCAAAATAGTCGATTATGTCATCGTGAGAAACGAGGTTTCTTTTATCTACAAACTCGCTTGTCATAATTGGAAGTATAACGTATCCGCCTCCAAGCAGGATTGCACCGATTTTTACAAAGATTAAGAACAGCTTGAAAGTTGACACTTCTTGAGTTTCCTTCCAATCTTGTGAATAAGTTTTTCGTCTTCGTCAGGAGAAAAACCTGTTGTAGTTAGATAGTTTCCTACAATCGTTGAGTCAGCGCAGTATGTAAATGCTTTTTCTATTGTTTCAGCTGATAATCTTGCTTTCTTCCCGCCTGCGATTCTTATTGAAGCGTTAGGGCATGCAATTTTGAATATTGCTAAAGTGCGTAAAACATTTTCTTCATCGATTTTATCTATATAGCTTTCAAACGGCGTGTTTGGAATTGGTGTAAGGATGTTTACAGGAATACTTTCCGGATTGATTTCTGCAAGTTCTAAAGCCATTTCAATACGCTGCTCTACACTTTCTCCCATACCGATAATTACACCGCAGCAAAGCTCCATACCGTATTTTTTTACAAGCTTTGTTGTGTTAATACGGTCTTCATAAGTGTGCGTAGTACAGATTTCAGGGTGGTATGACCGGCATGTGTTGATGTTGTGATGAAATCTAACCAAGCCGACTTCTGCAAGCTTTTTTGCCTGCTCTTCGTTTAAAATCCCGATACTTGCACAGCTTTTGATGCCGTCTTTGTTAAGAGCCTTAATCATTTCCAACATTGTATCAAAATCGCTTTCATCCGGAGTTTTGCCGGAAGTTACAATCGCAACTCTGTCAGCGCCATTCTTTACACTATCATGCGCTGCGTTTATAACCTCATTTACACCCATCAAAGGATAAGACTCTATCTCTGTATTATAATGTGAACTTTGTGCACAATAACGGCAGTTTTGCGAACATTTTCCGTTACGTGCGTTTATGATTGAACAAAACTCAACTTCGTCTTTTAAATATTTTTGTGATTCCTTTAACAGTGAATCTAAATCTTTGTTATATAAATCTAATAATTCAGCTTTTGTGTACATATATGTTCCTTCTTTCTCTTTGCTGTATATTATCAATAACCACAGGTTAATCCTGCACATAAATTTATTGATTGCCCCGTAACTCCTCTTGCATCTTCAGAAATCAAATATTTAACCATGCCGGCGATTTCAGAAGGCTCAACAAACCGCCGCTGCGGAATGCATTCAACGATTTCGTCTTTTGAAAACTCACTTTCCTCTGCAGAAGAGTTACCCATTTCAGTATCAACCCAACCCGGGTTAATTGTGTTTACTGTAATCCCGTATTCGGCCAGCTCTAAAGCCAACGCTTTTGAAGCTCCGATTAACCCTGATTTTGTTGCAGAATATAAACTTGCATTCGCCTCGCCAAGTACTCCGCTAATTGAGCCGATATTTATAATCCTTCCCCATTTTTGCTTTTTCATATAAGGAATAGTACGGGAAATTAAGTACATAGGTGCTTCAAGGTTTACGCGCGTAATGTGCTCAATTTCATTTAACTCTATACCTTCAATTGGTGAGTAAATATATTCACCCGCATTGTTAACCAAAATATCAATTTTGTTTGCTTCAATGTAATCACCGAGCTTTTGCATTCCTTCAATTGAAGCTAGATCACAAATACAGTAGTTTTCATAGCCTCTTAAAAGCTCTTCGTTTCTGCCGCAAGTAAATATATTCCCTTCAAGATTTTCGGCAATAGCTTTGCCGATACCTTTACTCCCGCCTGTAACTAAAATATTCATACAAGTATTGTAACACAATGGGCGGCAGGGGTAAATATAAAGAGACCGTTTCCTGAACTAACCGTTGTTTATGACAGGAACTGCCACTGATAAGCCTGATAAGAAATCGGAGATTCAGGATCAGACGGTTTGTTTGATAGACCAAAAGCTCTCTGAGCTTCTGACCTTAATCCGGCAAAATAAGTCATAGCCTGACCATCTTGAGCACTCTGGCTTAAAAGCTGAATGGCATTATTGAAAGCTGCATAATCTTTGTCATAATCTCCGGTTGCCTGAATACCGATTTGTGCACAAAGCCCTGCCCATGGAATAGATTGCTGGTTATTCTGGTTTTTAATCTGTTCCTGAACTTGTGCAGAGTATTCTTCATACATTGCACTATTCAATTTCTTCAAATCATTAGTGCTGCCGGTTGGTGTAATATTGAAATCATCAAAAGCTCTTTCAAGCGCAGCTGAATTAACCGGAACCCTGCCCAGATATGAGTAAATGTTCGCACTTGTGTAAGAATATACTCCGTTTACGGTGAAGTTTGACATGATACACACCTCTTATATGATATATAATATATATCGGCACAATTTCTAAAAACTTTAGGATTTTTTGAATAATCTTTACAATTTGTTACAAAAATGGCTTGTAATTCAGTAATATTAAGAAAAAATATTTTATTTGAGCAAAAAATATTGTTAAGTTTTGTAACAAAGAAGCTCTTTTGTGAAATTGAGACTTTTTTATATCCTTTATATATATGTAAGACAAATATATGAGAGTAAGAAAAAGATAGATATTTAAACACTGTAAACGGCTGTGTTTACAGAGCTTAAGTAACTGCGCTCTTATATCAAAGATGATGAGGTATAAGTATGGCTTTATTAGAAACGTACAATATTAATGCTATGGCTACGCAAATTTCGCGTGAGTTTTATATTACAGAAAACCAGGAAGTGGATAAATCGTATGTGTTAATGGATGAAATGAGACTTTTTGCGCTGGATATGAAATCAAGAGTGACATTCATATCACGAGCCAAGGGGTAGGGGTAAATGGGTAAATGGATAAATGCAAGGGCTATGTTAGTAAGAGCATAATCCTTAAGAAAGAGATTTTTTTAATACCAAACCATCTTACTTACATTTAATTAATTTAATTTCCCCAATCTATAGCGCCTGATTCAAAAGAATTAGGCTTTTTTTTTGCTTGACAAAGTTTTTCAAAGATAATATATTTTTCATGTGTATTATAAGGAGGCGGTATGTATATCCAACCAATAACTTCGAATGAAAATTCGTTTAAAAGTTCTCTTGTCGTTAAAGATTTGAAAATTAACAAACTTTCCAGATTTGATATGACAAAAGAAGCAGCTGAGAAATTATATGATACTTTTTCAAGTCCCAATATGCTAAATGACAGAAAATTTAACTTAGGAAAAGGTATTACTGAAGATTGTATGAGAAGATTGAAAACATTTGTTGCTTTTTTTGCAGATTCTGTAGGCGGAACCTTTAATAAAGAGTTGACTTATCCGACGGCTGAAAACTTTTCTGCACAATACAATGTTACAGATAAAGTGGCAGAAATAAATGTACCGGAACATTTTTCATTAAGGTTAGAAGTTTAAAAAAAATAGGATGTGTTTTAAACACATCCTATTTTTTATATTATTTATTCCTATACATTACCGTAGTAAGCATCAAGATAGATTTTCTTGATATCTTCCATGAACGGATAAGCAGGGTTAGCACCTGTGCACTGGTCATCAAATGCAAGCTCAACAAGCTCATCAAGGTTCTTCATGAATGTTTCTTCATCAACACCGAAGTCTTTAATTGAGTTAGGAAGTTCTACTTTCTTCATCAAATCATCGACTGCATTGATAAGAAGTTGAACTTTTTCATCATCATTGTTTCCGCCCAATCCTAATTCGTCTGCGATTTGACCGTACTTAGTCTTAGCGCAAGGGAATTTGTATTGAGGGAAGATTGCTTGTTTGTGCGGAGCATCTGATGCGTTGTACTTCATAACCTGACGGATAAGAAGCGCGTTAGCTACACCGTGAGGTACATGGTACATAGCACCGAGTTTGTGAGCCATTGAGTGGCATAATCCTAAGAAAGAGTTAGCAAATGACATACCTGCAATTGTAGCAGCGTAGTGCATTTTTTCTCTTGCGATAGGGTCATTAGCACCTTCTCTGTAAGAACGTTCTAAGTATCTGAATACTAACTTAGTAGCTTCTAAAGCGTTAGAGTTAGTGAAGTTAGTAGCCATACAAGAAACGTAAGCTTCGATTGCGTGAACTAAAGCGTCAATACCTGAAGCTGAAGTCAAGCCCTTAGGCATTCCGTCAACAAAGTTAGGGTCAACGATTGCCATGTTTGGAGTTAAAGCGTAATCAGCGATTGCGTATTTTACGTGAGTTTCGTCATCAGTAATGATAGCAAACGGAGTTACTTCTGAACCTGTACCTGAAGTTGTAGGAATAGCAACCATGGTAGCTTTTTTACCAAGTTCAGGAATAGAGCAGATTCTCTTTCTGATATCCATAAATCTCATTGCGATATCTTCGAAATTTGTATCCGGTTGTTCGTACAATAACCACATAATCTTAGCAGCATCCATTGGAGAACCGCCGCCTAAAGAGATGATTACGTCAGGTTCAAACGGTTTAAGGATAGCCATTGCCTGATTAATTGTAGACAATGTAGGATCCGGTTTAACATCGAAGAATACTTCGTGTTCAATACCAACTTCGTCAAGAACTTTAGTAATGTTGTCTACAGCGCCTGAGTTAAACAAGAATCTGTCAGTAACGATAAATGCACGTTTTTTGCCTGTGAGTTCTCTTAATGCAAGGTCTAATGCGCCTCTCTTGAAGTAAACTTTAGGTGGAACCTTAAACCATAACATATTTTCTCTCCTTTCAGCAACAGTCTTGTAGTTCAATAAGTTTTCAACGCCAACGTTACCTGAAACAGCGTTTCCGCCCCAGGAACCGCAGCCAAGTGTTAATGACGGTTCGAGCTTGAAGTTGTATAAATCACCGATACCGCCTTGAGAAGAAGGCTGGTTGATTAATACACGACAAGTAGGCATTTTTTCTGAGAAAGCGTTAATTCTTTCTTTGTGACGTTCGTCTGTGTAAAGAACTGAAGTGTGACCTGCACCGCCTCTTGAAACAAGTTCAAAAGCTTTTTCTTTAGCGTCTTCAAAATCTGAAGCTCTGTAAAGAGTCAATACAGGAGACAATTTTTCTCTTGAGAACGGATCTTCCCAGTTAACTTCACCGCGTTCAACAAGAAGAATTTTAGCATCTTCAGGAACTTCGTGACCGAAACCTGCAAGCTCAGCAATTCTGTGAGGTTTTTGACCAACAACGTCAGGGTGAGCAGTTCCTCTTTTTGGATCGATAAGAGGAAGGTCGATTAATTTTTGTTTTTGATCTTCGTTAACTAAGTAAGCACCTCTGTATGTGAATTCGTTTTTAACTTGTTCATAAACGCTGTCAACAACGATTACAGACTGTTCAGAAGCACAAATCATACCGTTATCAAAAGATTTTGACATAAGGATTGAAGAAACCGCCATTTTGAGGTCAGCTGTTTCATCAATAACCGCAGGAGTGTTACCAGGACCAACACCAAGTGCAGGGTTTCCTGATGAGTAAGCAGCTTTAACCATGCCAGGACCGCCTGTAGCTAAGATACAGTCGATATTAGGGTGGTTCATCAAACCGCTTGAAAGTTCAATAGACGGAACATCAATCCAGCCGATGATATCTTCAGGAGCACCAGCTTTAACAGCAGCGTCAAGAACGATTTTAGCAGCTTCAATTGTGCATTTTTTAGCTCTCGGGTGTGGTGAGAAGATAATACCGTTTCTTGTTTTCAAAGCGATTAATGATTTGAAAATAGCTGTAGAAGTAGGGTTTGTAGTAGGAACGATACCTGCTAAAACACCTAAAGGTTCTGCAACGATTTTGATACCGTTAGCTTTGTCTTCTTTTATAATTCCGCAAGTTTTTGCGTTTTTGTGTTTGTTGTAAATGTATTCAGAAGCAAAGTGGTTTTTAATAATTTTGTCTTCTAAAACACCCATACCTGTTTCTTCGATAGCCATTCTTGCTAAAGGAATACGGGCTTTATCTGCAGCAGCAGCTGCTGCTTTAAAGATTGCATCTACTTTTTCCTGAGAAAAAGTTGCAAAGATTCTTTGAGCTTTGTGTACTCTGGAAATTAAACCTTCCAACTGATCAAGTGTTTCAACTACATTTGAAGAGTTAAGAGATTTTTCCAAAGCTTCAACGTTCTTTTTTGTTTTCGTTGTCATATTGAAATCTCCTTTTTTTGTACTGCTCTTAATAATATTGCAACACAAATTAAAATTGTTGTCAACGCAATCATACCGTGCTGTTGAGGGAAAATTCTTTAGAGATTTCGCCAAAAACCAGCTGCGGAAATAAATCCAGCGAGTGTAATTTATACACTCGCTGGAAAAAATTAATAAAATCTTAATAATTTTAAGCTATAATCCGAACTGTCTCAATTTGTTAATATCAAATTTTTGAGTTTGAAGTTTTTCTTCGTCATTGTTTTCATTATCTTTGTCTGTTACAGCTCCTGTTGATTTTAAATCAGTTTCGACAGCTTCGTTTAGTTCTTCAACTCCTTCTGCGATTGTTGTAAAAGAACCGATACTTGTAATTACAGGTTCTACTGCTGTATTCCAGCTACCGTAAGCTGTTGCATAGTTATCAACAGCTGCGCCGATTGTGTTCTGGAAATTGCCGATGATTTGAGTTGCGTTATTTAAACCGCCAATACCCTGCGCAATTCTGTTAATATTTCCGGCTATACTTGAAATTCTTGTATTTCCTGCTGCACTCTGGTCTTGTGCTAATTGATACAGCTTAGGTGCAACACTTGTTCCTGTAAAAACATTTGAAGATGCTGCATTTGCTGCTTTTTCTGCTGCAATACCGGTTGCTTTATTTGTTCCGCCTGTAACTCCTGTTTGAGTGACTTCTGTTGTAACTTCTGCAGCTTGCTGACCTAATTGTTGAATTTGTCCGATACCATCCTGCTCAACAACTGTCATTTGCTCTGTTGCTTCATCAATGCTTTTGCTTGTATTTTCAACAGCAGCTGTTAAGTTTTGAAGAGTTTCATTGTCTTCTTGAATTGTTATACCGATATCAGAAATTTGTGATGCAAGTCCTTGAATTTCTCCTAGGATTACAGCTTGTTCTTCCGGAGTCTTGCCTTCTAAAGATTTTTGTTTTTCTTCAATTTGTTTTACAAGTTCTTCAATTTGCTTTTGTTTTTCTTCTAAAGATTTTTGAGTTTCTTGAATTTGTTCAACGGCATTTGCTACAATTGAGCTTTGTTCTTCAATGCTTGAAGCGATATCTGTAAAATTACCTTCAAGCTTGACGCCGACTTCTTCACTTTTTTTCTGAATATCATTTGCTTTTTTAGTTTGATTATTTACTTCTTTTTGAGCAGCTTTAGCTTCCTGATTTGCAAATTTTTCAAATAAAGACAAAGCTTTTTTTACTAAGCCTTGAATGTTAGCTGCTTTTTGTTCAGGAGTGCTGTCAGCACTTAAGCCTTGAACAGCGTTAGAAAACCAGGCTACATCATTAAATGACATAGAACCGTTTGCAAATGTCTGTGAGCCGATTTGACCGCCGCTTACTTGATTGATTTGCGCAAACAGATTATTCAATTCTGAAATGTTGTTGCCTGACATCTTACGTATTTCTTCCTATAGTACCATCTTATATATATAAAAAGTATAAAAAATATAGCAAATTTTAGTCTTTTTTAAAAATGTTACAAAACTTTACATCATATACATTATATTTTTCAAAATCTTAGCCACCAAGCTTATAGACAATCAACCTACTCCTAGTGTACAACATGAGTTAATCTGTGGAGCAATAGAAGAGGGTAATAAGTGTTTATTAATATTTTTACTGAGAGAGAAAGAGAAGTATTGCATTTGTTATTGTTAGGATTGAATAATAAAGAAATTTCTGAAAAACTTTTTATTTCTAATCATACTACAAAAGCACATGTAGCATCAATTTACAAAAAGCTCGGCGTTTTAAACAGAGTTCAGGCTGCTGTTAAAAGCTTGAAACTTGGCGCGGGCGAATTTTTTAATCTAAAAGACGAGATATAAAAAGACGGAGCGCTTTTCAACACCCCGTCTTTATTTTTTTGAAGTTTATTAAGCATTAAGTTTTGCTTTGTCTTCTTCGGTTACGCCTTTGATGGTAAGGTTAACTCTGCCTTTGTCATCAATTTTAATAACCTTAACAATTACTTCGTCACCGATATTTACGTGAGGTTCGATTGTTTCGATTCTTTCCTGACAAATTTGGGAAATATGAACCATACCGTCTTTACCGCCGCCAAGTTCAACGAAAGCACCGATAGGAATAATTCTTACAACTTTTCCTTTGATTACCATTCCTACTTCCGGCTTAAATGTCAAGTCGTTAATCATTTTCTTAGCGATAGCAGCGCCTTCCTGATCATTTGATGTGATTGTAACAACACCGCTGTCTTGAATATCAATTTCAGCACCTGAAGCTTCAATAATTGCTCTAATCTGTTTTCCGCCAGGTCCGATAACTGTTCCGATGTCTTCAACAGGAATTGTCATTGTTGTAATGCTTGGAGCATAAGGTGACAATGTTTTTGCTGGCTCGGTAATAACTTCTCTCATTTTTGATAAGATATGAAGTCTTCCTTCTTTAGCTTGAGCTAAAGCGCGTCTTAAAGTATCATTTGCAATACCTTTTGCTTTCATATCCATTTGAAGAGCTGTGATACCGTCGTCATTACCTGTAACTTTGAAGTCCATATCGCCTAAGAAGTCTTCAATTCCCTGAATGTCAGTAAGTACAACAGGTTCTTTGCCTTCTTCGGTAATCATACCCATTGCAACCCCGCCAATCATGCATTTTACAGGAACGCCGGCGTTCATTAATGCCATTGAAGAACCGCAGGTAGAACCCATAGAAGTTGAACCGTTTGATTCTAATACGTCAGAAGTTACGCGGATGGTGTATCCGAATTCTTCTTGAGAAGGAAGTGCAGGAATATTAGCTCTTTCTGCTAAGTTACCGTGACCAACTTCACGTCTTCCCGGACCTCTTAAAGGTTTAACTTCACCTACAGAGAAACCCGGGAATATGTATTTATGCATATAAGTTTTTTCTGTTTCAGGATCAACGCCGTCAAGTTCCTGTTTCATGCCAGGACCTGCAAGTGTTGCAACAGAAAGAATTTGGGTTTGTCCTCTTGTGAATACAGCTGAACCGTGAGCACGAGGAATAACACCAACTTCACACCAGATTGGACGAACTTCGTTTGGCTTACGACCGTCTGCGCGAACGCCTTCGTCAAGAATCATTGCACGCATAATTTTCTTTTCTGCAGCTTTGAATTCTTCTGCAACAAAGTCGATACCTGTTTCTTCAATGATTTGATGAATATAATGATCTTCTGGAAGAGCTTCAACTTTTTCTTTAACAAGTTTTTTAGCTTCTTCAAGTTTTTCCTGTCTGTAAGCTCTG
>CAPQCU010000016.1 GCA_948684385.1 uncultured bacterium
ATATTCTTTTGAGAAACATTGCAAACAAGCTTAATGCAATGATAAGAAAAGAAGATATTTTAACAAGATACGGAGATGAAGAATTTCTGCTTGTGCTTCCAAACACTTCAGAAGAAAACGCATTCCTGTTTGGTGAAAGATTTAGACGCGAAGTTGAGAAGATGGAATTCATCCCTGCTGGAGAAGACGAAGCTCACAAAGTAACTATCTCCGGCGGAATTTCAACCTACCCTTGCATGCCGGATGTTGATGAAGACGCAAACACAGTTATAAGATATGCTGAACACGCGCTTTACAATGCAAAACACAGAGGCAAAAACAAGATTATTCAGTTCTCACAGATGAACTTAGAAATGTAGTGGGGGGGGGTAAATATAAATAATAAAAAAGAGACTCTTAAAGAGTCTCTTTTTTTTGTATAAGTTCTACTCTATATCTTTTATACTGATTATTCAAATCCGTCATACCAATTGCTTTGTCAATCGCTTTAATCGCATTTTCGTAATCACCTGCAATGTCATACGAATTGGCAAGAGCAAAATAAGCATACGGAGATTGCTCCATCTCAGCATAAACTCTGCTTGCCATAATACGCTTTTTATCATACTTGGCTTTTAATCTTTTAGACTCTTCCATATCAGCCTGAGCACCATCTTCATCTCCCAGAGCAGCTTTTATTTTACTGCGTTTTCCGTATAAAAAGTATGAGTTTATATCGCCTTCAACCTCTTTTATGGCATTGGTTATGTGATAAAGCGCAAGATGATTGTTAACATTATAGTATTTTTTTGCTTCAGCTAAGTGTTTTTGCATATTTCCGGTATTTACAACTTCTGTGTCAAAAGAATAATTAATTGTTAAAGAACCTCTTGCAGTTGCAGCCGGAAAATTATCAAAAGGAGCAGCTTTCTTTAGAGCTTCTATAGCAGAGGCGTCATAAAATTTATCTCCTGAGCTTTCTAAAATCTGGGCTGCATAAATATCACCCTGCCTTGTAATACTAAACTTAATAAGTGCATGCCCGTCTTTTTCCAAACATTCGGGAGGGCACCATGATTTTTGGATTTTGCGTCTAACCCCGTCCATGTATTCAGAGAAATCTTCCACTGCACAAACCGGATTAATCAAGAATAATCCTAAACACAAAAATAAAAGCTTTCTTCCCCTTAATCCCATACAACTATTTTACACAAAAGAGATAAAAGTGTAAATATTATTAAGAACCGTTTCAACAAATTTTTGTTTCATCATAATTCTTTCATATTCAGGAGGCATCTGAATTTTGTAAATTTCCATTCGCCCGGATGAATAAATTGCAGAATACATAAGCCCGACCGGTTTATTTTCGCTTCCTCCCGATGGCCCCGCAATACCTGTTGTTGAAACGCAAATATCCGCTCCTGTTAACTTAAAAAGACCTTCTGCCATTTCACGCGCGCATTCTTCGCTTACCGCGCCAAAATTTTCAAGTGTTTCATTGGAAACTCCAAGCATTTTGTGTTTAGCTTCGTTTGCATACGTAACAAGATTAAGATGAATAAAAGCAGAGCTTCCGCTTACATCAGTAAGTTTGGAGCTTAACAAACCTCCGGTACAAGATTCCGTTGTCGCAATTTTTAATCCTTTTTTTATTAAAATTTCTGCAATTTTTTGTTCCATTAGTACGTTGTCCGTTTCAAAATAATTTTCGATTTTGTATTATAAAGATTGTGTTTGTACCAGACTCCTTCAAACTCTCCATCCGGCTTAAACATGTACTGACATTCTTTTGAAGCATAAAATATTGCACTCACAGGCTGACCCGAAATTCTGTACTGTATTGCGTAGTAAGGATAGTCCGGATACTCGCCATAATTAAAATCCACATATCTTAAATGTCCGAGAGTATCGTAATAATACGCTTTTGTAACGTCTTTTTTATCCTGAAGAGCGTACATGTATATGTTTTTCATTTTTTTATAATAAAAAGCAGAAATATTATTTCCTTTAAACTCTTTATATCCGGCTGAAGCTGCAATATAATTTTCCAGACGGTTTTTATCTTTCAGCCTGTCTTTAAACTGAGATTTAAAATCTTTTTGCTTCACAACGGGAGTTTCAAACATAATATCCCGAATTTCTTCAATAATAGCTTCTTTTTCAACTTCGGATTTATTTATCCAGTCATATTTTATATCAGCAATAAAAACATCGTTTAAGCTTGCAAAAGCAGCATTGTGCAAGAAAAATAGCAATAAAAACAAAAACTTTTTCATATTTAATCCCTTATCTTGTTTTAATTATAGCACATTTATAGTATAATTAATTGCATGGTTAGGATTTTAGATGGAAAAAATACAGAGCTTTTTGCTCACGTAGTATACGGTTTATTTAAGATACAAGAGATTTTCACAAGAATTATAGAGGTAAATAATCCTCGCAAAAAACCTTGCATTTATGCAATGTGGCACGCACACCAGTTTTGTATCCACGGACTTCCGGACAGAGGAAATGTAAATGTGCTAATAAGCCGCTCCCGTGACGGTCAGGTTATTGCTGATGTTGTAGAGAAATGGGGTTTCAAAACTATTCGAGGTTCAAAAGGTAAAAAAGGTGCTGTTGAAGCGAGTATGCAAATGCTCGCAGCTTTAAAGAACAACGAAAACTGTGCAATGATGGTTGACGGCCCCAAAGGGCCTCCGCGCATTGTAAAAGACGGAGTCATCAAGCTTGCAAAACTCTCCGGAGCTCCAATTGTACCGATTTACTGGCATTCAAAAAACTTTACGTGGGTCAAATTTCCGTCATGGGATGAAATGCGCTCACCTATTTTTGCTACAAATATGGTTAACTTGTATGGCGAACCGCTTTATGTTGCACCAGACGGGGATGAAGAAGAAGCCCGCTTAAAACTTCAAAAAAGTTTTGAAGAGCTGGAAAAACAAGCGCCGGATGCGTTTGATGAGGTATTCAAATTCGGAATATGGCTGAGAAAAAAATAAAACTTCTGGCAATCCAGATGGAATCTGCTATCGGAGAAGTAGAATTAAATATAGAATCTGTAAAAAATTTATTGAGAGCAAACTTAGCAAAGTATACTCCTGATTTTGTTTTTCTGCCAGAACTATGGACTATTGGCTGGGATTGTACTTCAATACCTGCAGGCGCAGAAATCATCGAAGAAGCTAAATCCGTCAAAATGCTTCAGGAAATCGCAAAAGAATACAAAATCAACATAATCGGCGGAAGCTTCGTTGAAAAAAAAGGCAATAAACTCTTCAACACCTGCCCTGTAATCAACAGAAAAGGAGATTTAGTCTGTACTTATAACAAAAACCACCTGTTTTCTTATCTCGGTGATACCGAAAGCAGCTACATAACAGCAGGTTCAAACCCCGTTATGGTTGAACTTGAAGGAGTTAAGTTAGGGCTTAGTATCTGCTACGACATTCGTTTCCCTGAAATTTACCGTGCGTATAGAAAAGCAGGCGCTGATATTCTCGTAAACATGGCAGCATGGCCTAAGACAAGAAAAATACACTGGGATACTCTTACAACAGCAAGAGCGATTGAAAATCAGTCTTATTTTGTCGCTCTGACCCAGACAGGAATGCTTGCTGACGGCTCCGAAAACCTCGGGCATTCCATGATTATTGACTACAAAGGTGAAGTCTTGGACAACATTAATGAAACCGAGGGCGCTATCTATGCCGAAATCGATTTAGAAAAAATGTACGAATTCAGGGCTCAATGCACTGTCTTAAAAGACATCAAAGAGTCTTATGAGGTAATAAAAAAATGAAAAAATTTTTCGCTGTTTTAATAGTATTTTTAATGGCATTGAGTGTAAACGCTAAAAGCACTCCAAAATGCGATTTTAATTCGGTCATAAATGACTCGGGAATTGATAAAAATGCAATAGCCGTTTCTATTAAAGATTTAAACAGCGGAAAACCTGTTTATGAGCTGAACGAAAAAATACTTATGCATCCGGCTTCCGTGCAAAAAGCTCTAACAGTTATACCTGCAGTTGAAACTCTCGGTGAAGATTACGAATTCACGACAAAAATTTACCGGAGAGGAAATGACAGCTATATAATTAAGCTTGGAGCTGACCCTTATTTAACTTCTGCTGACTTAAAAAAACTCGTAAATAGCATGGATATTGAAACAACAAAAAAAGTTTTCATTGATGACAGCATCTTAGAGAAAAAAAGCTGGGGCGAAGGCTGGCAGTGGGATGATGATATGAATGTTCTTATGCCGAGATTTAATTCGTATAATCTTGACAGTAACTTAATTAAAATAACAATCATGCCAAATCAAAAAGGCGGAGCTGCAACTATTATCAACCCGAGCAAATATCCGGTTGTATTTTTAAATAATGTTGTAACAGGAGACAAAAACGAAGTTAGCGTATCAAGAGATGATTCGATTTCTTCTAATACTCTTTCTTTGAACGGAACTGTTAATAAGCCTGTGACTTTGTACATTCCGACAAATAATTTAAAAAGATATTTTGATATCAAGCTTTCAAGTGCGCTTCAAGATAAAAAGATTTATCTAAAACAAAATTTTATATCCGATAGAATTTTGCCGACCGATAAAGAGTTAGACAAAGTCACACACCCTATGACAGCAGCAATTGACGATATTTTGAAAAACAGCAGCAACTTTGTTTCGGAAACGACAGCAAAACTTGCAGGCGCAAAAGCTTTTGATGATAGAGGAACAGACCTTAATGGAATAAAAGTTTTTAACAAATACTGCGAGAAAATCGGGATTGATAATTCCAAAATCAGAATTACTGATGCAAGCGGAGTTTCAAAAAATAACCTGATTAGCGCAGATTTTATTTCCGAATATTTAATTAAAAATAAAAACAGCAAAGTTCTTGAACATCTTCCTTCTCCGGGAGAAGGAACGCTTACGCACAGAATGCTTCCAATTAAAAATAATTTGAAAGCAAAAACAGGAACTCACGGAGATGCAAGTTCCATCGCAGGATTTTTAACAACAAGAAGCGGACATAAATACGCTTTCTGCATAATCATCAACGACACAACTTCAACAATACCTGATATGAAAACTTTAGAAGACTATTTGATTAGAGAAGCTTACATAAGATTATAATGCATCAAATTATCGCACAATATTTAGAATATCTCGAACTCGAAAAAGGGCTTGCTTCAAACACAATTGAGGCATACAGGCGTGATTTATATGATTTTGCAGAGAGTAATGAAAACATTGAAACAATTAATAGAATGACGATCAACTCTTTTATAAGAACTCTTCGCGAGCGGGAACTTGCACCAACCAGTGTTATCCGAAAAATTGCTTCACTTCGCGGGTTCTTCAAATGGGCTTCTTCAACCGGAATTATTACAAAAAATCCGGCTTCAACTCTTGAGCAGCCAAAAATGCCTCAAAAACTGCCAAAAGTCATTTCTTTAAAAGAGATTGATGAAATGCTTAGAAATAACCTTACTCCACTGGAAGGAGTAATGCTGGAGCTTCTTTACAGCGGAGGTCTGCGCGTTTCCGAACTTGTTAACCTGAAAACCGGAGACATAGATTTATCTTCAAAATATATCCGCTGTTTTGGAAAAGGCTCAAAAGAAAGAATTGTTCCGATTGGCGAAGCTGCAAAGAAAGCTGTTCAAAACTATATGCCTCAAAGAGATTTGATTATAAAAAAATATAACCTTAGTACAAAAAGGCTTTTGATTTTAGAAAACGGTCGAATGATTACCCGTCAGGATGTTTACACTTTTATTCACAATCAAGGCAAACTCATCCACAAGAATATATCACCGCATACTTTAAGGCATAGTTTTGCGACCCATCTTTTAGAAAACGGAGCAGATTTAAGGGTCGTTCAGGAACTTTTAGGTCACAGCGATGTTTCAACGACACAACTCTACACCCACATAAGCAAGAAAAGATTAAAAGATGTTTATTTTTCTATAAATAAAGACTAGAGCTTAACAAAACTTCACAAAATACTTAACAAATTTGCGCATGCCTCAATTTTATGTTAAATTTTGAATATAACTTAAATTGGTGAGGATTTATGAAAAGTACAACACTGAGAAGATCAAATATTACCAGAGAAAGAGTTGCAATGATGGAAGCTCTAAACCGTTACAACAGAGCTCATCAGGACGAAGATTTTTATAGAACTCAGAGCAAAAATCGTGAACTTGACGCTCTCTGGCAGTCTTTCGGCGTAAAAGCACAGAAGAATGAAAAAGCACCGCAGGTTTACTTTGTTACAGGTTTGATTGCAGGTGTTATTATCACTCTTTTAATTACAACATTCATAAGCCTTTTAATTAATTTTTCCACACCAAAAGATGATACAATAGCTCCGGTTAAAAAACCTGCTTCTGAATCATCAGGAAGGTTTACATTTATTCCTGCTGACAGCTCTTCTTCTAAAAAAGGTGCCGTTTCTGCTCCTATTAATGAAGAATATGTTGTAAAAGAAGGCGATACCTTAGAAAGTATTGTAATCAGATTTTACGGCACTTTTGATATGGATAAAGTAGGCAGAATTCAAAACGCTAACAAAATGGCTAATCCAAACGCTTTATCAATCGGTCAAAAGTTAATTATACCGATTACTCAATAGATTTATGGCAAAAGTTAAATCAAAATATGTATGTCAGAGCTGCGGTTATGAAACAGCCGGATATTTAGGCAAGTGTCCTGAATGCGGAAGCTGGGGTTCTTTTGTGGAAGAATCAACAGCTCCTCAAAAGAATTCCATGCCGGAAGTTCCGGATACTTTTCCTCCAATGAAGCTTGATGAGATTGAAATGAATTCTGAAATCAGAATGAGCACAAACATTTCTGAGTTTGACCGCGTCCTCGGGGGGGGGGAGGTAAATAAATCCAGTGGTATTGTCCAGGGTTCTCTTGTACTTCTAGCTGGCGACCCCGGTATTGGGAAATCAACTCTGCTTTTACAAACAGCAGGTGAGCTTTGTAAAAATAACAAAAAAGTTTTGTACATTTCTGCAGAAGAATCCGCAGGACAAATTAAACTTAGAGCCGAAAGATTAGGAATAAAAACGGATAATTTATATATTTACCCCCAAACAAATTTAGAACTTGCAAAAAAATATATCGAAGAGATGAAACCTGATTTAGTGATTGTAGACAGTATTCAGGCAATTTATACTTCGCAAATCCAGAGCTCTGCAGGAAGCGTTTCGCAGATTAGAGAATGCTGTAATATTTTGATGCAGACAGCTAAAGGTCAAAATATTTCGATTATTGTAATAGGTCACGTGACAAAAGAAGGCAATATTGCAGGTCCGAAAGTACTTGAACACATGGTCGATACAGTTATCCAGTTTGAAGGTGACAAGTACAAAACTTACAGGATTTTGCGCTCCGTTAAAAACAGGTTCGGCAACACATCAGAAGTCGGAATTTTCGAGATGAGCGGGCGGGGTTTAACAGAAGTTAAAAACCCGAGCGAGTTATTCTTAAAAGAGTACAATCAAACCCAGACACCCGGAAGCACAATAATTGTAACAAGCGAAGGCACAAGACCTTTGTTAGTTGAAATACAGGCTCTTGTCGGCACAACTCCTTATCCTGCGCCAAGAAGAGTTGCAAACGGTGTTGATACCGGAAGGGTCTTGCAAATTCTTGCAGTGCTCGAAAAAAGAATAGGACTTAATCTTTCCAAACAGGATGTTTACGTAAACGTTATAGGCGGTATGGATGTTGATGAACCGGCAGCAGACTTAGGTATCGCTCTTGCTATTGTAACCTGTGTTAGGGATGTTGTTTTTGACTCACATACTGCAATTGTCGGTGAAATCGGGCTTTCAGGAGAAATTCGGGCAGTTAATCATATTGAAAAAAGGATAACAGAAGCTCAAAAACTCGGCTTCAAACGTATTATTATACCTGAGGCAAATGAAATTCAAGATAAAATCGACGGAATTGAAGTTGTAAGAGTCAAAAAGATTCTCGAAGCCATTACAAGAGGAGTTAAGGGTTAGGTATGGTTTTGGAACTACAAGTTGGGCGTAAACATCATGATAATTGATTCGCATACACATATTGGGAATTCTTGCTGGGGTAATTTTTCACCCGAATTTTTGATGGAGATTATTGGAGAAGTTGATTTTGCAATCTGTTCTAATCTTGACGGCATTGACCCGCAAATTGGTAAAGATGAGCTTGAATGCAACCTTGAAATGCTTGAGATTTGCAAAAAGTTTCCAAAGCTTAAATCGCTTGCTGTGTGCGAAGTTGAGAGAACAGAAAACGCAGATAACATTCGTAAACTTTTAAGCGAACATCCGGAGTTTATCGGATTAAAAATTCATCCCGAGATTAGCAAACTTCCTGCTGATTCTGAAAAATATGATGATTATTTGAGGGTTGCACGTGAGTTTAAGAAACCTTGCCTTTACCATTCCGGACATATCAAATCAAGGTTTTCTTCTCCTGAGCTTATTTACAAAAAAGCAAAAGAGTTTCCTGATGTTCCAATTATCTTAGGGCATCTTTCAACAGGGCCTAAACATTCGCACGAAGCCGCTATTGATATTATGCTTGAATCGATTGAAGAGGAGACTGCAACACTTTATGTTGATACTTCTTGGGTAGACTTAGAAGATATTAAGCTTCTTGTTGAACGATTAAAGAATACTAAGCGCGGAGATTTTACTCACCGCATAATGTGGGCTTCTGACGCTCCGGTCGGTGATTTCAATCAAAGACCGGACTCTTATGCCTGTAATTTGAAGGAATTTAAAAATATTTTTACGGATAAAAACCTTATAAACAACCTTTTGTATAAAAATACCCTACAATTATATGATATACAATCTTGAAAACTTATTGTAAAATAAATTATGCAGGGTTAAAAGTACAACCACTACTTTCCTCTTAGCCACAATCTACAATTGGAAATATGACTAAGAAAGGAGGTAGAAAGCTATGGTAATTGACAAAATAATAATGCTGCTGTTCGTAGCAACGCTATTCATAGCAGCATTAAATTTACTTAAATTACTGTAGGGTTCCTACGGCACTTTACCAAGGTGCCACCCTGCTTCTTTATTATTTACGATTTTCACCCTTTTGTCAATACGTAAGGTTATAGTTCCACCAACCCGGCTGATGCTCAGTCCATTTGACCTTATCTAAATCAATAATATCACCGGCTTGTATTGCTTTAGGATTTGATATTCCGAGGTCTTTTAGAATATCTGCTCTGAAATCTTTCAGATAATCATCTAAAGCTTCGGTAATCCTATCAGCGGTCCATTTTTTAGCATCGGAATCCACAGAGTCTTTAAGTTTCGGGAACTTATCCAGATGGGTGCGCAGATAGTTCTTGATAATAGTATCAATTGTTTCTCCGGATTTCACAATTTGCAAACTTCCATTACGTGTATATCCATAATCTTCAATCATCTCGCGCTTCATTGCAGGAGAACATTTTGAATATATTTTATCCTTTTCTGCATCAGTAAGCACGAAACTATATAGCAATCGTCTTATAAACTCATTTCCACCTTCTGAGCCAACTACTATAGTATCAACCAGTTTCATATACTTCGCTTTGACAGCCGGATTATTATCTACATAACGGAATTTCGAACCTGCTAAAATATCCAGACTGCTATCACCTTCTTCCGGTACTTTATCAATCGAATTCAATATTGCATCGTAAACTTTTGCTGCTTCGCCTTTTGAACAATCCGAAGGTAATAACTCAATTACTTTTTGTCTAATAACGCCCTCTGGAAGCTTGGATTGGTCAAATGTTAAGTTACCGTTTGCATCCGCAGTCATAAATTGCTTAACTAAAACAATTCTATTTTCATCTGAAATTGTACTATTATTATCAACATATTTAGCCAACCTGCTTATGATTTCCGGATTATCAGGGAATTTTTCTAAGATTTTATCATAAGGCAGGTGATAGTTTCTATCACGTGCAACTTTGTTGTCAATAAAATCAATCACATCTTCTGCTGTTTCCATTTTATCAATCATTTCAGCATAATGAGATACAGTGTAAGTACCAATCAAAACTCTTTCGATACCTTGATTGTACCTGCCTTTTCCCATATCTTCTAACTTGGTGTATTTCACAAGAGCTTCTTTAAATGTATCCGGCAAATAAGCTAAATCCCACGCTTCTTCTTGAGTAGGAATTCTTGAAGGATTGAAAGTATAATTACCCTCAGCGTCTTTCTCAAAATAAGTATCAGCGATTTCTGTTTTTAGCTTAGTCTTATCATCATCGGACAAATCAGTCTTATCAATCCAAGCCATCACCTTATCAAGATAAACCGCGTTTTTAAGATTGCCTTTGTCTGTTGTATAAATATCTTTAGCACGAGCAACAACAGCATCTACCACAGTCTTGTCATATTCAGAATCGCTACTCAAGCTGTCAATTACTTCAAGACCATGTAAATTTACAAGAGCAATAATGTCTTCGTTAGAAGCTTTAAGATTTTGAGCATTTCTTGCCAGGCATTTTGCAAGCTCAGGGTCGGTTGTATTTTTATAATCCTTGAACAGTTGAGTCTTGGCATCATCGGTAGTAGCAGCTTCCAATTTGGTAAGAAACTCATCCAAAAGCTTATCATCTTTTGCATAATACCAGTTTCCACCAACCTTCACTTGATACATTGGTGTTCCATCCATATTGTCATAAGACATATATTTTCTATGTACACCATTTTCTGTATCAGCCTCTATCTCATAACCGTTTTTATCTTTAAAATCTGCAACAACTTCTTTAAGCGCAATCTCTTCATCAGTTAATCTTTCACCAACTTTTTCTTTTGCTCTGATTTCCTGATACAAGCCTGCAAGGTATTCATGTGCAGTCTTGTCATTTCTTATAACAATACTTGTCACACCATCATTATTATCATACAATAACGCGCGCAAAACATCAGCATCTCTTGTCAAAATCAAGTCTTGGACAAAAGCTTTGTACTCGTCAGAAGTTCTGTCGACCAAAGTATCGTCTTGAAGTTTACTTGCTATAAGTTTAAGAACAGCAACATTATTGTTAGCTAATGATGCAAGCCCTTTGAGAGCCATCAAATTCTCTGCTTTTCTTGTTGCTTTAGCATCTTCTGCCTCATTAGCCGCTTCCGGTTTAACTTTTGCTAACGCAGCCTTATAATCCGCAACAAGCTTCTGCAGCTCTTCAAAAGAACTTGCTGATAAGTACACCTCGTTTTCCATGTGAATCAAATAAGCTTCTTTTGTTTCCTCGCCTTCTGTCTTAGTGTACTTACCAACGTATTTACCATCAATTTTCTCTTTAAGCGTCTCACCCTCGCCCCAGCTCTTGTCTATGCCGTTAGGAGTAACTTTGATAGTTGATACTTTCCCGCTTATAATAGGCACATTGTCCCCATTATTTACCCCTTCTCCTGCCGGAGCAGGAGCGTTTTTCTGGCGTGGAGCAGCTCCTCCAAATGCCACAGCAGAATTATTTTCAGCAGCTTTAACTTTTTGCACACCCGCATCAGTCAGTTTGTAAATAAGTTTCTGCCCGACTCTTACATTATTAACATCTCTTAAATTATTCAGCTTTGCAATCTGAGCAATCCTGTCATTAATGGAACGCGCATCTGTAGGAAGCCCCTCATCCTCAAGAGCATCTTTAGCAATTTTCCATAAAGTATGTCCTTTTTTAATTTCCCATTTGTCGGCTTCATCTGACTTAAAGTTCTCAGAAAGATTATCTCCATACCGGTTTTTCATAACCTGCATTGCATCATTAAAAGCCTTCTTCGGTGTCTTTCCATCATCAGCCACTTCCACTGTATACTGATTTTCTGTAAATTTAGCTTTTAATCCATCAATTTCATTAGTATCAAGAGTCCCGTTATTATTGCTATCAATCCCTTCAAAAATATTTTGAGCCTCTTCGCCAAACTTAGCTTTAATATCCTCAAGCTTTTCACCTGCACTAATCTTAATTGTTGTACCATCCGCCAATCTTACATTAAATTCTGACATGAATTATCTCCTTTCATAACGAGCCTACATTGTATAAATATGTTTACGGCACATTTTGGAAAAACTTTAGGACAAAATCAATTTTTGTTACAAATTGTTACTTTGTAAATTATTGTAAAGATTTCTCTTAAAATCCTAAAGTTTTCAAAAAAAATGCCGATAACATAAGTACAAAGAACAGGGACAAGGATATGGCAGAATCATTCAATCTGAATTCATTTTTAAACGAATACAAAAACTATAACAACCGTCAGTACACCGCAGCTGAAAACGGCAAAGCTGCAATGGAGCAGCGCGATATACAGCGTGCACAGGAAGCGGTTGCAAACAATAGTTTTCTAAGTTTAACTCTCTCAGAAAAAATGGCAGAGCTCGGTATCGGCGAACGTGTATTGCAGCAGCTCGGAGACACAGCAGTAGGAGCTGTAACCGATATATTTAAACCATTGAGCGAGTGGTTAGACAAATATGAAAATATCTTTGATGAAAGAATGTACAATGCAGAGCTTCAAGCTAACGGTAAGCAAATGTTCTTTACACGTCAAGCTTTAAACAAAGAAACAGAAACTACAACCGGTCAGATGTTTGTAGCAGATTTTTAAGAAAAATTTCTCCTCCATTTCCTCATAACAAAAAGAAACTCCCTGCTTTCGTCAAGCAAGGAGCTTCTTTTTTTAAGACCTATAAAAATTATAGCGCTGCTTTTGCTGCTTCAACTACAACTGCAAATGCATCCTTGTCGTTTACTGCAAGGTCAGCAAGCATTTTTCTGTTAACCTGAATGTTAGCTTTTTTGCAAGCGTTAACAAATCTTGAATAGCTCAAGCCTTGTTCTCTTACAGCTGCATTGATTCTTACAATCCACAAACGACGCATGTTGCGTTTTGTAGCACGTCTGTCTCTGTAAGCGTATTTAAGAGCTTTCATTACAGCAATGTTAGCTACCTTAAATATTCTGCTTCTTGCACCTTTGAAGCCTTTAGCAAGCTTTAATATTTTTTTGTGTCTGTTACGACATACATTTCCACGTCTAATTCTCATTGTTCAACACTCCTATCTAGCATACTTCTTGTAAGGTAACTCTTTTGAAATCAATTTTTCGTGAGTTTCAGAAATTACAACATCTCCGAAAATCTTACGTTTTCTTGATTCAGACTTGTGTTGAAGCAAGTGACCGATACCTGCATGTCTTCTTGTGATTTTACCTGTGCCGGTAACTTTGTATCTCTTAGCAGCGGCACGATGTGTTTTTAATTTTGGCATTTTCATCTCCTTTGGGGTGGGGTAAATATATTTTGCTTGAAATAAAAATTCCAAACCGGATTTACCCTGTCTACCCGACTTACTACTACTCCGAGTAAGGCATACCATAGCACTATACTTCGGCATGAATAAGTTTAGTATGAACAGGGTGTCGTTGTCAAGGAGTTTGTTTACTTTAACGCCTTTTAGTGTTACATTGTAACAAAGGAGAAAGCTATGGACACAAAAGCACTTTTTAATATCGGCTACGGTTTATATGTCTTAACAGCAGAAAACGAAGGTAAAGACAACGGATGCATTATTAATACTGTTATGCAGGTAACTTCTGACCCGTGTCAAATCGCAATCGCTGTAAATAAGCGCAATTTCACAACTGAAATGATTCAAAAAACCAGAAAATTTAACATTTCTATCCTAACAGAAAGTGCAAAATTTGATATATTCGAGCATTTCGGCTTCCACTCCGGAAGAGACTCGGATAAGTTCGCAGATTTCTTTGATACAAAAAGAAGTCCTAACGGAGTACTGTACATTACGCAGAACACAAACTCTTATATGTCAGCTTATGTTCAGCAGGAAATTGATTTAGGTACACACATCATGTTTATAGCACAGCTCGTTGCTGCAGAATGTTTTAACGACGAGCCGACTGCCACATACACTTATTACCAGAAAAACATCAAGCCGAAGCCGCAGAATACAAACAAAAAAGGCTGGAGATGCAAGATTTGCGGATTTATTTATGAAGAAGATATTTTGCCGGCTGATTATATTTGTCCGGTATGTAAACACGGGGCTATTGATTTCGAAAGGATAGGTTGAAGAATGAAGGAACAAATTTTATCAGATTTAAAAAATAAATGCCAGAACTGTATGAAATGTGAGCTTGGTAAAACACGCAATAACATTGTTTTTTCAGACGGAAATCCTAAGACTGCAAAAGCAATTTTAATCGGCGAAGCACCCGGAGAAAATGAAGACAAAACCGGAACTCCGTTTGTCGGAAGAGCCGGTAAACTTTTAAACGAGTTTTTAGAAAAAGCAGAAATCTCCAGAGCAGAAGATTTATATATAATAAACACTGTAAAATGCCGTCCGCCGCAGAACCGCGTGCCGAGTGACGCTGAAAAAGCTGCCTGCGAAAGTTATCTTCTAAAACAAATTGAAACAATTAATCCGGAAGTGATAATATTCTGCGGAGCAACTGCTTTAAAATCTTTTTACGACAAAAAAGTGGCAATTTCAAAAATAAGAGGCGAAGTTTTAGAGCTTGAAATCGGCGGACAGATTAGAAAATGCATCCCGATTTTCCATCCGTCTTATCTTTTGAGATACCATTCTCTTGAAGAAGGAAGCCCGAGAGATTTGATGCTTAAAGATTTGAAGAAAATCAAAAACTTGATAAAGTAACAAAGATAGTTTATACTGTCTTTGAGCACATTGAAAACTGTTGTCCCTCTCCGGAAAGCGAAGCGGAAGGCGGGGAGGGTAGAATTTCTTAGTGAGCAGGTGCGAACTTAGAAATTCGGATGGGGTCACCCGACAACAAAAATAACTACATGGGGATGTACTGGTTTTGACGCTGTGATTGGTAGATCCGGATGGCGAGTGCGGGCGCTGTTCCCGCTTATCAACGAGCAAACTAAATTAAATGACAACAAAGTTGTTTCATTGGCTGACTACAGAATGGCAAAAGCTGCCTAACAGCCCGTCTAACTAAGCCAGCTTGCCGCTTAGGGTGACGACATTATGCAAGATGCAGTGTGCAAATGATGGTATGCACATCAAGTTTTACCATTGGAGGTTAGGCTTCCGCAAAAAGCCTCTGGTTCAGTTCAGGTTTTGTAACTTTCCGTATTGAGCCGAGATAATAAGTTACTACACTCGTAGAAGTTCGTTTTTATCCACAATGGACGCGGGTTCGACTCCCGCCATCTCCAATTTTAATTTAATGGAATTCGTTTTATTGCACTTTCTCCGCTAAGGATATCCCCGCACACCAGTTCATAAAACTTACAATCTTTTACTATAGATTGTATAAGTTTTTTGTCTTCGTCTTTTGCTGCCAATCCAAATGTTATATTCTTAATCTTAAACATATTCGTCAATTTATGTTCATCTTTTAAATTTTCTGCCGGTGTAACCAATCGCCATTCTTTTTCTACCTGCCAGCTTATTGTTTTGTTAAAATAACTTTTCCCGTAATCTATAAACTCGGGCATAGTTTTTTGCGGACGCAAACAATCTGAATATTCAACCTGATTAATAAATATATTATTTTTTATTAAAGTTTCGATATCAAACTCGTACTCAATCATAATTCCACGTGCTCCGTCAGCATAATGCGCCCATAAAAGAGCATTGTATTCACTATCGCAAACAGATAACGAACGTATTCTAACGCTTCTGATAATTTCAAGCATATCTTCATCCGCTATTCTTTCATAAAACAAGCAGTCTAACGGGTCATTCAGCTGCGATCTTTTTGAAAACCACAGGTAATTATTTTTTAGAATATCTAACGTACATTCATTTATTGCTCTGTAAAGGCAAAGCCTTATTTTTCCCCGCTTAAGCGTATTACAAAGTGAAAGCTGGGCAAGCAGCGTTTGCTTCAAACAAAATAAAAGCTCTTCTTCTTTTTTTAACTTTTTTAAACACTTCGCTTTATGGAAATAAGCATGCATGCCGGAAGGGTAAAGCTCTATAGCTTTATTCAAATAGTGTAAGCTTTCATCTAACTCATTTTTTGCAAGCAAAGACGCTCCTATAAAACAGTATGCTTCATGCTGTTCAGGATTAAGCTCTAAAACTTTTTGAAAATCTTTTATCGCTAAATCATATAAGTTTTGCTGATAATAACAAGTTCCTCTGTTAAGAATTGCCTGGAAAAAAATTTTCTTGCAACTCTATTGCTTTTGTCAGAAGCTTAACAGCTTTTTTAAACTTACCCAAAACACAATAAAGTATTCCTTTATTACAATATGCAGGCGCAAGCTCCGGATTCAATTCAATAGCTTTATCGTAGTCTTTTAAAGCTTCTTTATGAAAACCGAGTGAATCATACACCACACCTCTATCATTATAAAGCTGCGCATCGTTGTCATCAAAAGTCATTGCAATATTATAATCTTCAAGAGCTTCTTTAAAAAGCCGTAACTTTTCCTCTGCCAGAGCTTTTTCCCAGTATACATTTTTTGTTTTTTCTCCAAGCTCTATTAATTTTGTAAAATCATTTAGAGCGTCTGCATTTCTGTCGAGTTTTTTATACAGAATACTTCTGCTATAATAAGCCGGAAAAAATTTTTATCCATTTTTAATGCTTCATTAAACCGTTCAAGCGAAAGAAGAGGGTCGGTTTCGCTTAGCTTAATTGCACTTGAACAAAGAGCAAGAGCTGCTGCCTGATGTTCCTGACCGGCCGGTGTTTGAATATGATAATATTCGTCACCGACTGCTACTAAAACATCTTGTTTTTTTAATTTATTTTTCTTATTTGCCATACATTTATTATAACATTATTTACAATTATACATGTTTTTGTTACTATTTTAGGGCACTATAGTATATTAATAGGGAGATGAATAAATTGAAAACCAGAATGAAGTCACATAATTGCGGTGAACTTAACCTCAGCAATTTAAACGAAGAAGTTACTTTATCCGGCTGGGTATCTACTGTTAGAGACCTTGGCGGTATTTTATTTATAGAACTTAGAGACAGAAGCGGATTTTTCCAGCTTGTTGCTAACCCGCAAATCAATCCGGAAGTGCATAAAGCTCTTGAAAAAGTAAGAAGCGAATACGTTATTACTGCAAAAGGCAAAATTACTAAAAGGCCGGAAGAAACTTACAACGAAAAATATCCGACAGGTCAGGTTGAAATGTATCCGGACTCTGTTGAAATTCTTTCTGAATCTAAAGTACTTCCTTTCGTTCTTGGTGATGATAATGTTTCAGAAGATGTTCGTTTAAAATACAGATACCTTGATATCAGAAACGAAAAAATGCTCCATAACCTCACAACAAGACACAATATTTGTCAGGCTGTAAGAGGATACTTAAACGGGCAGGGATTTTTAGAAGTTGAAACTCCTATATTAATTAAAACCACTCCGGAAGGAGCAAGAGACTACCTGGTTCCTTCAAGAGTTCAGGAAGGTAAATTTTTTGCACTTCCTCAGTCTCCGCAAATCTTTAAACAGCTTCTTATGGTTGGCGGTATCGAAAGATACTACCAGATTGCAAAATGTTTCCGTGATGAAGACTTAAGAGCTGACAGGCAGCCTGAGTTTACACAAATCGACATGGAGCTTTCTTTTGTTGAACAGCAAGACGTAATTGAAACTGTTGAAGGTCTTATCGTCGAAGCATTCAAAGCTGCAGGAGTTGAAGTTAAGCCTCCGTTCATCCAGATGCCTTGGCAGGAAGCTATGGACAGATACGGTTCTGACAAGCCTGATACAAGATTTGGTTTAGAATTGTTCGACATTGGAGATATTATTCTTGAATCAGAATTTGAAATCGTTAAGAAAACTCTTCAAAACGGCGGTATAGTTCGCGGTATTAGAATTCCGGGCGGAGCTAAATACTCAAGAAAAGACATTGACGACATTACAAAACTTGCAGTATCTTTCGGAGCAAAAGCTCTTGCAAATATTATTTACAACGAAGATGGAACTGCAAAATCTCCTGTACTTAAATTCGTTACAGAAGAACAGGCTAAAGCTATCCAGCAAAGAGCAGGAGCAGAAGCCGGAGATATTATCTTCTTCGTAGCTGACAAACCGAAATTAGTTTACGACATTATGGGCAGATTAAGATTACATTTCGGTAAATCTTTGAACTTAATCGACGAAAACAAACACAACTTATTATGGGTTGTTGATTTCCCTATGTTTGAATACTCTGAAGAAGAAGGCAGAT
The DNA here is from genome assembly GCA_948684385.1 of uncultured bacterium. Lineage (GTDB taxonomy): Bacteria > Cyanobacteriota > Vampirovibrionia > Gastranaerophilales > Gastranaerophilaceae > CAG-196. Next base: position 18,198 of record CAPQCU010000016.1, read on the forward strand.
ACATGGCAATGCACCATCCGTTCACCTCTCCAAACTTAGAAGATTTGGATAAATTAGACAGCGGTGATTTAGGAAACGTAAAATCAATTGCTTACGATATCGTCTACAACGGTACAGAGCTTGGCGGCGGTTCTGTTAGAATTCACTCATCCGAAGTTCAAAAGAAAATCTTCAAAGCTTTAGGCTTAACAGAAGAAGAAGCGACAGAAAAATTCGGATTTATGGTAAATGCTCTTCAATACGGCACACCTCCTCATGCCGGCCTTGCAATCGGTTTGGACAGGCTTGTTGCACTTCTTTGCAGAACAGACTCTATCCGTGACGTAATTGCTTTCCCTAAAAACGCAAGCGCTAAATGCTTGATGTCAGACGCTCCGGGAGAAGCTTCATTACAACAGCTAAGAGAGTTACATATCAAAAGTACGGTACAGAAATAAAAATAAACAAGGCGGGTCATATATGACCCGCCTTTTAAATATAAAAGGAAATAGGAAATATTTATTTTATGAGCTGCCCCAATCAAATACTGAGCTTATCGCATCCTCAATCAAACTCTTAACCGACTGTATCTCTGTTTTAGTTGCCTCCAGCTCAGTTGATAAGTTATCTATATCTATATCAAGCCAGTTTTCTTTTTCATTAATACGTTCTTTTTCAGCATTATACCAGGCTGTCACTTCTTCTCTGACATCAGAATCTGTTCTCGATTCAACAAGACCTGCCGTTACGAAATAAGTAAGCGATGTATCCGGATCATAATTACCTTCATCATTAACTGTTGCAAGCTGGAAAGAACCGCTCACAATAGCATCACTTACATAATTCTCATTAAGTTTCATTTCGTTATTATATTCTGTAGTCCAGCCATTTGCTGCAGCTGCTTTAAAAATTGGAAGATAAAAATCGACTAATTTTTGTATTAAATCCGTGCTTGATTGGGAATTATTTACAGTTGTCTCAGTTTCTGTTTTTTCTCCGGTTAACTGACCGACACCTTGAGCTTCATAACTTGTTGAAACAGACCCGTTATTCATAACTGTTTCGAACTCTTCTGCTGAATGCCCCGGAACAAGCTGAGCAAGGATTTTAGGAATTTCATCTGTTGAAAAAGTTCCGCCTCTGCCCTGAGAATTCATTGCAGAAGTTCCTAAAACAGATGTAATAGCTTTTGCATAAGCATCACTCATTACGACCTGACCTTTGTAATCAGTCAAAATCATAGAGTTTTCACCTTTTAAAGGCTTATTTCCATTAGTAATTGCCGTGTAATTTGCATCATATCCCATCAGGTAATTATAATTTATTTTGTTATACTTGCCATTATCATAATAAGCAATAGTCTTTGATTGCAAACGACTGTAATATTCTTTTGTCAGGTTGGACTGTTCCCTCGTGAGAGCCATTTTTCTCATCGAGCGAATGGAAATCCCTAATTCGCAATCTGCTTTGCGTTCGGTTAATGTTAATAATCTAGCTTGTGAAGCAGCTAATGCCATTTTTTCTTTCCTTTATTGTCCCTTTTATATTATTGTTATCGGCATTTTTGAGTAAAAACTTTAACTTTTTTGGAAAAGTTTTACAAATCTTTACATTAGAGCAATTTTATGCCATGACTTGTTTTTATCATGTTAGAAGTATTAGTGTTAGGAACTCTTATGAACGAAATTAATCCAATCGGAACGGTTTCAACCGCACCTAAGACAAAAAATTTAAATTTCAAAGCAGGAAGTTATGCAAATGTAACTTCTGATTATGATACTTTTGTAAAAAAACAGGAAAAACAACAAAAGCAGGCTAAAAGAAAACAAAATCTTTTAACAGGATTGCAGGCAGGAGCAATGCTGGCAATTATTGCATCTGTTGGTTTTGCTTTCTTTGGAAGCAAATTTCTGGGTAAAAGCGACAAAGCTTTAAAGCAGATGATGGAAAGAGACCTTTCTAAAGTCAAAGATTTTAAAGATTTAAACTATAATCAGGAAATAACAGAGTTTGTAAACAACTGGAAACAGAGTTTGGAAAACCCTCAATTATTAAAAGATAAAGGCGGCGAGCCTATCAGAACAGCACTTTTATACGGCCCTCAGGGAACAGGTAAAACAACTTTTGTGGAAGCTATTACAAAAATGTTTCCTGATACAAAATTATTCGACCTTAATGTAACTCAAATGGGTTCCGAATATCAGAGTGTCGGAGAAAGAAACTTCAAGAACGCAATCGATTTAATCTGCAAAGAAGCAGATAAAAATCCAAAGAAAAAATTCATTGTTCTTATTGATGAAATTGACTCCGTTATGATGACTGATAACAGCTTGAATGCAAAACATTCAAACGATATGTTAAACGAGTTTAAAAAAGCATTCACAGAAAAACTGAAAAAACGTGACAACATATTTACATTTGGTGCAACAAACTTAGACATTAATATGGAAAAAGGTATGACAATTGGCAAAAAAATGCTGGATAGACCAATGTTAGACAGGTTTGACGAAAAAGTATTAATCGGACTTCCAAATGCAAAACAGCTTGCACAAACAATTGCCAACAATTATTCAAAAGCATCTAAAGTGCCGGAAGTATTAAAATCTGCTGACAGCAGGGAAGTTAAAGCTATTGCGGAATTTTTAGAAAAACACGGTTCTTCATTTAGAACGCTTGAGTCTTTGTACAAAAAAGGCGGAACTTTATCAGCAGAAGAACTTACTATGAAAGACTTTGCAAAAGCAATTAAAGGAAAACAGGCTGAGCTTAACTTTACAGATGCAGAGTTTGCAAAATTATTATCAGATTTAAAAATTAATGTGTAGAAAAGGTAAAATATGGTAAATTCGATTCAATTTAAATCAAATGCTACAGCAGTAAGCTATAACAACAGACGCACAGCTCCAATGCCAGCCAACAATGGAATGGACGATGTTTTCATGCTTCAAGAGATGGAAATGCAAAAAGCTCAAAAGAAAGAAAAAAGCCGTGATAGATGGAACAAAGCCGGAGTTATGGCTCAAATAGGTATTGCAGCTGCTTTTTTAACTACCGCAGGAATTGCTTTATTAGGAGTTCTCGGACTTAAAAAACTTGGAGCTAAAGGCGGAAGCGCAGCCGATGCATACACAACAGTTAAGCTTAAATGGGAAGATTTTGCAAAAGAAAAATCTGTAGCAGCGCTTGATTCAAAAACAACATCAAAAACTTTACGTGATGCATTTAAGAAAATTATTGACAGCCGCGGGCTTTCCGAGAAAGCAAAAAAATGGGGCGGTTCAAGCGATAACAAAATGGATATCATGTACCTTTACGGTCACGGCGGTGTTGGTAAAACTTATGTAGCCAAACAGTACGCTCAGGAAACAGGTTCACTATTCACCTGTATCAAATATCCTGATTTAGGCTCGCCTTATAAAGACGCAGCAAGTATGAAGATTAGCAGCGCTTTTGACAACATTGTCGAACACGCCAATAAAATGAAAGACCGCAAAATCGTAGTTTGTATCGACGAAATCGACGCAGTTATGAGAAAAGTACCTGACGGTCAGCACGGTGCAGAAGAAGTTGCAAAATCAAGAGCTGCTGTTTTAACCGGCTTAGATAAGCTTCGTGACAAATGCAAAAACGTAACTGTAATTACGACTTCAAACTACCATCCGAAAAACGGTATCGTTGACCCGATTGCTTTAAGAAGATTTAACAACAAAATCGAAGTACCTTTGCCTGACAAAGAACAAATTCCGGCTCTTTTAGAAATGTATATGAAAGATATCGGAGCTGCAACAGAGGCTAAGTTCTTCAAGACAAACGAGTTCAAAAACTTTGCGAAGAAACTTGAAAAAGGCGGTTATTCAAACGGTGAAATTGAGCTTATTGCAAAAGAAGCCGGTAAGATTTTTAGCAGCAGCTTAAAAGGTGTAGCAGACGCCGACTTAAAGAGACATCCGTTCAAAATCAAATACCTTGAAGAAGCGCTCAAGATGAACGGCGAAGCTGCAAGTAAGACAAACAAGCTTATGGATGTCAAAAAAGCGAAAGCCGAACCAAAAGCACCAAAAACTTATGATGAATTGAACTGGTTCCAAAAACTAATCTATAGAGCATTAGGCGGAAGAAAAGAATAATAAAAGAGGCTCAAATGAGCCTCTTTTATTATATCATCTTACCTTTAATTTTCTCTGCAATTTTCTTTGCTCTGATTTTATCAACTTCTTCCATCACCTTAGCAACCGGAATTTCCCATGCTCCGGAAGTCGGGCACTGGAACGGTTTAATACTCTTGTACCACGCAATATCTTCGCCTTCCGTTTTAAACCAACGCCATTCAACAATTCTGTTAAACAGCCCGAACGTTTTGACTCCAAGAGCACCGGCTAAGTTCATAACCCCGTTATCTGTTGTGACCATAAAATCCATACAATTCATCGCGCAAGCTGTGTCTTCCCAGTTTCTGAAAGTTCTGCCCAATCTGATTAAGCGCGCATCTTCAGGAATTCTATCCATCTGACAGGTCAAATCGTCCACCTGGAAGCTATAAACTTCTACATCAGGAAGCTTCATTAGAGGATACAGATAATGGAGCGGAATGTCTCTATCAGTCTCTTTGCTTGCAAGAGTACCTTCGTAGCAGATACCGATTTTAATTTTGTCATTATCATTAATATGTTCTTTTCTGTAAGCGTTAATTTTTGACTTAAGCACTTTCAGGTAACCGCCTGCTTTTGGAATTGTTGTAGGTTTCGTTTCGCATACAATCGGCAAGTCCATCATCGGAATCCAATAATCATAATTTATAGTCGGAATTTGATCCTCCGTATAAATTTCTACACCAAGTTTAGAAGCTTGAAAAAGGCTTACAAGAGGTTTTTGAACAACAAGAGAAACCTCTTTACACATTTTTTTCAGCTCGTCTACAAACCTTACGAACATAATTGAGTCACCAAAACCTTGTTCAAAATGCACAAGAATTCGTTTGTCTTTTATATCAACTTTGATGTTCCATTTTTTCTTCTTGGTTGTAAGAAGCTGAGGAAACGCAACATTGTTCAAATCTTCTTTCAAGAAACGGTGCTGCAAGAACTTAAACCCTTCTGCAAATCTTTGATGTCTTACAAGATAAGCGCCGTAAGCGTGTAAATCCGAATGTGTCGGATTTAAGTACATAAGTTTTGAATAGAACTCGTCAGCTTTTTGCACCTCATCAAATTTTCCGTAAACATAAGCAAGGTTCTTAACAACAATTCTGTTATTAGGGCAAAGTTCAAACGCTCTGGTAAGATACTCAATTTGTTTTTCCTTAAACTTATCCTGATAACAGGTTGAATACAGGTGACCGAGCATATTGTAGATTGAAAAGTTATTAAGATTTCTCTCAAGAGCTTTTTCATAGTATTCGATTGCTTTCTTATTATCCTTGATATCAGTATATGTAAGGTCAGCTAAGTATACGTAAACATCTTCTTTATCAGGCGAAATTTCTTCGAAACGTTTCAAGAATTTGATTGCCAAATCAGCATTACCGATAGATTTCATACACAGCCCGATATTTTTGTAAATATTAATCGGAAATCCAGAGTATTTCATAATATTACGGTACTGTTCAATTGCTTCAATATATTTTTTATCAAGGCTTAATCTTTGCGCGTACTGAATAGCCTGCCCGATATATTTATTAATAACAAAATTACGTTCCGCTTCGTCAGGAATTTCCTGAATAGCTTCTCTAAACAGTTCCAGTCCTCTTTCATAATTGTTGTTCTGGCAATAATACTCCGCCATAGCAACATCCATTGAGCTAATCAAATCCCTTGAATTATCAATAGGAATTTCTTTTCTTACAACCAGCCTTTTTGAAACCTGCATATAAAAACCCTCTCTTGAGATGTACTTAAAATAAACATAGCACATCTGAGAGTTTGTGAAATGGGCTATTTAAAGGATTTAATTATAGTTGTATATCATACAACCGCCGTTTTTCACTAAATCTTCATTAACATTTAATTTATCGAAATAAATTACCCCCAAAGCTCTGCCATAACGGTCAACGCCTTTAAAATCAATATAAACGGGATTATTTTTATTTACTTCATACAATTTTTCAAGATAAGCTGTTGATTTTTTTCCTCTTAATATGATTTCATCAATTGTTAAGTTATTTTCATACGCCTGATGATATGCACGATGGGTTTTGCCGGTCTCACAACAATCAATTCCAATCAGCCTGACAGGAAAAGTATTTTTATCAATTTGAACATCGACAGTGTCGCCGTCTTTAATTTTGATAAGTTTTACAGGAATTTTAGTATCGGCAAAAACCACACCAGCTGTGAAGGTTAAAAGAATTAATGTTGTTAGTAATTGTTTCATAGTAGTCTCCTTTTGGTTAATTAAATTAATTTATGTTTTCTTTTACCATATTTTGACAACTCTCACTTGGTAGATAATCGCATACAAAAACATCAAAATAAAATAATGGTTGAACAAACTTTAAGGAAAATAGGTCAAAATATAAGAAGTGTGAGAAAATCAAAGAATTTATCTCAAGAAAAACTTGCTGAACTTATTGGAGTTAGCCGTAATTATATTGGTATGATTGAACGAGCCGAAATAAATGTACCAACCAAAACTTTGATAGAAATTGCTTTTGCATTAAATGTTCATCCTAAAGTGTTTTTTGAGTATTAACAGAAGAGTAATTCTTGGGTAGAGCAAGCTTAATACTACCAACTATTTTGCCAATTTGTCCGTAGTACGGTTTGTTCATATTGTCATTATAGCGGACAATTTAATTATGGACAAGCTTTTATTAGAAAAACTTGCAAAAAGGATTAAAGAACTGCGTAAGCAATACAATATTACACAGGATGAACTTGCATATAGAGCAAATATCGGACGTTCAACTCTTGGTAATATTGAAACAGCGCAAAATGATATAACATTTTCTAAGATTAGCAGACTTGCAAAAGCTTTCAATTTATCTTTATCAGAATTTCTAAATTTTTAACTTAACATTACAATAATGTGATAAGTGAAATGACAATTGTTTCACACATCCAACTTTCTTCCTAATATTAGCGCGTATAAAAAATTTTTGAATGCTCTTGAATGTTCTTTTTTAAGTCTGCGTTTTCTATACCGTTAAAATCAACCACATCAAAACTGTAAGGCGTTGAGAGTTCGTCAAGTTCAAAAGCTATATGACGCAATAGTTTTGGTGTAATTTCGCCTCTAAGCACAAAATCAATATCAGAAGAAGGCTTAAAATTCCCTTTAGCTCTTGAGCCAAAAATCCTGACTTCTTTAACTTCCGGAACAGAAGCAAAAAAATCATTAATTAATTTAATCGTTTCAACATTAAGTCCAAACTCATCCATTTAATTTTCCCTTGAAAAACCCTGAAAGCTCCGCAAACTTTTGAGCATAATTACTTAGAATTTCATCAGCGAGCTCATTTGCAAATTCTTCTTTATATGTATGCGAAGTCTTGTTTCTGGCTTCCATCATCTCAATCCAAACCTGCCCGTCTGCCAAAATATGTTTCATAAACGCTTCTTTAATAGTTTCTCTCGGAGTGTCAACTTTGACTCCACTATACTCCAGATAATCTTTCATTGTTTTCCATGCCAGCTCAAAAGCTATCTCATAAGCTTGAATGAGCGCCATGACATAAATTTTATTTATGCCGTGATTTTTAATACAAGCAACTGTTTCTTCAAAATTCAAAAACGCTTTTTCATAATTCTGGAAACGTTGTTTCCACCGGATTTCCTGCATTATTCTTCCTTTCCAAAAAACAGATTCAGCTGCGGCGCCTGTATCTCAATATCAGCCTCTTTTTTACGTCCTGCAAGGTTTTTAGAAAAATCTCTCTGCATTCTGCTCATCAGCTCTTCTGAGCGTTTAACAACAGCTTTCGGAAGCCCTGCCATTTTTGCGACCTGAATACCGTAACTCTTGCTTGCACCACCTTGAACAATTTTTCTTAAGAACTCAATCTCGCCATTTTCTTCACTGACAGTAATTCTAAAATTCTTAATCTGCGGATAAGTCTTTGTCATCACGTTCAGCTCGTGATAGTGCGTTGCAAAAATACACCTTGCACCGATTTGACCTGCAATATACTCGGCAACAGACCACGCAATCGCAACACCGTCATAAGTACTTGTTCCGCGGCCGATTTCATCAATAAGAATAAGACTTTTGTCTGTAGCATTGTTCAAAATACAAGCAGTTTCAGACATTTCGACCATAAATGTTGATTTACCAAGTGTCAAATCATCGCTTGCACCAACACGCGTGAATATTTTATCAATAATCCCGATTTGAGCACAATCCGCAGGAATAAATGAACCTATTTGCGCCATAATTGCAATCAAAGCATTCTGCCTCATATAAGTCGATTTACCTGCCATATTCGGGCCGGTCAAAATCATAAACTGCGTTTTGGTTTTATCAGAGCTTGAAAGCTCAATATCGTTTGAAACATAAGCTCCAAGCGGAAGTATTTGCTCTAATACCGGATGTCTTCCGTTTTTAATCAAAAAATCACCGGTTTCATTTATTTCAGGGCAGACATAATTATGCTCAACCGCTGCAATAGCAAATGATGTAAACACATCCAGCTCTGCAATACATTCTGCTGTTTCTCTAATCAAAGTAACATACTCTTTAGAATACTCTCTAAATCCGGAAAAGAGTTTATATTCAAGCTCATACGCTTTTACCTGTGCAGTCAGAACCTCATCTTCGTGTTTTTTCAGCTCATCTGTAATAAATCTTTCACCCGTTGAAAGCGTTTGTTTACGAATGTACTCAGGAGGAACTTTACTCAGATTAGAGTTACTGATTTCAATATAGTACCCGAAAACTCTATTATATCCAACTTTCAGAGCAGAAATTCCTGAACGTTCTTTTTCCCTAACTTCAAAATCTTTAAGCCACTTTTCACCGTTGTACATCAAATCACGAAGATAATCCAAATCGGAACTTACTTTCTCTTTAATAACTCCGCCTTCTTTAATAGTATTTGGAGCATCTTCGCGTATTGTTTGTTCAATAATTTCGTAATATTCAGCGAGCTTTCCTAAATCATTTTCAATCTTTTCAAAGACATTTAATCCGATTGATTTTGCAATTTCCACAAGTTTTGGCAAAGCTCTCAAAGACTCTTTTAAACTCAAAAAATCTTTTGGAGAAGCTGACAAATTACTCAATTTTGTAGAAGTTCTCTGAATATCATAAATTCCTTTGAGCTGTGCTTGAAGCGCAAATCTTTCATTAGAATTTTCGACAATTCGTCTTACAACATCCTGACGTTTTTTTATTCTGTCAATATCTTTTAAAGGCTGACAAACCCAGGATTTTAAAAGCCTTGCACCCATGCCGGTAGAAGTTTTGTCTATAGCCCACAAAAGCGAACCGTATTTACTTTTATCTCGTAAAGTTTCTGTAAGTTCAAGATTTTTCCTTGTTCCGGCATCAATAGACATATACTCGGAAAGTTCGTAAGTTTCAATTCTCTCAAACTTAGGAAACCCTTCTTTCAAATTTTCCCAGATGTAAGCAAGGAGTCCTGCAGCTGCTCTAAATCCGAGTTCGCAGCTATCATATCCGATGGCACTCAAATCAGAAATTTTAAATACCTGTTTTAAATTTTCTTTCGCAAAATTTTCTTCAAACACGCTCTGCGGAACTTTGGAACAATTATAATAGTTTGTAATTTCATCCGGTAAATCAACCGTCTCCTCAGGCACAATCTGGAATGGCTGGAGCTTCATTTTCTTTGCCTGAGCAACTACTTCTGCCGGCTGAATTCTTGCAAGTTCAGTAAGCAAAGTTTCGTAGTTTAAGCTTGTAGCCTTAAACTCGCCAGTTGAAATATCAGTATAAGCAAAGCCCCATTTTTCTTCTTTGCCTTTTGTTTCTTTAAAAATCGCACAGGTATAATTGTTACTGTTCAGGTTTAAGAAATTGCTTTCCAGCAAAGTTCCTGCGGTAATAATTCTTACAACTCCGCGTTTTACAATCCCTTTAGCCAGTTTAGGGTCTTCTAACTGCTCGCAAATCGCAACTTTAATATCTTTTGCAACAAGTTTTTCAAGGTACCCTTCAAGCGCTTTAACAGGAATACCTGCAAGCGGGATTTTACCGATTTTTGCACCGCAGTCACGGCCGGTCAAAGTTATTTCCAGCTCTCTTGAAAGAGTAACTGCGTCTTCAAAAAACGTTTCGTAAAAGTCGCCCATGCGATATAAAAGAAGACTATCTGCATGTTCACGTTTCACCTCAATATAATGGCGCATTGCAGGAGTTGCTTCTTCAATATTTACATCTGTTGTATTTACTAGATTGATTTCAGGTTTTGTCATAGTTATAATTGTACATAATATTTACTATAGGTGCAAGTAATGTTTAGATTAATAAAGATTATTTTTAACGCTTTTTTGTTAGTCCTTGCTATTATTGGCTTTAACGCCATTGGAGGACAGAAATATGTTGAAGCAATTAAAGTGAATGTCGGAAACTTTATGCAAGAGCATGCAATGAATAACGCAAAAAAAATCGGCGATTTTTCAAAACTTCATGAAGAATTCCAGATTGATAACTCTGTAAATCTTGTAGGCTACAAAGCCGTAATTGCAGAGCACAAAGCCTCCGGTCAAAAAATGGTTATCATTGACTCAGGTAAGAAACCTTTGCTGACTCAATCAGATATCAAAAGTGATAAAATAGATAAGAAGCTTAAAGATTTAGCCGAAAAATTCAAATATCAAGCCGTAACCGTTCAGGATATAAAAGTCACAAACAGAGGAGAAATGGAAGTTTACGGCAAAAAAGTTCCGTACGCTAAGTTTGAAGCAAAAGTTACAAAGCTTCCATGTTCGGATATTTCAGGTATAGTAGCAAGCGTAACGACTTCCGACGGTTCGGAAAAACTTGCGCTGTCTTTGAGCGAAAAGAAAAAATACTCGCAGCTTATAGCAGGAGAATTTTACAAAGGGGTCGTAGAAAATGAATAAATTTATATTAACATTGGCACTTGTTTTATTAACTACCAGCACTGTTTTTGCAGCTGATAAGTATTCTGCAGATTACTTAAAAAATCATAAACATTTTGCAATAATGAACCCTGTTGCAGAAAGTTTTGCAGCGCGCACTATCAAATCTTCGCTACAAAAAGAAACAGGCGGGAAATATGATGTTAAATTTGAAGGTTATACCCTTTCAAGTATGAAAAAAGGCATCTTCAAAGACCTTGAAATCACCGGAGAAAATGTTGTTTCAGAAGGAATTACAATACCTTATGTTCATCTAAAATCTTTGAGTGATTATAATTATGTTGATTACACAAAAGACCCGATTGAGTTTAAGTCTGACATGAAGTTTCAATACGACATGCTTCTCTCTGACGAAAGCATAAATACAGCACTTAAGCACAGTACTTATAACGCCGTTCTCGAAAATATCAACAAAGTTGCTTACCCGATGTTTATGGTAAAAGGCGTCAAAACAAAAATCTTAAATAATCAGCTTTATGTTGTAACATCTTACAATTTTCCGATTATGCCTGCAAGCAAAGACAAAGTTTTTGTTGTATCATCAGGATTTATTGTTGAAAACGGGAAAATAAAAGCTTCAAATATCAAGCTTGACAGTGCTTATGGAAACATTTCACTAAGTAAAGTTGCAAACCTGTTAAACCTTTTAAATCCATTAGAGTTTACGCTAAATATTCTGGAATCAAAAAAATGTGACGCAAATATTGAGAATGTAAACATTGTTGATAACAAAATTAAAATTGATGGTAAGATAGAAGTAAAGAGAGGTGAGTAAATGAATTCTTCCCAAAAGTTAGGTTTATTTATACTTATAGCAATTTCTGTTGCTTATGTTTATTTCTCATTTTTTAACAAAGGAGAAATTGATTTCCACCTTCCTCAACATGAAGAAAAACCGCCAATTTCAGATATAACAGAAATTCCGGATATTCAGGAAATTCCGGATGATGAAGAGCCTGCACCAAAAGAAAAAGAGTACAAAACAGTTAAAATATTCGTATCAGACTCACACGGAAAAATTCGTTCTGTTAACAGAAAATGTGACCCTGAAAAAGAAAAATCATGTTTTGCTTTTGCAATAAAAGAGCTTGTTTCCGGCCCTACAAAATGGGAAAAATCAAAAGGTTTCACCTCTGAAATTCCTCAAGGTACAAAAATTTTATCAATAAGAGAAGGCGAAAAAAGCGTTATGATTGACCTTTCTTCAGCTTTTGAAGGCGGTGGAGGAGCCGAAAGCACTTATATTCGTATAAAACAGCTTATAAAAACCGCAAAAGCAAACACAAATCTGCCGGTTTACTTATACATCAACGGAAAACAAGCAGACGTAATCGGCGGAGAAGGTATAATGATTAAGCAGCCGCTCAATGAAAGGTCTCTGGATGACTAAAGATTTAGATTATTATATGAACCTTGATTGGACTCTGATTGAAGGAACTGATTTAGACTTCAACGGAAATCCTTATCATTATATAGAAATCAAAGAAATTCCAAGTTTTGCGTTTTGCGCAAAAACAAGAGAAAAAGCGCTCGAAAACTACAAAAAACAGCTTAAACTCTCTTTGATGCTTATGCTTGAAGACGGAGAGCATATTATTGAGCCGGGTGAAGAAACAGACGATGACATTGATTGGGAAAGTATATGTCCTTAGTTAAAGAAATTATCATATCAAATATGACAAAAGATGACATTGAAAATGTCATTAAAATTGAAGAAGAAGCCTATGGCAAGCACCATTGGGCAAAGTCTTCTTTTTATGATGAAATGTCAAACAACCTTGCAAAATACTACACCGCAAAAACTTCTGACGGAACACTTGCCGGATACGCAGGAACATGGCATATTATAGACGAAGGTCACATAACAACAATTGCAGTAAAAAAAGAATTCTTAAGAAACCACATCGGAGAAGCAATTATTCATAGAATTATCGAAGACTGTATGAAAGACGGAGTAAAATATTTAACGCTGGAAGTCCGTGTTTCAAACATTCCGGCAATAAAGCTTTACGAAAAATACGGTTTTCAGTCACTCGGAACACGTAAAGGATATTATCAGGATAATAACGAAGACGCATTAATTATGTGGACCGAAAATATTTTTTACGATAAATTTAAATTAAAGTATTCGGAAAATATTGAAAAACTAAAAACATTAATAGAAATCAAATGAGCAAAAGAGTAGAAAAACAGATAAATAGTTTTAAATACAAAGGCGAGCCTATAAAAATCACATTCGGCACGCTCATTTTAACCTGCTTATCCGTACTTTTTATCGTCGTTGCAACTTTTACACAATTAACGCTTAAGCATCCGTACTTTCCTCTGGATACATTCACTTTTTTAGCAGGAGATGTAACTGATACGGAAATTTTGCATCATTTTATAAAAAGCTACAAATACATTCCGCAAATTCCGGTAGTATTTTTTATTGTAGCTCTCTTAGGCAGAAAATTCGGTATTCTTGCGATTTTGATGTACATAATTGCAGGTTTGTTTTTCCCGATTTTTGCACTCGGAGGCGGTATAAGTTATTTGTTTGAATACGGTTTTGGCTACATACTGGCATTTATTCCGGCAATTTTCTTTGCAGGAACGCTTTTGAAAGGCAAAACAGATATTTTAAGAGTTTTATTAATATCAGTAATTGGAGTTTTAATCATTCATGTACTTGGAATTTTGTACATGGTATTTATCGCAACACTGCGTCAGGCTCCGATGGATATGGTAACTGGCTGGATACTTTCACAAAGCGGAATACAAATAATTTACGACATATTTTTCAGCATGATAGCGATTTTCTTAGGACGTCAAACCAGAAAACTCCTGTGGATAGTAATGTGCTAGGGGTAGGGGTAAGTTAAATTTATAACATAAAACAGTGGCGGCGATTTTCAATCGCCGCCACTGTTGAATATCTTCATGCGTAGCACTATTTGTCATCAAGCGCTGCAACACCCGGAAGAACTTTTCCTTCGATAAATTCAAGAGAAGCTCCGCCGCCTGTTGAAACGTGAGTGAAATCTTCTGCTTTGCAGAATTTCTTAGCTGCAGAAACAGAGTCGCCGCCGCCGATTACAGAAACAGCACCGTTCTTTGTTGCTTCAACAATAGCTTCAAGAACAGCTTTTGTACCTTCTGCAAACTTAGGATTTTCAAACGCGCCAACCGGTCCGTTCATAAGAATTGTTTTTGAAGATTTAAGAACTTCTGCAAACGCTTTTCTTGATTCAGGGCCTGCATCAACACCTTCAAATCCGTCAGGAATTTCATCAATTTTAACGAATTTATTTGTACCGTTGCCAGAAAAATCATCAGCAACAAGAACATCAGTAGCCATTACAAGCTTAACGCCTTTTTCTTGAGCTTTCTTTTCAATAGCTTTTGCAACTTCAAGCTGGTCATCTTCGCAAATAGAGTTTCCAATCTTACCGCCGTTAGCTTTAACGAAAGTATAAGCCATGCCGCCGCCAATAATCATATTGTCAACTTTGTCTAAAAGATTTTCTAAAACCCCGATTTTAGAAGAAACTTTTGCACCGCCAACAACAGCTGTGAATGGTCTTGTAGGGTTATCAAGAGCTTGAGACAAGCATCTGATTTCTTTTTCCATCAACAAACCAGAAACAGCAGGTTTAAGAATTTTTGCAAGTTTAGCAGTTGAAGTATGGTTTCTGTGAGCTGCGCCAAATGCGTCGTTTACATAAAAATCACCAAGTTTAGCAAGCTCTTCAGCAAAAGTCATATCGTCATCTTTTGCTTCTTCTGCTTTGTAGTAACGGATATTTTCTAATAATGCGATTTGACCGTCTGCAAGTTTTGCTACGTAAGAAGCAGCTTCTTCAACAGATGGAATAAATACAATTTCTTCGCCAAAAACTTTTGACATGTATTTAGCTACAGGTTCAAGAGTAAATTCAGGGTTCTTTTCACCTTTTGGTCTGCCTAAATGAGCCATAAGAACAATTCTTGCACCTTTTTCTTTCAAGAAATTTACTGTAGGAACGATAGCTTGAATACGGGTATCGTCAGTAACATTTTTGTTTTCATCAAGAGGAACATTAACATCAACTCTTACAAGAGCTGTTTTTCCCTTAATGTCGCCTAAATCTTTGATTGATTTTTTCATTATCTCTTTCCTTTCTTATTTGCATGAATATTATAGTCAAAACATGAAATTAGGTAAATTTTTTTTAAGAAACATGAGATTTTTTAAACTGTTTACTATACAATGTAGTAATGAATGCGGCAGTAAGTAGGTTGGGTGAAACCCAACAAAATCGCGACGAATAGGACGGATTTATGATGGAAACTTTCGAACTTACAAACTATAATTTTTATTCCAGCAGGCTGGATATGGAACTTATCACAAACATCGTTGACACCCTCAAAGAAATTCTCGAAGAAGACAAAAAGCAGGAACAACCATTGTTTTTAAGAGTTGCAGACGATTTTATCTTAAATATTGCACGCAAAGTCGTTCAGGAAAAGAAAAAAACTTTTCTTATCGGAATAACCGGCGAAAGCGCATCAGGTAAAACCGTTTTTGTAGACAACACTATTGAAGCTGTTGTCAGAGACAAAAAAGAAGGTATCTACACTGTTATCCGTCAGGATGATTACTATAAAGACACATCAAAAGAGCTTATTGAAGCAGGAAGCTATGATGCTTTGTTTAAAACCGGCTTCAGCTTTGATACTCCGGAAGTTATAAACCTTGCGCTTATGAGAGAACATTTGCTGGGTTTAAAAAACGGAGAAGAAGTAATTTCTCCAAGATACGATTTTGTAACCTGCGAATCACATCCGGACGGAGATATTAAAAAACCTGCAAAAGTTATTTTAACAGAAGGTTTGTACGTTTTAAACAAAGAAGTCCGAGATATTATGGACGTAAAAGTATATGTATTCACTCCAATTGATGTAATCAAAGAACGCTGGTACAAACGCGCAGTTTCACGCGGTAAGACCGGAGAAGCCGCAGATTTGCAGTTTAAAAATGTTAACGAGACAGCACAGCAGTACATCAGACCGACTTACCAGATTGCTGACTGTATAATTAACGGTATGGTTGATAAAGAGTATATTAAGGTGATTACAGAGCGCATAATGGCAAGGCTTGCAGAAGTCTGCTGCTAGGGGTAAATAAAAGGGACTGAGAGGTCAGGACTACAGGCTTATAAGGAATTGCCCCCTCACCCCAACCTCGCCTCTTCGGGGTCTCTCCCGCAGGGAGAAGGAGAAAGTTTAAAGGTGTAATAAAAATGTACGAACTTAAGGCACAAATGTATTTTTCAGCAGCGCATCATTTATTGAATTATGATGGCGAATGCGAAAACCAGCATGGACATAACTGGTTAGTTGAAGCTTTTGTAAAAGGTGATACCTTGGACAAAAGTAATATTCTTGTTGATTACAAAGTTTTGAAACGCGAATTAAAATCTGTTTTAGACTTATTAGACCACAAAGATATCAATGAACTTCCATATTTTAAAGGCATCAGCCCTTCAAGCGAGATTTTGTCTAAATTTATTTATACAAAACTGAAAGAGAGAATTCCGCTTGTATCAAAGATTTCGGTCTGGGAAACAGCTACTTCATGTGCAAGTTACTTTTTAGAAAATGAATAGGGGAAAATAGTTGGATTTAATACAATCAATATTAATGGGAATAGTTCAAGGTTTGAGCGAATTTTTGCCGATTTCAAGCTCGGCTCACCTTGTGTTTACTTCGAATTTTTACAAAGTTTTTAAAGGAATCGAAATCGTTCAGGAAACAAATCAGGAAGTTTTTCTTGATATCATGCTCCATCTTGGCACATTGATTGCAGTTATAATTTTCTTCAGAAAAGAAATTTTTGCAATTTGCAAAGCTCTTATTAAACGTGACAAGACTAATCCTGATTTCAGAACCGGAGTTTACATTTTAATTGGTACTGTTGTAACTGTTCTAATTGCATTTCCGCTTAACGAAATCGCAGGCGGGCTGGTATTTAAACCCGCAATTGTAGGACTTTTGCTAATTTTTACAGGCGCATTGCTTTTGTTTAGTGAAAAAATTAAAAATGCCAAAAGTGATAAAATTACTCTCAAAACTTCTATTTTAATCGCAATCGCACAGGGTTTTGCCGCACTTCCGGGCTTTTCACGTTCAGGCTTAACAATTGCGACAGGCTTATTAAATGGAGTAGATCGAACAACTGCAGCAAGGTATTCGTTTTTGTTAAGTATTCCGATAATTCTGGGAGCTTCAATGGTTTATCCTCTTGTGAAGCTTGATTTTGCAGAAGTCGTAACTTATAACTGGACTGCAATAATTGCAGGTACTGTTGTTTCGGGAATAGTCGGATATTTTTGCATTAAGTACTTCCTGAAATTTGTCTCTAAATTTTCACTGGCATTTTTCGGATATTACTGCTTGGTTATGGGTATTGTTACAGCAATCTTTTTCTGGGGGAAATAATGGAACTAAATAAACATATTGAACATACGCTTTTAAAGCAGGATGCGACAAAGGCAGAAGTAAAAAAATTACTTGATGAAGCTATAGAAAACAAATTCTTTGGAGTTTGTGTTAATCCTTGCAATGTTGCTTTTGCAAGCCGGTATCTAAAAGATACCAATGTAAAAACGGTTACAGTTATCGGTTTTCCTTTAGGACAGACTACTTGCGAGTCAAAAGTTCTAGAAACAGTTGATGCTGTAAAAAATGGTGCAGATGAAATCGATATGGTGCTTAACTGCGGCAAATTGAAAGACAAAGAATATGATTATATCATCGATGAAATTTCTAAAATCAAAGCAGCTTGTCAGGGCAAGAATTTGAAAGTAATTTTAGAAACAGACTTACTTACGCAGGATGAGATTAAAACAGCTTGTGAACTTTGCATAAAAGGCGGAGCAGACTTTGTAAAAACTTCGACAGGGTTTGTAAAAAACGGAGTCGGAGCAAAAGCAGAAGACGTAAAACTTATGTATGAAACAGTGAAAGATGCAGGGTTAGGCGTTAAAGCTTCCGGCGGAATTCGTGATAAAGAAGCTGCATTAAAGATGATAGAAGCGGGTGCAACAAGACTCGGAACAAGCTCCGGAGTAAAAATCGTATCGGTTAAATAAAAAAAACCTCCCAAAAAGGGAGGAAAGTTTGAGCGATGAGGATTCTTTATTATATTAAAACTTAACCCCTCAACAATCATTAAACTTTATGTTAATATAAGGGCTAGAGATTGCGGGGGATTTATGAATTATTCAAACCTGTTTGATTGGGCTAGAAATTTTTACACATCACTTTCTTATAACGACAAATACGGAAGAGCAAAAGTTCCATTCAGATACTTTCTGGAACTGACTTACCGCTGTAATTTGCAATGCCCGTATTGTTATGTCGGCTCCGAACGCAACAAACAGGAACTTACAACAGAAGAATGGAAAAAAGTTATTGACCAGCTGCCTTTTTATTCAATTGCAACTCTCGTTGGCGGTGAACCGCTTATTCGAAAAGATTTTATTGAAATCCTCGCCCGTACATCCAAAAGAATTTGGAATAAGGTGCATGTCGTATCAAACGGGATTTTGATTAATGATGAAATTATTAAAGCTTTTATAAAATACAAACTTCTTTTGCTTTCTGTTTCACTTGACGGATACGGTGAAAACCACGATAGAAACAGAGGTAAAGATGGGATTTTTGATAAAATAATTTCTAATTTGGAGAATTTAAAATCTCAAAAACCAAAACAAATGGTTGACATTAAGACAATTGTGCTTGAAAACAATCTTGATGATTTGGTTAAGCTTTATAAACTTTGTGAAGAAATGGATTTTGAGTTTTTATCTATTTCGTTTTTAAGGAACAACAACTGGAAACAAAGCTCGATATTACAAGAAACTTTTATACCGGAATTCAATGCAAACTACCCGATTGAACCATATTTTGATATGGAACATTTTAGAGAGGTTTATAAAGAGATTGAAAGTTTAGGAGGCAAAACCAAACTTAGATTTTCACCAAAATTTGAGTACGCTTATGACCCGCTTGCTGCCATTGAAGGATTTTTTGCACTTCCGGCAGATAAACCGGTTCAGGAAATTTACAAGCCTTGCACATTTCCTTACAACAATATGTTCATAAATCCTGAAGGTTTTGTTTACCCTTGTTTATCAATGAAAATTGGTAATGTAAAGGAAAAAAGCTTAAAAGAGCTTTTTAACGACCCTAAGTATTGCTGTTTCCGTAAAAACCTGAAAGCGAGCGGCGGAACATTTGGCGCTTGTTCTATGTGTTGCGAACTCGGGGTAAAGGGGTAAATGAAGGGACTGAGAAGTTAAACTACAAACCGGAAAGAGTGTTGAAAAAGGGGTAAAGGAAGGGGAAAAAGCTTAACATTTATTCACAAAAGGCAATTTTTCATCAAAACATGACTTTATATTAATAGTTAGGTTAGAAAAGAAGGTCTTATTGTGTCACAAATCAATCCGAATATAAGTAATCAATATATACCTCAGGATTACGCAAAACAGCCTCAAGCTCAGCAGCAGGTGCGTATTCCTAACTATTACTATGTTCCGGATACATATAACAATATAAGTTTCAAAGATGCTCTCAAAGAAAATCCGATGTATGATATGCTATTAAAACCTTTCTTTGAACACCCTTTAGCTGTACTTGGCACATGGCTTGGCTTAGGAGTCGGTCTGGACGCGTATTCCAAAGCTTGCAGCGGCAAGTATGAAAACAGCCTTGTTGCAAAAGCAGCAAACTTTGGAGACAGAATTCAGAACTCTAAGCTGATACAGAATAAGCCTGTTCAAACTGTTTTAAACGGGGTCGGAACCGTTGGTAAGAGCGGAAAGAAACTTGCCGGTAAGAGCGCTATTCTCCGTGCAATGAAATACACTCCGACTATGCCTGAGTGGTCTATGGCAAGAAGCCAGATGTTCAGCCATAATCAGGAAGTTGTTCAGGAGTTTTTGAGAATTACTGACGCTTTGCATCTTAATACTCAGGAAGTTCCAAAGCTTAAAGACCTTGGTCCGAATAAGTTTGAACTTGAAATGCTTAAGAAAAAGTTCAATGTTCAAAAAGTATCTCAGCTTCCTCAAGAACAGGCTGTAACCCAGCTTATGCTTGAAAGACTCGGTAGAACTCCTGAACAAATAAAGAAAATTCAGGCTCTTGGAGAAGGTGCAGTAGGAGCTGCTAAAAGCGAAATCTTAAAAGAAATGGGATTAACCGCAGATAAGATTAATCTTATCAAAGAAGATATGTACGGCAAGTACATCAACGAGGTTAAAACAGCTGCCGGAAAAGTAGGCGGTAAAGTCAAGATGGGCACAGGTCATTACGACTGGATGGGACCGGTTACAAAAACTTTTGAACGAACAATCGGATGTGATGAAGTATACAACAAACTTCATAGCGTATCAGGAGGAGCAAAAACCGCAACAGGCAGATTTACATCAAAACTTATGCAAATGGTTCACCGCGGCTTGACATTCGGAGGCGGTAAGCTTGGAGCTTTGATTTTCATTTCTCCACTTTTAGTTGAACTTGGAGTTAATGTAGGAAAAGCAGACAAAGACCAGAAAATTGGTACTGCTGTAAACGGTTTTGTAGAAAATATTTCGTGGGTATTCACTTTCCCGATTGCGCTCAAAATGCTTCACGCAATCGGTGGTATCAAGCATGCCGGTATGACAAAAGAACAGGTTGAAAAAGTAAGACAAATCAAAAAAGAGTTTAACGACAAAGCAGGAAGCGGATTTACAGATAAGTTAAAATCTTTGATGGGCAAAGAACCTTTAAAACCTTGTCAGTTCAAAAACAAAGCAGAATACAAAGCTGCTCTTAAAGAAGCGAAAAAACAGGTAAAAGAACTTTCAAAAGTGAAAGGTCAAAATATCTTCACAAGAGGTATCAGAAAACTTGCCGGAGCTTTAACATTCGATCTGGGTAATTTCAAAGGCTACCACGGCGGTAATGCAGGCTCAAAAGTTCTGCATGACCTGCCAAGGTTCTTGAAAGACGGTGTTGCTATTCCTATGCGTTTCGGAGTGTGGGGCGTACTTTCTATGGGAGTTTTAGGAGCTGCGCTTACTAAATGCACAACAGCTATTTTCGGAAAATCTTACGATTCAATGAAACAGGACGAACGCAAACAGGAAAGAAAAGAGCAGGAAAAATTCCTCAGAGAAGATTTGAATAGAAGATTATATGAAGCCCAGAGCCGTAAACAATTTGGACCTCAAGGCGCACAAATTGCAATGAGAGGCGGAGCGCCGGCAATTCTTCAGACTGAAGAAAAAACAGATAATTACACTTATATCCCATCACAGGAAAATGTAATTCCTTCTCCTATTAGAGAAAACAAAGTTGACAACTATTCTTATATTCCATCCTCTGAATGCACAATAAAATCTGACAAAGCTGAAGAACAGACAAGAAAATATATTCCTTCACAAGCTGCCGCAAATATTCAGAAAAACTTTGACAACTCAGGACTTCAAGGCGCTTTAGACAGGGCGCAAAAAGCAGAAGATAAAGCCTTAAGAGTTCTTGCAGGAAATTTTGAAGGAATGTAATTCCTTTATTTAAAGGATTTCAAAGGGGTTAAAATATAGTTTAATATATTCAGAATAGTATAAAATCGGAGATAGTTATGGATATATTTGCAGTCATAGGGCTGTTTTTAGGATTAGGCTTTATTTTAACCGGTCAGGCAATGGAAGGCGGAAACATCGGTCAGCTACTTCAAATTACCGCAGCATTCATCGTACTTGGCGGTACTACAGGTGCTGTCGTTTTGAGTTTCCCGCCAAAAACACTGCTCTCTGCAGTATTAATGCTAAAAAACGTATTCATGCCGCCTAAATCCGATTTTAATGCTCTAATAACCGAAATCGGCGGATTTGCAACCAAAGCAAGAAAAGAAGGTATCATTGCACTTGAAAAAGAAGCTTATAACGCTTCTGACCCGCTCTTAACTCTCGGCTTAGGAGCCGTTGCCGACGGTACAGACCCTTCGCTTGTCAGAGAAATGATGGAAAATCAGATTGAACAGTTTGAAAACTACGTTAATAACGCAGCAAAAGTTTTCGAATCTTTCGGCGGTTACTCTCCGACTCTCGGTATCATCGGTGCCGTACTCGGCTTAATTCAGGTTATGCAGAACCTATCCGACCCGTCAAAGCTCGGTGCAGGTATCGCAGTTGCTTTCGTTGCAACAATTTACGGTCTGTTCGCGGCTAACCTCATCATGATTCCAATCAGTACCAGAATTAAGTTTATTTATCAAAGCGTATTTTTATACAAAAACATGATTTTAGAAGGCGTTTTATCAATTCAAGCCGGAGAAAGCCCTGTATTAATCGAAAGAAAATTACGCTCATTTATACTTGAAGACAACAAGGACGCAAAACCTAATGGCTAGAAAACCTAAACATCCCGAACACGAAAACCTTGAAAGATGGCTGGTTTCTTAT
>CAPQCU010000017.1 GCA_948684385.1 uncultured bacterium
TGATAAGTACTAAATTATAAATTTTTCTATACAATTTGTTAAAAATGTATAGAAACAATGAGAGGAAGTATAGAGTATATGGACATTAATCAGGACAGAACGGTATTTTCAATTATTGTTCCTGTTTATAACGTAGAAAAATATCTTCCTCATACTTTAGACAGTATAATAAATCAGAGTTTTGAATCTTTTGAAGTTATATGTATTGATGACGGTTCAACAGATCGTTCAAAAAATGTTTTGAACGATTACGGATTAAAAGATAAACGTATAAAAGTATTTTCTCAAGAAAATGCAGGGCCTGGAGCTGCCAGAAATATTGGTATATCAAATGCTTCCGGAAAGTATGTTTTATTTGTTGATGCTGATGATTGGCTTGAAAGTAATGCACTTGAATATTTGTATGAAAAATTCTCTCAAACGAATGCTAATATTATTCAGTTTGATTACAAAGCTGTAAATAAGTTATCCGGAAAAGAGAGATTATGTGTTTTGAAAAAGGATATTTCTTTAAAAAATGCAGAATGTTATAACTGGAAGTTCTTGAAGGAAAAAGCTCTTGTTACAAGATTAATGGCTTGGGATAAGGCTTATTCTTTAGATTTTATCAGGAAAAATAATATGCAGTTTGCTTGCAATAAACATGCAGAAGATCATATTTTTACAATAAAAGGTCTGCTTTTGACTGATAAAGTTTATTATCTTGAAAAGTGTTTGTACAATTATAATAACAGGCCGAATTCTTCAACAAATATTCAATCGAATGACAATTTTTGTATATTTGATAATGTTCAACTTTTAAAAGATTTTCTGGTAAAATATAAGTTAGATGATGTTCTGGCTGACGGGTTTAAGGAGTATAAGCAGGAAATTCTTTATATTCATTATGCAAATATTATTGATGAACAAAAGTCAGAATATTTGAAACTTTGTAGAACTGTACTTTCAGGCAAAGAGTATAAGAAAATGTTGAATAGAATCAAACATAAAGAACGGAGCTTTTTAGAGAGAATTTTTTCCATTAAAAATAGAAGCGAGAACTCTGTAAAGAAAAAAGTCTTAACTATTATAGGTATGGAGTTTATTATTAGTCCTAAAAATGAAGGTGAATGTAATGAATCATAAAGTAAGTATAATTATGCCTGTTTATAATGCAGAAAAAACTTTAGACAGAACTCTTGAGGCTTTTCTATACCAAACCTATGATGATTTTGAAGCTATTTGTGTAGATGATGGGTCAAAAGACGGTTCATTGGAAATTTTAAAAGAGTATTCTCAAAAAGACTCGCGTATTAAAGTTTTTTCTCAAACAAATTCCGGTTGTGCAGCAGCAAGAAATTTTGCATTAGAAAAAGCAGAAGGTGAATATATAATATTTTGTGATGCAGATGACTGGTATGAGCCTGACATGATAAAAGAAATGGTGATTGCTATAGAAGAAAATAATGCTGACTTAGTAATGTGTGATTGTAATCTTGAAAATATCTCTGATTCAAATATAGATGACTTAATAAAATATCATAAGTTGCACCGGTTTGGATTGAAACAGTTGAGCGAAAAAGAATTATCTTACATAAATGCGGTAGTGTGGAATAAAATTTTCAAAAAAAAACTTATAGATAAATATAATATTAAATATCCTTTAAAATATGAACATGATGATTTGATATTCTTATATAAATATTTATCACGTTCAAAGGTCTTTTATGGTTTGGATAAATGCTTATACAATTATGTAGTTGGAAATCCAAACTCTATTATGGGTAAGGTGTATTCCAAAAATAATACAAAAAATAAATTTGATTTTATTTTCGCATGGCAGGATTTGTATAATTATATTTCACAATCGGGTGAAGAATGTTTTTATAGTGAATATTTTATTAGAGATAATTTTTTAAGTTTCAGGCATTTTTATTCTCTTTTAGAAGACCAGGATAAGGTGCAGGCTTTTGAATATTTGCAAGATTTAATAAAGAAAAATAATATTATGCAAAAATATAAAGTATTTGCTCAAATATTAAAAATAAAAAGCTTTAATGACTTTGATAAATTTATATTGACATCGGATAGTACTACTTTTTTCCAAAAAATATTTTCTGTAAAAAATAACATTGGTAGAACGCATAAAATAATATGGGTATTGGGTTTAAAAATAAAATTAAGGGTAAGAAAGGATTCATAATGGGTAAGCGGATATTAGTTACAGGCGGAGCCGGATTTATAGGCAGTCATTTATGCGAAAGACTTTTGAGAGAAGGTAATGATGTAATTTGTCTTGATAACTTCTTTACCGGTTCTAAAGACAATATCAGACATTTGATTGATAATGACTATTTTGAATTGGTAAGGCATGATATTACAAAAGAATATTTTGCGGAAGTTGATCAGATTTATAACCTTGCCTGTCCTGCAAGTCCTCCTCATTATCAATATAATGCGATAAAAACAATCAAAACTTCGGTGTTGGGAATGATAAACATGCTGGGACTTGCTAAACGTTGTAAAGCAACAATTTTGCAGGCTTCTACAAGCGAAGTTTACGGCGATCCGCATATTCATCCGCAGGTTGAAACTTACTGGGGTAATGTTAATCCGATTGGTATAAGAAGCTGCTATGATGAAGGTAAGCGCTGCGCTGAGACTTTAATGATGGATTATCACCGTCAAAATAATGTTGATACAAGAATTATACGTATATTTAATACTTATGGTCCAAATATGGATCCAAATGACGGCAGAGTTGTGTCAAATTTCATTGTTCAGGCGTTGAAGGGCGAAGATATTACTATTTATGGAGACGGCTCTCAAACACGTTCGTTCTGTTATGTTTCGGATTTGGTTGACGGTATGATAAGAATGATGAATAATCCGCAGAAATTCATCGGCCCTGTAAATCTTGGTAATCCATCTGAAAGAACAATTATGGAGTTTGCAAAACTTATTATTGAGATGACAAATTCAAATTCTAAAATTGTTTATAAGCCTTTACCGGGAGATGATCCTGTTCAGAGAAAACCTGATATTACACTTGCAAAACAAGAATTGGACTGGGAGCCGAAAGTTGATATAAGAGAAGGTATACAAAAAACCATTGAATACTTTGATAAGAAAATTAAGGAGAGTAAATAAATGAAAGTATGCGTAGTAGGAACCGGTTATGTAGGCTTGGTTGTGGGTACCTGCCTTGCAGAAATGGGTAATAATGTTATTTGTGTTGATAATAATGAAGAAAAATTAAAACAGCTTAAACAGGGTATTATTCCTATTTATGAACCGGGGTTAGAAGAACTTATCAAAGTTAATGTTTCGGAAGAAAGATTGAGTTTTACAAGTGACTTAAAAGCAGCTGTAGAAAAATCTCTTGTATGTTTTATTGCCGTTGGAACTCCCCAGGGTGAAGACGGCAGTGCTGATTTAAAATACGTATATCAGGTTGCTGAAAGCATTGGTAAATCTTTGAACGGGTATAAAGTTATTATTGACAAATCAACTGTTCCGGTTGGAACTGCAGAAAAAGTAACAGAGATTATAAAGCAAAATTCAAATCAACCCTTTGATGTTGTTTCAAACCCTGAGTTTTTAAAACAGGGTGCTGCTGTTGATGATTTTTTGAAGCCTGATAGGGTTGTAATAGGCTCGAATTCTCAAAAAGCAACCGAGATTATGCAGGAACTTTATGCTCCGTTCTTGAGAACAGGTAATCCTGTTATTGTAATGGATGTAAAATCAGCGGAGATGACAAAGTACGCTGCAAACTCGTTTTTAGCGGTAAAAATTTCTTACGCTAACGAGATAGCTAATATTTGCGAAGCTGTTGGAGCAGATGCTGAAATGGTAAGAATAGGGATGTGTGCTGATAAGAGAATCGGCTCTCAGTTCTTATTCCCGGGCTTGGGATATGGCGGAAGCTGCTTCCCTAAGGATGTTAAGGCTTTGACTAAGACTGCTAAAGATAATGACTGCGACTATAGCTTACTAAGAGCAGCTGATGAAGTTAATAAAATGCAGCGCCAGAAATTTATTAATAAAATTGTTGGTAAATTTGGTTCTGATTTGAGCGAAAAGACTTTTGCTGTGTGGGGTTTAGCGTTTAAACCTAAGACAAATGATATGAGAGAAGCTCCTTCTATTACGATTGTTAATGCGCTTCTTGAAATGGGGGCAAAAGTTAAGGCGTACGACCCGAAAGCATTTGACTTAGCAGAGTTTTATTTCGGAGACAAAATTGAGTATTCAAAATCAGCTTATGCGGCTCTTGAAGGAGCCGATTGTATGCTGCTTTTGACCGAATGGAATGAATTTAGAAGACCTGATTTTGATAAGATGAAAGATTTAATGAAAACTCCGGTGATATTTGACGGCAGAAATCAATATAATGGAGTGAGATTGATTGAGCGTGGCTTTGAATACTATCAGGTAGGGAAAAAATATAATTAATAACAGGAAATTATGAATGGCTAAAATAAGTATAATTATTCCGGTTTATAATGCAGAAAAATATTTAAGAAAATGTTTGGAAAGTGTAATAAATCAAACTTTTAAAGATATAGAAATTCTTTGCATTAATGACGGTTCAACTGACAGCAGTTTGAATATTTTGAATGAATATGCTGAAAAAGATGAACGAGTCCGGGTATTTTCTCAAAAAAATTCAGGACCTGCAGTTGCTAGAAATGTTGGATTAGCAGAGGCTGGTGGTGAATATTTATGGTTTATTGATGCTGATGATTGGATGGAATTAAATGCTTGTGAAATTCTCTGTAGCTTATTTGTATTTAATAAATTTGATGTAATAGCTTTTGCATCAAATGTTTTTGATGTACGTGATGGAAATTTAGTTACAGATGAAAGTAGGTCGTTGGATAAATTACCTAAAAATATTTTTAATAATGTATTTAAACTTGTTGATTATCCAAATATTTTCAATTACTTACCGACAGAAGCTTGGAATAAAGTATTCAATAAAAATTTTTTAATTCACAATAATATATCTTTCAGTTCTAAAATATTTGGTATGGATGATGGTTTATTAACTCAAGAGTGTTTTTTAAAAGCAAATTCTTTATATATAATAAAAGAAAAGTTGTACAATTATAGAATTTTTAATCCTTCAAGTATTGTAAGTTCTTTAGTAAATGTGAATTTAAAAAATTACATGACAACCATAAATTATTCAAAAGAATCTTTAAAATTAATTGAGGACTTAAACCCAAGTTGTGCTGTTATTTCATCATTAGTTTCCAGAAATATTAATCGAATGTTAAAGTACTTAGATTGGTCTAAAGGATTTGTTCGGGTATGTTATTATTTTAAATTAAAAAAACATTTAAAAGAAATTATTAAAAGATATCCGTTTATACAAGAATCTTTAGATTCTTCATATACATTAAATTCTTTGTTTGATGGTAGTTATAAACTAATAAAACATAATTTATCAGAGATGTTTTTTAAGAAAGTAAAGCATTGTGAAACCCAGAACTTTTACAAAATAAATAAAGTTAAATATTATATTTTAGGGGTTCTTGTTTTCAGAAAAACAACAAAGGAAATTAATCTTGAATGTTTTCAGAATTCATTATTAACAAAGATGCAAAGAATTATAAATATTGCTTTGTTGCATCAAAAAACATTTGGCGAATTTAAGAACTGTAACCAAAATAAAATTGTCACATTAATTGGTGCAGGTCCTACTGTGAATTTTTATACTCCGATTGAAAATTCTGTATTTGTAGGTTGTAACAGAGCGATACTTTATGAAAAAGTAAATTTTGATTATGTATTTGCACTTGACAAGATTGGATTGGAGGCAACCAGTAAATTTTTGTTAGATTATAAAAATAAAAATTGTGTAAAATTTATTGGTGATATCAATTGTGGAAAAGATTATCAAATTCCAGAAGATTTTATATTAAAAACTCAAGCGCGAACTTATAAGACAACTTGTGGTGTTTCAAGGGATAGTTTTACTTTAGATATAGACAGAGAACCTATTGGAGCATTTCATAGTGTTGCTTTTCAAGCAATTCAATTTATTTTATTTACTAATCCTTCAAAAATTTATATTGTAGGTATAGATTGTGCAAGTAGTGGTGCGCATTTTGCCGGAGCTGAACATTATGTTTCTTCTCGCGGTGAAGATATAGAATTATTGCAGCAAGAACAAATTCGAGAATGGAAGTTGTTAAAAGATTTTGTGGAGATATATTATCCAAGTATTGATATTATTTCAATTAATCCGGTTGGTTTAAAAGGGGTATTTAAAGATATGTATACAAGAAGTTATTTAGAACAACATCCGGAAATTGATGGAAGTTCTGTAGATATTTACGAAGAAAGGTTTGTTCGATGAAAGTATATGCATTTGTGCCGGCAAAGGGTACTAGTGAAAGGGTAGAAAAC
The DNA here is from genome assembly GCA_948684385.1 of uncultured bacterium. Lineage (GTDB taxonomy): Bacteria > Cyanobacteriota > Vampirovibrionia > Gastranaerophilales > Gastranaerophilaceae > CAG-196. Next base: position 6,400 of record CAPQCU010000017.1, read on the forward strand.
AAGAATATGCGTTTTCTTGACGGAGAGCGTTTGTATATAAGAGCATTAAAAACTTTGTTAGATTGCAAAGAAATTGACCAGGTTTTTTTAGATACTGAATCCGAAGAAATGTATAAAATGGCAGATTATTTACCTATTAAGTTTATGAAAAGAGATGCTTCACTTGCAAATAATAAAACTGATGGACATCAAATGTTTATGAACGAAGTTAATCATAATCCGGATGCAGATATTTATGTGCAAATGTTGTGTACTTCTCCATTTATAAATTCTGAAACAATTGACAGTGCCATAAGGCAACTTAAGGAAAATAATAACTATGATTCAGCTATATTAATGAAAAAGGATAAATATTATTTTTGGGAAAATGGTCTGCCAAAATATGATATAAATCATATTCCCAACAGCAAGGATTTGCCTGAAACCATAATAGAGTCAATGGGGTTGTATATTGTAAAAAAAGAAGCAGCTATTAAAACAAATCATAGATACGGTGAAAGACCTTTGTTAATATATGGTGATTTAGAAGAATTGATTGATGTTAACACTCCTGAAGATTTAGAATTCGCAGAAACTTATGCAAAAGGATTAAGGAATAAAGAAAATCAAAAACTAAGGTTGATAAAACATTTTGTTTCGTCTCCGGCATTATCAGATTTACTGGATGACATGAAATTAGAAAAAGGTGAAAATTGCGGTGCAGTTATTAACAAATTTAAATGTAATATTCAAGGCTGCCGGCTGTTAGGAAGAGCTAATACTCTGAAATTACGTATGATAAGAGATAATGAGGATTATAGAGGAATTTATGATGCCTTGGAATCTTATAGTGGAATTGCTGATAATGATATAATAGTTGTCGAAAATGAAGCAAAGGAATATGCATATTTTGGAGATCTAAATGCAAGACTGGCTATCAGAAGTGGTGCTTCCGGAGCAATTATTGACGGAGCTACCAGAGATAATAATGCAACAAAACAATTAGGATTTCCTGTTTTTGCACTAAATTACAATGCCACAGATGTGCGAAGAAGAGCTACTTTAGATTATATAAATAAACCGGTTTATATCAATGGAGTTTTGATTACTCCCGGTGATTTAATTTTTGCCGATGAGTGTGCAGTTGTCGTTATTTGTCAAAAATATGAAAATGAAGTTATCGAACGTGTATTACGTACTTTTAGAAATGAAAAAGATATAGTGAGTGATATTCTTGATAAAAAAGAAGTATCGCAAATAGTTCTGGAAAGAGGTGCATTTTAATGGAAATTATTAAGCAAAAACAAAAAGATGCAGTAACTGTTTGTCTCTCTTCTAATGATAAATTTTTTAATTATTTAGTTGTTTGTATTCATTCGATTATAAAAAATTCTAATTCTAATAACTTTTATGAAATTGTAATTTTGGAAAAAGATATTTCCGAGGGAAATAAAGAAATACTAAAAAGATGTGAAAAGGCTAATATATCTATTAAATTTTATAATGTAGCAAACATATTTGAAAATTTAGATATTACTTTTAATATAAACTATCATTTTTCTCTTGAATGTTATTTTAGAATATTTATTCCTTATATTTTTAAAAAATATTCAAAAGTTTTATACATTGACTGTGATGCTATTTGTTTGACCGATATAGCAAATATATATAATCAGGATTTAGATGGCAATATGTTAGGTGCAGTAAAAGACTTAATTGTTATTAATCGAATTTGTTCTGGTATTGACATTGATTATTATTGTGATTATTTAAAATTAAAAAACCCATATAATTATTTTAATACCGGGGTTTTATTGATGGATATTCAAAAGTTGTTAGATTTTAATTTTGTTGAAAAATCTTTAAACTTAATTAAGGAAATTGTGCCTAAATATGTTGATCAGTGTATTATAAACAAAGTCGTTGAAGGAAATGTAAAATTTTTGAATTTGGTTAATAATGCAAGTTCTGCTTTAGATGAATTGCAAAAATATAGTTTTGATAAGATTAATTTACCGGAAGAATTATATAATGAATATCAGCAATCTATAAGAGAACCTGTTTTCTATCATTATATGTCTGACTTGAAGCCTTGGAAGAATTTAAATATAAAAAATTCTAATTACTTTTGGCAATATGCAAGAGAAACTGAAGTATATGAAAAAATATTAATTGAGCTTATGGCGAATGTTGTAAGCTCTGATGATGATATCATTAAGTTAATTAATTCTAAGTATAAAATTAAATTCAATTATTATCGTTCTAAAATCTTATATTTCTTAACTCTTGGAAAAGCTCATAAACATTATAAAGAAAAGAGAAATTGCTTAAAAGAACAAGTTAGAAAGATAAGAGAATATTCAAAATAATAAAGAGGAGTTATGTTAAATAAATTACTGACAGAAATTAAACAAAACCGTTTTTATATAAACTACAGCCGCATGTGGCCGTACGTAAAACCTATATGGTTTCGTGCGTTAATGTCTATGTTGATTTGTATTCCGATAGGTTCTTTAGATGCTGTTATAGCACTTGCTCTAAAACCTTACATGGATTTAGTTATGGTAGAAAAATCCATCACTTCTCCATGGTACATTCCGCTTGGGATTGTTGCTTTTACTGCTATTCAGGGCGGGTTAAAGTATATGTCTTCCTATCTTTCAACATGGGTAGGAATGCGAATTACTAACGGGCTTAAGTTTGATTTATTCAAAAAACTTCTTACTCTTCCGACATCATATTATGACAGAATGAATTCCGGAGATGTTGTTTTCCAGTTTAATAATATGGCAGATAGTGCTTGTTCCGGTCTGCTTAGTAATTTAAGTGTTTTTGTGCAAAGAATTTTTTCTTCAATTTCTTTGGTTTGCGTACTGTTTTATAACTCCTGGCAGCTCGCTTTGATTGCTGTAGTTGTTTTAGGGTGCGCTTTTGCACCTGTTGCAAAACTTCAAAAAAGAATAAAAGATGTTCTACAAAAAACAGTACATGCAGACTCGTCAATTATTACAGCGTATAATGAAGCTTTTAACGGAAATAAAACTATAATATCGTATAACCTTGCTGGAATTGAAACAAACAAATTTCAGACAATTCTTGCTAATATTTTCAAATTACGAATTAAGATGGTACAAAAAACACAATGGCTTTCTCCGTTTATGCATGTAATCGTTTCTGTCGGTATCGCAGCCGCAATTGGTTACGGTTCACATTTAATTATGACAAACCAAATTACAAGTGGTAACTTCGTTTCATTTATAACAGCATTGATTTTGCTCTATACTCCGGTTAAAAATATCGGAAATAACTTGAATGAGGTACAGATGTCTTTCTTTGCAATAGAACGAATTTTCGAAAAGTTGGATATGGTACCTTCAATCAGAAACAAAGAGAATGCAAAAATACTTGGAAGAGAACATTCACAAATTCAGTTTAAGGATGTTTTCTTTGAGTATTTAAAAAATAAACCGGTGCTTAAGGGAATAAACCTTAAAGTGCTTAAGGGAGAAACAATTGCGCTTGTTGGTAACTCCGGAGGCGGTAAAACAACAATTGTAAACCTTTTACCAAGATTTTATGACATAAAATCCGGCAGTATTACAATTGACGGGATTGATATTAGAGATTACACATTGGAATCTTTGAGAGAAAATATTGCAGTAGTTTTTCAGGATAATTTTCTTTTCTCTGGAACTATAAAAGAAAATATACTGCTGGGCAAACAGGATGCTTCCGAAGAAGAGATACAAAAAGCTTTAGAGATGGCATATTTGAAAGATTTTGTTGCTTCTTTAAAAGATGGAATTAATACACAAATCGGGGAGAGAGGGATTTTGTTATCAGGCGGTCAAAAACAGCGTGTAGCGATAGCTAGAGCGTTTTTAAAAAACGCGTCGATACTTATATTAGACGAAGCGACTTCGGCTCTGGATAATAAAGCGGAAGCAATTGTTCAAATGGCTATTGATAATTTAATGAAAGACAAAACTGTATTTGTCATTGCTCACAGGCTTTCTACTATTAAGAATGCAGATAGGATTGCGGTGATTAATGAAGGTAATCTTGTTGAGCTTGGCAGTCATGATGAGTTAATGAATATCGAAAACGGGCAGTATAAGACGCTGTACAATATGCAATTTAAAAAACAGGAATTAGATTTACAGGTGAAATGATATGCGTGAATATTTATGCCAACACGAAACATTATTTACAGAAGATTATGATAATGCGGCAATAAGTATTGTATGGTATCGTAATGACAAAGTAAGAACCATTGTTTTTGCTTTTATAGAGCTTCTCCCAAAGGAGTTTCCAGAACCTATAGAAATTGAAGAAAAATCAATTTCGCTGAATAAAAAAGGTGCACAAAGACAGGCATTTTATTATAAAAAAATAAAATGTAGTGTCAAAGATGCCCTAGAATGGTATGCTTCTATTCAAAACGGGCAAGATATTGCATTTGTTAATGGTGAGGACATGCATTTTTTCAAGTATGATTACAAAGAAGATGTTCAATTCCCAAATCTATTGGTTTCTAACAAATTACCGTATGTGTATGGTTATGATAATTGCGTAAGATACAATACTCAGTACAATATTGAAATGCCTTTGAATATAAAAACTTTAATATATGAAACGCGTTATCGAAATTTTATAAATGATAATATTAACTTTGATATTGTAAAACATCCGCAATATATCGGTTCAATTAATATTGCAGCGTATAATCCATTAATAAGAGATGTGAGAATTCGTTTACAAAGTGATGAAAATACCTTTCAAGAAAAAGTTTTGGTAAAAATTGAACCGAGAGAAAATGCAAATTTAACCGGCTTAAAATATGTTCATATAGAAAAGCGTTTGAACGGTTATGCAAACTATAAAGAAATCGAAATAACCGATACTACTTTTACAATTTCTGCACAAAATAATGTTGAGCAGGTTGCCTACTTAATTATATGCCCGAAGCGCGGCATAATTGATTGTGCAAACTTTTGTAATTTTGTCAAATCTATTCAATGTTCATTTGATATTGTAGCTGGCAGGAAAAATGTAAATGTGCCGGATAAAAATTTGAAAAATCAAATGGCTTCAAATTATCAGACAGATATGATTTCAGATACATCAGAAATTGTTGTAAAAGATGATTTTAAACCGTCAGAAGAGCTACGCAGCTTTTTGTTAAATTGTGAAGAATTAAAAAAACTGCAAAAGGAAGAAGAAAATAATACTCAACGAATATTCTATAATAATCCTGAAGAGGCAGAAGAATTTGTACGTAATATTATAGCTTCGGCTCGCAAAACAGTTGTTATTATTGACCCGTATTTTAATGTAAGAGAATTGTTTAACTTTGCATTTGCAGTAAAAAATCCGAAAATTCCGATTGAGATAATTACTTCATTTATAGGGTTTAAAAATTGCGAAAATTCTGAAAAAGCGGTACAGCTGGCTCAAAATTTACTTAATAATATTGAAAAATATAAGTCTTATAATAATATTTGTTCATATATTATGTTGGGTGATAAACCTGCATTTCACGACCGATTTATAATTGTAGATGACAATGTTTGGCTATCTGGAAATTCACTTGCCGATATTGGAAAAAGAGCGAGTATTCTTGTGAAATTACAAAATCCAAAGGAAATTTTAAATATTCATGAACAAATAGTTCAGGATGAAAAAAAATGCTTACCATTAGGAGAGTGGCTGAATGGTAAAAAAACTTCCTAAAGATGCCAATACTTACGATGGTCGTATTTTAAAACCAAATTTATTTTTTCCTTCGATTGATAAGAGTTCAGATTTTAATCAGGATTTAGAAAGATGCTCCAGAAAATACGCAGAGCAATTTTGGGGTAAAAAAATTGCGACATTTTTTTGGCTTGAATTTAGCAGGAGTAAAAGTATTATAATTATTGATGATTATTTTCATAAACTGGATATAGAATATTTGAAGAAGTATCTTAAAAAAGATTCTCATCTTACGGTTTATACTGGCAAAGAAATTAAAACTGTAAAAGAGAAGTTGAAAAGCATTAATAATAACAATATTGAGTTGTATTCAGTTCAGGATAAACTAGAAATACATGACCGTTATGCGATACTTGATAGTGAGTTGTTTCATTTTGGTTCAACAGTAGGGGGATTTGAGAAACATTTTACTGCCTACTCCAGAGGTTGGGAAGTTCGCAAAATCCAGGGGCTGCTTGATTATTTAAATCACAGGGATTGTAGGTATATGCAGTATATTAAAAAGGAAGAGCTATAATGATTGATAAGAGATTAACATATAATATTAATAATCCGGTATTAGAAAACATAATATTAACAATTCCTACCAGAGATTTAGATAAATTGATGCAGAATGAAGAGCTGATAAATACGCTTATTCAAAGTGTTATTGATAATAAATCATTTGAAGAAATTGAAAAAGTTATAAAATACTTTGGAATAAAAGAAAGTGATGGATTTATATTATTGGGAATGCTTTCTGCGCAGGTAATTGTTGAAAAAGATATTAAAAATATGTTTAGACACTTATCCTGGATGAATAATGTTTTTAGCCGAAACGATTTTATTTCACAATCATATTTGTATTATATTCAAAGTTTTTTAGCAAATGGCGAATTTAAATCGCAATATTTAAAACAACTTTCATCATATATTGAATATTGTAATAAAAACCCTGAAAAATTAGTAGCATTTAGATTTGAAAAAGAACATGCACTAAAGCTTCTTGAGGAATGGAATAGTGTAAAAGAGTATGAAAAAGTTATCGGCGGCGAATGGAAAAGATTTTACGACTGTTTGTTTATGGATGATTCTTATTACCTGTTTAAGCCTTTAATTGCTATGTATGATTATCATTCAGTTATTACTTTAGTGCAAAAGATGGAGAATTTTTTTATTTTAGATGAAGTATTATCTTACGATTCTATAAAATACGATATGGATTTTATTAAAAATTTGTTTTTGGAAATACAAAAAAGAAATTCAGACGATTTTATAATAATAAAATACCTTTTGTTGAATAAAGTTCAAGAGTATCTTTCAAGGCTCTACAATAAAGAAGGAGGGTCTGTATCTGAAGAAGTAGGACAAATTGTAAACGATTTTCTGGGTATAATAAAAGATCTTTCTGATGCATTAGAATTTATCAAGTCTTGGTATGGTCATTTGATAAACCAGATAATATCCAATTCTGATTTAGATTTAACCCTGATAGTTATAGATATTCTGGCAAAGTATTTTGAGCAATCTCAGAAAACTAAAATCTTTAAGCAGGAATTAATGCAAAACCAAAATGATTTACCATATAAAAACTTAATGTCCTTAATATTTTTGGAAGAAGAGCCGGAATATAATGAAGATTATTATAATTTATTAAAAAAATACTTATCGACTGAAAGCCAATGTATATATTTAAATTTATACGAACCTGCAAAAGCATTTGAACCTAGATTTTATTATTTATCACAAATGTTTCTTGGCGAGCATATCGGAGAAAATGAGTGGTATGATTTATGGAAAATGTTGTATAAAGAACGCAAGGAAATGCAATACCCGCTTTTTTATAAAGGTACAAAAATAATGTATCGTTCTGCATTTCTTCTGGTAATTGGTATTGCAGCGTTGCAGTATCTCTGTGATATGGATAATAAACAAAAGGCGGTGCGTTTATTGAATTTTTTATGGAGTGCAGTGAAAGAAGTTTATGTATTTAATTCCGGATTTTATGATAAGTTGATTTCAGCACTTATATTAAGGATGGTTGTAGCCGCTGATAAGCTTGGTGAGGATATTCTGGTTTATTTAAACTTTATAAAGCACAATCCGGAAGTGCTTACAAGTGTTTTAATTAATCTAAAATGCAATAAATTTACATTTGAAAACTTAAAAAAAGACAAATCTTATAGTGAAAGCGTGCAAATATATTTAATTGAACAAAAGTCTTCTAAGCGTGTTACGAAGGAATATAAAGACAGGTGTGAAGAATTATATAATGAATTGTATTTTGATTAAAGAATCAGGGTACTTGATTTTTATTTTTTACGGAGCATAATATAGATGTTGAGGGAGTTCTCTCAACATGAAAATTAAATATCGCGGGATGGAGCAGTCTGGTAGCTCGTCGGGCTCATAACCCGAAGGTCGTTGGTTCAAATCCAGCTCCCGCAACCAATTTTAAAAAGAAGCTCCTTTAGAGCTTCTTTTTTTGTAAGGGAGATAATTTTATGGCAAAAACTATTTTAACAGGTGATAGACCAACTGGAAGGCTGCATTTAGGGCATTATGTAGGTTCTTTAAAACGCAGAGTCGAACTCCAGAATTCCGGAGAGTTTAAAAATATTTATATTATGATTGCTGACGCGCAAGCGCTTACTGATAATTTTGATAATCCGGAAAAAGTCAGACAAAATATTATGGAAGTTGCTCTTGATTATCTCTCTGTCGGCCTTAATCCTGAGCTGTCTACAATATTTATACAGTCAATGATAACCGAGCTTACAGAGTTGACTTTTTATTATATGAACCTTGTGACTCTTGCTCGTTTGCAGTTAAATCCGACTGTAAAAAGCGAAATCCAGATGAGGGATTTTAAATCAAGCATTCCTGTCGGATTTTTATGCTATCCTATTAGCCAGGCTGCTGATATTACCGCTTTCAAAGCTGATGTAATTCCGGTTGGAGAAGATCAGCTTCCGATGATTGAACAGACAAGGGAAATTGTTAGAAAATTTAATCATATTTATGACGAAGTACTTGTTGAACCAAAAGCTTTGCTTCCTGATAATCAGGTTTGCATGCGGCTTCCGGGGATTGATGGTAAGGCTAAGATGAGCAAATCTCTTGGAAACTGTATTTATCTTTCAGATAGTGCAGAAGATGTTCAAAAGAAGATTATGAGCATGTACACTGACCCTACGCACCTTAAAGTTACTGACCCGGGACATGTTGAAGGTAATACTGTGTTTACTTATCTGGATGCGTTCTGTAAGCCTGAACACTTTGAACGCTATTGGAATGAGTATGCTTCTTTGGACGAAGTGAAAGAGCACTACACCAGAGGCGGTCTGGGAGATGTTAAGGTTAAAAGATTTTTGAATAGTATCGTAAACGAAGAACTTGAGCCTATCAGGGCTAGACGTAAAGAATATGAACAGGATTTAGGAGCCGTTTACGAAATTCTAAAAGCCGGAACCGCAAATGCTAAAGAAGTTGCTGCTGCTACGCTTGCTGAAGTTAAACAGGCTATGAAGCTTAATTACTTTGATAACAAAGAACTTATTTTGCGTTGAAAAATTGCTAACACTAAAATTATTACGAATAAAATGTAAGCTAAGGCGCATGATTTTCCGATGTCAAAATATTCAAATGCGTATTTGTAAATCGAGTAAACAATTACGTTTGTGGAGTTATTAGGGCCTCCTGAAGTCATGACGTAGATTAAATCAAACACCTGAAATGATGAAATAAGAGTAACAAGAGTTACAAAATATGTAGTCGATTTTAAAAGCGGTAACGTAATTTCAAAGAAAGTTTCGTTTACACCAGCACCGTCGATTTTTGCGGCTTCGTAAACATTTTGATTTATTGTTGAAAATCCGGTTAAGAACAAGACAATGTTGTAACCGATAAGTTTCCAGACTGATACAAAAATTAGTACAGGCATGGCAAGATGTGTATCAAACAGCCAATTTAGGTGAGTTTTAAATAACATATTTATCCCGCCGATATTCGGGTCAAAAATCCATGACCAGACAATTGCGATTACAACGGCAGGGGTGATGAACGGCAGAAAGTACACAGTCTTAAAAACCTCGCTTCCGCGGATTTTTGTGTTCAAAATTGAGGCTATTAAAAGCGGAATTATTACTGCGAAAATTGTTGTTGAAATTGCATATACAAATGTATTTACAAGGATTTGAATAAAATCCGGCTCTGTTAAAATGTTTTTGTAATTTTCTAACCCGATAAATTTGATATTATTTAATAAATCCCATTCGGTAAAACTCAAAGCAAAAGAACAGAATATCGGAATTATGATGAAAATAAAAGTTCCGATGAGTGCCGGCAAAATAAAAATTAATCCATACTTTGATTTGTCCATGCTATTATTATACTATGAGGATTTTTTGAGGAGAAAAAGATGTTAGACGTATCAGCATTTGGTAAAAACGATATAAGAGGAATTTACGGAGAAAATGTAACAGAAGAAGTATTCTATTATACAGGGCGTGGCTTTGTAAAATTTTTGGAAGAAAAAACAGAGCTTAAACCTTCTGAAATCTGGATTACGGTCTGCAGAGATGCGAGACTTCATTCTCCTCAACTATCAAAATCATTAATTGAAGGAATTCGCTCTTGCGGAGCTAATGTAGTTGATATGGGACTTGCACCGACTCCTCTGGGGTATTATTCAGAAGTTGTCGGACTTCCGCCTTTTATTACCAAATACGCTCCGGTTTCAGGCGCTATGATAATTACCGCAAGTCATAATCCAAGCCAGTACAATGGTTTAAAAATGACTTATGCAAAATCTTCTTTGAACGAAGAGCAGATTAAAGAAGTTAAAGCGCTTACTGAAAAAGAATACGAAATGAAGATGCCTCCTGTGACTCCGGGAATTTTAAACGAATATGACTTGATTCCTGATTATATAGAAGATATGAAAAAACGCTTCGGACGCGTAGGTGAAGACATTAAAGTTGTTGTTGACAGCGCAAATGCGACAGGCGGTGTTGTTGCTCCGAGACTTTACAGAGCTTTGGGATGCGAAGTTGTTGAGCTTTATTCAATGCCTGACGGCAGATTTCCTCATCACCACCCGAACCCGAGTGATGAAAAAACTTTGAATGATATCAAAAAAGCAGTTGTTGCAAATAATGCTGATATCGGGATTGCTTTTGACGGCGATAGCGATAGAATTGGGGTTATTGATTCAAACGGTAATTCTATGACCGGTGACAAGCTGCTTTTGATTTACGCTGAAGATGTGATAAACGAATACAATGCAAAAGGTATTAAACCTGTTGTTGTGTCCGAGGTTAAATGCTCACAGGTACTTTATGACACAATTAACGCAAAAGGCGGAAACGCTGTTATGTGTAAAACCGGACATGGATATATTAAGTCTAAAATGAAAGAAACAGGTGCTGTTTTAGCCGGTGAAATGAGCGGTCATACATTCTTTAAAGACAGATATTACGGTTTTGATGATGCGGTTTATGCAGGATGCAGGATTATTGAAATTGTAGCAAACAGAAAAAAAGAGAATGCTGATTTTAAGATTACAGATATGCTTGAGCCGTTTAAGTCAATGTATTCTTCAAGCGAAGTCAGACTCGCTTGTCCTAATTCATTGAAGGCTGATACTCTGGCAGAATTTAAAAAAGTAATTGATGAAAATCCTGATTTCTTTGAGACAAAGATTAAAGATATTATAACTCTTGACGGCATGAGGATTGTTTTTGATAAAGGTTTTGCGCTGATTAGACAGAGCAATACCGAGCCTGTGTTTACACTTCGTTTTGAAGCTGACAGTAGAGAAAACGCGCAAAAGTACGAAGATTTGATGGTGAATAAACTTTTGGAAATTATTAAAAAGCTTTCAACCGGGGTTTCGGGCTAGTACCTGAAACTCTCGTCTTGTAGTTTCAAAACTAACCCAATACATTTACCCCCCCCTGACGCCCAGCTTGTAGTTGCAAAACCAACCCAGTACATTTACCCCTAAAATGATACGGTTTTTGATGCACAAATGCAGTCTTTTGTGTTTGGGATTTTGAACGTGAAAATGTTTCTTTCGTCTTTAAAACTTTCTACACAAATTGACCCGCCGTGCGCATCAACAATCTTTTTGGAGGTGTATAAACCTAATCCGATTCCAAGCTCTTTGTGGGCTTCTGCAAATGATACATATTGCGCAAAAATCGTTTCTTTTTTCTCCGCAGGGATATAAGGACTGTTGTTTTCTATGTTGAAACAGGTGTAATCTGATTCATTAAATAGCTGAATTTTTATCGCGGAATTTTTGTAAGCATATTTTATAGCGTTTGATAAAAGATTCATTATTACACGCTTGATTTGGACTTTATCGCCATATACAGCAGGATTAGTGTATTTGCGCTCAATTGAAATATTTACCCCCTTGTCTTTTGCAAGGTAAACCATTTCTCCTATGCAGTCATCTGTCATCTCTGGTAATGAAAAATCTTCGTAGTTGAGTTTTACTATTCCTTTTTCGTTTCTGTAAGTTGCAAGAAGCGAGCTTAACATAGCGTTCATGTATTTGCAAGAGTCAAGTACCATATCAAGAATTTCCCGCTGTTCTTCCGAGACAGAGCCAAATTCGCTTTTTAATAAAAGCTCAACAGCTCTAATTTGCGCTAAAGTCGGATTTTTAAGGTCATGACCTAGTGAAGCTACAAAGGTTTCTCTTTGAGCTTGAAGCAGCTTCTCTTCATCAATATTATTTGCAATAACAATAATTCCGATAACATCGTTGTTGTAATCATTTATCGGAGCTTTGTAAATCGAATACCAGTGCGGGACTTTATTTTTGCCTTTGATTTCTTTTTCATAAGACACGCATTTGTTATTATCAATGACGAATTTATCTTCGTAATTATCTGTAATCTTACAAGGTGCATAGTCCAGATTTAGCTGATGAAAATAATCAACTCCATTATTAAAAAAGTCTTTAGAATATCTGGTTCCTGTGATATAGTTACCGTCTAAATCTTTCATATAAATGATTTTAGGTATATTATCCAGCAGCGCGTTTAATTGATACTGGCTGATAAAAAAGCGCTTTCTCAACTCTTCCTGTTCTGTAATATTGGTTTCCATACCCAGTATTTTATAATATATATTGAATAGTTGATATTACCCTTGTGTGCTATTTTGTAATTTTTATATAAATAGGGTTATAAGTCAGTGTTGGCGAGCCTGAACAGAAATTATTGTACCCTTTTTCAAAGTTTGACATGTCAGTTTTTGTCCAATAAGTTTCATTCAGCGCATTAACTCCGGTGTTTTTAATGTGTTTTAAAATATCTTTTGAAGATTTAAACGCAAGAATTCGAATTTCTTCTTCAATTGTAGGATTGTATTCTTTGAAAATTTCTTTGTAATCTTTTACGGATTTGTAGGATAAAGTTTTTCCTAAAACGTGATAAATCTCACGAAAGTTTTCTGTACCGAAAGTAGAAAACAATAAACTTCCTCCTGTATTTAACCTGTTTAAAAGTTCAGAGATGAATTCTTCAAAATTTTCAATCCATTGAAAAACCGCGTTTGAGAGAATAAGGTCGTATTTTTTTGAGTTGTTTTTTATAAAATTTTCAGCGTCTTCTGATATAAAGTTGATTTTTGGATTAATTGCCTGAATGTATTTTTTGCAGTCTTCTACAATGTCGTTTGCGGTGTAACTTGAAAATGAGAATTTTTCAGCAGCTTTTGCTGTTAATAAACCTGTACCGCATCCGATTTCAAGAATGCTTTCGTATTCTTTTTTATCTGTAAAAGATAAAAGCCTTTCAGCCATTTGTTCCTGAATACGTGCGTTTGCGTTATAATTATCCAGATTTTTAGCGAACCTTTTTTTTATTAAGTCTTTGTTCATAAAAGCTCGCTCCATTTTTTGAACAACATAAACGGACAATGTCCGCTCTTTAGATTAGGTTCAATTTTCCAGAAAGCACACTGATTTTTTGTCGGTATAATTTTGTCATTATCACTTATCAAAACTTTTGTATATTTAAAATCCGGATTAGCGCTGTATGTTTTAAGTGCAGAAAGTTCGGATTTTTGTTCTTCTATTGTGCGGTTAATTTTCGGCAAATTTTGGATTTCATCAAACATGTTTTTGATAAATCGTTCTGCACCTTTTTCATTAAAGCCTTTGATTGTTAAATCGTAAATTCTTTCGGGTATGCCAGAGTTGTTGTCAATGGGTTTTAAAGTTCCGTTTACTGCTGTTTTTAAATTATAGCTTATGTCAAAAAGTGTGGCAGTCATAACTCCCATAGACCATGCAATGAGGTTTCGGGTTTTGTAGTTTTCTAATGTTTTAAAATTAAAATCAGTATTTAAAGAGTTGTAATCAAAAAACATAAGAATATCAAAGTTTTCGCAGTCAAGGTGTTTTACTACGCTCTCGTCCATCCCCCAGCCGTTAAAAAATACAATCAAATTTTCGTTTTGCTTTTTGTTCAGCCATTTATATTTCATACCTTTATTTTACATCAAAAATCATTAAATTATATGAGGATAATAAAAAATAGTCAGTGTATAATAAAATCGGGGTTATTATAACCGGACGAGGAAGGATTATATGCCAATAGAAGGATTTGATTTTCAGGCGTTTGCCGCATCAATGGCAGAACAGGCAAAAGAGCTTGTACCTAAAGATTTAGAAGATAGAGAAAAAGAGTACATTGTAAAGACTCTCGGAAACTTTACCCTGCTTGCAGGAGAAGCGCTTTATAATGATGAACAGCTTAATCTTACTGCAGAACAGGCTGTTTTTATAACTCAGGTTATTGCAGAATGGTCTTTCCATAAATCTATTGACTTGATTCATTCCGGCATTCTTCCGGAGTACTGGGATAGTATAATGCAAAAAATCGCGTTTACTATTTTTGAAGTAGCAAAACAGGCGATTATAAGAAAAATTCCTCAAGACCAGCTTTTGCAGGCAGTTGAGCACCATGTTATAAAAGTTTATAACTCTTGTATTGAAGAGCTTCAGAAAAAAGGCGTTATTGATGAAGAAGTAAAAGCAAGAGCTGAAAGTCAATCTAATATTGATGCTATGGCGAAACAAGCTCAGGAAGAGCAGATGAGACAGCAGCAGGCTGCTCAAAGTGAAGTTGAAAACAAACAAAAAGAAGCTGAAAGAAGAAGAGAAGAAAGACGTAACAAAAGAAGACAGGAAAGACATTCCCAGCCTGTTTCAGCAGGAATTACGAATAAGCAAATGAAGCTCATGACTCTTGCTCTGGTGCTTAAAATCTTATCTCAGGATAAGGTGACAACGATTCTTAATAAGTTTGATACAGATGATTCTGAAGCAATTTCGCAATATATGAATATGGCTGATTTGGAGTCGCGTATTGACGGAGATTTAATTACCAGCTGTATTAAAGAAATGCGCGAATATCTTCCTGTTAAACGCAAGTTGACTCAGGAAAATGTAATGGGTGATTTGCTCAGGATTTATAGAGCAACTCCGCGTGAGCGCATCGAAAAGATTATAAAAAATGAACGCCCGTTTGTAAAAAGATTTATTTCTCAGGCTTATGAAGGCGAGTATTCGGGGCTTCCGCTCAAAGTTGCCGGAATTGTTGCGCAATACGTGGAAGATAGTATATAATAGTAAAGAATTATGATAATCAAGAAAAACAGTCAAAAATTCAGGGAGGTTAAAAGGGAAGTTGTAAAGCTGGCAGAAGAAATGGTGCCGGAAGATGTTGATTTGCGTGAAACCGACTACAACCCTGAACTGCCGGAAGAAGATGATGACGAAGATGTCTATCAGCCGCAGGAAAACTTACCTAAAGAACCTGAAATTGATTTGTTTGATATAGAAAACATAGATTTTGAACAAAGGCAGGAACGCAGAAGAGGTTCAAGAAGGCGCGGTTACAGGAGAATTGATGATAGAAATCTTGTATCACGTGCTCAGGAAGAAGCTGATACGATTAAAAAATCTGCTTTTGAAGAGGGTTACAGAAAAGGGCTTGAGCAGGCAGAAGCTGATTTACAAGCGTTTAGAAACGATATTTCTTCTTTTATGAACGCGACTCAAAATGTCTTTGAATATATTGCTCCGGATATTTTGGAGATTAGTATTGATATTGCAAAAAAAGTTATTAAAAAAGAAGTAGAAACAGACCCGCAGGTGCTTATTAATACAATTGTGGATGTTTTGAAAACGGTTTCGAAAAACGAACCTAAAATCAATATCAGAGTGAGACCTCAGGCAGTGCAGTTTATTAAAGATACGATTCCGAATATTACATATCAGTTCGGGATAGATGCTAAAATAAATATTGTAGCGGATCCTTCAATAGAAGAAGGCGGATGCGTTTTTCAAACGAACAACGGGATTGTAGACGCTTCAATAGATACGCAGTTAGAGATAATTAAGAAGGCTCTCGAAGGAGGGTAGGGGTAAATAAATTCCCCCAAATGGTATAAAAGATGGCAGCAGAAGGACAAAATAAACCAATATCAGAAATATTTCTGGCACTTTTCGTAATGACACTGGTGTTAATCCTCATTATGGAAATGCCTAATTGGGTTATCAATTTTTCCATAAGCTTGAATATTACTCTTGGTATTGTGCTTCTGATGATATCTCTTTATGTCCAGAAACCTCTTGAACTTGCGGCGTTTCCTTCTATTATTCTTCTGGGAACGATGTTTAGACTTGTGCTTTCAATCGCTTCAACGCGTCTTATTCTTGCAAAAGGCGACGCGGGAGAAGTCGTTCACGCGTTCGGGACTTTCGTAACCGGCGGTAATATGATTGTAGGCGGCGTAATCTTCCTGATTATTACGGTTGTTCAGTTTATGGTAATCACAAAAGGTGCGGAACGTATCGCCGAAGTTGCTGCACGTTTTGCTTTGGACGCGATGCCCGGTAAACAAATGACAATTGACGCCGATTTTAACGCGGGTCTGATATCTCCTGAAGAAGCTGTAAAGAAACGTGAAGATTTGCAAAGAGAATCAAGCCTCTTCGGTTCAATGGACGGTTCCATGAAGTTCGTAAAAGGTGATACTATGGCTGGTATCATCATCGTTATAATCAACATTGTAGGCGGTTTGACAATCGGATGTTTGATGAACCAGATGCCGATTGCGGATGCTGTCAGCAAATACACAGTCTTAACAATAGGTGATGGTCTTGCTTCCCAATTACCTTCACTTTTAATGTCAATTGCAGCAGGTATCGTGATGACACGTGCTTCAGCCGGAAACACTTCTTTAGGCGGCGATTTAACAAATCAGATTATGGCAAAACCGTATTCTCTATTCTTTGCAGCTTTGTTCTTAGGCTTGATTACGGTAACCTGCCCGATAACCGGCTTGCCGTTTCTGCCGTTTTTGATATTTACAATAATTCTTGCTGTTGCAGGCTTCTCTGTATTAGTTAACGCAGACGTTCAATCTCAATTGGGTCAATTGGAAAGCGTACGTCAGAATATGCAGGATTTGGTTAACCCTAATAAAATGTACGAACGACTTGGTGTTGACGTTTTGAGCTTGCAGGTTGGCGCAGGGCTGTTGGTTATTGCCGATCCGGATCAGGAAGGTCAATTGCTTGCTAAAATCGCTGCTCTTCGTCAAAGAGTTACTGATGAATTGGGTTATATTTTACCAAACATTCGTATTATGGACTCATCTGCTCTTGAAGCCAACGAGTACGTAATTTCAATCCGTAATAACGTTGTAGCATCCGGCTTTGTTTATCCGGGTAAATATATGGTAATAGCTGATCAGTGGGATTCTGTCAAGAAATCAATTCCTGAAGATGCGATTGTCGGGGTTGACCCTACATACCAGACTCAGGCTTACTGGATTTCGCAGGATGATGCTAAGGCTACTAAAAACGTTACAGCTGTTGATGCAACCGATGTTCTTGTTACGCACCTGCAGGAATGCGTACGTAAACACGTAGACGAAGTTATGACAAAGACTGACGTGCTTAAACTTATGGAACTTGTACGTTCTCAAGACCCTACGCTTGTAAACGACCTTGTTCCGGCAATTATTTCTACATCAGATTTGCGTAAGATTTTTGTTAACCTTATCAGAGAAAAAGTTTCAATTAAAGATATTATATTTGTATTTGAGCGTTTGTGTGACTATGCAAGATTTTCTAAAGAGCCTGATATCTTATCAGAACGTCTCCGCGCCGCTCTCGGCCGTCAAATTTGCTTAAGTAATGTTGATAGAGAACACGTTTTGTATGCACTTACTCTTTCTCCTGAATGGGAAAAAACTCTTGATGACAGCTGCCAGAGAACAGAACTCGGTACAATGTTCCTCTTGAACCCTATGCAGGTGCAGGATTTGATTGAATCTACCGCAATGACCTTAATGCGTGCTCACCAGCAAATCGGGCAGCAGCCTGTAATTCTATGCTCACCACGTATTAGATTGCCTCTCTTCCAGCTTCTTGAACGCCATATCCCGACGATTGTTGTAATTTCTTACTCAGAATTGATTACTGATATCAAGGTTGAAGCTGTTGATACGATTGGCGATAACAGCGGATATTGATAATTCTCTTAATATAACTTTACAATTGCAAAATAAAAAGGCAATTTTTTAAAAGTTAAATACTTTATATATACATAAGTGATATATAAGAGATAAGGAGTTACAAGATTATGGCAATTGGAGCAAGAGATTTTATTGACAAGTTATTAGTTGAAAAGTATGCACAGGAAAAAGTGGATAATCACGATGAAGCAGCTTTGACATCAAAAGTTTCTGCAGATGATATGATGAGCGCAATGAACTGTTCGGCAAATAATTTTAGGACAATGCTTGCGTTGAATAACAGGCTTACGATGGTATGTTACGGAGTTGTGGCGAAATCAGCCAAATATGTCTGCACCGAAGAAGCCGCCTAGGGATGGTGTAGCCCGGTGCGCAGTCCGAATTCAGCGCCGGTGAGGCGGTGAACTGAGGACGGAGCACTACGGGGTGTAGTAAAACTTATTTATTGTAAAACCTCTCCTATTTTGTTAAAATGAAAGCAATGACAAAATTAGAGAGGTTTTTTAATGAGTTTAAATCAATATATCAGACCGGTTACGACAGAGAGAAAAGAGAATTTAAATATTGGCGGATGTGATTTGATGGAGCTTGCCCAAAAATATGGAACTCCGCTTTATGTTATCGATGAAGCGACTTTAAGAGGTATTTGCATAGATTACAAAACAGCGTTTGCAGGATGCGCTAATATAAAAATGATGTATGCTTGCAAATCTCTTTGTACTTCTGCGATTGCAAGAATTGTGGAAGAAGAAGGGTTCGGTTTTGATGCGGTTTCAGGCGGAGAGATTTATACGCTTTACAAATCCGGTGTTGAGATGTCAAAAGTTTTATTTAACGGGAACAATAAATCCCGCTCTGAAATTGAACTTGCGCTTGATTTAGGAGTCGGAAGATTTTCTGTTGATAATTTTTATGAAGCTGAACTTTTGAACAAAATAGCATCTGAAAAAAATCTCAAGGCTGATATTTTGCTCAGAGTAACTCCGGGGATTGAGTGTCATACGCACGAATACATTCAGACGGGTCAAATAGATTCTAAGTTCGGGTTTGACCTCTCTCAGCTTGATGAAATAATCGGGCTTATTCAAAAACAGTATAAAAACCTTAATTTAAAAGGGCTTCACGCTCATATAGGTTCACAAATTTTTGAACTTCAATCTTATTCTGATGAGGTTGAAATTCTTGTAAAAGAGATAAAACGTATAAATGAGAAATTTGAACTGAAGCTTGATGAAATGAATATTGGCGGCGGTCTGGGCGTAAAATATACAAGCTTTGATAATCCTCCTTCTACAGATGAGCTTGCAAAAGCTGTAGTGAGTGTATTAAAAAACTGTGAGACGGATATTTCGACTATTTATATTGAACCCGGACGGAGCGTTATTTCAACTTCCGGTGTTACTTTGTATACGGTTGGTTCTTCAAAACAGGTTCCAAATGGCAGAAAATACGTTGCTGTAGACGGAGGAATGGCGGATAATCCGCGTCCTTCAATGTATCAGGCTGAGTATACGGCAGAAGTTGTTAATAAGTCGGATGATTTTAAGAAAGAAAAAATTACAATTGCCGGCAGATACTGCGAAAGCGGGGATATTTTGATTAATGAAATTGAACTTCCTGAGCTTGAAGCCGGAGATGTGCTCTGTGTATACAATACGGGGGCTTACAATTATTCTATGGCATCAAATTATAATCGCGTAGAAAAACCTGCTATGGTACTTGTAAATAATTCACATTCTGATATTATAGTATATAGAGAGACACTGGATAATCTCATATCACACGACAACATTCCTGATAGGTTAAGAAGATAAGATGGACGCGCTAATTTCACTAATTCAAGATATTATAAGCCCGCTTCAATGGTCTTTGAACTGGGTAAATATTCTTGAAATTGCGTTTATCGGAATTACTCTTCTTGTTTTTTACAAAAAATTTATCAAGAATACTCAAGCGGAAAAGCTTGTTAAAGGTATATTTTTCCTCGTTTTTGCGTGGATTTTTAGCGAAATTCTTATTCTTATCGACTTGAGAATAATCGGAGTTTTCTTAAAATCTCTTGTAACTCTGATTGCATTAAGCTTGATTGTAATTTTCCAGCCGGAGCTGAGACGTTTTCTCGGATATCTCGGTCAGCCGGGGTTTATTAGAAGAACGCTGTTTTCAACTTGTTCATACAGAGAAGCTGAAATCAACGAAATTGATGTTATCAAAGAAATTATTGAGGCTGTAAAATATTTAACAAAAACTAAAACAGGGGCTTTGATTGTTTTTCAAAAAGAAATGAGTGCAGGAGTTTATTCTGATGTCGGAACAAAGCTCGATGCATTGATTTCAACAGAGCTGATTTTAACTATATTCCACCCGAATACACCGCTTCACGACGGTGCAATGGTTATTGAAAATAACAGAATTCATTCCGCAGGTGTGCTTCTTCCGTTGACAGAAGACCCAAAACTCAGTTGGAAATACGGAACACGTCACAGAGCAGCAATCGGGATGTCAGAAGTTTCTGACGCTGCTTGTCTTGTTGTTTCGGAAGAAACCGGAGATGTTTCAATTACGATGGATGGAATGCTTAAAAAATACGAAGATTTAATGACTTTAAAAACAGATTTAGAGTCTATTCTGGGTATTAAGCCGAAAGAAGAAGCTGTTGAGAAGCATAAGAATATTTTTGATATGTTAAGAGGAAAAAATTAGTCAATGTTTTTTGCAAAGAAGAAACCGGAGCCGATTAAAAAAACAACGAGTGAAGTTGTAAGAGAGTATTTAGGAAAAGCATTTTTTATAACAGTCGGAGCTTTTATCGTAGCTGTAGGTTTAGAAATGTTTTTACTGCCGAATAAAATTATCGACGGCGGGGTTATCGGTATTTCAATGATGGTTTCATATTTGACAAAATGGAACTTAGGTTTGCTGATTTTTTGTATAAATATACCTTTTATTTTGATGGCTTTAAAAAATCTGGGGCACAAATTTGTTATCCAGACTTTTTTTGCAACTGCTATGCTGGCTCTTGCAACAAATTTGTGCCACGGAATACAGGCGACTGAAGATTTGCTGCTTGCAACTGTTTTTGGCGGTATAATTCTCGGGTTCGGAGTAGGTTTGATTTTAAGAAATAATGCATCTTTAGATGGCACAGAGATGGTTTCTATTAATCTTTCCAAGAAATTGAAAGTAATTTCTGTCGGTGAGCTTTTGATGTGTATTAACTTATTTATTTATATGGGTGCAGGGTTTCTTTACGGATGGGATAGAGCTTTGTATTCAATTTTGACTTATTATATAGCTTCAAAAGTTATAGATTCTGTACTTGAAGGTCTGGATAAAGCTAAATCTGTTAGAATTGTTTCTGATTATCATAAAGAAATAGGAAACGCTATAATGAAAGATTTAGATGTAAGTGTTACTTATATGAAGACTCTTGGCGGGTACTCAAGACAGGAAAAGATTTTGACTTATTGCGTAGTAAATAAGTTTGAGATGGCAAGGTTAAAAGAGCTTGTGCATACGATTGACCCGAGAGCATTTCTTGTGACAGAAGATGTTCACGAGGTTGAAGGCGTAAGGGTGAAAAAGAATAAACACTAGAAATATATCGTAAAATATTATATAATCTTTAATATTAAGAGAGGAATAAGAATGCCAAACAAAGATATGATACCGGTTGAAGTAATAATTTTAACAGATACAGATGATATTAAGGGAACAGTTTACGTTTCTACAAATGTAGCTGCTAATAGACAGCTTACAGAGCTTTTGAATGATGGTAACAGAAGATTTTTAGCTGTTACTAATGTTGAGATTTATGCTAAAAATTCCAACCAGCCTCCAAAGAGATACGAGTTTTTGGAAATTCACATGGACTCCATTAGAATGGTTCATCCGATATCTCAGGCATTGTTTAGAGAAAGCCCTAAGACTCAGGAAGATATTGCAAGGTTTAGAGAGCTTAGAGCTAAGTTGAACCAAACAAAACCATTTTGATAAAAAAGACCTTCTTTTAAGAAGGTCTTTTTATATTAACTTTTGTAAAAAAAATTTTAGAAAACCTAAAGTTTTTTCATCTTTTGCCGATATATAATCTGAAAGGATGGTAAAGGTAAGATGTCAGAACCTATTTTTATTAAAAACTTGAAAGGCCTTGAGAAAATTATCGCTAAAAAATGCGATAAAGACGGTAATGGGAAACTCGAAAAGACTGATAGTTTTGATGAAATTAGTCTTTTTGATTCAATGAAAAACAAGTTAATTAAAGGAAAAGAAAACTCTTCTATATTTAATAACCAATATATAGCAGAGCGTGATGCTACTTATGTTGCACCGAAGTTTATGCCTAAGCCTGTGCAGGTAAAAGAAGTGCAAAAGAAAGCAAACAATGATATTGTAAAAATTTCATCATTGATTGAAGCAGAAATAAAGAAGAAAGGTGGAGATATTTCAGAGATTGACGTTCTATACTGGGCAGATAGAATAAATCGGGTTTCTAAGAAATATAATTTCCCTTCTGAACTTTTAACAGCGATTATCGCTAAAGAATCTACTTTTAAAAAGAATATTGACTCTGCAAGTGGCAAAGGTCCTATGGGAGTTACCGGCATTGCGTGCCGTGCATTTTTCCCGGGTGCAAAAGGAAGTTGGCATGATATTTATAAACAGATGAATGAACCTTTGTTAAACGATATTTTATATAAGAAAGATGACAACGGAAACTTTGTTAAAGATGCTAAAGGTAATTATGTTTTTAAATATAATTCTGCCGAGGAGCTTAGAGATGCTTGTGCAAAAGACGATGAGCTTGGTATTATGGTAGGTCTGTTGAGCTTTGAAATGAACTATGTCTGTGCAGTTGCAAATAAATATTATGTAGGTAAAACATGGCAGACTGCTCCGAAAGCAATAGAAGCTCTTAAAAATGATAGTTTGGATATTAATGAAATTGATAACCGAAATCTAATTAAAACTGCATTAAAAAATTATAACTCGGTATTTTCATCTTATGCTCCTACTATTATAGATACTTTACAAAGACACGGAATAAAGTTTGAAGAACTTGATATTATAGGAAAAGTTAGAGTATAATGCTTTTAAATACCTGATTTAATACATCATTAAACGCATTATGATTTCCGAAAAATATGTGAAATTCAGCTTTATTGCGTCCGATTTGCTGTAAGCTTTCAACTTCTATTGGAGGTCCGGCAGGAGTTGTCCTTGACGGATTTTGCGGGTTGGAAATTACGCCGGTTGAACGCAAAATAGGGATGAAAACTTTATTTTCAAATACTTCGTACTGGGTTAAGCCTTTGGTGATAACGCCTAAATTGTTTTTTTCTTCGTCAATCAAAAGTCCGCGCTGCATTGGAGCGCTATTGTTTCTGACTTCTATGCCTTTTTCTTGCGGCAGATTTTTTCTTATGTCATAAGTCGGGTCGAAGTTTCTTTTGATTAAAATGTTCATATCTTCCGAAAATACTTCGTAAATCGGCTCTGCAAGGTTAAACTGTGCGCAAAGAAGATGGTTTTTCTGTGTATTTACCCAGTCAAAATTGAAACTTAAGTAAGTTGAATGCTTGTCAAGACTTACAAAAAGCGAAACTACGTCCCATGCTCCTTCAAAATCTATCCTTAAACATACACGGGTAGCTGTTTTTAAGACTGCTCTGCTTCTTAAGATTTTTAATTCGGTTCCACTATCGTCTTGTTTGGGTCCGAAATTGTAGCTGTCACCAAGGTCTGCAAAATCAGTCAAAGAAAAACGAATGTTGTTTATATAAATAACTCCGTCTTCGATTTTTAACCCGATATTTGAGTTTTCAATTGATGTATCTGTAATTTTTAAATCTGACCGGCTGTACTCTGACATTATGTATTCAATTTCGCCGGTTTTCAGGTTTTCAATATTTGCAAGATAAGTGTAAATATTAGTGTAATCTTCTGTTACAGGTATTCTTTGAGTGTCTGTTAAAAGGTATTTATCAAAACCTTTTCGGGTATTTACTAAATCGTACCCTTCAATCTTTTTTGTTGTCTCAAACTCAACAATTCCTGAAAAACTTTTGTCAGAAAGGTTTAGTATTTTTATATCATCAAAATGGTTTTTGAGTTTTAACTCATCAATAATGGTGTTTGCAATTTGTTTAATTTTTTTGTATCTGATTAAGTTTTCAGCGTGAACATCATCTGTAGAACAACCGCAAATACTGTCGTGTGCTTGATTTTGGAGCAGCATTTTGTACGCGTACTCAAGAATGGTATCATATTTTGTTTCTTTTTGATGTTTTACAAACTTTGAAGTTAAGTCTAAAAGATGCGTGCATTCAATGTTTTCGCGTTTCAAATCAAGCCTTGAAGAGTAACATCCTTGAAGTGTGAATGTATTTGAGTTGTCTCGAAGTTCGTCGTTCCATTCAAATTCTTTGAACTTGCCTTCAACTCGTTTGAAGTAGTCAAAAGGCGAGCCAAGTCTTATATAATAATCATCTTTTAATATCTCGTTAACAGCTTCTATCTGGTCTATGATATCTGTTTCAACTCCCAAGTGGTCTGCTCCGATTGGAAGCAGAAGAGTATTGCCGGATTTTTCTGCGATTTTATCAAGGTTTGATTTAAGAAGCTCAGCTTTCTTTTCAACAGAAGCGTTAATTGAGAATATATCGTTAAAATACCCGCGGATTAGGTTCACTGTATCCATTCCGCACCAGGAAAATTCTGACGGTGTATTTGTTGGCACACCGCGCCAGACCATACATTTATCAATGCCGTAGTCTCTTAGGATATCAACAACATTTTGTGAATGTCCGAATGTGTCTGCGAGATAAGCTATGTAATCATTGCATCCGAATTTTTGTGCTGTTTTAATCCCTATTTCAAGGTTTTTAGAAAAACAAGTTTTATCAGTTAAAAACTCATCAACAAGGCAGTAAAATGGACCGATAAAAAGTTTTTTACGTCTAATTAGAGTGCGGATAAGCTCTTCTTTTTCAGGACGCATTTCAAGATAATCTTCAATCGCGCTAACCTGACCGTCAAAATAAAAACATGGAATTTTATTTTTAGAAAGCATTTCAAGAACGTTGTCAAAAACTCTTAGAAGCCGCAATCTAAAAATTTCATACTCTCTATACCATTCTCTGTCCCAGTGTGTATGCAAATAAGCAATAACGTGTTTTCTCATACGATTTATAATACCTTAAATATGCGTCTAGAGCAAACGTATGATTTTTTTTTTGATATTCTAAAGTAATTCTCTAATTAAGTCGTTTTATATATTGACTTTGCCTTTCGGGGCATTAAATAAAAGACAAGTAATTTAACAGGAGATTTGCGCTATGGGTATGGCAGCTTCACAGGCAAGATATCTGGCACTAACAGCAAGAAAGACTAATACAGAATGGGAAGGTCAGCAGATAAATCAAGCGAGAACAGCGCTTGCAAACCAGAGTGCAAATTTGTTTAACCGTCTTTTAGGACTTGAAGTTCCTAATGCTCCTAAGACTACTGATTATACAGAAATCCAGTATTCTTTTTCCGACGGCGATAATGAGTCTGTAATTGACAGCTGGCAGCAGCTTTCTTCTGCAAATCCTGATTATAATTATATTGTAAACCACTATTACATGGCAAAAGTTTATACAGGCTCGAAGAAACAGCTTGAAGATCCGCAGGTCCATACCGGAAATGAAGTTGTAGAAAATCAGTTTGTAAACCCTTCTGTTGTTTGGAACGATGACGGTACCTGCACTGTTACGTTTCCTAATGGAGCAACAACTACTCTTGGTGAAATTACAAATGAGAAGACTGAAAAAGATGATAAGCTGACGGTTGAGTTTAATGATTTTGCAAAAGCAAAAGATTTGGCCTATGAAGCGGGAGCAATTCCTGCCGGAGAAGTTTACGGATATCAGGATGCAAGCGGAACATGGCATTTCTTTTTAAAGGAAGAAGTTGATGCTATTGATGAGATGAAGCCGGAAGTTTCATTAGACCCGCTTAATAATACTTATACAATTACAACTGCTGACGGCAAAGAAACGATTACTTATGAGCCTCTGGAAGAAATCGAGCAGGATAAAAAGTTCGAAACAGCACTTGCAGAGTTTAAAGATGCAATGAAAGCTTCCGGTAAAGAAGTCAGTGACGATAATATTTATGCACACCATGACGCTGACGGTAACTGGCATTTCTTTGTTCCTGATGATTTAGAAAATCCGGTTGAATACACTTCCGAACAAAGTATGTGGATTGGAAACTGCAAAGCATCCGAACTTACTTCGTTTGATAAGGATCAGGCTGCAGAGCTGGCACAGGTTTTGCGCGATTGTCCGGAATCTTCTATCAGCCAGTATTTATCGTTTGATAGCAACGGTAATTTGATTTATAACGGGCAGGGAATTTATACGTTTAAGATGAATGGAAAAACGTATTTTACGACAGAAGCTGATTTATACCACTGTATGAACACAGCGTATGAGTCTCCTGAAAAACCTATTGATATTCAAAACAGGCTTAATTATTATAACGCTTCTTATATTGATAAGAAAATCGAAGGTACAAACCATGCGCTTCTGGAAACAGACGGTAACGGAAGATTTACTTCTGTGAAATTTGATAACGACAGTGTAGTTTATACGCTTAATGTTGAAACAGTTACGGATGAAGCTGCTTACAAAGATGCAATGAATGAGTATTTGTATAAAAAAGAGCAGTACGAAAAAACTATTGCTGATATTAACGCGCAGACTTCTATTATTCAGCAGGAGGATAGAACTCTTGAGCTGCGCTTAAAACAGCTTGACACTGAACAAAATGCGCTTTCGACCGAAATGGATGCTGTTAAGAAAGTTATCAAAGATAATGTTGAGAAAACTTTCAAAACTTTCAGCGATTAGGGGGGGGTAAATATATTTGACTTATTTTAGGGCTACTGATTCTTTTATCACATCTATCAACACCCGTCAAATATTCCTGCAAATATTTGATATACATATCCAATTCGTGTAGTATAATATAAAAGGCGCTTTTGAATTAAGAGGAGTGTAGAAATTTATGAAAAGATTAGCAAGTACATTATTTATAACAGCAATGCTCATGGGCATGGGGTCAGCTTTTGCGGCTACTCCGGCTGAATTGTACGATGATGTGTGGAAAATAGTTAATAAAAAATATTACGACCCGACCAATAATTCACAAGATTGGTCAAAATGGAGATACAGATATCATAACAAACTGAAAACCAAAGAAGACGCTTATGTGGCGATTGAAACAATGCTGTCAAGCTTAAACGACCCTTATACCCGTTTTCTTGATCCTAAAGAGTTTTCGGAAGAAACACAGTCAATTAAGGGTTCTTTGAAAGGTATCGGTACACAGATTGGCTTAAGAGACGGTGAACTGGTTATTATTGCGCCTTTAGAAGACTCTCCGGCTGAAAGAGCAGGACTTCTTGCTGATGATAGAATTCTTGAAATTAACGGTGAAAGCACAAAAGGGATAAACATTGATGCTGCAGCAGATAAGATTAGAGGTGAAAAAGGAACTACGGTTACTCTTTTAATCCAGAGAAAAGGCGTGCCGAATAAACTTTACAGCGTTGTAAGAGACGAAATTGAAGTTAAGTCGGTTTCTTGCAGACCTCCGTTTGAAAATACGGAAATTCCTTCTGATATTCAGTATATCAGATTAAGCTCTTTTATTAGTAAAAATGCAGCAGGAGAAATTGAATCTATTCTTGCAAATTCAAGCGGTATGAAAGGTTTTATTATTGACCTTCGTTCAAATCCGGGCGGACTTTTAACAAACGCAATTTATATTTCAGACATGCTCTTAAGAGGCGGAACAATTGTAAGCACGGTTGACCGTGACAGCTATAAATCAACTACAAGAGCAAGAATGCAGCAGCTTACAGATAAACCGATTGTTATTTTGATTAATAAAGGTTCTGCTTCTGCTAGCGAAATTTTAAGCGGTGCAATGAAAGACAACCACAGAGCAACAATTGTGGGTGAACAATCTTTCGGAAAAGGACTTGTTCAGGAGATTAATAAACTTCCGGATGAAGCCGGCATGAACATTACTATTCAGAGGTATTTGACTCCGTCAGGATCTGATATTCATAAAAAAGGCATAACTCCTGATGTTGTGGTAGAATTAACTCAGGAGAACGCCGAAGCTAAAAACGACGTTCAGTTGAAGAAAGCTATTGAAATATTGGAAAAAATGACATGTCTTGTACAAAAGAATGGATAATTCGCGGAAATAAGAACTCAAAAAAATCTTTAATAGATAGATTATTAGAAGTTAGGGGCATAACAGGTGAAGAACAAAAGAGAGATTTTCTTAATCCTCTTGAAATCACCTTAATGCACCCTAACGCTTTTTGTGATATGCAAAAAGCCGTTGACAGAATAGTTAAAGCGATTGACGAGAAAGAAAATATTCTAATCTATGGCGATTTTGATGCTGACGGAGTGACTTCGACTTCTGTTTTGATGAAAACTTTTGCTTATCTGGGTGCGAATGTTGATTATTATATTCCGGATAGAGAAGCAGAAGGACATGGACTTAATACAAAAGCTCTTGTTCAGCTTTTAACAAAAAAACAGCCTAAATTAATTGTGACGGTTGATAACGGGATAAGCAGCACTGAAGAGGTTAAGTTTATTAACAGCTTTGGCCGTGATGTAATTATTACTGACCACCACGAAGCCCCGGAAGAGCTCCCGCCTGCACTTGCTATTATTAACCCGAAAGCCATGAATGCGCTTGATGAAAAACTTACTCCGGCTCAGATTGAATCCTTGACTTCTCTTGCAGGAGTTGGGGTTGCGTTTAAACTTGCTCAGGGCGTTTTGGAAAGATACGGAAAGTTAGAGTTTTCACTTGAAATTCTGCCGTTTGTAACTGTCGGAACGATTGCAGATTTGGTGCCTCTGATTGGCGAAAACAGGTACTTTGTAACCCGCGGTCTGGATTTGATTGCGCAGGGAAAACATTATGGATTAAAGAGAATGCTTGATGTAGCAGGAGTCGGAACAGATAACGGGCTGACTGCAGAACAGGTTGCATTTACTATTGCTCCGAGAATAAACGCCTCAGGAAGGATTGATACGGTCGATAATGCCGTAAAGGTAATGATTTCCGAAAACAGACAGGAAATTGAGATGGCGATTATTTCTCTGGAAAACTTCAATAAGCTGAGACAGGAAATGTGTTCGCAGACTTTTGCGGAAGCTGATGAAATTTGGCGTGCTCAAAAGAGCCGCGACAATGCGGTTGTACTGTTTTCTAAAGACTGGCATATAGGTATTATCGGGATTGTAGCTTCTAAGTTTGTTGAAAAGTATTATAAGCCTACGTTTATAATGAACTATAACGAAGAGACAAAGATGTTTAGATGCTCGGCTAGAGGCGTCAAAGAGCTTAACCTTTACGATATTATCTCAAATATTTCCGAAAACCTTGAAGGCTTCGGCGGGCACCAGATGGCGGGCGGATTTGCGTTTTTGGAGGAGAAAGCAAAGTTTGAAGATATCAAAAAAGCTTTGAATAAAACTGTTGATGAGATGTTGAACGGTCAAAAGCTTAATCCTTCTATAGATGTAGATTTGGAGCTTTTGATTGATGAAGTTGATGTTTCTCTCGTTGAAGAGATTTCTAAGCTTGAGCCTTTTGGAATGTCAAACCCTTCACCGACTTTTGTGGTTAATAATTTGACTTTGAAACAGAAAAAACTGATGGGCTCAACAAAAGACCATTTGAAGCTTACAGTTGAAACTCCGACCGGTACAATAGATTGCGTATGGTGGTCAAGAGGAGATATTCCGCTTATTCAGGGAGATAAACTTGATATTGCTTTTGCTCCGCAGCTAAATACTTTTAACGGAGTGACTTCTGTCCAGTTGATTTTGAAAGATGTTCACGCAGAAGCTTTAAAAGAAGAAGAAACTGCGAAAAACAAGATTTATGATCATAGAAAGAAAACAAATATTTTATCGCAGGTTAATGACTATATCAAAAATTCTAAATTAAAAATATGTGCTTTTGTAGAAGATAAAGCGATTTTAGAGTCTTTGAAACCTTATACATCAATTTGTGAGTGTATTTCAAAACGTGATAATGCTGAAAAGAGCGATGTGCTTATGTTTTTTGATTATCCTGCAGATGAAGATATTTTGCAGAACTTGATGACATCAGTATCTCCGGATGCAATTCATTACATGAATTATCAGCGGGGTAAGTATAATGAAGAAGCTATTTTAAAGACTTTTTCCGGAATGATAAAATACACCTGCAACAATCTGGAAGGCAATTTTGCGCTTGAACGTGCAGCATCGGCTCTCGGTGTAACAGGCGAGGTCATTGAAACTCTCTTAGAGATGTTTGAAGATGTTGAGATGATTAAGATTATCGAGCGCGGTGAAAACAGCTTTGTGATTAAGTTTTTGAACTCTGTAGAGTTGTCAAAAACCCTGCATACCCTTAAATACGCAGAGTTTGTCGAGCTTATGAATACGATAAGCGAATACAAGCATAAGTTTATGGTTAAAGATATATAAATTTACCTTAGCTTGCATTTAGCCTTGGTTGTGTTAGTATGTTGTCATAAGGAGAAATATTACAATGAAAAATTACGAATTATTGACAATTTTTAAACCAAGTCTTGATTCAGAAGAACTGGACAAAGTTGTAGATAAAATTTCTGAAGAAGTTAAATCTTACGAAGGCTCAGTATCTTCTATCGACAAAATGGGCAGAAAAAAATTAGCTTACGATGTACAAGGTTACAGAGATGGTTATTTTACAAACTTAATCGTTTCACTTCCTGCTGAATCAATCGTTGAGTTCAAAAGAAACTTGAAATTGAACGAAAATGTTTTGAGATTTATGCTTATGGAAGAATCTAAGAAAACCCAGACAGTATAGTAACTTGGTAAAAAAAGGCAGGATTAAAAAATGGCACTTGCAAAAGCAGTTGTAACAGGAACAGTTTATAGAGCACCGGAAAAGCGTTTTACACAAAACAATGTAGCGGTATCTTCATTTGTTCTGAATATTGGAGACAGAGAAGAAATGCTCATCAGAGTTGTTGTAAGACGTACTGCTCTTGATGAAGTTGTTTCTGAAATCTCTAAAGATGACAGAGTTCTGGTTGAAGGCAGACTTCAAATTACGACTGTGAAAAATGAAAGCGGAGCTGAAAGAAGAATTTACGAAATCGATGCTAATACAATTGAACCAATGGGAGCAGGCTCAGGTTCTGCACCAAAGGCTTCCGGCTCAGGCGAAGATATCGTGAAGTTCTCTCAGGAAGAATTCGCGGATGAACTTATCGGCGAAGACGAAATCCCGTTTTAGGGGTAAATGAGATTGGCTTGTAAGTGAGACTACAAGCTGTACTTACTTAAATATAAATATCGGGTGCCGGCTGACGCCTCACCCTAACCCTCTCCCAGGTGAGAGGGGGTCGATAAACTAGAAAGGCAAATAAAAACAATGGCAAAACAAGATGCACAAGATAGAAAAAAACGTAAGACCTGCTCATTCTGCGCAGATCACGTAGAA
>CAPQCU010000018.1 GCA_948684385.1 uncultured bacterium
GACAATTAATGCTAAAAATAGTGCTATACAATTATTAATATACTTAAAACAAAGATTTCCTAATAAAAGAATTTGGAAAAGATGTGCTCAAATTATTATAGAAAATAAAAATAAGTTTATTACTGGTAAGGAAGACACCTTTTTTGATAATGAAACTATTTTTCTCAAACCGTTTGCTGTATTTGTAAATGAACTGGGCTTGTTTGCAATAATTGAAGCTTTTGTTTTTGTTGCACTTCTGTTATTCGGTCTGGTTTTTGCGATACAGAAGAAAATTTTGAGGTGGGGATAATGAGCTTTATTGTTACATCAATTGATTATGTTCTAAACTGGAGTCGGGCGAATTCTCTCTGGCCGCTTACTTTTGCAACTTCCTGCTGCGGAATAGAGATGATGCAGACTGTTGCTTCCGATAACGATATTGCACGTTTCGGTTCGGAAGTATTTCGTGGGTCTCCAAGGCAGGCAGATTTGTTGATTTGCGCAGGAACAATTACCTACAAAATGGCGCCTGTTCTTCAAAGGCTTTACGAACAGATGGCAGAACCAAAGTATGTAATTGCAATGGGTGCCTGCACCTGCGGAGGCGGGATGTTTGCAGAAACTTCTTATTCTGTTGTGAATGGCATAGATAAAATTATTCCGGTTGATATTTATTTACCGATGTGTCCGCCAAGACCCGAGGCGCTTTTGGATGCGATTAGAAAATTGCAGGACAAAATTAAACATGAATCTTTAACAAAGAGAAAAGAATTTATTGCTTCTCATGAGCTCAAACTTGTTGACGAGGAAGGAATTCTTGTAAATAAAGGAGAGAACAATGGATTGGGATAAATTCCGTGAAATGTTTCTGGGATGTGAACTTGTCGGGAATAAAATTTTAATAAAATCAAAGCTTCATGATGTAATAAAGTTTGTTATGGAAAATTATCCGTACGATATTTTAAAAGAAATTATTGCACTGCACAATCCGGACGGAAGAATTGAGCTTATTTATAACCTTTATTCAACAGTGGATGAAGAAACTTTGCTGATATCAATTTTGTTGGACGGAGATGAAGCAGAAAGTGTTACGGATATTTTTGACTCGGCAATAGCTGATGAGAATGAAATCTTTGATTTATTCGGAGTTAAATTTATTGGTAACGAAAATTTAAAAAGGCTTTATATGCCTGAGGATTGGCAAGGATTTCCTTTGAGAAAAGATTACGTACAAGATGATACAAGGCTTGCGTGGAATGATGACAAAAACAACGTTTAAACTAAATTTGGGACCGCAGCACCCGTCTACTCACGGGGTTTTACGACTGCTTCTTGAACTCGACGGAGAAAAAATTGTCTCCTGCGAGCCGGATGTAGGCTATCTTCATCGCGGGATGGAAAAAATGGCTGAAAAAATGTCTTATATTCAGTACCTGCCTACTGTTGACAGGATTGATTATCTTGCAGGATTTTTCTACTCTGAACTTCTTTGCAGGATTGTTGAAAATGCGCTTGAAGTTGAACTTTCAGATAAAGTTAGAGCTATAAGGGTTATGCTTCTGGAGCTTAACCGAATTTCGTCTCACCTTCTCTGGGTCGGAGCGTTTCTAATGGATTTAGGCGCGGTTTCTCCGTTTTTCTATGCGTTTCGTGAACGTGAAATGATTTTAAGATATTTTGAGAAAATTTCCGGTCAGAGAATGATGTATAATTATTTTGTTTTCGGCGGTGTAAGGCATGATATCGGATTTCTTGAGGATGTTGAAGAAATTATTTCTGTGCTGCCTGAAAAAATTAATGATTATGAAAAAATTATTACTGAAAATCCAATTTTTATAAGAAGAACAGTAAATAAAGGCGTTTTGTCAAAAGAAATGGCGCTTAATAATGGGATTACGGGGGTTAACTTAAGGGCGAGCGGAGTCGATTTTGACCTGCGCTTCGGGGATTATTTGTATCAAGGTTTTGATGTAAGAACAATTGTTTTAGAAGCTAAAGACTCATTTGCAAGGTACAAAGCCCGAATATTAGAGATGAGAGAAAGTTTAAAAATTGTTGCTCAAGCTTTAGAGTATTTGAAAAAATCCGGACCGCTTGAACAGAAACTGATTAACCCGCTTAACTTGAAGCTGCCGGAAGGTGATTATTTTGCTGATATTGAAGCTCCAAGAGGTGTGGCAAGCTGCTTTGTCCGCTCTTACGGTGAGAAAAATCCGTACAGATTAAAGTGGAGAACGGGTTCTTATTATTCTGTTAATCTTTTAAGAAAGCTTCTTGTTGGCGAGTATTTGAATGACGCGATTGCGATTGCCGGTTCTTTGGATATTATTCTGCCGGAGGTTGATAAGTAATGAATTATTTGTATTTTTTATATATTGAATTCTTGCAGAGACACAATATTCCGCAGCTTTTTGGCGATATTACATTTTATTTTATCCCGTTTTGTATAATTGCTGTTGCTCTTCTTCTGGTTGTAATTGTGCTTGTGCTTGTTGAACGCAAACTTCTCGGTTTTTTCACCCAGAGAAAAGGCCCTAACCGCGTTGGCTGGTGGGGAATTTTGCAGACAATTGCAGATGCTTTGAAACTCCTTTGCAAAGAAAATATTACGCCGGATAAAGCAGACAAATTTTTGTTTAACCTTGCTCCTATCCTTGTTTTTGTGCCTATGTTTGCAGCGGTTGGTGTAATTCCTTACAGTTCGGAGTTTACTTTTATAAACACAAGTACGAATGTTATTTTGTATTTAATACTGGCTGCGTTTCCGGTTTTGAGTATATTTTTAGCAGGATGGGCAAGTAATAACAAATATTCGCTTTTTGGTGCTGCAAGAAGTATTGCGCAGGTTTTGAGTTACGAACTTCCGATGACTTTTGTTGTGTTGTCAGTTGCAGTATTGGCTTCTTCTTTGAATTTAACAGAAATTACACTTGCACAATCTTCTAAATTTGGCGCTTTAGGCTGGTTTTGGATACCTTGCGTTTTAGGGTTTGTAATAATGTTTATCTGTATCTTAGCTGAGCTTAACCGCTGCCCGTTTGATTTACCGGAGGCTGAAAGCGAGTTGATTTGCGGATATAATACAGAGTATTCCGGCATGAGGTTTGCAATTTTTTATCTGAGCGAGTACGCGATGATGTTTGCAAATGCGATGTTTCTTGCGATTTTGTTTTTAGGCGGATACCTTTCTCCGTTTGGTAAATATTTCTTTGGAGCAGCGCCATTAGTGTATTTTGAGCAGGCATTCTGGCTATTTTTGAAAGCTGCAGTTTTAATCTTTATTATGATTTGGATAAGAGCGACGCTTCCAAGGCTTGCAATTTATGATTTGCTCAAATTTTCGTGGGTTGTGTTGCTTCCGCTTTCTATAATAAACTTGTTTGTTGCTGTTTTAATTAAGTTTGGAGGTGCAGTATGGATGGCTTAATTAAAGGGCTTTTAACAGTATTTAAACATCTTTTTAAGCGTCCTGTGACTCAGGAATATCCTGAAAAAAAACGTGTTCTTCCTGAAGCTTTCAGAGGAAAACCTGTTGTTGAAAACTGTTGCGCGTGTAAACTTTGCGAAAGGGTTTGTCCGTCAGGGGCGATTAAAATAGTTAAAAGTGAAGAAAATATTTCTTTTGATATTGATTTAAATAAGTGTATTTTCTGCGGAAACTGTACTTATTACTGTCCGAAAGGTGCGATAAAAATGAGTAAGGAATACGAGCTTGCAACTCCTAATAAGGAAGATTTGAAGCTGCATTATCAAAACACTTGCAAGGAGGGGGGTAAATGATTAGGTTTGGATTTGAGACTACAAAGGTAATGCAAAGGAGGGAAAATGATTAATAATCCGGTAATTTTTTATTCGGCTTCTGTCCTGATTATTTTATTTGCTTTTATTGCTCTTTTTGCGCGCAATGTAATCAACTCTTTGCTTGCAGCTATTGTTGTGTTCTTTTGCGGAGCTTTGTTTTTCTATGTTTTAGGCTCTGAATATAACGCAATTATTCAGGCTGCAATTTACGGGTTTGCAGTTCCTGTAATAATCGGGGTTTCTATTATGTTTGTCGGAACAAAAAAAGATAACATAAAAACTTCTTATCTGACTCTTTTGTGCGCAGGAATTTTCATACTCGCATTCGTTTATCTGATGTTGATGTCACTTGCGATTACTCCGGATACATTTAATATGACGGAGCTTGTTCAGGTGAATGCGTTTGATACTTTAAGAGCATTTGCCTCAGGTATTTTTATTAATTATGTCTGGGCGTTTGAACTTATATCTCTTTTATTAACAATAGTAATCGCAGGTATCGGAATGATTGGAGGAAAATCTTGGAAATAACGATGTATCATTATTTATTTATCGGGTTGATTGTTTTTCTAATCGGACTCTTAGGCTCGGTTCTTGTTAAACACGTGATTAAAATATTGATTTCACTGGAAATTATGCTGCTTGGAGTTAACATAAATTTTGTGACTTTCGCCTCATTCTGTGACAATGTAAAATTTGACGGGTATATAATGGCGCTTTTCTATGTCGGGCTTGGAGCTGTAGAACTTGCTGTTGCGCTTTATATTTTTTATTTGATGTATCAGAAAAACCGGAGTAGTGAATTATAATGGCAAACTTAATTTTAGATAATATTTATGTAATACTTTTGCTTCCGCTCTGGATTTTTTTGATAATAATGAGCGCGAGATTTTTTGCTGTGTATGTCAATGACAAAATCATTTACACGCTCACACTTCTGGCTTCGTTTTTCGGAATTTTACTTTCTGCAGTGAGTTTCTTAAAACTTGATACGGTTGTGGAACAGAGTTTTCAGTTTTTGAAAGTCGGTAATTTTACGCTCTATTTCGGGCTGCATGTGGATAAACTTGCTCTAATAATGGCGCTTATGCTTTTTCTTATAAGCTTTTTTGTTCAGATTTTTTCAATCTCTTATATGAAAAATGAATCAAAGAGATACAGATTTTTTGCGTATTTGAACATGTTTAATTTTTCAATGGCAGGACTTCTGTTCAGCCCGAACCTGTTTCAAATGTACTTTTTCTGGGAGCTTGTCGGTGTAATGTCTTATCTTTTGATTGGATTTGATTATAAAAACAAAGAAAAATCAGAAGCTTCAAGACGGGTGTTTTTGATGAACAGGTTTGGTGATACTGCTCTAATAGGAGCGATTATTCTTTCATCATATTTTATGTACAATTATGGCGGTAATTTGATGTTTACCACTCTTAATTTTACCGATATGAATATCATTTCAACTTTGTTGTACGCTTATGCTTCAACTCCGCTGTTTTATATCATTTGTGCTATGTTTATTATTGGAGCCGCTGTAAAATCCGCACAATTTCCTTTCTATACATGGCTTCAGGACGCTATGGAAGCGAAGCTTCCGGTGAGCGCGCTTTTGCATTCGGCAACTCTTGTTGCTGCAGGTGCGTTTTTAATAACAAGATTAATTCCTCTGTTTTCTATAGATGAAAATATTTTGACTGTAATTGCATGGCTTGGAATTTTGACAGCTTTAATTTGTTCTGTTTTGGCTTCGATAGAAACTCATCCAAAGAAGGTTCTTGCGTATTCAACTTCTGCAAATTTCGGGCTGATATTTTTGGCTTTAGGACTTTTGAATATAAAAGCAGCGCTTGTATTTTTAATTGCGCATGCTTTTATAAAATCAATGCTATTCTTGTGTTTGGATGAGAATGAAAATTACGTAAACTATGTGACTTTCCTTTTAGGCGGTTTAAGCCTCTCAGGTCTGTTGTTTTCCGGCATGATTGCTAAGGAAATGATTTTTGACGGACTTAACGGAGCTTTTGCGGTTTTATTCTGCCTCACAGCTTTCTTTACTGCGTTTTATATAATAAGAATTGCGCTTGTGATGATTAAGGATAAAGAACTTGTAAACAGCATTCATTTTGCAAGGTTTATTCCGATTGCGGGACTGTTTATACTTAATATTATTTTCTACTTTGTAATCCGCTCTCAGGTATCTTATAAAGTTGCAGAGCCTTTCTGGTGCGCGCTTGCAGGATGGCTTGTTGTTTATATTCTTTATAGAAGAGATTTGCTTGAAAAGTTTACAAAGACGCCAAAGATTTTAGAAAATTTTTATAATAATGTTATTCCGCCTGTTTATAATAAAATTGCAAATGCTTTAAATTTCATCGATGTGAAAATTTTTGCAAACTACAGACCTCTGCTTTGGATTTCCGGCATGGGTGTTAAGCTTGCAGGCTGGATAGAAAATAATATTATGAATAGAACCGTAAGTCTTACGGTTAGCGGGGCAAAAAAGATTTCCGAACTGGATGCTAAAATTCAGAGTGGAAATGTTCAGGCTTATAATGCTTATGCGTTTATAATAGTTACAATTATAATAACTCTGGTTATTATAGAATATGCGTATATAATTAAACAAATGACTTAAAGGAGAAATATGGACATATTTTTATCTGTACCGTTTTTAATATTTATGCCGCTTCTGGTTTCAATGTTTTTAATCTCGCCATTATTTACGACGAATGAAATCATTGTAAGAAGGTTCTCAAAAGGTGTGTTTTTGTTCCACTTTTTGTACGCGCTTTTAATGCTGGCATGCTTTGATACTGCAAATCCTTACATAAGTGAAATTCACTTTTTCGGCTTAGACTGGATTCAATCAATGGGTGTGAAGTTTATTTTCAAAATCGACAGTATTTCTATGATTATGACGGTGCTTACATCGTTTGTATTTCTGCTGGCTTCTATGGCAAGCAAATTTAATATCAGAGCAAACCACAAGTTTTATTACTCCATGCTCCTGCTTTTGATGTCATCTATTCTCGGAATTTTTACCGCAGGAGATATGTTTGTATTCTTCTTGTTCTGGGAATTAGAGTTAATTCCGGCTTACTTCTTAATCGGGGGTAAATATAATGGGGTTAAATCGGATGATGAGCCGAATGCTGCGCAAAAATCTGCTGTGAAATTTGTTTTATATACTTTTCTTGGAAGCATGGTAATGCTTTTAGGAATATTGCTTTTACATTATTATAACTTTATTTCTACAGGAGTATTGTCATCTGTATTTGGTGATATTTCTGCCTCAAGAATACCTGAATATATTCAAATCCTGATTTCAATCTGCCTTTTAATCGGTTTTGGCGTAAAACTTCCGATTATTCCTTTACACACCTGGTTACCGGATGCGCATACAAATGCACCGACTTCTGTGAGTATGGTTCTTGCAGGAATTTTACTAAAGACCGGAGCTTACGGGATTTTTAGATTTAACTATGAACTGCTGCCGGATGCGTTTCTGACAATTGCGCCTGTCCTTGCGATATTTGCACTTGTTAATATAATTTTTACTGCGTTTGTTGCTTATGCTCAAACTGATATTAAACGAATTGTAGCGTATTCAAGTATTTCAAATATGGGGCTTGTGCTTTTAGGACTCTGCGCAATTAACAAACCCGGGCTTTCTGCTTCTGTTTTCCACATGGTAGCGCACGCACTTATAACTTGCGGGCTTTTTATGGTTGCAGGAATTGTTTATTTGAGGTTTAAGAACAGAGATATAAACACGCTTTCAGGTGTTGCTGTTGTTATGCCGAGATTGTTCGGGTTTGCGATGGTAATTGTTCTGGCTTCAATCGGAATACCTGCTTTTGCGCCGTTTGTGAGTGAAATTTTAACAATAATTTCAGCATTAAATGCAGATTTTTCAGACGCTTTAAAATTTGCTGCGGTATTCTCGCTCCCGCTTTTGATTTTAAGTTCCTGCTACATGCTTAAGTTCTTACATAAAAGTTTCTTCGGAGAGCTTGCTCAAGAATATGAAAAAGTCAACGATATAACTATTCACGAATTTATTGTACTGGCTTCAGTTCTTGCAGGGCTTGTAATTTTTGGATTGTATCCAAACGCAATTCTCGGGATGATTGGGGGATAAAATGCTAAACGATATTTTTAATATTTTATTACCGCATATCTGCCTTGGTGGATTTATAATCCTTCAATTAATTTTGAGTATTGTTTTATCTCCAAGGCTTTACAGGTATGCAAGGCTGATATCCATTGTCGGAATTGTTTTGAGTATTTTACTCTTATCAACTGTACAAACCGAACCTCAGTATTTTGCGTTCAGAGGCTCTTTAATGTCTGATAGC
This sequence comes from uncultured bacterium, assembly GCA_948684385.1. Lineage (GTDB taxonomy): Bacteria > Cyanobacteriota > Vampirovibrionia > Gastranaerophilales > Gastranaerophilaceae > CAG-196. Next base: position 8,136 of record CAPQCU010000018.1, read on the forward strand.
TATACACTTTTGTTTGATTTTGCAATTTTAGTGTGCGGATTTTTTGTTGCACTCCTTACGAGAAAATTGGTTAAAACAATCAAACGTCACGCTTATACTTTCCATGCTATTCTTTTAACCGCTATTTTCGGAGCAATGAATGTTATATCTGCAAACGATTTTCTGACGCTTTTTGTCTCAATTGAACTTTTGAGCTTTTCGACTTATTTCCTGATTGCAGCTTCAAAAGGTTATCCATCTAAAGAGGCTTCGTTTAAATACCTTTTAACATCAGCCGTTTCTACCGGAGTGTTTTTATTTGGAGTTTCGTATCTTTACGGGATTACGGGGTCTTTAAACCTGTCTCAAATTTATGAAATTACAATGAGTACAGAGCCTTCAATAATGTATTCAATTGCTGCGATTTTAATTGTTTCAGGCTTGATTTCAAAACTTGCACTCTTTCCGTTTGCAAACTGGGTAATTGATGTTTATAAAAATACGGAGTCATCAATACTTGCATTTCTTTCTACGATACCTAAACTTGCGGTTTTCGGAATTTTGTGCAGACTTCTGGTATTTCCTTTGAGTAACAGTTTTGAACTTACGTTTGTTCTTGCAATTATTTCGCTTGTAACTGCTCTCTGGGCAAATACTTACGCAATCCGAAACAATAACGTGAAAGTTATTCTGGCATGCTCTGCTTCTGCAAATTCTGCTTATGTCTTGCTTGCAGCGTGTCTGGTATCTGTTTATAACCTTTCAACAGTAATATTTTACCTGCTTTGCTATGTGTTTATGAATATTTCCGTGTTCTCATTCTTAAATATTCATGACCGGTTAAATGTCGATGATTACAAAGGTTTGTTTTATAAAAATCATGGGCTTGTCGGAGCTTACGCATTTTCAATTCTTGCACTTGCCGGAATTCCGATAACTTCAGGATTTGTTGCAAAGATTTACTTGTTCTCCGCAATTGCAAATTCCGGATTAATCTTTGTGCCGTTCCTGCTTATTCTTTTGATTTTAACGGTTGTTGCGCTTTATTATTATCTGAAAATTATTATTCCTTTATTCCAAAGTTGTGATAAAAATACGGAAGTTCAAAAACTTAATCCTGTGTTTTCACAAAAGTTTGTCCTCGTTGTGACTGCAATAATTACGCTTCTAATCGGGATTTATCCCGAAAAAATCATTGAACTATGCAGGTTTATTGCTTATAATATATGATTAAATATTACACTCGGCTCCTGCGCAACTTCTTTGTTCCCCCAGCCTTTGGCTTTTGCAGAAGTTGTTATGTAAAGCTTCAATTGAGCACGTGTGATTGCTACATAAAGTAAACGCAAGCTTTCTTCCGAATTAAACTCACGAAGCTCAAGCTCGCTTTTGTGCTTGTAGTTAGGATTAAACGCTCGAACGTCTTCCATAAATAAAGTAGACGCCTTTGTCTTCGCCTGATTAACATCAATTGAAAGATTTTTTTCTGCCATCTCCGGTAAAAATACGTAATCAAACTCATCACCTTTTGATTTGTGCAAAGTCATAATCTGAACTTTACCCTTTGCAGCGTCTTTGTCTTCTTCCTCGGAGAAGAATTTAAACCCGCTCAATGTCGGTTTCTTTGCCAGTTCTTCCAAACGCTGCAGAGTTAAATCAAATTTACCTGAAGCGTTTAACCTTTTTACTAAAATTGCAATTAAATAAACATTAGATTTTTCAATATCGCTTGTGTAATAAAAAAGTCCTATTTTGATAACGAGTTCTTCAAGCGGAAGTGTTGACGAATTCAGCCAGTATTGCATATCCCACAAGAATTGGCAAAGTTCGTTTGACTCAATCTCATCACAGTTTTTTTGTATAAAAGGTGTTTCTGATAAGCGGATTTCCAACTGCAAACGTTGTTTATAGTGACCTAAATCAGAAAGAGTTTCGTAAGTGGAAACAAGAACCTCGTTATCAAAAGGATTTTGGATAAATTTTAGGATAGCAAAGATTGTGTTAAATACGCCCTTTTGACCCAGTGATTCACTTCTTGTAATCGTTTTTAATCCGGCATCATTAATGAAACTTGTCCACGAAGCAACCTGATAATTGTTCCTTAAAAGAATTCCGATTGTTGCGTTTTTGTTTCTTGTTAAAATGTTTTTGATTTCTTTTAAAACAAAATTTCTTTCAGCAAACGCGTTTTCAAAAACCCGTGAAAAAATAGCATTCGGTGAGTCCGGATTTTTACCCTTAACTCCTTGCATATAGCTTGTAAAGAAAGCTTTAGGTAAAATCTCGTTACCATAATTTACAAGGTTGTTTGCAAGAGTCATGACATCCTGCGTGCATCTTTGGGAATGGTTCATCTCAACAGTTGTATCAGCTTCTGCAATGAAGCGCCTGAAACCTTCAACATCCGCGTTAGAAAAAGTCGTTGTAATTGCCTGATTTATATCACCGCACCTGATTAAGTTTTTGTGTTTCCCGCTCAAAAGCCCGATAAGTTTCTGCTGAACACCTGATGAGTCCTGAGCTTCATCCTCAATAATATATTCACAAATGTTTTGATAATATTCCAAAATATCCGGATTGTTTTCTAAAAGTTTAACTGACATAATTAAAATATCGTCATAATCTATTACGTTAGCTTCTCTAAGTTGAGTTTGATATTCTCTATAAAAAGTCTTAAACTTTTCAATCTTTTTGTCTGTAGAAGGCGTGTCGATATTGCCTTCCTGCAGTTTCAAAACCGAAATTGCGCGGTCAAATTCTTCAGTTTCTGTCTTTGTAAATTTACCCACAATTCCCTTAATTATTCTCATTCTTTGAGTGTCATCGCAAATTTCGAAATCGGAAGCCAATCCGAGGCGTTCGTAATTTGCGTTCTCTTTCAAGATTTTTAATGCAAGCCCGTGAATTGTGCTTATGTTTGGAAGTAGAGTCGAGTTCGGACACATGTTCTTAATTCTTTCCCTGAAATTTCTCGCAGCAGAATCCATGTAAGTCAGAACATAAATATTAGTCGGGAGAACCCCGCGCTCAATTAGTTTGATAATAAGCGCCAGCAAAATTGTTGTTTTTCCGGCTCCCGGTACTGCAGAAATCGCCATTGAACCTTTTTGATATTCTAAAACAGGTTTCTGGTCTTCTCTCGGCGTGATTTTAAAGGCTGTTTTTGTCTCAGTTGGCTCGTCGTCATTACTTCCGGATAAGTAAGCTTCAATCCCTCCAAGGTTTTCAACTCCTGATGGGTCAAACAAACTTGAGCATGCCCAGATGTGCTCTTTAGATAAGAGCATAAGTTTTCTCAAAATTCTTGCAGTTTTTTGCTTTGCTAAGAAGATATCATCTTCAACAGTGTATTCATCTTTTGTCCAATCAGCCTGCATAACCCATGCATTGTACAAAGGCCCTGTATCGGTTTTAACCCAGTCAGAATGAGAAACATCAAGCCAAAACTGGTATTTTGAAGAGATTTTGTTATCAATAATTTTTTGCGGCGTTGCAATAACTAAATCATTCTCTTGGATTTCCAAAGTGCTTGAAGGATTTTCTGCGATAATAGAATTTTCAATTTGTACAATTATGTCTCTAGCCCGTTCTATAACTGTTTGAGCGCCTAAAACATTTTCAAAATCCCGTATTTGTTTGATGAAAAAATTGAACTTGTTTATCTTATTTTCATCAGCTAAATCAACAAGTTTATAAAACATTTCGTAAACTTTGTTTGAAAGTTTTGAATTTTTGGTTTTAGTTTCTTTAAATACACTCAAGAATTTTTGATATTTTTCGTCATAAGCTTCAAGCGTTATTTCAGGAAGTTTACCGTTTTTTTTGTAGTTTTCTAAAACAGCATGGCAGTATTTGAGTGGAATTCCTAAATAATTAGATAAAACAACTCTCAAATCCATTTCTGTGATTTCAATATCAAGCATGAGTTTCAGGATACACAAACTTGCTTTAACAAGCGGATTATCAATAAGTTTTTCGCTTCCGGATAAGAAAAGTGGATTGCAAGAATGACCCAGATTTTCCTGCAAAGTAAATCTAAGCATATCATCCTGAAGTGGTGTAATAATTGTAATATCTTTTGGTTTTACATTTTTTTTGAATAAGTTCTGTATTTTTGAAACCGCGAAATCTAGAATTTCAGCGCGTTTTGAGAGTGAAGTTAAAGTAAAATTTTCCAATCTTTCATGCTTGCCTTCAAGAACATTTTCAAATATTGCCGGCATGGAGACTTCTTCATACTTAGCCTTTTCTCCAAAAAGTTTTTCCAGTTTATATTCAATAGAAGTGTCTGCACTCAAATACCCACATCGGCTTGAACCTAAAGAGTCGTAGCATATTAGCCAATCTTTTAATTGCGGTTTTAAATATGTTATGAAATCAAAACAAACCGGAGTCATTTCATCCGCGTCATCAACAAGCAGATATTTTATGTTTTTAAAATAATCTGTATGCTGATAAATGTGATTAAAAATTAGTGTTTGTCTCAAATAGTCTAAACTTCGGCTTCTTAAAGTTGAAGAAAGAAGTTTTTTTATTATTAATTCAGCGTCATCTGCGAAAGACTCTTTTAAAATCTTTGAGCGTTCCTGAACTTGTTCATTAGAAAGATGGTTTTGAACTATTAGAGAATATCTTCTAAAAATTTGATGAAGAAGTGATTTTTTTGAGTTGTATCCTTTGACTTCAACTTGTTTTAAAATATCTTTTAATAAAAACTGTGAAACTTCGAGCCCGACAAGGTTTGGAAGAATAAAAGTTTTATTACTGCTAATAGCGTTTTCGATAAAACACCAGTTTTCTGAAATGGAATTAAACACGATTGAAAAGAAAGACTGAATGTTTAGTTTTTCAATCGCAGTTAAGTTTATTTTTTTAAGAACTTCGTCTGCAAATTGTTTTTTAAGAGTCGAATTTTGGACAAGAACCAGTATCTCCGAAGGGTTCACCCCACCGGCTATAAGCTCTGAATATTTTTCAACTAAAACTTTAGTTGTAGAATCAACTTTAATAAAATTTAATAACATACTCCTTATGTACTATTTTATCATAAACAGGGTTCAAACCTATTGCAAAATAAGAAAATTTCAAATACAATAAAGTGGTAAGTTTTTTACAGACACACTATTTAAGAAGGAGATTTAAAATGGCAAAAGTTAAAGAAGAAAAAAGAGGAATCCAGGAACAAATCATCGAATCAGCTGGTCAAATCTACAACTACCTTTCAAACAAAGGTGAAGTTTCTATCAACAAAATGAAAAAAGATTTAAGCTTGAACGAAAACTTTGCTGAAATGGGCTTAGGCTGGTTATCAAGAGAAGATAAACTTGAATACACTCAAAAAGCTAAATCAGTAACTGTTAAACTTAGATAGTAACTGAAAAAAGTTTTTATAAAAACAAGAGCTTCAGGACGCTGAAGCTCTTGTTTTTATTTGTTTAAATCTTCTTGTTTAACAGTTGGTGAAACGCCTTTGAATGCAAAAGGTTTGGCAAAATAAATTGCACTTAAAAAGTTTAAAATATTTCCGGCAATGTTTAAAACCATTTTAGTGTTTTTCATTTTCTGCGGAAGCGCACCGGAAATTCCGAGGAGACCGAAACCGCCCATAATGGAAAGATAAGCTTTGAAAATTCCGCGCGGTACTGCAACGCAGTCGTTAATGTCGCGCTGGTTTCTGATTGCGCCGGTGAGTTTGTCTATAAATTCCGGTTTCTGCGCTTGTTGACTGCTGCGAAAATTTTGTGAAGTTTGAATTCTTGAAATTTGCATGATGTTAATATTAAAACACGTAAAAAATTTTTTTGACAGTAAAATGTGTTTGTAATAAGATTTTTATGTTGAAATTAAATAAGAACGGGTGCGTGGCGCAGTTGGTAGCGCAGAAGACTCTTAATCTTTTGGTCGTGGGTTCGAGTCCCACCACACCCAAATAAAAAAGACTCCTTGCGGGGTCTTTTTTATTTGGCTTTACTTTTAAGTTTTTTTATAGTTAAATATTGGTACGGAGGTCGACCTCTAGTTCTTTTAGAAAGTGAATTACAAATTTTTTGAGTAATCCAAATATCAAACTAGCCAAATTTGCAGGATTTTGTTACGGTGTAAAACGCGCCGTTGAAACTGCTGTTAAGCTCAAAGCTGAAAATCCTGAAAAAAATATTTATATTTTAGGTGAACTTATTCATAATATGGATGTTATTCGTGAACTTGATGATTTAGGCATCAATACTATTTATGAAGTACCTGAACAAGGCTCTGGCGTATGTATAGTCAGAAGCCATGGCGAAGCTCCGGAAGTTTTTGAAAAAATTAAAAATGCCGGATTTGAAGTAGTAGATTTAACTTGTCCGGACGTAAAGAAGGTTCAACAGCGTGCGATTGAACTTGCACAAAACGATTATTTTGTTGTTATTGTCGGAAAACCTAATCATCCGGAAGTGATTGCTATTAGAGCAAATGCTGAACAATATTCTGATAAAGTTGTTGTTGCTACTACAATTGAGGAACTTGAACCTTATCAGGCTGAAATTAAATCACATCGCAAAGTCGGGGTTGTAGTTCAAACAACTCAAATGGTTTCATCTTTAAATCTCGTAGTTAATTATCTTAACACAATTGCTAAAGAAGTCCACATTTTTAATACAATTTGTCAGTCAACTGCAATGCGTCAGAAAGAAGCAAAAGAACTTGCTAAAGAAAGCGATTTGATGATTGTTGTAGGCTCTAAAAAAAGTGCAAATACAACTCATCTGGCAGAAATTTTAAAGGATTGCACTAAAACTATTCATATTGAAAATGATGAAGAATTAAATAAAGATTTATTAATTGGAGTTGATTCTATCGGTATTACAGCCGGAGCTTCAACCCCGCAAAAAATAATAGATAAAGTCATTAATGTTATAAAAAAGGAGGACAATTAATATGACAACAACTGAAATTCGTGACGAATTTGAAATGCTGTTAGAAGAAAGCTTTGCTAAAACTAACAGTGTAGCTGATATCGTAGAAGGTACAGTAATTAAAAAAGAATCAGAAGGCTATCTGGTAAGCGTTAAAGGCGCTAAAATGGAAGCTTTCTTATCAAACAGAGAACTTTCAAGTGACATCGATGAGCTAGAAATCGGTGACGTAAGAGAATTCTATGTATTAAAAGAAGAAAACAACGAAGATTCTATGCAGTTATCATTGAAGAGAATCGCATTTGCTCAAGCATGGGCACAACTTAACGATGCTAAAATTCAGGGTGATACAATTCTTGCAAAAGTTGTTTCAACTGTTAAAGGCGGCGTATTGGTTGACGTTGCGGACCTTAAAGGCTTCATCCCATCTTCACAGCTTAGAACAGGTACTCCGTTTGAAGGTCTTGTTGATACTAAGATTGAAGTTAAAGTTCTTGAAGCTGACCCTAAGAAAAACAAACTTATCCTTTCTCAAAGACAAGCTGTTGCTGAACAAAGAGATCAGGTTGTTGATAACGTTCTTTCTTCATTGGAAGAAGATCAGGTTGTTTCAGGTAATGTAGTAAGAATTACAGACTTCGGTGCTTTCGTTGACATCAACGGTATCGATGGACTTCTTCCTATTTCTGAAATTTCCTGGCAGAGAATTAAACACCCTTCAGATGTGTTAACTCTTGGCGATACAATCGAAGTTAAAATTATTAAGATTGACAACGAACTTAAGAGAATTTCTCTTTCGCTTAAGAGAATGGGCGAAAACCCTTGGCAGCAAATCGAAGGTCAATTTGAAGAAGGTCAAATAGTAAAGGGTACTGTTAACAAAGTTACAACTTTCGGTGCTTTCATTAACATTTTCCCGGGTGTAGAAGCTCTTCTTCCTGTATCAGAAATGTCTGATGAAAATGTTAATCCGTTCAACATGTTCAAAGTAGGTTCTGAAGTTGATGTATTAATCAAAAAATTCACTCCGAAAGAACACAGAATTGCATTATCAGTAAAAGATATCAATGCGTAATTGATTTTGGTATAAGTAAAGGCGCGAGCGAAGCTCGCGCCTTTACTGTTTTTTTTTAATTTAACTTATTCAACTATTTCTGCGCCTTTTGGCTCAATTTTTAGGGTTCTGATATCAGCTTTGAAGCTTTGACCTTCCCAGATATCCTGAACGGTTGATTTTATTTTGTCTAAATCGTATTTGTGTGAAATAATTAAGATTGACGGGCCGGCACCTGATAGCACACAGCCTAAGACTCCGTCTTCGTGTTTGAATGCTTCCATTATTTCACGCATACCAGGTACGAGTTTTTCTCTGTAAGGCTGGTGAAGTTTATCATGAAGAGCTGTTTTCATAAGCTTTTCGTCTTTTGTGTTAACTGCTTGAATAAGCATTGCAAGGTGTTTAGCGTTATAAATCGCATCTTGCATTGGAACTTCTGACGGAAGAACAGAACGAGCAATGTTAGTTGAAAGTTCAAAATCCGGAATACAAACGGTTATATCCCATTCTTGCGGCCAATCAAGTTTTCTGTAAACAATAGAGCCGTCATCTTCTTGAGAAGACATGACAAATCCGCCTAAGATAGCAGGAGCTACATTATCAGGATGTCCTTCGACTTCTGTTGCAATTGAAAGCAGCGCTGTTGTATCAGCAGGAGAGCCTAAAAGCTTATTTGCAGCCATTAATCCGCCTACGATAACTGCAGCTGAGCTCCCCAGACCTCTTGTTATCGGGATTTGTGATTGGATGTTAATTTTTAGTTCGGATGGTTCCTGACCGATTGAGTTGTAAAGCAATTCTACAGCTTTGTATACAATATTATTTTCGTCTTTCGGAATATTATCAAAAATCATTTCATCAATGTTTTCTTCTTCTGCGGACATTAAGTTTATTTCAACTCCGGTTCCCGGCAAAATTGTTTCTTCGATTGTAATTGTATTGTAAATTGGAAGAGCTAAGCCCAGACAATCAAATCCGGGACCAAGGTTTGCTGATGTTGCAGGAACTTTTACACTTACTTTCATTTTTAATTTTTTCTCCTAAAAAGTATATGGTGATTATACAATAAATAAAAATAAATGTCGTCAATAATTGTAACGTAATGTTAATAAAAGGCAATTTATTTTGAGCATAATACTTTATATAAATAAGTGTAGTAATTTAAAGGTGTATTGTATGACAAATCCTTATGCAATGAACGGATATGCTCAAATGTATCCCCAAACTTACCCTCAACCACCGGTTTCTAACGGGCCCTCTGTTTTGGGTATGGCAACAGTTGGCGCTGTTGGCGGCGGTGCTATCGGGTATTTTAAAAACAGGCATCCGGTCGGAAAAGACGGGGCTGTTTCGGATACTTTTGCGAAAGAAGTTTTTGAAAATAATTTGAAAAAGAACGGTTCTGCTGATGCAAAAAAATATTTTTCGGAGCTTCAAAATGTTTTGAAAAAAATTGATAAAATCAATACACCGGAAGGTTTTAAGAAATTAATAGCTGATAATAAAACTTTGATAGAAGAACAGTGCAGAGGTATTTCTGCAGAAACATTTACGGACGCCGTAAATTCAACCAACTTAAAAGACAGTAAAAAAGCATTGAAAGAAACTTTACAGGCGATTATGAATTTTGAGCAGGCAAAAACAAAGAATGCGATTAAACTTGCCTGGAACAGTGAAACAAAGAAATTTGTTCAGACTCCGGAGTTTAGAGATAACAAACTTTTTGAAGTGATAAAAGGAGCTAAGAATAAAATTCAATGGAAAAAAGCGCTTAAATATGGCGGTATAACAGCAGGAGTCATGGGAGCTTTGACGATTGGATATAAAATGTTAACTTCTAAAAATTAATCCATGTTATAATCAGTTTATGAAGTATCCGAATTTAGAAAAACTGGTTGATATTATTGCTGTTTTGCGAAGTGAAAACGGCTGCGCATGGGATAGAGCGCAAACTCATAGAACTTTACGCCCGAATATGATTGAAGAAGCTTACGAAGCAGTTGATGCGATTGATGACGATGATGTTGCAAACTTGAGAGAGGAACTTGGAGATGTTCTTTTGCAGGTTGTTTTACATTCCCAGATTGCTAAAGATAGCGGCGAGTTTGATATTGAAGATGTTGCAAAAGAGCTTAGCGATAAGCTTATACACAGACATCCGCATGTTTTTGGAACGACAGAAGTGCATTCTACGCAGGATATTATCGATAATTGGGATAAGCTTAAAAAAGAAGAAAAAACTTATAGAAAATCTGTATTAGACGGTATTTCTAAATCACAATCCGCTTTAATGTCTGCTCAAAAAATCAGCAAAAAAGTTGTTAAGGTTGGTTTTGAATGGGATTCTGTTGAAAGCTTGAAGGAATGTATTAAATCAGAATACAAAGAGTTTGAAGAAGCAGTTGAAAGCGGTGATAAAGAGCGAATGGAAGATGAGATGGGTGATATCTTCTTTGCAACCGTAAACCTTGCCAGATGGTATAAAATCGACGCTGAACAGGCACTTCTCGGAGCAAATAAAAAATTCACAAAACGGTTTAAGAAGATGGAAGAAATTAAAGAAAAACCGTTAGAAGAGTATACATACGATGAATTTAATGATTTGTGGAAGCGTGCTAAATTAGAGGTGGAGGATTAATTTATGAGAAAAATATTAAGTGTACTGTTTTTATTAACAATTTTGAGCGTTCCTGCTTTTGCAAAAGATATTACAACCGTCTGTGCAAACCATATCCTTGTGCCGACTGAAGCAGACGCAATTAAGTTAAAAAGTCAGATTAAGGATTTTGATGACTTTAAATACTATGCCAAGATGTATTCAAAATGTCCTTCAGGTCGTGATGGCGGAGATTTAGGATGTTTTGGCAAAGGTCAGATGGTTAAATCTTTTGAAGATGCGGCGTTTAATGGTAATGTGGGTGAAGTTTCCGAACCTGTTAAAACACAGTTCGGGTATCACTTGCTCTGGGTGACAAAGAAGTATTAAGGTATGAAAAATAAACTCATTGGAAATATTGCATTATTTATTACAGCCCTAATCTGGGGGCTGTCATTTGTAGCGCAAAGAGAAGGTATGGAATACGTAGGTCCGTTTACTTTTAATATGGCAAGGAGTTTTTTAGGCTGCTTAAGTCTTATTCCTGTTATATGCTGGGTGAAGTTTTCAAAGCCGGATACCAGAACTGAACGCAGGAAAAGATATCAACATATTAATCTTGCGCGTGCAGGTATCGGATGCGGTTTAGCTTTGTTTACAGCAATGACTATCCAGCAGTATTGCATGCAGTATGTTACTGCCGGAAAAGCAGGTTTTATTACAGCTTTATATATAATTTTTGTTCCTATTATTGCAGTTTTGCAGGGAAAAAGATTAGAAAAAAATATTATAATTTGCGTTATTCTTGCTGTAATCGGGCTTTATCTTCTCTGCTATAAATCAGGCGGCGGGTTCAATATTTACGACCTTTTTCTGCTTGTAAGCGCATTTTTCTACGGAGTTCATATTCTTGTTGTTAATTATTATTCAGAAAGAGTTCATCCGGTTAAAGCTTCTTGTGCTCAGTTTTTTACCGTGGGTGTTCTTTCATTATTTTTAATGCTGTTGTTTGAAAATCCGACTTTGACGAGCTTGATTGCATGTAAAGTTCCTATTTTTTATGCCGGTGTTTTAACCTGCGGTGTTGCTTACACTCTCCAGATTTTCGGGCAGAAAAATACGCTTCCGATTATCGCATCTTTAATTTTCAGCTTAGAATCTGTCTTTGCTGTAATCGGCGGGGCTTTAATTCTGGGTGAAACAATGCTTCCGAAAGAAATTTTAGGATGTGTGTTTATGATTACAGCTGTAATTCTTGCAAATATACCTGTACAGCCTCAGGAACAAAACCGCTGATATCACCTTTATTTAAAAGAATTTCTCTGACACAGGATGATGAAATAAAGTTGTATTCAGGCTTTGTGATTAAGAATACTGTTTTGATTTCATTGAATAATTTGTTGTTGGTTTGCGAGAGCTGCATTTCATACTCAAAGTCAAAAGAAGTTCTCAAACCGCGCAGCAAGACAGATGCTCCGCGTTTTTTTGCATATTCGACTGTTAAACCTTCGAAAGAATCAACTTCAACATTCGGGAAATCTTTTACACTTTCTTGTATTAATCTAACCCGTTCGTCAATTGTTAAAAAGCCTTTTTTGTTTGCGTTGTAAGATACGGCAATGATTACTTTTTCAAAAATTTCAGCACCGCTTTTTAAGATATCTAAATGTCCGTTTGTAATCGGGTCGAAACTTCCCGGATAAATTGCAATAGTCATGTATCAATTATAACACAATTATGGTAAAATTATAAAAAATGAGGGAGAAAATACATGTCAGTTATTTTAATGATTTTACTTATAAGCTTACTTATACTTGTACATGAAGCAGGGCATTTCCTTGCGGCACGCGCATTTGGAATAAAAGTTGATAAATTTGGTTTCGGGCTTCCGATTGGACCGACACTTTTTAAGAAAAAAGTCGGAGATGTTGAAGTTCTTGTACACGCGTTTTTACTAGGCGGATATGTTTCTTTTCCTGATGATGATAAAGAATGCGACCTGCCTGAAGATTCTCCTGAAAGGTTTACAAATAAACCGGCATGGCAGAGAGCTGTTGTTGTTTCTGCCGGTGTAATTGCAAACGCAATTTGCGGGCTTTTGCTTGTAATGCTTGTTGCAATTGTGTCACACAAGCTTCCTTCCGGTAACTACGAAATCTTTGCCGGAGATATTAGCGCTCCAAAAGAAGCTTCTATCTGGCAGTCCGGCTTAGAAAAAGGCGATAGAATTCTTAAAGCAAACGGATGTGATATTAATAATGTTTATTCTCTTGTAACTATAGTTCAAAATAGTGCAAAGAATAATGGTATCTCTACTGAAAAAACTATTGAAGAAAACTATGAAAAACTTAAAGAATTAAACCCGGGGCTATCAAGAGACGAAATTATTCCTGAAGGTATAGCGATAAGGCTTCCTGAGGTTGCTGCAAAAGATGTTATTTCAATGGATAAGTATGCTCTTAAAGGTGCAAAATATTATAAAAAAGAAGGTTTAAAAATCGGCTTAAAAGAACTCTCAAAAAACTTAAACGGAAAATCTGCTTATATTTCTGACGGTAAATATACAATGTATGAAGTTGCAAAAGCAATCTCTGACGGAGAACATCCGGTTGTTTTCACTGTTGTAAGAGACGGAAAAGCAATTGAGTTGAAACCGATTTATCCCGATGAAAAGGGGCTTGTTGGAATAGGTTTGGATACAAAGCCTGTAATGACTCCTACGACAAAACCTTCAACTGTTGTGACTGAGAGCTGGAACTATCTCTGGGATAATACTTATATGATGATGTATTCTCTAGGTCAGCTCTTTACCGGAAATATTCCTGTAAAAGATATGCACGGAGTTGTTGCAATTACAAAAATCGGCGGAGATATGATTAAGGAAAATGGTAAAAGCGCAGGTGTTCTGCTTGCGGCTTTGATTTCAATGAACCTTGCTATTCTTAACCTTCTTCCGATACCAGCGTTAGATGGCGGACACTTGATGTTTCTGATTATCGAAAAAATTATCGGAAAACCTCTTGATGATAAGATTGTAAACACAATTTCAAACGTATTTTTCTTCCTGCTAATAATTTTAATGGTATTTATTGTGTTTAATGATATCGTACTAATAATGCATAAGTGAAGTGTCTAATTGAATAAAATTTTGTAACCCGCCATAATCTGATTATGAAAATAATAATTATTGGCGGTGTTGCAGCAGGTGCGAAAGCTGCGGCGAAATCAAAGAGAATACTTCCTGATGCGGAAGTTCATATTTACACAAAGGACTCTCATGTTTCTTACTCATCCTGCGGACTTCCTTACTATATTGCAGGAGATTTTGAGGACTGGCATAAACTTGTTGTCAGGACGAAAGAAGAGTTTGAAAAAAGCGGGATAAATATTCATACCGGACATCTGGTGACAAAAATTCTTCCAGCTGATAAACGAATTCTTGTAAGAAACCTTGAGCAGGGAACCTGTGATTTTGTTGACTATGATAAGCTTATTATTGCAACCGGAGCTTCTCCGATTATTCCTGACATAAAAAATTCAGGCTTGAAGAATGTTTTTTCTGTAAGAACTTTAGAAGACGGGATAAATATTCGAAACGCGATGGAAAAATCGCAGCATATTACGATAATTGGCGGCGGTTATATCAGTATAGAACTTATTGAGGCGTTTGTAAAAAACAAAAAGAAAGTGACTTTAATCGAGCGTTCGCCTTTTTTGATTTCAGCGTTTGATGAAGATATTTCTTCTTTGATTCAGGCGTTTATTTTAGAAAACTCTGACGGGCTTGTAAAAATAATTAACGAAGATGTAGTAAGCGAATTTGTTGGCGAAGAACATATCCGTGGTATTGTAACCGCAAACGGTTTGGGATTTGAAACAGATATGGCAGTAATTGCAGCCGGTGTTTATCCTGTAGTTGATATTGCTCAGGAAGCGGGAATTCAAATTGGTGAGACCGGAGCAATCAAAGTTAATAGCAGAATGGAAACGAATATTCCGGATATTTATGCTTGCGGAGATTGCGCAGAAAAATATAATATGGTGTCTCATTCTCCCACCTGGGTTCCTCTGGGCTCAACAGCCAATAAAGAAGGCAGGGTTGCAGCGATTAATGCTTGTGGCGGAGTTGAAGATTTTGAAGGCATTCTGGGTTCAGCTGTTTTGAGATATCACGCTTTTACGATGTCGATTACCGGCTTAACAGAAAAATTTGCGCAAAAACGCGGATTTGACACTGTTTCTGTTGTAATCACGAAACGCGATAAAGCAGGTTATATGCCTGAGGTAAAGAATGTGACTTTAAAACTTGTAGCTGACAGACGTTCGCATCGAATACTCGGAGCTCAGGCAATAGGTTGCGGAGATGCGGACAAACGCGTGAATACAGTTTCAATGGGACTTGTGCGCGGAATGACGGTAGAAGATTTGCTTGATGTAGACTTAACCTACGCTCCGCCGTTCTCGACAAGTATAGATATTCTTATCTCTGCAGCAAGGATTTTGAAATCGAAGCTGAATTGATTGGTACATGATGCTTGTAGTTTCAAAACCAGCCCAATACTTTTACCCCTTTACCCCTAGGGTGCGATTTGCTTGGAAACTTTGTCACATTTAGCAGCAATGCTGTCGTTCATTATTCCTGCCTTTTTAAAGAAATCTCTGTATGCCCAGTCATCACCGTAATGCTGTAATGCTATTACAGCAATCTCACCACATTTAGTAGATTTATCTATAATATCATTCATATCTTTTGTGGTTATATTTTTTGCAGTTAAACATTCTATTATCTTGTTACATCTTGCTCTACTGACATCATCCGGATTATATCCTCTCATATTGCTTGCAATTTTATTAAATTCAGCAATAAGTACAGAGTCTTTGGCAGCTTTTGTTCCCTCAAATATATCTCTATACGCAACAGAGTCCAATTTTGACTGGGTTAATGTAGCGCTGGAATTCTTTGTCACTTCCAGAAATTCACTATAAGTATGATTAGCCATATACTTTCTTGCTCTATCATCAACACTATTACATGAAGTTAATGTTACCAGACCTGCTGCAACTGCAGGTACAAATGTTTTTAACGATACTTTCATCGGGATACTCCTAACCTTTTAGTATAGCTTGTGTACATTCTAATGCAACATCCGTTACAAAGTCAATATCAGCCTCTTCAATAATCAAAGGCGGGTTAAAGTAGATTACGTCTCCTAACGGTCGCAGAAGTACTCCTTTTTCAAGCGCTTTTTTGTAAATCTGATACCCTGTTCGTTTTGTGTAATCCAAAGGTTCTTTTGTTTCTTTATTTTTGACAAGCTCTATTGCGTTAATTAAACCGATTGAGCGGACTTCGCCGACATTTTCAAGCGGAAGGAATTTTTCTTTAACAATTTTATTAAAGTATTTAGCACGCTCATATGCTTTCTCAATTATTTGCTCATCTTTTAAAATCTTTAAGACTTCAACTGCAGCAGAGCAGGCAAGCGGGTTTCCGGCATAAGTGTGCGAATGCATAAACGCTTTACCCTTTAGATAATCATCATAAAACGCATCATAAATCTTTTGGGTTGTGACTGCAATTGCCATTGGCATGTATCCGCCTGTTAAACCTTTTGAAAGACACATTATATCAGGACCCGGGGTAAAATCGTCACTACCGGCTGATAGTTCAGCGACATGGTCGAATGCAAACATTTTCCCTGTGCGTCCGTAGCCGGTTGCGATTTCGTCTGCAATTAAATGAACATTGTATTTGTCACAGAGCTCTCTAAGTTTTTTTAGATACAGAGGCGGGTAAACTTTCATTCCGGCAGAACCCTGTAAAAGCGGTTCAACAATGATTGCAGCTGTTTCGTCAGCGTATCTTTCGAACGCTTCTTCTGCTTTTTGGAAGCATTCACATCTACAATTATCGCGGCATTTACCCCAAGGACATCTGAAGCAGTCCGGCCCGTCAATCCTTATAACGTCAAGAAGCAGCGGTTTGTAAAGCTCCGAATATAAGTCAACTCCGCCAACTGCGAGCGCTCCTAAAGTTTCTCCGTGGTATGCGTCAGAAAGTGCCATAAACCTTTTCTTTTGAGGATTTCCTGTCTGGTAATGATACTGGAAACTCATTTTTAATGCCATTTCAATCGCAGCAGAACCGTTGTCGGCAAAATTAAACTTGCATAAACCTTTTGGCAGAACTTTCATAAGTTCCTGACAAAGAGTAATTGCAGGCTTGTGTGTAAAGTTTGCAAAAATTACGTGTTCTAAAGTGTCAACCTGTTTTTTTATAGCGCTGCTTATCCTCGGATTACAGTGCCCCAGAAGGTTACACCACCATGAAGATATTACGTCTTTGTAGCATTTACCGTTTACGTCATAAATGTTTATTCCTTCTCCGCGTTCAATTACTATCGGAGGAAGCGTTTCGTAATCTTTCATTTGTGAGCAAGGATGCCAGATGTATTTTAAATCTTCTTTTTGCCAGTCCATAATTCCTCCGGAAACTTAATATCTTTTTGTCCTTTTTCAACAGTTGCAATGACTTTTTCGCCTGTTAAATATTCAACCTGTTTTAAATTGTCCTGATGCATAAAATTATCAGGTTCAAAATTGTTTAAAATAATACCTAAAATAGGGATGTTGTTGTTTCTTGCGTATTCAACCGTTAAAAGAGTTGAATTAATTGTTCCTAAACCGCCATCTGCAACAATAACAATCGGAGCAGCCAGCTCCTTTATTAAATCTTTGAGAATATACTTCTCTCCGTTTTCAAGCCTCAAAGGACAGGTAATCCCGCCTGCTCCTTCGATTAAAAGGTAATCGTATTTTTTGTTTAACTCATTAAACTTATGCTTGATTTTTTCAACATTGATTTCCTGACCTGCACGTTTAGCTGCAAGGTGCGGAGAAACAGCTTCTTCCCACCAGTAAGCTACGCATTCGTCTGCTTCGCAGGGGATTTTTGCTGTTTCGACAACGTAATTACAATCGCTGTTTATCAGTTTTACGCAGGCTCTAGCATTTGTCTCCGGGAGTTCCAATTCCGACTCAATATATTTACCCCCTCCGCTTAAGACAGGCTTGAAATAACCGCAGTCAAATCCCGCTTCTCTCATTCCTTTGACGATAAGAGCTGAAACATAAGTTTTACCGATATCTGTACCTGTTGCTGTTATAAAAATATTCTTTGACATAATTTAAGCGTACAACTAAAAGGAAGGTAATCAAGAGGGGAATGTCAAAAACTTTTTACCGTGTTAACTTATGGTGATGAAAACTTTTTGGATTTTAATTGCTTTTATAATACTACCTGTTTTTGCTTATGAGGTTTATACTCCGTCAGATTATAAATACACTGAAAGCGGCGATAAGCTTCTGTTTGTGGTCGATTATTCAAACAGTATGAGCGAATATCTCGAGCATAAAACTAAAGTTAATCAGGTCAGAGAAATGATGGACTATATTCTTCCGCAAATTTCTCCGGACACAAAAGTCGGACTTCGTGTTTACGGTCACACTTGCAATTTGCTGGCTTATAATGCATGCAGAAGCTCGGAACTTGTCGTTCCTATGGGGATTAATAATGCTAAGGCTATTTCATCCGAGATGTCACGCCTCCGCCCGCGCGGGATGACGCCGATTACGTATTCTCTTAAACAAGCTGTGAATAAGGATTTGAGCGGTCAGAAGAATACAAAACACATAATTTTGCTAACCGACGGCGGTGAAAATTGTGATGAAAGTCCATGTGATTACGCAATTGAACTTGTAAAAACCCGTAAAGACATCAAAATTGATGTAATTGCGTATAATGTTCATGATGAAGATGATTTAGCCCAGCTTCGCTGTACGGCGGATGTTACAGGCGGGCGTATTGTTGAAGCCGATACGAAAGCCCAGCTTTTCCGCTCCATGGAAGATTTAATCCTCCCGCATAAGAATGTGGAGGCGGTCATTTATAGTGGAGAATAATTTACCCCTCCCGCATAAGAATGTGGAGGCGGTAATTATAGTGGAGAATAATTTACCCCTCCCGCATAAGAATGTGGAGGCGGTAATTATAGTGGAGAATAATTTACCCCTCCCGCATAAGAATGTGGAAGCGGTGTTGTATAACGGAGAGGGGTAAATATATTTCTTTGGTTTTAGAACTACGAAATCAAAGTAGAAATAAATCTGATAGAGTCGTCTTTGAGTTCTCTCACGAAATCTTTAGCGATTTTAGAAAGCGGTCTGTTGTCGATTTTATCAAAGATAGCGTAAATAGGGTCACCGCCGTTGTTAAATCTCATTTGTCTGTCTTGTTTATTTAAATAATAGAAAGTAAAGTCTTCAGGAATTTCTAAAGCGCCTGCCGGTTTTTTGTTTCTTTCAATAGCGTCGAATGTAGCTGTCATAATCTTTACTCTCTCTTTTGTTTATCTCTTACATATATATAAAGTATTTAACTTTTAAAAAATTGCCTTTTTGGGGGTGAATGTAACGAAATATTAAGCAGAATTTATGGTATTATCTACGTATGGATAATTTAGAGCAAATAAAAAAAGCTGTAGAGATTGAGGTTAAGTATAAATATATTAATATTAACGGGAAAACGAGGAGTTTTTCTTCGTTTATTTGTTCTGAGTTACGAAAAGAAATTAAAAAGACTAAAAACCCGAAGTGGCAGGTACTTTTAGAACATTTTGAGCGGTATCAAATGGATACTTTACCTCAGAGAAAAAAGTCGCTTGAAAGATTAGTGAGCGTGATTAAATCAGAAACCGGTGAAAAGCCGGCAGAGAAACATTCTGAGGAACTTTCTCTTAAATCTGACGTGATGTATTTAAAAGGTATCGGGCCAAAGATTGCGTATATTTTGAATAAGCTCGGGATTTACACAGTTTCAGACCTTTTGTATTATTTTCCGAGAAAACATGTTGATTATTCTACCAGAACACGGATAAGGGATTTGACTCCGGATGAGACTACTACTGTATTCGGGACTATAAGTTCTGTGCAGGCTTTTACGACAAAAAATAATTTAGGAGTTGTAAAAGTGAGGGTTAAAGATAGCACAGGGAGTATCAGCCTGAATTTCTTTTCTTCTAAATCAAGTAAATTTACGCTTGAGAGAATGAAATCCCAGTTCCCGAAAGGCTCGGGGATAATGGTTTCAGGAACAGTAAAGCTTAACTCTTATGACGGAATGCTGACTCTTGATAAGCCTACGTATTCAATTATGGATGATGAAATTCTGAATTCTTCAAATTTAAATCTTGCCCGAATTGTTCCGATTTATCCTCTAAGTGAAAATTTGAATATTAAAACGCTTAGGAAAGCTATATTTAATACTATTCAGCTTTTCAAAAACGATATCGAGACTATTCTTCCGAAAGCTATAATTGAAAAATATCAGCTTTTAGAGAAGAAAGAAGCAATTGAGCAAATGCATTTTCCTGAAGATAACGAAGCTTTGCAAAAAGCCCGATTTTCTCTTGTGTTTGAAGAATTGTTTTTAATCCAGCTGAGGCTTGCGCTTTTAAGAGAAGAAAACAATAAAAACCTTTCTTCAATTCCTCTGGAAATCAAAAAAGACGGGCTCGTTATGCGGTTTATCAACGGGCTTCCTTTTGAACTTACAGGCGCGCAGAAACGGGCAGTGAACGAAATTTTAAATGATTTAAATTCTTCAAATCCAATGCAAAGGCTGCTTCAAGGTGATGTCGGAAGCGGAAAAACTGTTGTTGCCTGTATAATGCTTCTGGCTGCGATAGAAAACGGATATCAGGCTGCAATTATGGCTCCGACTGAAATCCTTGCTCAGCAGCATTACAACAACCTCGTAAACTGGTTGACTCCTTTAGGGCTTAAAGTTGAGTTATTAATCGGTAGTATTGGCAAAAAACAGCGAACGATTTCTGAAACAAATATAAGAAACGGGCAGGCTCATATTGCAGTCGGTACGCACGCTCTAATTCAGGATAGTGTCGATTTTGCCAATTTAGGCGCTGTAGTAATTGATGAACAGCACAGATTTGGTGTAAAACAAAGGCTTGCGCTGCGTAAGAAATCGCAAAACCCGCAGATTTTGACAATGACAGCAACCCCGATACCGCGAACTTTAGCGATTACAATGAACGGGGATTTAGATTTGACGATTATTGATGAGCTTCCGAAGGGCAGAAAGCCGATTATAACCGAGATGGTCAACTCAAGGCGCCAGATTGCAAGTCTTATACGTAAAGAAGTCGATGCCGGAAGACAAGCCTATATAGTTTACCCCTTGATTGAAGAAAGTGAAACGCTTTCGGCTAAAGCCGCGACGATTGAGAAAGAAAAATGGCAGAACGAGATTTTTCCTGAATACAAAATCGGGCTTTTGCACGGCAAGCTTAAGAATGACGAAAAAGATGATGTAATGGAGAAGTTTAAGAACAAAGAATATGACATTCTTGTCTCTACAACTGTTGTAGAGGTTGGGGTTGATGTTCCAAATGCGACGGTTATTGTGATAGAAAACGCGGAGCGTTTCGGGCTTTCTCAGCTTCATCAGTTGAGAGGAAGAGTCGGAAGAAGTGATTTGCAGTCTTACTGCCTTCTTTCTTCTTCGACAAAATCGCAGGAAACCCGTGCAAGGCTTAATATTATGACGGAAACCAACGACGGGTTTGTAATTGCAGAGCAGGATTTACAAATCCGCGGACCCGGAGAGTTTCTGGGCACACGTCAGAGCGGGCTGCCGGATATGCTGATTGCCGATATTGTGAATGATTCTAAGATATTAGAACTTGCAAGAGCCGAAGCAATAGATTTTGTGAAAAACAATAATATTGATGATTTTCCTTTGCTTAAAGAAGCAAAGAGTTTGAATTATGACGGTGATTTATTTGGGGCAGGATGATAATTGAATGTTATTGACAGATAAGAATAGTTCTTGTAGAATATACTGGTAGCTTTAAAAAAGGAGAATGTATGAAAAAATTGTTTAAAATGCTGTGTGTTATTTCTATGTTATCAGTTCCGGTTTGCGCTAATGCTTTACCGCTTCCGTCTTTTTCCGGAAGTTCAGATACTATTTATGTAGAAACGAATGTTAATATGAATAATTTCTGGGAAAAAACAAGCAAAATGCATGATAAAGTTATGTCAGTAGCGCAGAACATTATGATTGCGAATAAAATAAATAAACGTACTCCGGTTTTTATTAACCGTAATCAAAATGCAGCAAATGCTTATACTGACGGTTATACAAGAAGCATTACTGTTTACGCGGGACTTTTACCTTATATAGATAATGATGATGAACTTGCTTACGTTTTATCTCACGAAATGGCGCATGATATTGATTTTTACGGCGGATATTTTAAATATGTTGCTATGAATTTTAACTCTAAAAAATATGAATTAAAAGCAGATTTAGTTGCAATTGATATGATGGTAAAAGCCGGTTACAACCCTGTTGCTGCAATAATTATGGGTAACAAAATCTTTGCAGAGCCAATCTTAGACTGGGGATTTTTCTACACTCATCCGAAAGGAACAAAAAGACTTATTGCAATGTACAAATACATTCTTATTAAATATCCGCAGTATTTAAATACTCCTATGGTTCAAAATCCTTATTACAAAAACTTTGAAACTACTATGAGTAAAGATATTAAAGGGGTTAAACAAGATTTGCAAAAACGCCAGATGAAACAAGAAAGAGTTAACCTGTAATGAAACGATGTTTTATTATTGTGCTGCTCTTGTTGTGTAGTGTCAATATTGTTTTAGCAGAAAAAGTTATGGTTAAAGTTACTCCTGCTCAAACAATAACCACTGCAAAAAAGAATTCTCTTAGCGAAGGTGATTATGTAGATTTTAAAACAACTGAGACTACAAAAGCATTTAAGCAGGGAGAAATTATAACAGGTGTTGTGACTTCTCTGGAAGATAACGGCTTTGCTGTACAGGAGGCCAGAGCTGTAATAGAACATTTTCGCAGCAAAGATAAGTTCCTTGAAGGTGAGATTTATCTTCGAGGCGGGCAGCATAAAAAGCTGGGCGAGTTTGTCGAACACAGCCTGCCTGAATGTTCTATCTGGCTCAGGGGCAGTGAAATAATCGTAAAGCCCGGCGAACAAGAGTTTATATTATATGCAGAGGTTGATTAAATGAAAAAAATATTGATACTATTATTAATGTTATTAATTTCCGGACAAACAGTTTTTGCTGCGCAAAAAACTCCGATAAAAATTGTACCTGCTGAAAATATTTCAACTTGCTACGATGAAATCCAAACAGGAGATAAGCTTCTTTTTCAAGTAAAAAACGACGTTTACGTAGATAAACAGCTTATATTTAAAAAAGGTGCAAATGTTATCGGGTATGTAAATTTCTTCTGTGAAAACGGCTGGGGATATGATAACGCAGAAATTACTCTTAATAAATTTCAGCTTAGAAATAACGAAGGAAAAATTGTAACAATAAACTCCGAAGTTACAATCAACGGGTTTGAGATGTTAAAAACAAAAGGTGCAAGATTTGCGCAATTCTTTAACTACATAGGAGTGGTTTTTAGAGGAAAAGAAATCGATATCAAACACGGTGTTGATAATCCGGAATTTGTTATCTGGTATTATTAAACAAAAAGGCGGGCTGTGAAACAGCCCGCCCTTTTTTTATGCCTCTAAAATATAATTAATCAAAGTTCTGACTCCGGCACCGGATGCGCCTTTTATTAGTTCTTTTTGCGGCTTGTCTAAGAAAGCAACACCTGCAATATCAATATGTGCCCATTTAACATCCTTTACGAATTTTTGAAGGAACACACCTGCTGCAGAAGCTCCGCCCCAGCGTAAACCGCTGTTTTTCATGTCGGCAACATCGCTTTTTAAGCTGTCAAAATATTCTTCCCATAATGGAAGCTGCCAGTACCTTTCGCCGTTTCTTTCTGCGGTGTTTATAAGGTTTTTGATAAGCTCTTCATCATTACCCATAATTCCTGCTGCATTTGAACCTAAAGCTACCATGCAAGCTCCTGTTAGGGTTGCTAAGTCGATTACTTCGTCAACTCCGAGTTCACAAGCGTAACAGAGTGCATCAGCAAGAGTTAGCCTTCCTTCTGCGTCTGTGTTATCGATTTCAATTGTTTTGCCGTTCTTTGCTGTTAGAATATCGCCCGGTTTATATGCTTTACCCCCCGGCATGTTTTCGCATGCTGCGATTATGCCGTGGACTTCAACCTGCGGATGGAATTCTTTTATAATGCTCATAATGCCTAAAACGCAAGCAGCGCCGGACATATCGTCTTTCATTGTAAGCATTGAAGAAGCCGGCTTGATGTCTAATCCGCCGCTATCGAAGGTTATACCTTTACCCACGATTGCGATTTTCTTTTTCGGGTTTTCGCAAGAGTATTTCATGTGAATAAACTTAGGCTCTTCGGCGCTTCCTCTGCCAACAGCCAGAAAAGCTCCCATTCCCATTTTTTCACATTCTTCTCTGTCATAAATTTTTGTATCTAAGCCAAAATCACACGCGATATTTGCAAGTTCAGCAGGAGTTGCAAATTGAGCCGGCTCGTTTGCAAGGTTTCTGGTGAAAGCCATTGCAGCCGCGATTTTTTCAGCTTTTCTAACAAGTTCTTCGTTTGCTTCAACGAAAACTTCTTTAACTTTGTTGTCGCGTTTTTCGGTTTTGTATTTATCAAAAGCATAGTCTGCAATAAAAGCGCCCATTGCAAACTGTTCTGAGTAATCGAACTCAATACCGTTAAGAGAGAAAGCGACTTTTTTTGCTTCCATCTGCATCGCTTTTTTTATTGCTTTAGCAACTGCTTCACGCATTTTGTTTGGAGAGAATTCTTCTTTTTTACCTAAGCCCAATACAAGGACTTTTCTGTATACTTCGTTTCCGTAAGTTGGTAAAAGATAAGTTTCTCCGAACTTTCCTTTAAAATTATCTTGCTCAACAGCGTATTTGTTAGCAAGCTCGTTTGTTGTGTTTTCGCCTTCAAACTTGTTGACTACAAGAATGTCAGCTTCTATTGTTTTAGCATTTTGAACAACTTTTATTTCCATAGCTTAAACTCCTTTCTTATTTTACTTTATTGTATATAATTTGAAATTGTTTTTAAATACGCTAATTAGATTAAATGAAACAAAGTATTTGACAATAAATTTTGTTTGAGATATATTAGTTTTGTTGACAGCCGGATACGGGCGTTTAGCTCAGTTGGTAGAGCGTCTCCCTTACAAGGAGAGGGTCAGAAGTTCGAGTCTTCTAACGCCCACCATAAAAAAGACAGTTGAATAAACTGTCTTTTTTATTTTGTTAATGTCCGTTTTTTTGTGTATAATATAAAAAAAGGAAAGAGAGGGAATATATGAGTAAAAAAGTAAATTACAAAAACAATTTTATTGCGAATGTTATTGTACAGCTAGATTTCGCACCTGTTAAGCGTTTTTTTGACGCAGTTCCAAAAGACATTATTGATGCTTTACAAAATGAATATGCGTGTTTTCAAGGCCAGCCTCTTTCTCAGGTGCAGGTTAATGTTGCTACGGGTGCTAAAATTGAAACAGTTACTCCTGTCTGGATGTTTAGATCTGCTGATAGTACTGTTGAAATGCAGCTGACTCAGGATTTCTTGAAATTAAATTGTGTTAAATACACATCTTTTGAAGATTTAATGGTACATATTAAAAAGATTACGTCTTTGCTTTCAAATGATGTTCCTGTAATTGGAAGGCTTGGTTTGAGATATATCAACCAAATTGGTGTTGAAGGTGTTAATCCGACTGAATGGAACAATTACATCAGTGATTATCTGACTCTGCCTGCTGCTCAATGGGCAGGTGATGAAAAAGATAGTATTGTTAACACTGTTGGACAAGTTATTTTTGATTATAAAGACAGCATGATGAACTTTAATTATGGTATAAATGCTCAAGCAGCATCAACTTATGTTTTAGATTTTGACTGCTATGGCGGAAATATTGAGTTCGCTAAGTTAGAAGAGTCATTACAAAAATACAATAAAAAGATTAAAGATTCTTTTGAAAAATCTATCAAAGATACTTTGAGAGAAAAAATGAACTAGTTTTATTATTAAAAAAGGCGGTCGGGGATTTTCCCCGACCGCCTTTTTGTTTTAATCTAAATTTTTCATATAAAGTTCTTCTATTAATACAACAGCTGTAGCTGCGATTGCCGGAGCGAAAATGACACCTATTACACCCATGTATTTTGCACAAATGAATAAGAACAGATAAATAATAAGCGGGTGCAGGTCGAGAAATTTTCCGAATACGTAAGGTCTTACGAAATTATTTTCTGCAAGCTGAGCAATTGTAAAGATGACGATTACCAGAGAAATAGTAAGAGCGCCGGATTTGCATACAGCTATTAAAGTCACAATAAGTGCGAGTGCCGGACCTACAACGGGAACAATGTCAAAAACAGCTGTGATTAAACCTAGTAACAGCGCATAGTCGACTTTTAAAAGCATAAGCCCAACTGTCATAATTATTCCGACGCTTGCCATTGTTGTAATCTGTGCGATTACGTATCCTCCCACTTTTTGCGAAATTGATGATATTATGTCTTTTGCACGATCTCTCATTTGGGATGGGAAAAATCTCAAATATGTTTTCTGGATGGTGTCTCTATCTGCCATAAAGTAGTATGTGATAATGATTGAAACAATCAGGTAAACAAAAGCTGAGCCGATGTTTTTGCCTATATTTATTGTTTCGTCAATTATATTTGAAGTTATGTTTGAAGCGGAAGAAATAACCCCTCCTATATCGATTTGGGCAAGATTAGATTTGCTTATCAGGGGCGAAGTGTAGAGGAAATCTTTTAGGCTATCTATGTACTGTGGAAATGCTATTGCAAAATTTTTGATTTCGTTTCCGCCAATGAGAATTATCGGAAGGAAAAATGCGCAGACAAATAAAATCATTCCTCCAAGCGTTATTGCAGAAGCTGTTGTTCTGGTGAAATTTTTTGAAATCAATTTTTTTACAACAGGTTCAAGCGAGCAAGCAATTACAAATGAGGCAAAGAACATGATTACAATATCCTGAATTTTGCTTATGAAGTTTAGAAACAAAACTAGGATAACAAAAAATATAATATTTTTTGCAGTTAAGTATTTTTGAAAAAGATTATCCAGCATTGAGCCTCCTTGTATTCTTACTAAAAAAAGCCCTTAAAAAGGGCTTTTAAATTCGGAGACGGTGGGATTCGAACCCACGATACAGGTTGCCCCATATAACACCTTAGCAGGGTGCCGCCTTCAGCCTACTCGGCCACGTCTCCACGGCAACA
>CAPQCU010000019.1 GCA_948684385.1 uncultured bacterium
TAAATTATGTACATGTGGAATATATTAGATATAAGGATATGTTTTACATGGAAAAGTGTTTGTTAGAATTGAATAATCGCCAAAACCCTTGTCCTGACATGGTTGCAGCTGTTCGGGGGGGGGGTAGAACACTCTAGTAGTCTGGCTTTTGCCAAACGCCTGGCTTGTAGTTTCAATACCGGACTAATTATATTTACCCCGGAGGTGCTATGCCTCTAACAATTAACACCAACCTCTCATCTTTGATTGTCCAATCAAGCCTAAAACAATCCACCTTTGGTCTCAATCAAGCGATTGAGCGAATGACAACTGGATTTAAAATAAACGGTGCGAAAGACAACGCTGCTAATTATTCAATCTCGACTCAAATGAGCACTAAATTAAGCGCTTATCAGGTAGCAGAAGACAACGCAAGCATGGGGCTGGATTTGCTCACAACTGCCGGTGACTCTTTGTCATTAATAAATGAACACTTAACTCGTATCAGAGATTTAACGACTCAGGCAAAGAATGGTACTTATGGTGACGAGTCAATGAAAGCAATCAATGCAGAAGTAAACGCACGTCTTGACGAAATAGAACGTTTGTACTCAACTACTGAATTTAATGGTTTGAAAATTTTTGAAACCACAGGAGTAAAAGGAACGCCTGATACACCTGATATTCCTGAGACTCCTGATGTACCTGATGTACCTGATGTACCTGATACGCCGGAAGTACCTAACCCTCCTTCTAAAGTTTCTGCAGCAGGGTTTTTAGAAAAAGTAACCCGTCGTGATACAACTTCAATGACTTCATTATCAACTATTGATGAAAATACTCTAATTTCAAGCGGTACATATTCAATCGCTACTGCGGAGGAGTTGGCTAAGTTGTCTGTAATGGCTAATAAAGGAAAAGTCTCAGGCGGAGAGTTTGTACTGGCAAATGATATTGACCTTTCTGCTTATTCAACCGGCGAAGGCTGGACTCCAATTGATGGTAGCAACCTTTCTTTTGATGGTAACGGATATGTTGTAAGCAATCTTTTTATTGACCGTCCTTCTGCCGATAATCAAGGTTTATTTTCATGGGTGAAAGAAATTAAAAATCTTGGAATAGAAAACGCTAATGTAACAGGAAAAAATTATGTCGGTGCTCTTGTTGCTCATTGTGCTGCTGATAATACAGAAATTAATAATTGTTTTGCTTCAGGGAAAGTAACCGGAGTTAATTGTGTTGGCGGACTCATAGGTGCTTCTGAGGCAGAGGTTGCAAATATTAATAATGTTTGTGCAGATGTGGAAACTTCAGGAAAAGTTGATGTTGGCGGTCTTATAGGTACTATCATGACCGGAGGTTGGGGAGTTGTATATATAAAGAACAGTTTTTCTGCAGGAAATGTTACCGGAAACACGCAGGTGGGTAGTTTTGCAGGCAGTGGTGGGGCAGTGCAATATGCAGGTGCATACTTTCAATATTGTTATGCTACAGGAAACGTATCCGGTGACGATTATGTAGGTGGTTTTATAGGAAAATCAAGTAGTTCTATTTATAATTCTTATTGTACAGGTACAGTAACTTCTTCCGGTACTAATGTAGGTGATTTTGCCGGCTATGATAGTTATTCTCAGTATTCCGGTTTTTTATCTCCAGATGACCCTAAACCGTTTGAATATTTTCCTATAAAAACAAATTCAAGCCGTGTTGCTGCTAAAGCAGCTGCTTTTTCTCCGGACAATATCGGGGATGTTTCATCAACTTCAACTATGAATAGTATTTATTTTCAGGTTGGAATTTCATCCTCTTCAGATTCTCAAATTGGGTTCAATATTTCATTTAGTCTTCCTGATATCAATACTCTCCGAAATATCGGCTTAGTTGACGGGAATTATCTTGAAACAATCGATAACATTTTGGCATCCATTTCAGCAAAACAAACCGAATACGGTGCATGCCAGAACCGGTTAGAAAGCGCTTTAGAAGAGATTAATACACATTACGAAAATCTTCTATCCAGCCGTTCGACTTTGAGAGACGCGGATGTGGCTCAGGAAAGCAGTGCTTATATCCGTAACCAGATTTTACAGCAAGCTTCTGCGACATTGCTTGCAACAGCTAACCAGACTCCGGCGATTGCGCTCCAACTGCTATAGATTTGTAGGCTCAAAACCCTGCAGCTGCTTTAAAAAGCATGGCTTGTAGTTCTAAAACCAACCCAATATATTTACCCCCATTTACCCTTCCTAGCCTCGACCACAAACTACTTTGGCTATGTATTGAACAAGGATTACGAACTCCCAGAACAGATGTTTGTGTTTGATATAATACAAGTCGTATTCAAGGCGTTCTTCCGAAGTCGGTTCAAAATTGTTAATCTGCTGCCATCCGCACCAGCCCGGACGAACCCAGTTTCTGCATTCCCAGAACGGAATTTTTTCGCGGTTTTCGTAGTAAACTTCTTCTCTTACCGGACGCGGGCCGACAATACTCATTTCTCCGCGTAAAACATTTATCATTTGAGGAAGTTCGTCGATATGGAATTTTCTTAATATCCTGCAGAAAGGCATGATACGTTTATCATTAGCAGAAACTTCGTTTAAATCATCGTCAAAGTCTTCTTCCACTTTGTCCTGATACATTGTACGGAATTTAATCATTTTAAACGGTTTACCGAATTTTCCTATTCTTGTTTGAGTGAAGAAAATCGGACCGAAATCTGAAAACTTAATACCAAGAATTGCGATTAAGGAAAGAGGTAAAGTGATTAGCATAATTGCAATTGATGCTAAAATATCGCCAAAACGTTTGATATAAGCGAATAACAAAGCTTTTTTCTTGACACAGGAGTAGAAAAGCCAGTTAACTGTCATTTTTGAAACCAGATATCTACGGGTAATTTTTTCGTAAAACTTAGGCATTCTCCAGACTTTTACTCCCAGAGGAATTCCTTTGATTAAGTCGGTAAGGATTACGGAATCCATTCTGGATTTTACCGAGATTATAACAATTTTTACATTATTATCTTTTATAACAGCTTCAGAATCACAGGTTAAGCCGAGGATAGGAATTGTAGAATCTTCATCTTCAAGTGTATTCATATTATCATCAAGAAATCCTACAACTTTCATTCCAAGCTCAGGTCGAGACTGGATTTCTTCTGCAATAAGTTTTCCGTCTTGTCCTGCTCCGACAATTAAGACATTTTTTACCGGTTTAATATATTTTAAATGTATTAAATAAATGCATCTTGTAATAAACACTCCGGTAAAAACAGCTGCTGCGTTAAATACCAGAAAAAGTACAAGTACAAGCATCATGTCAAAACCTAAGATAAAACACATAGGAATGCCTGCAATAACATTTGCTACAGTTATGCCTTCAAACAGGGCATAAATATCTTTTAATGAGTATTTTCTTGTTTCGTAAAAACGTTTTGAGTTTAAAATAAGCATTGTAACAAGTAAAAACCAGAGTACTATATAAAGCGACAATGGATTTGAAACAAATATATAAATGGCAGATAAAGAAATAATCAGTGCATCAATAACTGCTAACACACATTGTGATTTTGATATAACAGGCATAAACTCTCCTTGATTAAAAGACTCATTATAACTATTTTATTATAACATATTTGGCTATTCCGGTAAATGGTCAAAGTTATTTTGCATACCAATTTTGCATAAATTAATGTACAATTTGATTGCAGGGTTTTTAAGATGATTTTTATTAGTGCTGCCGGTAGTATATAGTAAAATGATTTCTTCAATAGATTTAAAGTTGTATGGAGTTAATATTTTTGCGCAAATATGGATGTTTGATTCTTGTTTTAGTAATATTAATGATATTTTTTCGTGGGAAATTTTTGGAAAAACAGTTTTTGCAGTTGAGGGTTTAATTTGACATAAACCTATACTAAAGTCTTTTTGTATTAAGTATTTATTGAAGAATTTTGCAATTATTTTTTCGGCAGTGTTTAACAGCCAATGTCCACGATTGATTTGTTCAATTACAATAATAGATTTTAGTAAAAATGGTGATACACAATATTTCTGTGAATACTTATAAATGATAGTGTCAAATTTGTTCAGTTGAGTCCATTTCTTTCTAAAAAGATGTTCATAATATTTATACTTCATCGCTGCATTCACTGTTATCGTTAATTTTTATTTCTTTATTTAGAGTATTAAATATAGGGTTAAGTATAGTCGTTAGAATTATTAATGCTGCAGGTAGAATTAGTACATCCATTAGATGATTAAATAGTAATTGACTTGAGCTAAATTGATTAACATATCCGTGTAAAAATAAAGAGGATAGTTTGTATAATTTTATTGTGTAATAGCATATAAAACAATTTGATAAAACAAAAATTACATAAATAGCGTATAAAATATTTTCTTTATTATAAAATCTGAAATCAATATGTTCTTTGTTTAAAAAAGGAGGGGTTATAATTAATATGCTTCCCCAGAAAACTGCTGAATACGCCAGTGTTTCTGATTTTGTAAAATAACATATTGCTATTGTGTACAACAATGGTATTAGTAATTTTATAAAAAAAGCTTTCAAAGTAATAGTTTCTTTGTATCCGTATATAACTTCACTAAAACCGAAATAAGAAGAGCTAAATAGAATACGGTGTAATGCGTAAATTGATACAAACATAGCTGCATAAATTAAGATGTTTAACTCATTCATGATTTTACCTTTCATAAAAAAAATAACTAGCCCTAAAGCTAGTTTCTTTTTTTAAATGGTACCCCCAAGCGAATTCGAATCGCTGTCTACACCGTGAAAGGGTGTTGTCCTAGGCCTCTAGACGATGGGGGCCTGTTGACAATTCCTATAGTACCAAATCAAAATTGTTTGTCAACACTTTTGTTTAATACTTGAAAAATTATGTTGTTGAGCGTAGTATATAGGTGAATTGAGGCGAATTATGATTAACAGAAAATCACGTGATGAAATTAAAAGAATGAGACATGCCGGTCATATTGTTGCTCTTGTGCATAAGAAAATGCGCGAAGTCGTAGAACCGGGTATCTCCACAAAAGAATTAGATAATATCGCAATGCAAGTTATTAAAGAAAATAAAGCTATTCCGACTTTTTTAGGATATAACGGTTTTCCGGCATGCATCTGTACTTCTATTAACGAAAAAGTAGTTCATGGTATTCCTTCAGATGATGAAATTCTTAAAGAAGGCGATATCATTGCAATTGATGTAGGTGCGACTTATGGCGGCATGGTTGGAGATAGCGCATGGTCTTACGCTGTTGGCAAGATTTCTGAAGAAAAACAACTTCTTATGAAAGCTACCGAAGAATCACTTATGGCAGGTATTGCGAAAATGAGAGCCGGAAATGTTCTTGATGATATTTCAGGAGCAATAGAAGATGTTGCAAAATCTTACAAACTAGGTATTGTTCGCCAATACGGCGGGCATGGAGTCGGACATTCAATGCATGAAGACCCGTTCCTATTTAATTACAGGGTTGGAGATAAAACTCTTATTAAATCCGGATACGTAATCGCAATTGAGCCGATGCTTAATCTCGGCGGAGATGAAGTTTTTGTTGAAGAAGATAACTGGGGAGTTGTTACTAAAGACAGAAAACCATCTGCGCACTTTGAACATACAGTTCTCGCAACAGATGGTGATCCAATTCTAATGACTACTCTTATGGAATAGTTAAATATCGTATAATCTTGAAACTGCTTCATCAAGGTTGTCAAGTGTATCACAGCCGAACATGCTTGATATAGCTGACCATTTGCTGTTTTCAAAATCGTCATCAGCAGGTTTTTTGCTATACTCGTTATAAGTTTTTTCTAAGAATTTATAATCTTTAGACTCGCGTTTTTCAGCAGGAACATTATCAAGTAACATTTTCATAAATGGTACAACATCTTTGTTTTTGAATGCATCACCATATTCAGATGCCATTTGTTCAAAAATACCGTTTCTTGCTCCTCCTAAAGCGTATCCGCTAAGAAAATCTTTGATTGCGCTTACTTTTTTAGCTCCGACAGGGAATGTGGCAAGCTTATCTAATGCTTCTTTGCAGCCTTCATAACTCATTGTTACTCCCTTGAGCTTTTTGCTTACGCTATAGCCTAAGTTCCAAGGACCCTGGAATTCGCCATTCATATACATTTCTCTTGCAGCTGCACTGCCTTCTCCAAGCTCTGTAGATTGTTTAGAATCCAATTTATCAAAGCTATATTCATAATTGTATCTGTGTTTCATTATGTCCGTGAAAAGTTTTATTTCATTACCATCAACACGTCCGTTGCCATTGCCGCCGTTTTCTTTTTTATCTACATATTCTGCCCAATATCTGGTTTTGCCGGCTGTAAAGTATGAGTTGAATTCATAAGACTGTGTCATTATAATCTCCTTTTTAAAATATTCTCGTGTATGTATATATAAAGTATTTCATGCGGAAATAATTGCTTTTATGTAACAAAATATTAAGCTTGTAAAAAAATTTTGTGTGTTATACAATTTTTTTATATTGTGAAAATAAGAGGTAAAAATGGATCAAATTATTAAAATAGCCTGGGAATTAAACGAAAATACAGACAACCGTTATAAACTCGTTTATGAAATTGCTGAACTTGCAAAAAAGCTTGTTGATGAGACTCAAATGAAGAAAGCCCGAGACGAGTTTGGTTTTGAAGAAGTTGCAGCCGAAAGCGCTTACAAGAAAGAAAATCCTGTAGAACACGCTATTATGGTGAAAGCTTCTGAGTCGGATGATACCGAACTTGTAGGCTAAGTTTTAAGTTGTTATAAA
The DNA here is from genome assembly GCA_948684385.1 of uncultured bacterium. Taxonomy (GTDB): domain Bacteria; phylum Cyanobacteriota; class Vampirovibrionia; order Gastranaerophilales; family Gastranaerophilaceae; genus CAG-196. The sequence continues at coordinate 6,786 of CAPQCU010000019.1, forward strand.
AAAAGAACTTCCTATAAGCGGGAAGTTCTTTTTTATTGTAAAAAAGTATTAAGTTTATAGCAATTTTTTATGTTCAGGAAACTTACAGAGAAAGGAAGGTCGAAATGAACAAACATAGCAAAAAATTAATGAATTTAAAGTGGGGGTTGTAGGGCAATGTTAGTGAATGCAGCAAAAATATACTCTACATTGGGTAACCCCAATTCTCTCATTCCGCTTGCGGTCAAAGACCTTTCAGCAACAGCAGGAATGACAGCAGGATCTTTCGTTACAGGAAAAGAAGAAGGTCAAGACAGATTTATTGATGAAATCGGGACAGAGTTTATATGGCTCTTAGGTATTCCGATGTTTAAAGGGATTTTTAACAAAACAGTTTTCAAGTTCTTAGGGCTTGATTATAACTTTGATGCAAGAAACCTTAAAGATAAAGATGTTTTCGAAAAAATTAAAAAATACGCTCCGACAGAAGAAGTTAAAAAAGATATCGAAAAAATCGGAGCGAAAAAGAGTTTGTTCAAAAATGCTGTTACGGCGAAATTCTTTGCTGCAACGGCTCTTACAGTGGGAAGCTATATAGGACTTACAAGAGCTAAACAAAAATATACCGAAAATAAGATAAGAAAAAATCTTATTGCAGAATATAATGCTAAGAAAGCAAAAGAAGAAAAACAGAATTCAACACCGTCTTTCAAAGGTGTAGGAAGCGTTGTGGAAAGTTTTGCGTTCTCTCCTGTTAAAAATATGTATATCTTAGACGGATTTATTACCGGAGAAAGATTGAAAGATTCAAGAAGTACTCAGGAATTTATAGGTTATGGTATCAAAGAAGCTTCTACGCTTTGTTTTATGTACTATGCAGGCGGAAAAATTCAGGAACTTCTCGAAAAACAAGCAGCTAAGAAATACAATAAATCAATCGGGCTTGATGCAAGAGTTATTGAAGCAGGCGAGCTGAAGAAAATGTTTGAAGATTCTACTATTGAAAATAGTTTGAATGAGTTTAAGAAAGCAAATACTTCAAAGGCAGATTTGTATGAATTTTTACATAAAAACCCTGAAAATATGGTAGTAAAAGTTGCTAAACAGTCTGATATTATATCTTTGTATAAAGATACTAATAAAATTGACACAAGAAAATATATCGACCTTGATGAGGTTGAGGGAGTAAGTAAGAAGATAGAAGAGCTTTACAAACAGTATAAGACTGCTATGAGTAAAGGTGAAACTTCTGAAAAATTCTTTGCCGGAGTTAAGAAGCTTAAGAGAAATTCTATTTTGATGAATATCGGAACCTGTGTTTTTGCTCTTGGAATAATGACTCCTGCGATGATGGTGTTCAAAAGATTTATGGGTAAAGAGGATAAAGAATTCCAGACAAAGAAAGAAATCAGAGAACAACTTATAAAAGAAGGTTTGATAAAAGGGTAAGCAAATAAAAAGCCCGCATGTGCGGGCTAAAACTTGTGTAAGATGTAAGATTATATAAGAGAGTGGGGTTAATTTATTTATATTCTGTTAAGTCTATTATTTTCAGACCACGCTTCCGCCTCCGGCTCTCGCTATTGTCTTCAAATAAAAGACTTAACAGATGTGGTTTATCAAGCGATAAAATTATTACCAAATCTGTTAGAACCGTAAAAGAAAGATTCCTGCATAACTTGCTGAAGGTTTCTTTTTCTTACTACTCTGTTACCAACTTTTGTGTTTTCAATATCTTCAACAGATTTCTGATAGCAAGAGGTAACTAAAGAGTGAAGGTATTTAACTACAACTGTTTCTTTAACTTCTTCGGGAGCAACTGTTTCTACCCCTTCAAACTCGTTAAAGAAGTTATCGATTGATTTAAGTTCTTCGTTTGAAATTGTTTGGGTAGTGAATAACATCTTTGCTCTGTCCTCTTAATTATCTCTTATGTATATATAAAGTATTTAACTTTTAAAAAATTGACTTTTTGAGGGGTAAATATTAAGAAATGTAACATTGAATTTAAAAAAATGCTAAAATTGGTACAAAGCTTAATGTTTTTGATATAATTTTGATGGTACTGGGGAGATTATGAGAGAAAGATTTTTATTATTTATAATATTATCTTGTCTGGGAGTGTTTTTGTATGTTTTTCAAAACTACGTAAATACTACAGTCGGATTTGTTATATTGTGTGTGTGTATGGTTACTTACGGGCTTTATTCGATTGCAGCTACGAAGTATCAGAAAAGGAAATTAAAGAAGCATCCTCCTGTGGTAAATGAGAATTATAAACCGTTTGTGAGTATTATGATTCCTGCGCATAATGAGGAGTCAGTGATTGCAAATACTGTTGAAAATATTTTGCAAATAGACTATCCGGCTTTTGAAATTATTGTGATTGACGATAGAAGCTCGGATGACACGGCTGCTGTTATAAATGAGCTGGCTTCCAAATATAAAAATCTCAAAGCGCTTATACGTGATAAAGATGCATTTCCGGGTAAGTCTGCAGTCTTGAATGATGCGTTAAAGATAGCTGATGGAGAGGCTATTCTTGTTTTTGATGCGGATGCTACTGTGGAACCTGATTTTTTAAATAAATTGGTTCCTAATCTTGAACCGGCAGACGTAGGAGCTGTGCAGGCAAGAAAAATTATCAGAAATAAGGATGTGAATTTTCTTACCAGATGCCAGAACAATGAATATACTCTTGATACTTATCTTCAGGTCGGAAGAGATGCTGTTAAAGGAGCTGTTGAGCTTAGAGGTAACGGTGAACTTATTAAAAGGCAGGCTCTGGAAGATATCGGAGGTTGGAACAATTATACAATTACTGATGATTTAGATATGTCTACAAGGCTTCATATCAAAGGCTGGGACGTTCGTTTCTGTCCTGAAGCTTGCGTGTATGAAGAAGGAATTATTTATGTTTTTCCTTTGTTCAGACAGAGAAGAAGGTGGCTTGAAGGTACCATTAGAAGGTATTTAGAATACTCCGGCGAAGCTATTAAGTCTAAGAAAATGTCACTTAGAGCGAGGCTTGATATGGGAATTTATATTACCCAGTTTATTATGCCTCTGTGGTTTATGATGGAGCTGGTTTCCAGAATAACAAAGTTTGTGATGGATAAAACTGATTTTCACAATGTGCTCTGGTCTTCGCTTATTGTTTCAGCTGTTGTAGGAGTCGGGTTTATACTTGCTATCCGATATAGTTTGAGAAGATACGACCTTGTGCCAAGGTTAAGTGCTTTGAAACAGGCTTTTGAGACAACGGTTTATTTTTTGATTATATGGTTTCCGATGGAATTATTTATTTGTGGTAAAATATTATTCTGCAAGAAAGATATGAACTGGGGCAAAACTGCTCACGGTTTGGTGATGGAAGAAGAAACTAAACAAGATTCTAGACAATTACAAGAGGTATAAAAAGATGACAACAAAAGTTGATAATTTTGAGTATGTAAGAGAACATGTAAGACAGGTTCCGGATTTTCCAAAGAAAGGAATTTTGTTTTTGGATGTAACCACTCTGGTAAAAGATGCTAAAGCTTTTAATATGTCTATAGATTTTCTTTATGAAAAATTCAAAGATGCGAATATTGATTATGTTGCAGGTATTGAGTCAAGAGGTTTTATTTTTGGTGCGCCTCTGGCTTGCAGACTTAATGCTGGGTTTGTTACAATCAGAAAACCTAATAAACTTCCTGCTGATACGATTAAAGAAACATATTCACTGGAATACGGAACTGATACAATCGAAATGCACGCTGACGCTGTAAAAGCGGGTGACAGAGTTCTTGTAATTGATGATTTGTTGGCAACCGGAGGGACTGCTGTTGCTGCTTGTAATCTTGTGAAGAAAGCAGGCGCTGAAGTTGCTGCTGCCGCATTTATTATTGAACTTGACCCTCTTAAAGGCAGAGAAAAGATTGAAGCAGCAGGAGTTGATGTTGTTTCGATGTTAAATTACGATTTAGACTAAAAAAAGACCTCTTAAAAGAGGTCTTTTTTATATATCAAACGGACTATCTTCTTTGTAATAGTTCTTTTTACCTTTTTTCATTTTGTCATTGCGTTTTTTGACATCATTTGAAACTTTTTTATACGCGTTATCTAAAGATACACGGGCGATAGCTTTATTTGTAGCTCTGTCGTTAACTGTAAGCCAGAAAGACTGCTTTACATTATCTACAGAAAAAGAAATTCTTCCTGCAAACCTGTCCCCGGGCTTAAGCTGTGAGAACAAAAGCTTTGTATCTCCAAAAATTGACGGGTTATAGACCGCATTGTAGTCGTTTACCAATGCTAAATCCATGCCGGAGAATGCTTTTTTAGACATATTTGAAATGGAGAGTGACAGAGTAATTGTGTTAACTTCTCCAAACGGGTCTTTGTCATAAAGAATATTTGCGATTCGGATATCTAATCCCGGATAAGTCAGTTCTGTTTGTTTTAAGGCTTCTTCTCTATATACCGGAAGCTCAACGTTTGAAAGGATTTTTACTTTGATTTCATCACCGGGGGCGATAAGTACATTTTTACCTTTGCGGTAAAGTGACATTCCTAGTCCGACAGTACCTCCTAATGCAGCGCCTCCTGCGAGTGTGTATCCTTGAGACGCAATTGCAGCTTCAAGACCTAAAGCCTGTAGAGCGAATAATCCACCTGCAACACCGCCTACAGCAGTATATCCTACATCTGTTGCTATGATTTTCGTAGCGGCTTTTAGAGGGTGAAGTTTTGTTGACATTTTTCCTTCGATTGGAATATCCCTTCCGTCAGGAGTTGTAAGATAGTCAAAGCTTAATGTTAAGTGCCCGTCACGCCCGAGCCTTTTGGCTTCGCTGGTCTGTGTAATTGTACCGTGTGCAACTGTTCCTTTAGGGATAATTATGCCTTTATCTCCCATAACATCGCTTGTAACTTCTGCAAAAAATTCATCGCCTTCGAGAGAGAATGTTCCGTCAAGCACCTGAGAAACTGTCATTTCAATAACATCTTTTTTCTCCAGCATTTCTTTCTTGCCGGTATAAAGCTCTTTATCTAATTCTGTGTATTGATTGTCAAACTCAGCATGACCCTGATAAACATCAGCAATTGCAGTGTTCATCACAAGCAAACTTGTTAATAATAATAATCCAGCTAACCTCTTCCTCATATTGGTATTATACTATAAGACTGTTATAAATATCAATTGTTGCGGTGCAAATTCGAAGCTCTCTATCTACAAGGCTTTTTATTGTGTTTTTGTAACATAAAAGAAGTGCTGCATCTAAACTATCGTTAAGCGCTTCTCTGATGGGTTCGCAAATTTCACAGGGGCGGGTTCTGTTTTCCAGCTTGTCGGCGAGAAAAATAATTTTTTCAAACATTGTCATGTTAACTTTTCCGATTGTATGCCAGCGGATAGCTGATAGAATTTCTTCGTCTTCTACTCCAAATTCTTTTTTAGCAATATAAGCTCCAACCGGTGCGTGGTGGGTTTTAGGGCTGCATAACTCTCCTTCTTCAAGATTAAGATGAGCTTTTATAATGCTATCTGTTTCTGTTTTGTTTAAGTTTTTAGCGCAATCATGGATTAAACCGGTAAAGTAAGCTTTTTCCGGGTCGGCTCCGAAACGTTCGGCGAGTTCTCTTGCACATTCTGCCGTGCCGAGAGAGTGTTCATAACGTTCTTCTGATAAGTTGGCTTTCAGCCAGTTATTAATGTATTCAAGCGTAGAGACCATTGTTTTCTATGTATTCCTTTACTTCTTGTATTGTTTCGTTGTGTGATTGCCGGATTTCGGTAGAAGAAATGTCTACAAAATCCATTGATGCAAGCTCAAAATCCCAGCCTTCTTTTGGTGAAAGCTTTACGCCTCTGTCAAAAACAATGAAATGCACGAGCTTCTTAAGTTCATCTGCCTTGTACCATGTTTCAATTTTCTCGAAAGCGTCTGTTCCGATTAGGAAATTTAATTTTCCTTCTATTTTGTATTGTTCACGGATTTTTTGAACCGTAATGAGCGAATAGGATTTACCCCCATTCTTGAATTCAATATCTGAAACTTCAAATTTTGGATTATTAGCGGTTGCCATTTCAACCATTTTAAACCTGTGTGAGGCTAAGTTTTTGTTAATTTCTTTGTGTGGAGGTAAATATGCAGGTATAAAAATAATTTTTTCAAATTTGTAATTATCCAGTGCAAATTGAGCCATCTTAAGATGGGCTTCGTGTATTGGATTGAATGTTCCCGGAAAAATACAAATTGCCATAGAACTATTTTACAACATCAATTTTATAGCTTCAACTGCTGTTTTAATTGCAGAATCTGTATCGTGAACAACAGGATTTTCCAAACCTTTCTTTTCGCGTTCCTGATTTGCTACAACAAGGAAAATTGAACCGACTTTGACCCGTAAATAGCTTGCAACAGTAAAGAGCGCAGCTGATTCCATCTCAGAAGCAAGTGTCCCAAGCCTTAACCAGGCGTTCCACTTGTTGTTGAGTTCGTAGCTTACCGGCATGATATCAGGGCTGTGCTGACCGTAGAAAGAGTCTTTACATTCTACGACACCAACGTGATAAGGCATATTTAGTTTTTTTGAAGCATTGATTAAAGAGGTAACAATGTCGTAATCTGCGACTGCCGGAAACTCAATTGGTGCATATTCTTTAGAAGTTCCTTCCATTCTGATAGCCCCTGTTGCGATGACTAAATCGCCGCTTTTTACCTCTAAATCCATTCCGCCGCAGGTTCCTACGCGGATGAATTTTTTACCGCCGACTTTTACCAGCTCTTCAAGAGCTATTGCTGCTGACGGCCCGCCAATGCCTGTTGATGTTACGCTTACTTTAACTCCGTTTAAGTACCCTGTATAAGTTGTGTATTCGCGTCTGTCTGCAACAAGTTTTGCATCATCAAAATAAGCCGCTATTTTTTCGCATCTTTTAGGGTCGCCCGGTAAGATAACGTATTCTCCTATATCGCCTTCTTTTAAACCTATGTGGTATTGTGTTCCGTCATTAGAATACTTCATATAAACTCATCCTCCATCAGAAAGTTTTATTTTAACAATAAATATTAGGGGTGTCAATAAAAAACCCGCCAGAAAGGCGGGTTTAATTTATCCTAGAAATCTGAACCATATATAAAATGTACTCATAATAAGCGATATTGTTGTAATAAGCACACCGTATTTCAGGAATTGCAGGAACTTAATCGGGTGTCCTGTTGAAGCTGCTGTTTCTGATACGATAACATTTGCAGCAGCGCCGATAATAGTCATGTTTCCGCCAAGGCAGGCACCGAGAGACAGGCACCACCAGAGAGGAAGGGTGTAATCTCCGCCCATAACTTTTTCAACTTCTACAAGTAAAGGTGACATTGTTGCCGTGTAAGGAATATTATCAATTATTCCAGATAAAATTCCGGATGCCCAGAGAATAATCATAGCTGTTGCTTTTTGTGAGCCGTTGGTCACGTTTAACAGCCACTCTGACATTAATTTGATTCCTCCGGCATGTTCAAGTCCGCCGATGATAATAAAAAGTCCTATGAAGAAGAAAATAGTGTTCCATTCAACTTCATGGAAAATTCTTTGCGGTTTTTCAAATAAAAGAAGAAAAGCAGCCCCTGCCATTGCTGTTACGCAGGTTTGGATATGAGTAATATCATGAAGCATAAAGCCGATTATTACAAGCAGAAGAACTATTCCTGAGCGAATCATCAAGCTTTTGTCTGTAATTGTTTTTGAGTTATCAAGTTTTGCAACTTTTTCCATTTTCTCTTTAGCTGCAACAAGCTGTTTCCTGAAAATAAAAGCAAGCAAGCCTACATTTACAATTAATATTGCAAGAACAATTCCTGTAAGCTCTACAATAAAGTCCATAAAAGAAAGTCCTGCTGCGCTTCCGATAATTATGTTTGGCGGGTCTCCGATAAGTGTTGCTGTTCCTCCGATATTTGAAGCTAAAATTTCTGTAATCAAAAACGGAATCGGATTGATGTCGAGTTCTTTTGCAATTACAAATGTTACCGGCATGATAAGAATTACAGTTGTAACGTTGTCTAAAAATGCTGAAACAATTGCAGTAAAGAAAGCAAGTGAAATTAAAATATACTTCGGATTTCCTTTTGTTTGTTTCAGCATTTCATTTGCAATCCAGTTGAACATTCCGCTCCTTGTTGCAATTGAAACTATAATCATCATTGAAACAAGCAGGAATATAACATTAAAATCAATAAAGTTTATAAAATAACCTAAATTAAATTCTCCGTTAACAAGTTTGTCCTGACCTAAGAGTCCCAGCATTAATGTCAAAGCAGCGCCAAGAAGAGCAACAGTGACTTTTGGTATTTTTTCTGCAGCAATAAAAACGTATGCTACGAGAAGTATTGAAGCTGATACAGGAATTGCATGATTGTGTATCAAGCTCATTAAACCTTCCATTTTTCCTCCTTTTTATTAAGTAATCGTTTTTAATCATATAATAAATACTTTTGAACTTAAACATTAAGGGTTGTAAAATATTGTAAAAAATGAGATATTTGTGATAAAATGTTAACATAATGCTGTGGAGTAGAGAGTTGGTAAATCTATCAGTTATGTATAAAAAATTCTTAATATTAGCTATGGTACTGGGTGTTTCTTCGATGCTCAGCGCTCCTGTTCAGGCTTCTGAAGCTGTTTCCGGTGAAGAACTTGAGCAAATGGAAGAGTCTAATTATGATAGCAGCACTGCTTATATTAATGATATAGAAATTTACGGGTCTAATATTATTAAACCTGAGTTTATTTTGTCAAAAATCTCGCTTAAAAAAGGTGATCTGTATGATAAAGATGCTATGCAGCGCGACTTAAAGTCTATTTATAAACTCGGGTATTTTACTGAGAGAATGAAAGCGATTCCTGTTAAAAACTCCAACGGAACGATTTCTTTAAAAATTATAGTAGAAGAAAATATTCCTGTTACAGATTTTACTATTGAAGGCAACACAGTTGTTTCTTCTGATGAAATCATGCAGTATCTTCTGCCTTTAAAAGGCAGACCGCAGAATATTACTGCAATCAATCAGGCGATGGAGCAGATTAATCAATGTTATTACAACAAAGGTTATATCCTATCAAAAATAGATTCAATTTATGACGATCCTGACGGTACTTTAAATCTTAGTATTACTGAAGGTAAAATCAACAGAATAATGATTACCGGTAACGAAAAAACTAAAGAATATGTTATCGAACGTAATGTTATGACTGAACCGGGAACGGTTTATAATGAAAACCAAATTAAACAGGATTTGGTAAGGCTGTATTCAACACAGGCATTCAAAGACGTTAATAGAACAATTGAAGTTTCTGAGGATGACCCTGATAGATTTGACGTAACTATTGAGCTTAAAGAACAAAGAACTGCTTCAATTTCAATCGGTGGCGGTTTGGACTCTGCAACCGGTGCTTTTGGTTCTGTAGGTATTTCCGATAACAACTTTAAGGGAAAAAATCAGAGAGTTTCTTTAACCGGCATGGTAGGTTCAGGTATTTTAATGAGTGACTCTTCTATCAAAAGCCACATGAACTATCAGGCTGAGTTGAGTTTCTTTGAACCGCATTTTCTGAATGCAGACAATTCTTTGATGAGTAAGTTGTATTTCAGAGACTTAGGCAGCTATCAGATTCCTCTTGCTGTTGAAAGAAGAATTGGGTTGGAAGGGACAGTTGCACATAGGCTTAAGTACAATAAACATCTGTCATCTACATTTACAACAGGCGTGGAATATATTCACCTGAGCGAAGGTGATCAGGGTAATGTTGATTCATTATTCAGATCTCACGGTATAGATATCGCAGAAAGAGCGAAGCAGCTTGAAGGCGGCTTTTTCCTGCGCCTTGCTCCGGGTTTAGCGTATGATTCAAGAGATTCTGCTGTAAATCCTCGTCACGGCGTTCTTGCTTCTATGAGATACGAAGAAGCGTTCGGGCTTGATGGATTTGGAAAAACAAACGGACGTTTGACCGGTATGGCTAAAAAGTTTATTCCTGTAGCAAAGAAATCATCTTTGACATTTACAGGACGTGCAGGTTTGAAAGTTCACGGTTCAAATATGCCTGAAATTATGGCTTACCGTTTAGGCGGTCCTTATACAATCAGAGGTTACAAAGTTAACGGGGTTGGTACAGGTACGTCTTTTGTAATGGGTTCTGCCGAACTTGCGACTCCTATTCCGTTTACTGATAGGCTGAAAGTTAATTTCCTTCAAAACTTGAGATTGACTTTCTGGGTTGACGCAGGTCAGGTGTTTGACCCTACTCTTGCAAGTGTGCTGTATAACAGACCAAATCATGCGATTACTGCCGGTATCGGTTTGAAGATAAATATGCCGGGTGTTGGTCCTTTATCGGTTGACTATGGCTTCCCGCTTACAAATCCGGGACCAAACGGCTCACCTAACGGTTACTTTACGTTCGGTGTTGGTGACATGATGTACTAAATAGTGTATAATAATTGGTATATAGGAGGTTTTTATGAAAAAGTTTAAATTAGGTATTGTAGTATTATTAATGGCTGCTTTTACCGGCATTGCTAATGCTGCAGGCGTTGGATATATTGATTATGCAAGAGTAATTGAAAATTACGATTACGCAAAACAGGTTACTAAAGAAGTTGATGCTAAAGGCTTAGAAATGCAGCAGTTTCTTGTTGATAAGGAAAAAGAATATAAATCTTTAGATACTCCGCTAAAGAAACAAACTTTTGAAGAAAAAATTGCTCAGGAGTTTAAAGCAAAAGAAACAGCTTATGTTACTTTGAAAAATAAAAGAGAACAGGAAGTGTATACTAAAATAAGAGAAGCTGCAAAAGCTGTTATGGTTGAACAAAAACTTGATGCTATTATGGATGTGCGCGGCGTATTTGTAGGCGGTGTTGACGTTACAGATAGTGTTATTGCTAAATTAAAGGGCATTAAGAAATAATGAATTTTTCTGACCTGATTGAAAAAAAGAAACAGGGAAAGGCTCATTCTGAGGATGAAATAAACTTTATTGTTAGTTCTTATATGTCAGGTGAAGCTTCAGATGCACAGGCTGCAGCATGGACTGCAGCCGTGTATTTTAAAGGAATGACTCTTGACGAGACCGTAAGCTTAACAGAAGCTCTTGGTAAATCAGGCAAGATTATAAATTTTGGCGAGCTTGGAGATAAGATTGCTGACAAACATTCAACCGGCGGAGTCGGAGATAAAGTTACGATTACTTTAATTCCACTTCTCGCAGCTGCAGGACTTCCGGTCGCAAAGCTTGCTGACAGGACTCTTGGAGCGTCTGCAGGTACAGTGGATAAGCTGGAAGCTATTCCTAACTTAAATACAAACTTATCATCAGGGATGATAGTTAATCAGGTTAAAAATATAAATGCAGTAATCGCTTCTCAGGCAGATGATTTAGCGCCTGCAGATAAAAAAATGTACGCATTGAGAAATGAAATCGGAATTCTAAACTCTGCGCCTCTTGTAGCTTCATCTATTATTGCTAAAAAAATAGCGTCTGGTGCTTCAAATATTATAATTGATGTAAAATACGGCTCAGGTGCCTGCATGCGTACTCTTGAAGATGCAAGAGAGCTCGCGAATTTACTGGTAAAAGTTGCAAAAAGGCTGGATAAATCCTTGACTGCTATTATTACATCTATGGAAGAACCGCTTGGAAGGGCGGTTGGACATGCTATTGAAGTGATTGAAGCAATTGAGTTTTTAAAAGGACATTGTGATAACGGGGATTTAGCTGAGCTTACTTATGCAATCGGAGCGGCAACTTTACTGCACATGGATTTGTATAATAATGATGCTGAAGCGGTAAGTTATCTGAAAAATCTTGTTCATTCGGGTAGAGCTTTAGAAAAGTTTAAAGAACTTATTATTGCTCAGGGCGGTGCTCCTGATGTTATTGAAAACTACGATAAATTTACTCTTCCTGCATTTAAAATTCAATGTGAAGCTAAAAAGAGCGGGTTTGTTCAAAATATTAGTGCGGATAATATTTCCTGCGCAGCTAAGGCTCTGGGAGCGTTACGGGACGGAATGTCTAAGCCGGTTGATTTGAGCGTCGGAATTTATTTGAATAAAAAAAGCGGAGAGTATGTAAGCAAAGGCGAAGTTTTATTCACGATTTATGCTAATACGGAAGAGTCTGCTAAAATTGCCCAAATGTATTGTGATAATGCTTTTTCAGTTAGTGAGTCAAAGCCTTCGCGCAATAGTTTAATATATAAGATTATAAGTACAAAAGACGAGGATGAGAATGTTTAGTAAAAAAATGCAATATGTAATAAAATCAGTTCCGACAGATGACAAACAAGCTCTGGAAAATCTTTTGAATGAGATGTCAGAAGCCGGATGGGACTTGTATACAATGCACGAAGTTGAAACAGACTCGTCATTTGATTTTAACTGTATTTTTATGCGTGAAAAACAGGAAGAGGATACTACGGATTTAGACGATATTGTAAATATCACAAGCTTTAAGTATAGAATGGAAAAAATGCTTGCAGCGCCTTCAAGCCCTTATGCGTCTTGTAAAGAAATTCAGCTAAAGATTTCTAATCAAAAAGACAGGATTAAAAAGATTAAATCCCAACTTGAGAGCGAAAACCTTTCACCTGATAAAAAGAAACAATTAAACGAGCAAATGTCTGATGAGTTAAGGCATTTAGATTCTTTAAAACAAGCTCTGGTGAATGAAATTTCACCGGAAACGATGTATTCTGCAATAAAAGAAGAAAAATTTGTTGTTAATTTATCCGAAGAAATTCTTGAACTTATTTCTATGGAAGCGAACGATAATTTGCTTGCTGAAACCGTAAAAGTACGTCAAAACCTTGCAGAGTCTCTTGGATATGTTATTCCTCATATTCATTTCCATAACTCTGACGAGCTTATGCAAAACGAGTTCTGTATAAAAATTCATGATATTGAGGTCTTTAGAACAGTTGTTTTTCCGGGGTACAATGCGTTTTATAAAGATGATTTAAAAGGTTATACGCTTGAAGAAAACGATATTGTTTTTGATGATGAAATAACAGGTAAAAAGCTTGTCTGGATACTGAGAGATAAAGTTAAAGACTTCTGGCAGCAGGGTATGACAGCTGTTGAGTATATAGGAAAAGCAATTGAAACTATTGCTGTAAAAGAAGTGTCAGATATTATGGATTATAACGATATCAATAAATATGTCGAGAAAGTTATTGAGTCAAATTCATTCCTTGTGGATAATATAATCCCTGATTTTATTACAGCATCAGATTTAAAATACCTTTTGACTTGTTTGGTTAGAGAACATGTTTCAGTTAAAAATATTGTTTATATTTTTGAAAAGATTAATGATTATGCGAACGAGCCTACAAAAGAAGATTTGCTGGACAAAGTAAGACTTGCGCTTTCCAAACACATTGTACGAGATTTAGCAAAAGATGGAGAGCTTAAAGTTATTGAGTTTTCTGATGAGCTTATAGAAAAAGTTTACGGTTTCTTTAAAGAAGACGAAGAAGAGTCTGTAATCAGAATTGACTCATCCGAGGTTCAGGATATTGCATTAAAGTTGATGAAGCTTGCAAAATCTAAAAAGATTTCCAAGCCGACTCTGGCTGTTCCAATGGACATAAGACACATGGTTTTTGTGATTTTATCGGAATTTGTTGAGGATTTAACTGTTCTTGCGCATGAAGAATTAGTGAGCGATTTTGATATCAAGTTCGTGGGTAAAATTTAGTAAACTACGATTGCGCTAACTCCGATATAAGGGCTTTTGATAGCAGAGCCGTAAGCAGAAACTGTTACATTTTCATGGCGATACTTAATGTATGCGTTTGTATTTTCTTTAAAAATGGAAATGCCTGCTCCGATGCTTGAAGTGTAGTTGAGGTTTTTTGTGCAGTTTGTCATAAACCCCGGATTATAATCGTTTATGTAAATGTTTGTAGAAGCTCCGACCTCTCCGTTTGAGAAGGTGAGATTTAACCTTCCTTCCTGTTGCGCCGGTTTATATTGAGCTGCAGCGCTGCATTCAATTCCTCCGTACCTTTTAGCTGCACTTAAGCTGAAATTGCCTAAAATATCAATATTCGTTCCTACAGTCAGGTTTGGATTAAGGCTTTTTGAAAAGTTGATATTCCCGACATTTACGTCGTAGTCAACATCTTCAAAAAAATCTTCGACTCTATTTATGGTCGTGTTTACAAATTGGTACTTAGTGTAGCTTTTAAATTCGCTTTCCGGCGTATTTTCTGTTTCGTTAAATTGAACATTTTTACCTGAAGGATTATATAAAGCTCGGTCAATGATAGCAAGGCTCGTTTTTAAAAAGCTGCCGTCTTTGGTAATAAAAGGTGTATCCTGAACGGCTCTTTCAGAGGCAGTAGGATTTGTTTTGCTTGCAGAAATTTCTGAAGCAAATATCTTAAATTTGTCCTCGTCTCTGATATTGTTTTCAGGCATAGTTATCCTCTGTATATATAAAGTTTTTTGAGGATAAAAAATTGCTTTACTTATTTAGACTTTTTTTCAAAGATATCGCCAATAAGCTTGCCGTTCAAGGCTCCGGCAGCTGTTAAGCTTATGCCTACAATTGGCCATGTTTTAACTTGTTTCCAGTCTAGAGGGTAAGTTGCAATCATAGCTCCGCACATAGCTAAACCTGCAATCCCTCCGATTATGCTTCCGGCTTTAGCCTTTTTGCCTTTAAAAGTTTGTTCTGTATAAATTTGTTGATTTTGAATAGATGATACGCGCATACACATCTCCTTTGTTATTTAAAAACCTGTAAAAGAATAATTTGCCACAAGGCTATAATTTTGCATTTGTTCATCCATAGAAAAAACTTAAGTTCTTTCTATTCCTCAATTAAATCTAAATTGCCATGAACTTCTTCAATAAATTCTGAATATAATTTATCAGACAATATTTTGATTTCATCAAACATGTTTTCACCTCTTTTAGAATACCTGTTTAATTTTACAGCTTTCTGATAAAGGCGACAATGTTGCATATAATCAGGTTTATAAAAATTACTGATGAAGTGCATCATGAAATTAAGTGATTTTATAAAAAGAGTGAAACAAGAAAGAGCAGAACTTTCTTGGGGCGAAATTGGAAAACAAGGCTTGAAAAGCGTTGGAAATTTCTTCAAAGGGATGGTCTGTGACGAAGAAGGATTTAGCTTAACAAAAACTGCAACAACATTGGCAACTGTTGTTGCAGGAGCTGCAATTGCAGCAATTTCTGCTCCTGTTGCATTAACGGCTGGTGCATGTATAGGGACTGCTATGTTATTGGAAGGGGTGCCTAAATTAGTTACAGGAACTAAGGAATACTATAATGCTACAACCCACGAAGAAGCTGTAGCCGCTATGGAAAAAGCAATGGATGGGGGTGTTGAAACAGGCATGGGTGTTGCTGCATTGTTTGGTGTTAAAAAAGGATATTCTAAAATGAAAGCATCTCAAGTTCAACCAAAAGTGGAGCCTATTCCACAAATTGAAACTGCTCCTAAGACAAGTGTTTCCAAACCAAGTTTTGCAGGTTTTGCAGAAAATGCTAAATAATTTAAAAAACAAGCAGGGTGCGTTATTTAACGCACCCTGCTTGTAGTCTCACCTAACGGCTAAACTTACATTTACCCCTTTACCCCTCTACTACTGCTTGCGCTGCTGCAAGTTTTGCTTGAGGAATACGGAATGGTGAACAAGAAGTGTAGTTCAATCCAATTCTGTGACAGAATTTGACTGAATCAGGGTCTCCGCCGTGCTCGCCGCAAACACCGCCAACAAGTGAAGGATTAACTTTGTGTCCCAATTCCATTGACATTTCGATAAGTTTACCTACACCTTTCTGGTCTAATGTTTCAAACGGGTTAGCCGGAAGGATTTTCTGTTCAACATATCTGTTCAAGAATTTACCTTCAGCATCGTCACGTGAATAGCCAAATGTCATTTGAGTTAAGTCGTTTGTACCGAATGAGAAGAATTCAGCGTATTCAGCAACTTCATCAGCTGTTAAAGCTGCACGAGGAATTTCAATCATAGTACCAAACTTGTACTCAACCTTAATACCTTTTTCAGCCATAACAAGCTCAGCAACTTTTTCTAAGATTTCTTTTGCAACTTTAAGTTCGTTAACGTGTCCGATAAGCGGAATCATAACCCAAGGTTTAACGTCAATTCCTTCTTTTTTAACATCGCAAGCTGCTTCAAAGATTGCTCTTACCTGCATTTCGTTGATTTCAGGATAAGTTAAACCTAAACGGCAGCCTCTCAAGCCCATCATAGGGTTAGATTCAGAAAGACCTTCTACGATATGAAGCATTTCTTCTTTTTCTTTTGCATCTTTATTAAGAGCTTTCAATGTTGCAACTTCTTTAATTAATTCTTCCTTAGAAGGTAAGAATTCATGTAAAGGCGGGTCAAGAAGTCTTACTGTCATTGGTTTATCACCAATAGCTTTGAACATTGCGTAGAAATCTGAATACTGCATAGGAAGAAGTTTATCAAGAGCTTCCTTACGAGCTTCCGGAGTACCCGCAATAATCATTTTTTGTACCCAAGGTAGTCTATCCGGATCCATAAACATGTGTTCTGTTCTGCAGAGACCAACACCTTCCGCACCGAATTTCAAAGCGTTTGCAATATCTTTTGGAGTATCAGCGTTAGCTTCAACTTTAAGCTGTTTAATTTCGTCAACCCATGAGAAGAACTTGTTCCAGTTGTCATCGATTTGAGCTTCTACAAGCTTAACAGCGCCTTCCATAACGATACCTTTGCCGCCATCAAGAGAGATGATGTCGTCTTTGTGGTAAACTTTACCGTCAAAACCCGTTAAAGTTTCGTTTGCAAGGTCGATTTTCATATCTTCACAGCCTGAAACGCAAGGTTTTCCCATACCTTTTGCAACAACTGCTGCGTGAGAAGTTGCGCCGCCTCTAAGTGTAAGAACACCTTGAGAAACAGCCATACCGTGAATGTCATCAGGACAAGTTTCTACACGAACAAGGATAACTTTTTCACCTGCTTCACCGCGTTTTGCAGCTTCTTCTGTATCAAATACAATTTTACCAACAGCTGCACCAGGAGAAGCATTAACACCTTGAGCAATTTTGTGAGCTTCAGCCATTGCTTTTGAATCGAAGCAAGGAAGAAGAATTTGGTTTACGCTATAAGGGTCAACCAATTGGATTGCTCTTTCTTTAGTGATGATACCTTCTTCACACATTTCAACAGCAATTCTAACAGCTGCTGCTGCAGTTCTTTTGCCGTTACGAGTTTGAAGAATGTATAATTTACCGCGTTCAATAGTAAATTCCATATCTTGAACATCTTTGTAACCAAGTTCAAGCTTTTTAGCGATATCAACGTATTGTTTGTATAAGTCAGGCATTTCGGTTTCTAAAGCAGAAATCGGTTTTGGAGTTCTGATACCTGCAACAACGTCTTCACCCTGAGCGTTTGTTAAGTATTCGCCGTAGAATTTGTTTTCACCTGTTGCAGGGTTACGGGTGAATGAAACACCTGTAGCGCAATCGTCACCCATGTTACCAAATACCATTGACTGAACGTTAACAGCTGTACCGAAGTTGTGGTCGATTTTGTTCATGTTTCTGTAAGCTACTGCACGAGGAATATTCCATGAACGGAATACTGCTTCAATAGCTTCTTGTAACTGAACATAAGGATCTTGAGGGAATTCTTTACCTGTAACTTCTTTGATTAAGTTTTTGTAAACAGGAATAAGTGATTTCAAGCCTTCTGCAGAAATTTCTGTATCTTGTTTAACGCCTTCACGTTCTTTAACTTTTTCTAATTCAGATTCGAAGTATTTTTGTCTGTCCATTTCCCAGGCTACTGAGCCGAACATAGTCAAAAATCTTCTGTATGAGTCATAGCAGAAACGAGGATTGTTAGTAAGCTTAATCATCGCTTCAACAGTCTGGTCGTTTAAACCTAAGTTAAGGATAGTTTCCATCATACCAGGCATAGAAACTCTAGCCCCTGAACGAACAGAAACAAGAAGCGGATTTTCTGCATCTCCGAATTTTTGTCCTTTTTGAGCTTCAACATCTTTTAAAGCTGCTTTAACTTCGTCCATCAAGCCTTCCGGCATTTTATTTCCGTTATTAATGTAGTCCATACAGGTTTCTGTTGTGATAGTTAATCCCGGTGGTACAGGTAAACCTAAATTAGTCATTTCTGCAAGGTTAGCACCTTTACCGCCTAAGAGATTTCTCATATCAGCGTTTCCTTCGCGGAATAGCCATACTCTCTTGTCAGCCATTAATTTCTCCTTTTCATATCTAATAATACGCTTTTTTTAAGTATTACAAGTTTAACATGAAGGTAGCTGGATGTATATAGGACTAGTGTTAATGTTTGTAACAAAATACTGAAATAAAATATGCTTTATGATACGTTTAAAGATATACGGAGATGTGTATGAGATTATACCCAATCAGCAAAAAAATCGGAGTTCTTGATAATAATACAAAGAAGAATTTGCAAGATTTGATTAGAACAATGGAAGCAAAAGCTAAAACCGAAATTACTCCAAACGGATGTGGTTTTACCAGAACTTACACAACCGGGGGAATTTTAAAAGAGAGTAATAATGCTTTATACGGCGGAAATATATGCGGTATTGTTAATAATACTTCCGTAGTGGATTTTAATAACAAAAGATATGTTGTTGATAATATAACAGGTGCAGTTACACCGGAAGAAACTAAATGGAATAATGTTCTAATTCTTTCTTCTAAAAAACTGATTTCAGGAATTTCTGGTGTGATAAATCAGTTAAAAGAAAATTTTGATAATACAGAAGTTGTTAAACATTATAAATGTGGAATTAAGGGATTCACAGAAAAAGGTGCAAAATTGCTGCAAGAAGCAATAGATAATGTTAACGCAGGACGTGTACAATAAAGTTATGGCACTTATTGAAATAAAAAATATTGTAAAAACTTATAATACGGGAGATGAGAGTTTTAACGCTTTAAACGGAGTTTCTTTTTCTATTGAGAAAGGCGAATTTGTAGCGATTATGGGAACTTCAGGTTCCGGAAAATCTACCTGTATGAATACTCTTGGAACTCTCGATAAACCGACAAGTGGGAGTTATCACTTAGATGGGGTTGATGTGTTTTCTCTAAATGCAGAGGAGCTTTCAAAAATCAGAAACCAGAAAATCGGGTTTGTGTTTCAGGGATTTAACCTGATATCAAGAACCTCCGCGCTGGATAATGTAGCGCTTCCGATGATTTATAAAGGAATTCCGGAAGAAGAAAGATATCAGAGAGCTCGCGAAGCTTTAAAAATAGTTGGTCTTGAAGGCAAAGAGAAAAATATGCCAAACCAGATGTCAGGCGGTCAGCAGCAGAGAGTTGCGATAGCAAGAGCGCTTGTAAACGACGCACCTTTGATTTTAGCCGATGAACCGACCGGAAACCTTGATACAAAGACAAGTATTGAAGTCATGGAATTTTTTGTCCGATTAAACAAAGGTTTTCAGGAACAGGAAGGCAAGACAATTGTGCTTGTAACCCACGAACCTGATATTGCAGAGTACTGCAGCAGAGTAATTCGTTTTAAAGACGGAAATATTGTTTCGGATTTACCAAAAGACGAGTGGATGAAAACAAGAAACCGCGAAACATGAAAAAAGACCTCATTTGAGGTCTTTTTTAAATCTTTTAAGCTACCATCATAAATCCGTAGTCTTTGGCATCTCGATGAGCCAGCCCGACTCCGTCTTGTCCCATTGAAATTTTGTTGCCATTTTCGTCGTTTACAAACGAATGTTGTGTCGGAATTGATATTCCGGTAGTTGGTTCAATTGTAGTGACCGGCTGCGCATAAGGACGGGCTGTAATTCCGCCAAACGGGATGTTGCCGCCTTTGCCATATAGTCCGTATTGATAATTTTGTTCTAAACTTGGTACACCGCCCATAGTCATGTCCTCATAATACTGTATATATATACTAACGTTTCAAGATTTAAAAAATTGCGGGTTATATAAAAAATTTTACAAAACTTAATAAATCAATTATAATGCTTGTATGAAAACAATAGGAATAATTGCATTATCTGGACTTGTAAATAGAGAAAAGCTGAATACAGCTGTTGCAAACCTTGAAACTCTCGGATACAACGTAAAGTTATCAAAAAATATTTTTGATAACAATCGCTATCTTGCAGGCTCTGACGGGGATAAATTGGAAGAACTTTACAGGTTTTTCAAAGACCCTGAATTTGACTTAATTATGTGCGCTCGCGGCGGTTACGGCGCAATAAGACTCGTTAACCAAATTGATTATGAAATTATCAAAAACAACCCGAAACCTTTTATTGGTTTTTCGGATGTTACCGCGCTTCTGCTTATGATTTACAAGAAAACCGGCATGGTGACTTATCACGGACCTATGGCGATATCTAACTTTTTTGAGCCGGACGAGTTTTCTGTCCAAAACCTCATTAAAGCTTTAAGCGGAAAATCTTTGGAGTTTGAAGGAACAAAAATATACCGTGAAGGAACTGCCGAAGGTATTATTTGGGGCGGAAATCTTGCAACTGTTGTTTCGCTTTGCGGTACTGATTTTATACCGGATGAAGATTTTATCTTCTTTGCAGAAGACTTAAATGAGCCGGTTTATAAGATTGACCGAATGTTTACCCAATTATTTAACATAGAAAAATTCCGGGGTAAATGTAGGGGGATTGTTTTAGGAGATTTTCTGGATGTTGACAATCAAGTTTGGCTTGAAGAATTGTTTAAAGAATTTACAATTCCGACTGTAGGCGGGTTTAAGATTACGCACGAGCAGGAAAAAATTACAATTCCGATTGGAAAATACGCAAAGCTCGCAAACAAGATTATTTATATAAAATAAAAAGAGGCTCTCATAAGAAAGCCCCTTTTTAAACCGTACCACTGCCTATCGAAATACAGCCAAATTGATTTTGTTAACAAAACCTACTTCTTAAAAGTATAACACCCGCAAGGCTTACCTTAGTGCTGCTATGTTTCCATCCTGACACGGTTCGATATCTTACGCCATCATATTCTAAGTTATCAACAGCTCTGCCAACATAGGCAATTCCTCTGTACCCCTCACAGCAGGCTCTACACCCCGCATAAAGCGTTCGGGTCGAGAGATCCGCTAAGTCCCCGTGGAGTACGGCTCTATTAATTTAACATAAAAGAGTCTCAAATACAAGGCGCCCGACTTTTCAAGTCGGGCGCCTTCTTATTTAAATAATTTATTTATATAAAGGTGCGAGTTTCTTTTCCTGCTGAGGAATTACACCTTCTTCGATTGACTGATAAACGCGGTAATCAATTTCAGGGAAGCAGTTGTCAATTTCTTCGATTTCGTGAAGCTTTCCTTCATCGATTGAACCGGATTCAATCATGTCAGCGATTAAGCTAAATCTGTCAACATGTTCGTTAAATCTGTCTGTTGCGTAATCTTTAGCCTGCCATGTTGTTATTAAGAACGGCCAATCTGAAGATTGAAGCAGCAGATTTTCTCTTGCAAGCTGAGCCAATGCTCTTTGCATAAGCTTATCATCCGGAATTTCTGCGTAATTATCAACAATTGCATTAATACGTTTTTCGCAAGAGTGGATAATAGGCCACATCCATTCTGTTAAGTGGTTCATCCAAACGTAGAAGTGACCGCCTTGTCCCCAGGAAGATTCAGGGATTTGGATTGCTTCTTTCGGCGGATATTTTGTTACGTATTCGCCTGCAGTAAGTCTTTCAACTTCAGGAAGATAGTCATTAAATTTCTTAACAACCTGTTTAATGAACTCAACGCCTTCAAACCACCAGTGTCCGAACAATTCTGTATCAAATGAAACCATTACAAGCCCTTCTTTGTTTTTAGCAAGTTTGTAATCGTTTAACAAATGATAAATCATTGTTGTGTAGTGATCAGAGTTTTCGTTAATTTTATTCATTGCAAGCACCGGATCATAGAGCATTTTGTCGCCTAAATCTGTTGTTGGAGAAGTTATTCTCCAGTAGTGCATGCCTGATTTGTCGTCTTTTTTGTGGAATTCTCTAAAACATCCGTCTCCAGGATATCCGTCAGCAGCAGACCAAACCTGATATCCTGCTCTGTCGTTACGTCCCATTACAGCAACCTGAGCATCAGGCAGCCAGTAAGCTGAGTAAGTGTCATAACCTGTAGCCGGTCTTTCAGGAAGCGGAATGTATTCAATATTTCCGTACATACCGATTACACGTCTGTTACCGATTGAGTTACCGCCTTCAATTACGTGAGATTCTGTAAAGAAGTAATTGATGTCGTTGTTTTGAAGCGTAACTTCAATAGCCGGTCTCCAGTGCTTTTTGCCATCTTTGCCAACATATTCGTAACCTTGACGGTAAGCACATTCAGGAAGCCATGCTCCAAATGCTTTCTTTCCGAAAAGTCTTTTTGTTGTATCCTGACCAACTTTAAATTGTGCATTCAAGTTGCTGTCAGTTGCAAGCAATGGTGAAAATCCGTGAGTTGCACCTGATGTTGTGATTTCAATACAACCTAAATCCTGATACTTTTTGAAATATTTAATCAAATTCTTTTCGTATTTGTTTACGAAATCATCTCTAAGTTTATTCCATAAATCGAAGTAATATTTTGCCAGATATTTTAAGTGCTGTGAATGAGCAACTTTTGGATCCGGATATCTGTCTAAGTCTTTTGATACAGCCTTAATTCTGGAATCAATATATTCGACAAAACCATTTTGTAAGTGTTCATCTGCTAATTGTTCTGCTAAGATAGGAGTTATGCCTACTGTTAACTTAGCCTTAATGCCTTCTTCGTATAATTCTGATATTGCGTTAAGAAGCGGCACATATGTTTCTGCCATACATTCGTAAAGGTTTTCTTCTCCGAATGGCCACATCCCTGCTTTTCTGTAATAAGGCAGGTGGCTGTGTAACATAAATACGAATTGTCCTACTGACATTTTTGCCTCCGATCATTTCTCTCGTGTTTGAATATATATTTTTACATTATTATTTATAACATAATCTTAACAGAAAAGTAACTCTTTAGTATTAGTTCAACGGAATAATGTTACAAATGTTTACTATCTTTGAGAGGCTAAAACCCTCAAGAGCAGTTATATAAGGCTTATATAAGATACAATCTTTTTTCTATCTTTTGTAAACTTTTAACTTGTAGTGTTACATAAAGCCAAATACATTTACCCCCATTTACCCCCCCTAGCCGATGGCAAACATATAATTATTATTTTTTGAACATGTTGCACAAAAATCTGTTTCTGCCATTACATTTTTTGAATAGTCTTTAAATGAGCTGCCTGCTCTTCCTCTATAGTCATCTGCCAAAAACGGACAGGTGTAAATTCCGTTCTGACAAAGTGTACGCCCGAACATACAGTCTGTTTTTTGCGATGGCTTTGCAAAATTTTCGTCTTCAAAATCCGGATGAGAAACTGTTATCTGTAAATCTGTATTTGTGATTTCCTGCGTTTTGAAGATTTCGTTGAAAGCTTCTTTGATTTCGTTTTCGTTTAGCTTGTAAAAATTTTGTATAGAGAGAACTGAGTTAAAATTATATCTGCTCAAAGTTTTCAGCGCATAAATCGTTTGCCTGTAATTACCTCTGTATTTAACTTTGTCGCTTTCGAGTTCATTGTAATGTGCAAGAGAAAGCTTAAAGAATATTTGATTTCCCCCGCATTTATCTTGTAGCTTCAAATTCGGAGAAGTTCCTATATTTACCCCTATTCCTTCTTCTTCGACTTTTTTTAGGAAACGGATTTTCTTTTCGTTTAAGAAACTTGCATTTGTGCAAATGCAAACATTGCATCTTTTTAAACATAGCCTGAGTATTGTATTAAAATCAGGGTGAGTCATCGGCTCAGCTCCGGTCAAATAAATGCAGTAAAGGTTTTCAAATTTTGTATCTTCTAAAGCTTCTTTTATCTTATCAATATGGATAAAATCTTTTACATTTTTACTCATGGGAAAATCTATGTAGCAGTTAGTACACCTCTGGTTACAATTTTTAGCGGTAAGTTCGATAAATATATTATTAAGTTCTTCTAATTTGTATGCGGGTGCAGTGTAAATGTTATAGCTCATAAATCCTCCTCTAAATTACGTCTAAATCATGTTATTTCAGACAAATTTAAAAAAGAATTATCAGGGTGGGGTATTTTCATTGCATAATTTAATTGTAACAATATTTTAACAAAGTGTTACTAAAATATGTACATGTGGAATATAATA
>CAPQCU010000020.1 GCA_948684385.1 uncultured bacterium
TATACAATTTGTTAAAAATGTATAGAAAATTATAAAATAAAATTCACATAGCTTTCATCAATCTGCTCTTGTTCTATCCCAATATATCTCAAAGTTACAGACGGGCTAGAATGGTTAAAAATCTTTTGAAGCATGGCTACATCTTTGTATTTTTTATAATGATGATACCCAAAAGTCTTACGCATTGTATGTGTGCCAAATTTTTCCTCTAAATTCGCAGCCTCACAGGCATTACGAATTGTATAATACGCAGTAACTCTGCCAAGTCGGTTTTTGAACTTGGTCATAAACAAAGGCTCATTATCATAACGACCTTTTGTATACTCTTCAAGCATTGGTTTCAATCTTGAATTTAACGGGAATTTTTTAAATTTTCCCGTCTTAATTTCCGTTAACATTACATAATTCTTACCGCGAACATCTTTTACATCAAGAGAAAGTATATCTGAAATCCTAAGCCCGCAATTTGTTCCCAATATAAAAAACAGCAAGTCTCGCTTACGCTTTGATAAAATACTTTCAACCCGTTTCAAATCATCCAAATTTCTAATCGGTTCTACTGTTCCCATTCTTAATTCCTCTTCCTTTTTACTCTAATGTTACGTTTTGTAAAATATTAACTCCTTCTTGAAATTTTATACACAAATTATACTTTATATATATACAAACCTTTCATACAACCTACACACTAACCTTCTACACATGAGGAATTATTAAACAAGATTCCAAACCTTTCTTCTTTAGAAAGGTTTTTTATTATGCTTAACCTATTGAGTGAACATAATATTTGTGGTAATATACTGTATGAAGAGGAACTTAGATAGATGGGCTATAAAATTTTAGATAAAAAAGAGCTTTGTCCTAATCAATACGAAATAGTTATTGATGCTCCTTTTGTAGTTAAAAACGCAAAAGCAGGTCAATTTATTATTTTTAGAGCAGAAGAAAATGGCGAAAGAGTTCCGCTTACAATTGCTGACGTAAACAAAGTCGAAGGCAAGCTCACTCTTGTTTTCATGGCAGTTGGTTATTCTACAAAAAAACTTGCAAGCCTGAATGTCGGAGACGAGCTGGTTGACATAGTCGGCCCGCTTGGACAGCCTACACATATCAAAAATTACGGTACTGTAGTTTGTTTAGCAGGCGGTTACGGTGCTGCTCCATGCTACTTGATTGCTAAAGCCTTTAAAGAAGCCGGCAACAAAGTCTATATGATTATGGGCGCAAGAAACAAAGATTTAATATTCTGGCAGGATAAGATGAAAGATGCCTGCACAGAGCTGTTTATAACAACGGACGACGGTTCTTTAGGAGAAAAAGGGTTTGTAACTCAGGTTCTTGAAAGACTGATAAGCGCAGAAAAAATAGACTACGCAATTGCAGTAGGGCCTATGCCTATGATGAGAGCTGTTGCAGATTTAACAAGAGACAAAGGAATTTATACAGAAGCAAGTATGAATCCTATTATGGTTGACGGTACAGGCATGTGCGGAGCATGCAGGGTTACTGTCGGAGGAAAAACAAAATTTGCTTGTGTTGACGGACCTGACTTTAATGCTCATGAAATCGATTTTGATGAAGTTATAAACAGAACAAAAATTTATAAAGACCAGGAAAGAAAACGCAGTGAGAACTGTAATTTGTTAAAAATGGCAAAGTAATGAATATAGGAGATAATTAATGGCACCTCGTGATCAAGAAAAAACAATACCTTTATGTCCGCTTATGAGTGTTGGCTCACAGGTTGAAATCGTTTGTATGCAGGAAAACTGCGCATGGTATTTAAAAAACTACAAAATATGCTCGGTTTATATGATGGCACATAACTCTATGCTTGATGTTCAGGCTAAACAAGCAAAAGCGAAGCAAGCGCAGTCAAACAATTAACAGATTTTTTGAAAGCCGGTTCTTCCGGCTTTTCATATTTTAGGGAGATAATAAATGAAAAACACAGTCGTTATAGGAGCTCAATGGGGAGACGAAGGAAAAGCTAAAATTACAGATTTATTAGCTGAAAAAGCTGATTTGATTATCAGATATCAGGGCGGATGCAATGCAGGTCATACCGTTGTTACAGGAGGAAAAACTTACAAGTTCCACCTTATTCCTTCCGGAATTTTATATGATAATACTATCTGCTTCATTGGAGCAGGAACAGTAATTCATCCGGAATCTTTTGAAAGAGAGCTTAACGAACTTAAAGCTGAAGGTGTAAATTTTAAAAACCTAAAAATTTCACCTCTTGCATCAATTACAATGCCATACCATATTGAAATTGACGGATACAGTGAAACCCATTCCGGCAAAGGCAAAATCGGCACCACTAAAAAAGGTATCGGGCCAACTTACACAGACAAAGCCAACAGAATCGGGTTTAAAATTCAGGACTTATACTCGTTTGAAGCATTAAACGAAAAAATCGACATGATTTTACCTGTTAAAAACAAAATGCTCAAAAATGTTTACGGAATGGAAGAATACACAAAAGATTGCATTCTTTCCCTATGTGAAAAATACGCAGAACTCTTTAAGCCTTATGTTTGTTTTGACTGGCAGGACATGCTAAGCCGTTTCAAAGACAAAAAAGTCCTTTTTGAAGGTGCTCAAGGAGTTATGCTTGATATTGATTACGGAACTTACCCGTTTGTAACAAGCTCAAATCCGATTGGCGGAGGTGCTGCAACAGGAAGTGGATATGGCCCTACAATGATTGAAGAAGTAATAGGAGTTTCAAAAGCTTATGTTACAAGAGTTGGAGAAGGACCATTTGTCAGCGAGCTTACCGATGAAACAGGTAAAAAAATTCAAGATATCGGTCACGAGTTCGGAGTTACAACAGGACGTCCGAGAAGATGCGGCTGGTTTGACTCTGTTATTATGAAATACGCAGTTCTTGTTGGCGGAATAACAAAAGTTGCGCTTACAAAAATTGACGTATTTGATACTTTTGATGAAATCAAAATTTGCACAGCTTATAAAGACTGCAGAAACGATAAAGTTTACACAACTTACCCGACAGATGTATTTATTCACAAATACCTTGAACCGATTTATGAAACAATGCCGGGCTGGAAAACTTCAATTACAGACATTAGAAAATATGAAGAACTGCCTGAAAATGCAAAAAAATACATAGAAAAAGTTGAAGATTTAATCGGAGCACCAATAGGAATTATAAGCGTAGGACCGGATAGAGAACAGACCATTTTCAGATAAAAAAGGGGTAAAAAAGAAGAGGGTTTTAAAAACCCTCTTTTTTTATTCTTATAATTTTTCCGGATTTCTTAACGGAATTAATCTATCCAAATCAGAGTTTACACTAAAGTAAAATCTTGCAGTGTTTTCGTTATAATCTCTTCCGAGAGGGAAGCCTACACCGATTTGAGCTGTGAGCCAGTCAGTGAAGTTAATGTATGTACCGCAGCCAACTGAGTGCAAGAACTGTTGAGGATAATTGTAAATACCTCCGTTTTCTCCCAACCAGCCCCAATCGTAGAACACAGCCAGTTTAAGTCTTTCATCTAACTTAGGAAGAACTCTATCCATAAATGGGAACGGGAAGCGGTATTCAACAGTACCTGTAACACCGTAGTCTCCGATTAATTCAGCCGGCTGATAACCTCTTAATGTGTAAGGGCCGCCCATCTGCATTTGTTCAGCTGCAAACAATTTGTTAGGTGAGTACTGACCGTTAACTCTTACAATACCCATGCTTCTGCCGAATAATCTTTGTACACGGGTAGCACCTGCTGTTGCTTTGAAGAATGTTGTATCCTGAATAGCTCCGTGACCGTCACCACCCATACCAAAGTCGATACCTAAGTTTCCAATCCAACGTCCGTAGCTGTCATCAGTCATACCGTATAAACCTGAACGCCATACGTTTAAGTTGTAGTTAGAAAGTCTTAACGGATTTCCTGTTATATTAGCAGTTGTATTTGCATGTACATAATCGTAACCTGTATAGAAAACCAAATCTGATTTAGCAGTTTGAATAATAGGCTGAGTTAATTTGAAGAAATAGCTTTGAGCATTACCTTTTACGTTCAAAGGTTTATAAGGACCGCCCAGTCTTACGTGTGAATCAGAAAAATCAAATGATAATCTTGTTCCGTAAGAAGAAACCGGAAGTGAATATCCTGCCATCCAGCCTGTTGCACCTGAAGAAAGAATTGTACCGCCGTAAATCTTATCACCTAAACCTGTTAAGTTATCCATACCAACAAGGAATGAAACTCTTTGAGCGCCTGTGTAAGAACGACCGTAATCGTCATAGCTAAAGTTAAGATTTACAGGGAATCTGTCTCTTACGTTCAAAGTAATTTCTGTATTTTCTTCGCCTTCAGCCTGTCTTTCGATTTCAGTCTGAACTTGAACGTAATCTTCTTTATTAATTTCTTTCATTGCTCTTTGAAGGTTTTTAGCATTAAAAACATCACCTTCTCTAAGCCCTGCTTTACCCATAATAATATGTTTCAAATACCATTCGCGGGTCCATTTTTCGCCTTCGATATTCATTTCGCCGACTTTACTTTCAACAATCTTAATTGTTGCAACACCGTCTACAATTCTTTGAGGCGGAACAGTTGCATAAGATGTTAAATAACCTTTTGCACGGTATAAGTTAGTTACTTTCTGGCAGACTTCCAAAAGTTCATCAAAGAAAATATCTTCGCCTAAAACTTCTAAGCCAAGTTTTTCCAACTCTTCATCAGAAATTTTTGTATTTCCTTCAAAATTGATATGCTGGAGCAAGAAGTGAGGGTTGTATAACATACCTTCTCTTGCCTGATTTTCTTCGATAGAAGCATCATAAATCTGTTCATCTTTTGTTACATCATCAAAAGATTGGATATAACTCTTATCAATCTGATAATGATTAATATTTTGCATTTCTGTCCTATTATAAGCGCCCGGAGCATATCCGCCAAGTTCTGCGTTCATAGGAAATACTTCTGCAAAAGCTTTTGGCATAGCCAAAACACAAAGTAATGCAAGTGTGTAACTTATTTGTTTTTTCATAGTTTCCATATTCCTAAATTATATTATTATTGGGTCGTCATATATTGTACATTTGACATTATATTTCAATTAAAAACACAAAACAAATTTTCTTGCCAATTTGTTACAATATATTAACTTAACTATACAATTATTATTATTTTACCGTATTCGTAAACTTTTGTAAAGATATTTATAAAGAAGCGTTATAAATCATTCAAATGGTGGAATAAAAAAAGTATAAGTCGTTGATTAGGAGTGAAAAATGGTCGCCGGAATAAGAGCAGTACATTCTTATGAAGATCCCGAGTATTTGAGAATACTCTCGGAGCTTATTAAGCTTGGTATTGCTCCGAGCGGAAATAAAAACATTGACAAAGGCAAGCTTGAACAGGCTAAAATTGAACTCGTTCAAAAAATTCAGACTAAACATCAGGAAGAAGCAAGACAGGAGCTGCAATTTCCGCCTCTTGAAGCGGTGACAGATACGCAAGACTCAAAACGGGCTCAGATGGAAGAAGCACGGGTTGGTGCGATGACTGTTGCAGAACTTAACAGACTTTATTTCGGAATTTAAAAAAGGTGCGATACTCGCACCTTTTTTCTTATTTTTTACTTATAAAATCAAGTACACCGTTTATGAATGTCAGCGGGTGAACAGGACATCCCGGAATGTACAAATCAATCGGGTATTTTTCTAAGAATTCACGGTTCAATTTAGAAGAGTTCTGGAAAACACCGCCTGAAATTGCACAGGCACCTGCTAATATTACAATCTTTGGATCAGGTGTAGATTTGTAACAATCTTCAAGAGCGTAAGCCATATTTTCAGAAATCGGGCCTGTAATTACCAGTCCGTCGGCGTGTCTTGGTGAAGCAACAAAATCAATACCAAATCTGCCCATATCGAAGTTACAGTTTGAGCAAGCATTGAGTTCCATTTCGCATCCGTTACAGCCTGCTGCTGAAACCTGTCTTAATTTCAAAGACTTTGAGAACACTCTTCTAATTTCTTTTCTGCATTCAACAGCTGTTTTTTCAAACTCTTCCGGAGTCATTCCTTCTGTAATTACAAGTTTTTCTCTTGATGTAGAAGCTAATTTGTAATAGTTGCTGAACTGAACAGATTCACACTTACATGCACCACAAAGTGTACATTTGCCTAAATCTATTGAAAGCGGATTAGCTTTCAAAGCGCCTGTAGGGCATACGCTTTCATCTATATCACCGCAGTTTTTTAGAATAGGGAAACCTCTAAACTGGCTTCTCATCGGCGCGTTCTGGATATCAGGTATGAACTGATTTCCTTGAAAATATTTAAGTTTTATTGTATCTAGCATAATATTTACTCCCTATAAGTCGTTTCCACAGTATGACAGGTTAAAGCTCTTGTTACAGAGCGGGAAGTCTGAGACTCCGTTATTTCTTACCGCCATTGCAAGCATATACCAGTTATTAAATGACGGATCTTTCATCTTGTATCTCAAAAGCTCGCCATTTCCACCCGTTACAGCTATATGAACAATTTCGCCTCTCCAGCCTTCTGTCATTGATACAACAAAAGAATTTGGAGCAAGCTGCTCATTAGGTGTAATTTTCATTGCCTCTACAGCGTATTCTTTCAACTTAGCAAGTAATTTTTTGATTATTTGCATAGATTGTTTAATTTCTTTATATCTGAGTTTAAATCTTGAATGAACATCACCGGTTGCTTTGAATGGTTTTACAACATCAAGAGAAGTGTACCATTTATCGTTAAAATCAAATCTTGTATCAATGTCAACACCTGAAGAACGTGCTGCCATACCAACTGCACCAAGAGATTTTGCAGTTTCCATACTCACAACCCCGGTTCTTTCCATTCTGGAAATACAAGACGGCATTTTAAGCATAACTTTTGTAGTTCTATCAACAGTCTTGCCCACTTCATCTAACATATCAATAATTTTTGCTGCCATTTTTTCATCGATATCAAAATTAACACCGCCGACATTAATTAATCCTCTTCCAAAACGACTTCCTGAAATTTCAAGCAAAGTATTAATAACAAGAGTTCTTGTGATACCAAAAATAGAAGCACCCATAAGATAAGCCATGTCACCCGCTATCGCACCCATATCACCGATATGTATTGCAATTCTTTCCATTTCTAAAGCTACGCGTCTTATGATTTGCGCTTTTGAAGAAACAGCAGTATCAGATAAAGCTTCCATTGCTTGAGAATAAGCCATGTTATATCCGATTACAGAGTCACCGCATACCGATTCTGCTAATCTGTTATTGTATCCTTTTCCTTTTAAGAAAAGTTCTTCAACTCCTCTGTACTGATAGCCGAGCATAATCTCCAAATCATAAACTTTTTCTCCAAGGCACATAAATCTAAAATGCCCCGGTTCAATTACACCTGCGTGAATAGGTCCGACCGCAACCTGATGGATATCTTCACCCTTCATTTCAAAGAATGGGTACTTATCCTGATTTACCCTTACAGGCTTCAACCACGGATGATTTAAAGGTTCAATACCGAATTCTTCATAGAACTCACGTTCAAAAATGTGAAAAGCAGGAATTGTTTGCGTAAATGACTCATAAGACTTCATCTCAGGGGTAAATAAAGTTGAAGTAACATAAAGCTTACCAACTTTATCATCAGCCATCACTACATAAAGTCTTACGTTTGCAAATTCTTGTTTTCCAAAGAACCCTACAACTCTCATTTTCATTTTTTCGACATCTGAGCGAATTTCATCTATTGAAATTGTCGGAATGTCTTGTGTGTTTATTTTTTTATTATTTTCTGTAATTATCCAATTCATAGTTACCCTCTTTTATTTAGCCCTTAAAATCCTTGAACTGCTGATATAATCATTTCAGTTAAACCTTTTGGCATATAAATACCGATTATGAATGCCAAAATCAGCATTACAATCTGCGGAGCGTACATTGACCAGGAAAGTTTCTTTTCTGAATTTACTTCGCTGTCTTTTGGAGAAGAAAATGCCATTCTGATAACAGCTTTTCCAAGACCGTAAAGAACGATTGTAAGCAGTAACAAAAACAATCCGCTCAATACATAGTGACCTTTAAGAAACATTGTTTTAACAATAAAGAATTCACTCACAAACAAAACTGAAGGAGGAAAAGCTGCTATTCCTAAGAAAGACGCTACCCACAACCAGCCTGTTTTTCTATCATTTTTCATTAAGCCTGTTACTGATTTGATTTTCTTTGTTCCATATAATTCAAGAACATTACCTGAAGTCAGGAAGAAAGATGCTTTAATTAGTGAATGACCAATTAAATGAATCATTGCAGCAAGCATACCAACTCCGCCTAAAGCAGTTCCGATTGCCAGAATACCCATATTTTCTATTGATGAGTAAGCAAGCATTCTTTTGTAATTATTGATATGATAAACAAAAACTGCTGTTACAAATAGTGAAATAAATCCCATTACAAGAAGCATTATTCTTGCATAGCTGTCACAATTTGCAATTACCATTACTCTGAAAACATTTACAATCATCAAGAAAGCTGAGTTTAAAAGAGTTGCGGAAAGCAGAGCAGAAATCGGTGACGGAGCTTCAGCGTGAGCATCCGGAAGCCAGAAATGAACCGGAGCCAGACCCATTTTTGTACCGATACCAAATAATATAAATACAAATGCAAGCTTTAACCAGAAAGGATTAAACAAAGCTGCATTGTTATACAAATCATTATAGAAAAGTGAATTTAAGTTGCCTGTTGCAACCGTTAAAAGAATAATACCTACAAATGCAAGAGCAATACCGATTGAGCAGATGAAAACATATTTCCATGCAGCTTCAATTGAATGTTTTGTTTTGTGGAAATAAATCAAATAAGCACTTGCTAAAGTTGTACCTTCAATAAATACCCAGGCAATACCCAGGTTTGTACTTAAAATTGCACCTGTCATTGAAAAAACAAAGAACATTACCATATAAGTATAATGTCTGAGCTTTCTTGTCAAAGCTGAGGAATCTTTCAAATACCCGTTGTTATAAACCGCAACTGCAAGAAAAACAATTGACATAACCATCAAAAAGATTTTATTAGTATCGTCAACTGCAAAAAATCTGCAGGGTTTTAACATTGGTAAAAAATCCCAATCCATACAGTAAGCAAGTGATACAACAAAGTGTAAAACTGCATACAGGTTAAGCATTATATTATTTAATGCTCTATTCTTAAATATAAATAATATCAAGCACGCTAAAAGCGGAAATAATAAAATCAAACTAGTCATTGTATTCGTAATCCTTCAAATCTGATAAATGTGAAACTTCCAAATCGTCGAATTCATTGTTAATCTCTTTAACAAGCATACCAAGAATGAATACGGCAATAAATATATCAAGCAAAACGCCAAGGTTTACTATAACCGGCATTTCTTTTGCAACAGAAAGTGAAAGTAAGAAAATACCATTTTCCATTGTAATAAACCCGATAACGTTTGAAAGAACTTTGTGTTTAATCGTAATCAACCACAAGCTTATGATAATAATTGCGCTTGAAACACCAAAATACATAGGTGATACAAGTTTGAAAGCCGGAGCATCAATATTTGCAATCAAAAATCCTGCAAACAAAATTACGCTTGAAATAACTAAGCAGTAAAAGTGCGGTATATTCGCATCTGTGTCTCTGTGAGCGTGAGTTTTTTTCACAACTTTTTTAAGAAAAAGAGGAATAACAACAGCTTTTACTATTAAAGTTTCAACAACCACAAACAGGATTGCAAGAATGTGTCCCATATTCATTGAAATCGCAGTCGGGCTTGAAATAATTGATGTATTAAACCAGGGTTCTTTCATAAACCCTGACAAACATACAAAGAACAACAACCAGCCCTGAGCAATAAGCATATTAACATGCGCTGCCAAACGGCTTGTTGACGCTATGTATATCATTGTTAAACCTAATAAAATTATAAAAATGTTTTCCATTCTACCCTACCCCCCGTAAACTCTGTAGGTTACTAATGCTAAAATAATTAATGCAGTAATTGACATTATAAATATAAACTCAAATACGTGTGTCATTCTAAATCTTGCCATTGAAGATTCAATTGTACCAATCACAATTGAAAGAACAAAAATTATCGCAAGATAAGCCAGAGCAGTTTCCCATTCGCCCCAGCTTGCAGGAATAATTAAGTTTGCAATCAAAGATTCAAAAATAAGCATCTTAATAGCAGACGCCCACGTAATCAAGCCTAAATCTATACCTGAGTTATCCAAAATCATAACTTCGTGAATCATTGTTAACTCTAAGTGCGTAGTCGGATCATCAACCGGAACTCTGCATCCTTCAATAAGTAACATAATAAACAAAGTTACCACAGCAAGGATAATAATCAAAACTCCGTATCCGCCTGCATTTTCAAGAATCAGTTTAAAGCTATTAAATGTATAATTCTGAGTCAAAGCTGCAATTGAAGCAAGCGTGATGAAGAAAGCCGGTTCAACAATTGTTGAGAAACAAGCTTCTCTTGAAGCACCCATTCCTTCAAAGCTGCTTCCTGTATCCAATGCTGAAATCAATGCAAAGAATTTTCCAAGTCCTAAAATGTAAGAAAATATTACAAACGCAAAAGGAACGTTAATAATTGCATTGCCTGAAATCATAGGAACAAAAAGTGACGCAAAAAGCACAGTTGCAAGTCCGACTACAGGAGCAAACTTAAATACCCACGAAGTAGTCTCGCTTATAACGGAACACTTTTTCATCAATCTCAAAAAGTCCCACAAAGGCTGCCAGATACTTACACCTTTTCTTCCAGCCCAGAAGGCTTTTGTTTTCTTAATTACACCAATCATAAGGAATGGTATAAATAAAAGTACTAATATATTTATTAATAAGTTCATTTGTTAACCCCCAAAGTAAACCATACCGATTATTGCCAGTATCAAAAAGATAAGTCCGAACAAAATATATTGCTGAATGTTACCGTTTTGAATTCTCTCAAATTTTGTAAGAATTTTTTCATCCCACGCAACAAGAGGTTTTACAATATAAGCTTCTTCAATATCTTCAATCTCAAGTTCATAATAAGCTTCCTTAGGGAAAAGCTCCTTAGGTTTCTTAATATGTGAAACTCTTTTGAACAAAGGTTTCAGAGTTGAAACAAACAAGTCTGCATAAGAAGACGCTGTGTACTGCATAAAGTTATTAGGTCTGTCATATCCGCATCCCCAGGTTGTATGAGTTGTGCTTCTTTTGTTAACAACAAATCTTGTAAGCATCAAAAGCGCAACAAGCACAAAGAAAATCAAGAAATACCAGCTAATTTCACCAAGAATCATTGTTGTTCCATTAAATACTGTCATAAAATCAATATTCACAAACATTAAAGTTGCAGACAATATCGCACCAATAATATATTGAGGAAACATACCAATAAAGAATGCCAGAAAGCCTAATACTGTCATAGGAATAAGCATTGTCTTTGGAGCATCTTCCTTTGCGTTTTCAACATATTCACTTCTCGGAGCACCAAGAAACATAATTCCTGAAGCTTTAGTAAAGCAAAGCATTGCCATTGTTCCAACCATTGCCAGAGCTCCGATTGAAAGAATAAGAACAATAAATAAATTAATTTCAGAAGCAGGAACTCCGCTTACCATGCCGACATAGATTAAGAATTCACTAATAAAGCCGTTAAATGGAGGAAGTCCGCAAATCGCAACTGAACCTACTATAAATAATAATGCGGTATAAGGCATTTTCTTAATCAAGCCGCCAAGCATTTCAATATTTCTTGTATGTGTTCTTAAATAAACACTACCGGCTGCAAAGAACAAAAGTTCTTTGAATATTGAGTGGTTTAAGATGTGAAGAATTCCGCCTGCGAATCCGAATACTGCAACAACCGGATTACCATAAGCAAGACCTAACATACCAACGCCGATACCAATACCGATAATACCGATATTTTCTATACTGTGATAAGCAAGAAGTCTTTTTATATCGTGTTGTGTGATTGCATAAAGCACACCATAAAGCGCCGAGATAACAGCAATTACGAGAACTGTATAAGAAACCATTTTTGAAGGCATTCCGACAAAGAATAAAAATCTTAAAATGCCGTAAATCCCTGTTTTAATCATCACACCGGACATAATACCTGAAACGTGGCTCGGTGCAGCAGGGTGCGCATCCGGAAGCCAGTTATGAAACGGTACAAATCCGGCTTTTATTCCAAAACCTACAAACGCAAGTAAGAAAACTATATTTGCAAGTTCAGGATTTGCATGAAGATAATTTGTAAATGCAACAAAGCTTAAGCTGTTTGAATTAATATTCAAAAGTACAAAAGCTGCCATAATAAATATTACTGACAGGTGCATATAAATAAGATATTTAATGCCTGCCCTGATAACTTCTTTCTTTTCGCCTTCAAAAATTACAAGGAAGAAAGATGAAAGTGACATAATTTCCCAAACAATCAGGAAGAATAATGCGTTCTGAACAGTTACAACCATAAGCATTGAAGCAATAAGCATCATTAAAAAGAAACAATGTGAAGAAACATTCATTCCTTTATTAAGATAAGGTTTCATATAACCGTTCGCATAAAGAGTTCCCAAGAAACTCATTAAAGAAATAACAATCACAAAAAATGCTGACAAAGGATCGATAACAAAATCAACTCCTGTAAGCAAAGGTGACATATAAATTGTTCTGCCGATAGGTACACCTGTCAACAGAACAGCAAGTGCAGGAATAAACATTAATCCTGCTGATAAAAAAGAAAAAATTGAGCAAACTTTAAATTTCCATTGCTCTTTCACTACGATTGAAAGCAAAGCTCCCAAAAGCAGCATCCCAAGTGATAAAAAATAAATTTCCATAACTATTTAATATTCCCAAAATTGTAATTTTACCAAGTACCGTTATATTGCTAACAAAAAAATTTTTCAAGGGGGGAGGGTAAAGGGGTAAATGTATTGGGTTGGATTTAGAACTACAAGTTTAATGTCCTGCTGGAAATAGGGGGAGGGGGATAAATGAATGGGTTGATTTTGAGACTACAGGTTTAATGTCAAAAATAAAACAACTAACTATCACATAAACACTGAGTCCTAGGTTAAGATGTAAAAAATAGTTTACAATCCTTAGTAAAAATTTCAAAATCTTTATAATATACTTTGTCATCACAAATCAATTTACAGAAAGGATAACAATGTTAAGATTTGAAGATCATTTAGAACAAAGGATACAAGATGAAATTCTCAGGTATATGATGCAACACGGGTATGACAACCCGAACACTGCTTCGCCTGTATTTCGGGCTTTAAACGACACTTACAAACAGGCGTATCTGTCTTATAATTATGGAGACAGCATTGCAGAAAAACTTCGCAACAACAATACAACGCTTTATGACGGAAAATTTACCAGAGATACGGTAAATGAACTTCTTGCAAACGAATGGAACTCCAGAGCCGGTATTGAAACCGCAAAAATGGTTAAAACAAATCCTACTCAGGGATTAAATCCTAATGAACAAATGTTAAGTTCAATTGGAGAACATTTAGCAAATAATAAGCTGATAACTTCTCCAAACAACGCAAGAAAATTGGAAGAATTTGATGATGTATTCAAACCTGTAAATAATACACCGCAGCAGGTGGATAATCCGGTTTTAAAAGCTGGAGTTGATAAAAACATGATATTAACACCGCCGGAAAATACGAAATATAAACCGACACTTGAAGAATACCCTGAAGATTTCAAACCCGGTGATAAAGTTTTACATGCCGGAATAGAAAAAAATGTCTCAGCTTATGACCTTGTATTACAAGATAAAACATTATCCCGAGAAGAAAAAGTTGCCAAAATTCGTGAAATTTCAGAAAACCGTAATCAGGAGATTGAAAAAGAACACAAGAAAAATATGGGTAAAGTTCACGCAAAAGCTGCTTGGGATATAGGTTCAAATTTTATTCCTGCAGTGGGTCCTTTTGCTAAAGCTGCCACCGGCATTGGAAAAGTAATATCTCCATTAAGCAAAAAAATGGCTCCGTTTTTTGGAAAAAAGATTGCACAAGAAACCACAAAAGGTATGGCAGAAAATCTTGCCACCAGCCCAATTAATATAATTGGAGATACAATGTTAGATCGTGAAAATTTAAAAACAAATTCACTTAAAACAATTTTAACTGGAATTGGATAAGGTGCTCTCAGTAAAGGAGGCTATAAAGTAGCGAACAAAATTGATACAGGTAAGATTTTACGCAAATCAGTCCATGTTCATAAACTTCCTTCCCGCCAGCAAAGAAAACTTCAAGACAAAGCGACTCAATATTATGAAGACTATCTTGAAGGTACGTCAGCCAGAACAAAAAATGGCGAATTTGTGAAATTTGATAAATTAAAGGATAAAATAAGCCCTGAAAAAGCAAGTACAATTCCTGATTTGCCAAATCAAGTAAAAACAGGAAATATTAAATCTCAAAATGATTTAGATAACTTATTAGAAACTCCTACTAATAATAACATGCTAGAAGATTGGCTAAAAAAATTATTAAAATCGCACAGAAATCATATCTAACTTATAAAAGGATTGCGAATGCAATCCTTTTTTATTATTATAATAAGAATTATGAAAAATAAGAAAAAATTATCTGAATTTTTATTCTGGTTACCGCAAATTATTTTTGTTGTTTTTGAATACGCATTTATAATTACATTATTTATTCTAATGATTAAGAATTTATATACTGATGATTATAATGACCCTTATTTTTTTAAACTTGATTCGTTTGAAAATAATTACGGTTGCGGTCGTTGCGGTATGCTTTATAGCCTTGGAGTTTTAGCTATAAAATTCATCCTCAGGGTGAAAAATTTATTTATTTAGAAAGGAAATATAAAATGTGGAGACAATATCTTTCAGAATTTCTTTCAACATCTTTTTATATATTAACCGGTATCATAAGTTTTATGTTAACTGTATTTTTTTATGAAGTACTGTATCAATTAATCAAAATACTTATCATATCAAATTTTGCACAATAATGGAAAATAAAGAATTATGAACAATAACAACGAATATCACAAATATGGAACTATTTTTGACTCTGGGTTTTGGTACCACATCCAACAATGTTTTTACTGGAACTTTATTCTGGTTGGAGTTTTTTATATTTTAAGAATGATTCTTTTTGTAGTATTCTTTGTTATTAAATAATCACCTGCTATATTTCTCCCGCTACTTTACGTAAAAATTCAGTTGTAATATAATAAAATAAGATAGAGGGTAAAAAAGGTATGAAAGAACAAAAAGTTGCAGTAATCGGTATGGGAATGTGGGGTAAAAATATTGTCCGCAATTTCTATAACCTTAATGTATTAGATACAGTTTGTGATTTGGATGAAGAATCTTTAAAAGCTGTTCAGGAACAATTTCCGGGGGTTAAAGTTACAAAAGACTTTAACGATATAATTAATAATAGTGAAATCACGGGCGTTGCAGTCGTAACCCCAAGCCACACTCACTTCAAGATAGTTAAAGCGATGCTTGAAGCCGGCAAAAATGTTTACGTAGAAAAACCAATATCTACAGTGGCTGAAGAAGCAAGAGTTTTAACAGAACTCGCAGAAGAAAAAGGGCTTGTTCTTATGGTTGACCACCTGCTTCTTTACCATCCTGCAGTTAACAGGCTAAAAATGTTAATTGAAGAAGGAGTATTAGGTGAACCGGTTTACGCTCAAAGCGACAGGCTAAACGTTAACTACCACAAAAACGATAGAAGCGTTATGTGGGATTTAGCTCCTCACGATGTTTCAATGATAGCTTATGTTACAGGTAAAAATCCTGAAAAAGTTATATCTGCAATCGGCTGTTCTTCCGACAGAAATGATATTATGGATATTACTCATATCGGAGTACAATTCGAAGGCGGAATGATTGCACATATTTCAGACAGCTGGATTACTCCGCAAAAACACGTTATGCTGCTTGTTCGCGGTACAAAAGCAACAGCAATTTTTGACGATACCGCAGCTGTTGATAAACTTAAAGTTTATGACAACTTCAAGCCTGCAAATACACAGAACTTTGCGCTTGATTATTTAGAAATTGAACCTTTAAAACTTGCTTGCCAGCATTTTGTTAACTGCTGTGCTTCAGGTCAAAAAGCTCGTTCAGACGGTGCTAACGGCTACGCAGTTGTAAGCGTGCTTGAAGAAGCTGAGCG
Organism: uncultured bacterium; assembly: GCA_948684385.1. Lineage (GTDB taxonomy): Bacteria > Cyanobacteriota > Vampirovibrionia > Gastranaerophilales > Gastranaerophilaceae > CAG-196. The sequence goes on from CAPQCU010000020.1 coordinate 16,227, forward strand.
TATTATGTTAGGTTCAAAAGTTGAAGACTTGAACAAAAAAGACTTTGCTCTATCACGTATGAAGGGGTAGGAGTAAAGTGGTAAGGATAAAAATATGGCTAATATAATATCTATTTTCAGAATATTCGTAATGTTCGCAGCTGTGTATTTAATATACACCTGTCAGGGCAATACTGCAGCTTATGTTTGGGCGTTGGCTTTAACTATAATCGCTTTTGCTCTTGACGGGCTTGACGGTTATGTTGCAAGAAAATTCCACGAAGAATCAAAATTTGGTGCTCTTTTAGATATTATGGGCGACAGAATAGTTGAAAACACTTACTGGATTTTATTTGCTGTAATGGGCTGGTTAAATATTCTGTTTCCGCTTATTGCAATTACAAGAGGATTTATCACTGATACAATCAGGAGCGCTGCAATGGAACAGGGTTTAACACCTTTTGGAATGCAGGTTAATCCTGTTTGCAAATTTATTACAGGTTCTAAGTTTATGAGAATAAGCTACGCTGTTGCAAAAGTTCTTGCATTTATTTTAATAATTGCAGCAAAAATTCCGGTTTGCCCTAACCGTGAAATCATCTGGACAATAGGTTTCTGGGCTGCTGTATTTGCAATTGTATTCTGTGTTGTAAGAGGCTTGCCTGTTGTAATCGAAGCTAAATACCTTTTTAAGGATAAAAATGTTTAATGTAGTTTTATACGAACCGGAAATTCCTCAAAATACAGGAAATATCGCAAGACTCTGCGCCTGCACCGGAGCGTCTTTGTATCTTGTAGGCAAGCTTGGATTTGCACTAACAGATAAATATACCAAACGTGCCGGAATGGATTACTGGGAAAGTGTTGATTTACATAAAGTTAATTCTATGGAAGAGTTATATAAACAGTTTCCTGATGGCAGATTTTTTTATTTGACTACAAAATCAAAAAAGAAATACACAGATATAGAATTTAAAGACAGAGACTTTATTGTATTTGGTCCGGAATCGCGTGGGTTGCCGCAAGAATACGTTACTCAGGAAACTGCAGTTACAATCCCGATGGTCGAAGGTCAAAGAAGTTTAAATCTTTCAAATTCTGTCGCAATTGTAGCTTATGAGGTTATAAGACAAATTGGTTTATAAAATGCCATTTAGAGAGCAAAACTCAAACAAAGGAACTTTTGGGAAAGTTCTTAATTTTGCCGGCTCAAAAAACTATATCGGCGCTGCTTATTTATCGACTGTTTCTATTCTAAAAGCCGGAGCGGGTTTCGCTGCTCTTGCAAGCGAAAAAGATATTATCCGTTCTGTTTCAACTCTGCTTCCGGAAGCGGTTTATCTTTCACATAAAGAAGGTTTAAAACAAATAAAAGATTTTTCGGTTGTTTTAATCGGATGCGGATTAGGTAATAATAAGAAACTTTTTCAAGAAGTCATAAAACTTGTAAATTCCCCGCTTGTAATCGATGCAGACGGATTGAATATATTATCTAAGTTGAATATCACTTTACCGGAAAACACAATAATCACTCCGCATCCTTTAGAAGCAGCGAGACTTTTAGGAGTTGGGCTTCAAGATGTTTTGGATAATTTAGAAGGCTCCGCTAAAAAATTATGCGAAAAATACAACTGCATAACTGTTTTAAAAACGCACAGAACAATAATTTGTGATGGTAAAGAAATTTCCATAAACAGGCACGGCAACTCTGCGCTTGCAAAAGCAGGCAGTGGAGATGTGCTAGCAGGAATTATTGCAGGGCTTCTTGCGCAAAGTGTACTCCCATTTGAAGCCGCAAAACTCGGTGTATACCTTCATTCACGCGCAGGTGAAATCGCATCGGAAGAGTTAACAGAATATTCTGTTCTGGCGTCAGACTTACCTAAATATCTGCCGGAAGCAATTAAACAAACTTTATCCTGCCAGTCTGATTAATCACAACAGGCTCATCTAAATGTTTAATATATTCGCATGCCAGAAAATCCTTATTGAAAGGATAATTTACACACTCTTCTTTAGGAGAAAGTACGTCTAAATCAGCACCGTCAAACATCATGAAAGAATCCATTACTACTTTATAAGATTTATCTTCTCTTGGATTTTCAACATCAATTTTATGCTCATTTCCATCATTATCTACAAAGTTCATCCCGACAAGTTTTCCGGCTTTCGGGTCAACTGTATAATTCATGCCGGATACAGCAAGTAATCCCGGTTTATTACCTTGAGACCTGTATGTATTCTCAATTGCATGTTTAAAATAATCAACGAGTTTTTTCTCTGAAACATCTGCTACAGAAATTCTGTCTTCAAACGGAGCAATGTCTTTTATATCCCTTGTATCAATTACACCAGGTTTAAAATAACTTCTTGTTCCGCTGTTATTCCAAACCGCAATATCTGTATCAAGTTCATACTTCATAGCATCGCACATAAAGTTTGCATGCGCATTTTCTTCAATCAAAGAACTCGGAGGTGCAACAACTTCCTTAATATACCCGACTTCTTCCGGAGCTCCTAAGATTTCATTGATTATGTATTGATTAATCATATTTTTATCAAACAGGCTTGTTTTACCAAGATTATTTTGCGCCCTAACAATCACACCATCTTTATCAAATGTCAGATTAAGTTTTCCAAAATAATTTCCGTTCTTTCCGGCTTCTGTTATTATTACCGGTTCTCCGGATTTTGAATAGAGAAGATTTTCACCTTCTTTAATATCTTTTATAAGTTCATGCGTATGACCGCCAATTATAACATCAACTCCGTCTAATTTTTGGGCAGCTATTTTGTCTGTATCCAATCCCATGTGGGATAATAAGAAAATCTTATTCACTCCCTGTTCTTTTAGAGCGTCTATTTCTTTTTGAATCTCTTCAATTGTATCATCTAAATCTTCCACATAGCAGTCTCTATGATAAGAAGGATGAGTTACTCTTGCAAGTAAATCAATAGGAGTTGCCCCTACAACACCGACTTTTTCACCATTAACTTCGACTACCGCAGAACGTTTCAAAGCATTATTTAATTCTGCATGGTCATCTTCTTCACTCAAATCTTGTTTAAGGTTTACCGCAAAATAATTACCATTAAATTTGCTAACTGTATCAACAAAATCATTTTGCTTGGTATCAAGTTCATGGTTTCCAAGCGCAGAACCGTTTATACCTGCAAGGTTCATAAATTTAATTACTGCATTATTTACAGCTTTATTCTTTTCATCTCCAATCCCGTTATCTCCGCCTGAAAATTTCAAATCACCTTTCAAGCCTGATAAAATACGGAGCATATTATTTGTTTGGCCGTGTAAATCGTTAAAATAACCGACAGACATTTCGAAAGTATCTTGTTGAGGTGATTTTTCCAGAATATTATTTTTAGAAGGCTCTGACTTTCTAAATGTAAATGTATATTGGTTAATTTTGGGGAGAGATACTTTTAAATCCATATTTTCCTGCTTTTTTCGATAATAAAACGTCTAAAAATATTTTTTGCTATCAATCATCATGCCTGAAATTTATACGACCTGAATGTTCAATTACTACAGGTTTACCGGATTCTTTAATATACTGGCATACCATTACATCTTTATCGTAATTGAATTTTTCCAAATAATCTTCTTCCGGTGCAAGAACATTAAAATCTGCTCCTGCTGACATCAAAAACTCATCCGTAACAACTTTATAAGTTTTATCTTCACTTGGATTTTCAATATTTATATTGTGAACATTTCCATTTTTGTCTACAAAATTCATTTCAACAAGTTCGCCTTCTTCAGGATCGACTGTATAATTCAAGCCTGAAACAGCAATTAACCCGGGTTTATTGCCTACAGAAGAATAAGAAGTTTCTATCGCATTTTTAAACAAATCAACAATTGTTTTTTCACTTACATTAGCAACAGCTACATAATCCAAAAACGGTGACATGTCTTTAATTTCACTAGAATCTACCACTCCTTCGTGGAAAAATCCTCTAACTCCGCAGTTGTGCCATAAAGCAATATCAGAGTCTGTTTTTTCACGCATTACATCACAAACAAAGTTTGCATGCGGATTTTCTTCCAGCAGACTTTTTGGAGGAGGCGGAGCTGCCTGAACATATCCGACTATTTCAGGCTTGCCAAGAAGATAATCAAATACAAACTGGTTAATCATATTTTTATGGAATAATCTTGTCTCACCAACATTGTTTTGAGCTTTCTTAATTACACCATCTTTATCAAAAGTCAAATTCAAGTTTCCGAAATAATTTCCGTCTCTGCCGGCTTCTGTTAGAAGTACAGGTTCACCTGTTTTTGAATAGAAAAGATTTTCACCTTCTTTGATGTCTTTAATAAGTTCGTGCGTATGACCACCGATTATAACATCAATTCCTTCTGTACTCTGAGCTACAAGCTGATCTTTTTTATGTCCTAAATGGGATAATAAAATAATTTTATTAACTCCCTGTTCTCTTAAGTTATCGACTTCGTCCTGAATTTCTTCAATTGTATCTTCTAAGCTGTCAACTTTGCTGTCAGTGTAATAATTCGGGTGCGTAAGTCTTTCGAACATATCCATCGGAGAAGCACCTACAAGTCCGATTTTTTCGCCGTTTACTTCTACAATCTTAGACCTCTTAAGGTGTTTATCAAGCTCAGCGCGTCCAAGTTTTTCTACTTCATCAGGATTTTGGTTTTCAAGAGGCTCTTTGCTATAGTTTACGCAAAGAAAATCACCATCATAATTGTTAATAGCATCAATACAATCTTTTTGAGTAGTATCTAATTCGTGATTACCAAGCGCAGATGCCTTAATTTCTGCAATATTCAGAAACATTGTCGTAGCTTTTCTTACACCCTGATTTTTTTCATCACCAATATCGTTATCTCCGGCAGAAAGCTTTAAATCACCTTTAATTCCGGATAAAATTCTCATCATGTTATTTGTCTGCCCGTGAATGTCATTCACATACCCGACAGAAATTTTAAAACTGTCCTGTTTTGGAGTCCGCTCTAAAACAGGCTCTGCCGGCTGTTCCTTTTTATTACTTTTAAAGCTGACTCTTGGAATATTCAAATTTATTGGCTGGATATTAAAATTCATCAAAAAAACCTCTTTTATTAATACGAACGGTCGTAAAAATAAAAATTGCTATCAGGTTTACAAAATGTTACATTGATAAACATGTCAGAGCTTTTCTTATTACTTCTTCTGAATTAGAGCTGTCTTGAATAGTCGGTAGAATTTTTGAAATAGCATCTTCTATCTCGTTTTCTTCATAGCCTAAAGAAAGCAACACCGCCTGAGTATCATCAAAAGCCTGAGATTTAGGAAGCTTAGCTGAACTCTTAGGAAGTTCTGTTTTCATAAGCTTGTCTTTAAGCTCGAGAATAATTTTCTGCGCGAGCTTTGGACCAACTCCTTTTGCGCGGGTAAGTTCTTTAAAATTACCGTCAATAACCAGAGAAATCAAGTCACAAGCATCAAACTCGTTCAGAAGCGCAATTGCCATCTTCGCACCAACCCCTGAAACAGAGATTAAAATTTGGAAAATATCTCGCGTTTCTTTATTTGAAAACCCGTAAAGAGACATCAAATCTTCACGATGCGAAAGAAATACATACATTTTTTGTATCTCTTTTTCATCTACGTTTACTCCCTGAAAATCAGTTTCAGAAACTTCAAGCAGATATCCGGTTCCTGAGACTTCAACCGTCACAAAACAGCCTTTAGAAGTTTTTCTTTTATCTGTAATAAACCCTTTAAAATAATCAAACATGCCGGCTCCCTTACTAAAAAAAGCCCCGTAAAGGGCTTTTTAAATGGAGGAGGAGGTGGGATTCGAACCCACGGTACGCTCGCACGTACGACGGTTTTCAAGACCGCTCCAATCAACCGCTCTGGCACTCCTCCAAAGTTATTCAATTGGTAACAAAACCATATTACACAAAACAAAATTTTTTGTAAAGGGGGGGGGGAAATGTATTGGGTTGGTTTTGGAACTACAAATTGAATGTCCTTCGGGGGAAGGGGTAAATGTAAAGGTTGGTAAGTTACACCTACAAACCCAATATATTTACCCCTACCCCCCCAGAAATGAACTATACTGCTGCTGCATCTTACCGATTAGCATGTCCATAGCACTAAACTTAGTCTCAAGTTTTGCCCGATATTTCTCAATCGCAGCATTACCTTTGATTATCTTGTTTTCAATGCGTTTCTCTTTATTCTTCATGCTGTTAGCAGTCGAATCAAAGTAGCCGGTTACACTTCTCAAAGCATTTTCAAGCAAATCTTCAACCTTAACAAAAATACCATCGTTACCTTTTGAGCCGACAATAAGTTCTTTTACCGCTTTTTCATCTGATTTTAAAGTTTTAAAGAATTTTTCCTTATCAAAGCTCAACTCATTTATTTTTTCCGTACTAATACTTCCTGCAGTTGCTTTCTTTGTACAAATACCAATCTGGTTAAGGTTTCTAAACACCTGAGAGCCGGTGCTTGAGCTTGTCATCATATTTTGAAGCCTGTTTCGCAGAAGTCGGAGCATTGACTGGTCATGAAGCGTTCCGCCAATTGCAATTTCTTTATCAACATTTTCCATAAGCTCGTTATACGCATCCACAACATCAGAAAGCGCATTTGCAAGGGTTTCTTTGTCACGCTCAATAGTCAGAGTAACAGAACCTTCCGATACACCTTTCAAATCAATTGTAACGCCTTTTATCCGCGAAACATCGCTTGTTATTGTATTTGAAGACGAAGTAAATGAAGTGCCATTAATTTTAAACTCTGCGTTTGCTCCAAGTTTTTGGGAATCAACTTTAAGTTTTGTAGATTTTAACGAACCATCTGTATTCCATTCTGATTCTGTAAGCCCGATGATATCAGTAAAATTACTTGTTCCGGCTTCGATATTTATCAAAGCTGCTCCGGTTGTTCTTGATTTAATCACAAGCTCTGCATTAATACTATCCCAGTAAGCAGTAGCATTAGCAGTTTCACTTGAATTTATTTGAGAAATCACATCAGAAATCGTTGTTTTATCATCAATAGTAATCTTTTGTTCACCGACAAAGAAAGTTCCGGCTTTTACATCACCGTTTTTGAAAAGTCCTGAATCTACCAGCACAGAATCAGCATTTACTCCATAAAGCCGTCTTGCAGATTGAACTTTCGAACGGTCTTCTGCATCTTTTCTTAAACCCGTAATCGCTAAGAAATTAGATGTATCAGTGGTTGAGCCGAAATCAACTTCCGCTTTCTTATCAGAACAGCTTAAAGTTAAATATCCGTCTTCGAATTTCAAATCAATATCAGAAAATTTTGAAGCAATCTGTGACCTTAAATCCCTGAAAGTCTGTTCAGAGTTAATATTTATAGTTGCTTTAACTCCGTTTCTATAAACCGAAATCGTACCGCTTGAGATATTCAAAAGCCCTAATTTTGTATCAAAGTCTGCAAAGCTAGCTGCTGAGCCGGTATGCTCTTCTACTATTGTTTTGTATTCAAGAACAGGAGAATCACTCGCCGTAAAATTATCAATAGAGTTTTTACGGGTAAGCTTGATTGCAGCATTTGGGTTAACAAGTGCAGAAGTTGAAGCAGCTGTATTAATCGAAACATTGTTTGCATTGCTAATAATAAACTTCCCGCCAACCAGCGCAGCTTCTACTCCTGCATCATCAAGCTTATCTATCAAAGAAGCAAAAGTATCAGTTTCTGTTACAGTAACATTTCTTGACTCACCATCAATGTCAAATGAAAGAATGCCGGCATTTTTAAGTGTTGTTCCGCCCCATGGGGTATCAAACGCACTCAACAATGTTTCTTCGGTTGCAGTATTCCTTGTTGTTACTGTTGTATACGTCTTTAACTCTCCGGCGTAATCATAAGTCGTGCTGCTATTTGATACCGGAAGAAGCTTGTCAACTACATTTGATGCGTTCGTATTGGAAGATGATTTTGCAATATAAGCATCGCCGTTGCCGGTTATTCGAAGCGTTGAAGTATTACCGTTATTTACTATACTAGCTTCTATACCAAACTTTGAAAGCGTGTCCATAAACGAGCCGACTGTCTCATCGGAAGATATCAAAGCTGTGTACTTTACACCATCTTTGTAAATATTAAACTCACCTGCTGTTACTCCAAGCTCTGAAAGCGCAGTATCACGGGTTACAGCAGATGTTACCGTAACTTTGTTCAAAGTACCTTTTGTTGCAGATGTATTGCCGTAAGTCTTAATTGTCGTTACGGTATAAGTAGTACCGGATGTTATGCCCAATGCAGTTTTTACTCCATTGGAAAGCTCTGTGATATATGCATCGTCTCCGCCATTGATATAAATCTTACCACCGCGCACTGACGCTGTTATGCCGTATTCAGAAAGGGCGTTCACAATGTCATCAACTGTATCAGACTTCGTAACATTTAAAGTAAACGCCTTGCCATTGTGAACGCCCTTAATTGTTCCGTCTGAAGTCATTCCAAGCTGAGAGAACTTAGTTTCTCCGGTCATTTGTACACTTGTTGTTACATGAACTGTGTTTTCATTAGCGATTGTGGTTGTAGTAAGCGTTGTATGCGTTGTGACGACGTAAGATGTTCCTGCGCCCGGATTTGCAGTTATTCCGAGTGCTGTTTTTACATTGTTAGATATTCCTGTTAAATATGTGTTTTCTGCACCGTCAACGTAGAACTTGCCACCGCGGACGGATGCATTAAAGCCGTAGTCTTCAAGTTCTTGGACAATTTCTCCGACAGTGTCAGTCTTTGTGATTGTCATGGTAAACTTACGACCGTTGGAAACTCCCGTAAATGTGCCGTCAGATGTCAAGCCGATTTGAGAGAACTTTGTGTCGCCGGTCATCTGAACTGAATGAGTAACATTAACTGTTGTTTCTGTGGCTGTTGTTGTTGTACTTTTAATAGTTTTAGTTGTATAACTTTTTCCGCTTCCTGCCGTGACTTTAAGAGCGTTAGCAAGGTTAGTTGTTATACCGATTATACTGTGTGAATCATCCCCGCTAAATGTAAGTTTTCCCCCGGAAGCGGTTACAGCTATACCACTCACAGCAAGTGCAGAGGTCAAATCTTGTAATGTCATACCTGCATCAACATTTACTGTTTTTGTTGTTGTACCATTTAAAACAGTAATAAAGTTTGTACCACTTACTCCGAAAGCACTTAGCAGCACATCGGAGTTAGCAGAAGCAAGTGTTGCATTTTTGGTAGCAGTAGTTTCAACTGTTCGTATAGTATACCCTTTAGCTCCATTTTCAGTAAGGTTCAGAGCACTTTTCAGATTTGTTGTCATTCCTAATATGTAATGCGTGTCATCACCTGAAAAAGTAAATTTACCATTAGTAACATCTGTAGAAATTCCTACTTTAGCAAGTTCCGCAGTAAGCTGAGCCACTGTAGATGCTGCCGAAATTGTGACAATACTGGTTGTAGAACCGTTTTTAACAGTAATATAGTTTGTAGTATTCACACCAACTACTGAAAGTGCGAGATTTGAATTTGAAGAGCTGACATAAATTGAAGTCAGTATTGGGCCGGAACTTCCGCCGGAGCTGTTTCCGGAATTACCTGAACTTCCTGTACTATTTGGAATAACAGTATATCCTTGTCCTGAATCCATGTGCAAAGCAACTCGTAAATCAGCTGTCATACCTAAAATATAATGACTATCATCTCCGACAAATGTCACTTTACCATTGGTAATATAAGTTTTTATACCTACAGCTTCAAGTCGTGTAATTACTGGATCAGCAGCAGCAGTATACGATATATAATCGCTGGTACTAATAGTTAAAACCGTTTTTGTGGTTCCGTTTTGAATAGTAATATAGTTAGTTTCAGAACATCCTATGTTAGCAAAAGATATATTATGCTGAAATGCAATATTTTTACTTAAATAATATTTATTGCTGTTCTCATCATAATATATAATTTCGCTTGTTGAAGTCAATTCTACAGCTTTTGTAGTTCCGCCTTCTGAGCTACTGCCTGAGTATTCTGCAACAAGATGAAGTGCTGCCGTAAGCTCCTGTGATACAGATAGAATAGCATTGTCGGCTTTACTTGACACAAGCATTTTTCCGTCTTCTACACTAACTTCAAAACCTGCATCTGCTAACTTTTCTGCAATAGAATCATTTGCTGAAATTACAACATTTTGAACTCCCGAAGAAGTTTGAACTACAATGGTTTGCACTGTACAATTATTTCCAAGAAGTTCTTTTAAAGTAGTTTTAGCATTCAAAAGATTCTGCGATTTCAACTCAGGAGTCGCTGCAGAAGTGTACATCCATCCGTTAGCATCAGTAAACCCGATACCCTGAATATATGATTGTGTGAACTTTGAACCTGCTACACCCTGAACAATTCCTTGTTGTGTACCGCTATATCCTCCACAATCTTTTGTATTTTTATCCGAATTATAGTAAACTGCTGAATAATTAATCTTTATCGAACTACGTCCGCCAATTATTGCACCAGCATTAGCATAATATGATTTAATAACAGATGCTTTTCCTTGAGTAAATGACATTATTATACTTATGGTAATTTCATCACTATAATTCTCAGTGTCGTAGAGATGACACCCTAACAATCCCCCTGCATAACTATAAGCATAAGATTCACCGTAGCTTGCGGTGATATCTCCGGTTGTATAACAGTGTTTTATTAATCTAACATCTGCTAGTCCAAACAATCCTCCTGCGCAAGCATAATTATCACCACTTCCCTCACAACGCGTCGTTGCATAAGCATCAATATTCCCTGTTGTATAGCAATTTGTAATAGTTAACTGAGAATTCGTATAACCATTAATACCACCGGCATAAGCACTTATTCCGCTAGCAGAAATATTTCCAGTTGTATAACAGTTATTTACAATTCCACATCCTTTACCACTTAATCCGCCGGCATTAGCTGAATAATTCTCACTATTTAATGATTTTGCCGTAACATCTCCAGTTGTATAACAGTTTTCAAAAATTACGTCAACTTGTCCTCCGACAAGCCCTCCTGTTGATACTTCGTAATACCCCTCACCATAAACAGTTGCACTAGAAAAAGAAGATGTAATCTTGAAACCAGCATACGAACTAGTACTACCTCCAACAAGCCCACCAATATTAAGGTAACCATAATTATTAGTATTATTATTAATGTATTTTATATTTCCTGTAGAGTAACAATTTGATATATTAGTAGTCGTATCATTAATACAGGCTGCTAATGCACCAACATATATATAGCTATACGTACTATTTGTATTAATATTAATATTACAATTTTCTATACCTAAATTTTTTATTGAAGCATTGTTTAAATTTCCAAATAAACCTGCACAACCAGATACTAGTGATGTCATAGTCAAATTTTTTACAACATGACCCTGACCATCAAATGTACCCGAAAACACCTTACTAGAATTACTACCAATCGGTGTCCAACTAGTATAACTTCCTATGTCTATGTCATTAGTCAGCACAAAAGTCTTGCCGGCACAGTTATTACCATTATTTACAATTTTTGCGAGTTCTGCAAGTGTTGCAGCATCGTTTATGCCGATTATATTATAATTAGAAATAGCCGCAGTTAACAGAGTTGGGTCTATTACTACGATTTCAGGGGTTACATATTTATCTATTGTTCCGGTACCGGAATCCCTATTGGTTACATAAACAGGAGAACTTGACTGCATAGAAGAAATTTTGCCGGAATCACCGGTTCCTCCGCCGACTATTCCACCGCCGCCGGTACCGCCAGTTCCACCACCGGAAGAACCTCCGGAAATAAGCGTTGTATAATGAACACCGCTTGATGATGTTATATCAACAGCAATAGTTTCTGTTGTTGAACTTGGCACAACAGTAGAATAGGTCAGTACGCCGGATGAAGTAACATTCATTGCAATTGTTTGAGTATGACTTAAAGTCGTTGTTGAGTATACAGTCGTTATTTGACTTGTAACGGTACTGTGATTTACACCGGATCCCGAAGACATTCCGGCACCAGCGGTGCTCGTGCTAGTCGCCGTACTTGTCGTTGTGACATAAGTCGTTGTCGTCTCATCATGCACAGTGTTGTAATTTACCTGACCGCCTGATGAAACCCCTGCTCCAGAAGTCTGTGTTATTGTCGTTGTCGTAATACCGACTCCGAGTTTATCCATCAAGCCGCCGGATGCGTAATTACCATTCGTTGAAGTAAACGATACTACCCCGTCTTCTATCCTGCCTTTAATTCCATAGTCAGAAAGTTTATCAAACAAACTTTCAAATGTTGTGCTTTCTGTTACTGTTACAGAGCCTAAAACATTACCGGATTTGTCATAAACATTAATCGTTCCGGCTCCGTTTGTTACAAACTCCGTAATCCTATCACCAGCTCCTGCAGTTTTTACCTCTGTATAGTTCAAGCCGTTACTCATCTGAGTATTATGATTAGTTTTCTTTTCAAGTCCAAGTGCTGAAATCAGATTTGTGCCGCCATCATTCGTTATTTCTGCATCAACAATCCTCAAAAGACCGTCTTTAAACGAAGCATCAATACCCTGACTTTTCATTGCGTTCACAAACTCGTCAATAGTAGAATTATTCGTTATCTGAAATGTATACTCTGCACCGTTGGCTTCTATCTTTACAGCACCCGCACCGACTCCCAATATAGCGAGTTTTGTTGCGCCTGTCGCTGTTTCAACAACCGTGTCAGTTTCGGAAGTTTCGAGGTTGCCGCTTTCATAACCGCCTACCGAATCGCTTAAATGAAACGCTTCAACAATTCCTGTTCCGACTTTGCCATCAGGATGAACAGTCAAAGAATCGTTTATATCATTTGCATCAATATTTGCAGTAAAAACTCCGGTTCTTTCATTATAATTCGCATCAACTCCAATTGACCTAAGTTTCTCAATAAAAGTCCCGATTGTATCTTCATCATTAATCAAAAGTTTAAAATTATTACCGCCAACATTAACTCCAATTTGCCCATCTCTTACACCGAGTTCTCCAAGTTTTGTTCCCAGAGTTGCAGTCTGGCTCTCAATCACAGTTGTCATATAATTATGATTACTTGAAGCCTGAGTAGCAGTGGCAAGTTTGTCCACCTGAATATCATATTTTGCTTCCTGAGCTTCATGTGTTGCTGAGCCTGTCAAAACACTTACATTTGAGCTTGTTGCAAGGTTTTGCGCAAATAAATCCATTGTAACTATTCCAAACTTAGCATCTGTAACCCGCTCAAGAACAGAACGAAAAGAAGCAAAAAAGCTTTTAATATTGTTCAAAACATCTTGAGACATTATAACCTGTTCTTTTTCTTCCTCAAGCTTAGTAACTTTCGCCTGTCTCAATGCGACAAGAGAGTCTACCCACGCCGAGGTGTCTATTCCAGATGATAATCCGCTAAAAGATATGCTCATACTTACTTCCTGATGATTTTGGGGTTTGTTAAGAAAAAGGTGCCTTTGCCGAAGCGACTCCGGCACCTGCTCCAATATTTAAATAACGATGTAGGTATTGGAGCTTCTATACGTTTTAGCATAACATTTTGCATCCGGTTATCCCCTAAAGCCGCACTACGACTGAAAGGATAACATTTTGCACAAAATGTTATGGTCTTAATTCGTTACATTTATAATTATAGCATACGTTTTCAGCTTTGTGAACCCTTTGTATAATTTTTTATTTAAATAATAAATATTAGTTGAACATCAGTTATATTCAGATTTTTATTTAAATCTTCCATAACATTTTGTGCAAAATGTTATGGAGTCAGGTGTAGAGCGGGTTTTGAGCT
>CAPQCU010000021.1 GCA_948684385.1 uncultured bacterium
ATCCCCTTCCTGTTCAAGGGCTGCGATGATGATATTATAGATTTTTCTGAGCATTTCCAGCTCTTACTTATATTGGGATTTTTTATAAATTTTCTTACCGAAAAATTTTGTAAACATAAGATTGTCACTTCTGGAGGATTAATATAATGAAATGCAGAGGGTTCTCTTTAGCTGAAATTCTTATTACACTTGTAATTTTAGGCTTTGTCGGGGCGCTCGGTGTGCCTATGATTGGACAGCAAAAATTGAAAAAACCTATGCAGGTTATAGCCAGACATGGTACAATGGAGTGTTTTTATGACACCAGCGGAGTCTTGCACCAGTATCGCGCTAATAATACAGAAAATAAGAATGGAATAGACGAAGCTCCTGCTGAGTCAGATGCTTGCTATTTTTCAGCTCCGTCTGCAAATGCATTTGTTATTCAGGCTGTAGGTGCCGGAGGTGATGGTGCTGTAGGTAGTGGTGTGCCAGGTTATACCTCAAAGCCATTCCCGATTAATATGTCTATTAGTACCGGCACTGATTACCATGCGCAAATCAGCGACAAGAAAGTACCGGATTGGGTAAAAAAACATTGGGATAAACAGTGGGCATCAGAAGAAAATTGGATAAAATATAAACTTACATCTCCGGTTGGAAGTTCTGGTAAAGCTGAGTGCGTTTCAAGGCGTGATGAAACAAAGACTTTAAATGATTTTAAATGCATTGATATATGTACAGTTCATGTATTAGAAAATTGTCCGAAAGAGTGTCGTATAGATGCTTGGAGTCCTGGCGGAGATTCTGGTATGGGCGGAGAGTATAGTATTATAGCTACTCTGGGACTTGATGATAATGTTGAGATGACATTCAACGATGAAGAAAGTACTTTAACTATAGGTGGTAACACTATTACGCTCCAAAGATCTGAAGACGGTAAAGATGGAAAAGTACCTGCTAACGCTTCAGGTGCTAATCCAAAAGTGCCTGAGGCAGATGGTAAAGGGTATGATAAATTTGATATAAAAGGTATTCAAAAATTTGTTTCATACTCTGGAGCTGGTTTAAAGATTAAAGATAAACGGGCATCAAGGGGACCACAACCAGGTGGTATAAGCTGCGATAAAATACAGGGTAAGCCTGCTATGCCGGGTAAGGTTGAGGCTGTAACAAAACAAATTCAGATTCGTGGAGCTACATTAGGTGTTTTGGCAACTTACGGTGTTGCAGGTGGTGCAGGCGATGCTAAAATGAAAATTTTAGAAAAAACGCCTGAAAATACCAGATTTAAACTTGTTCCGGCAAAAGACACTTCTAAATCATCACATGTATATATTTATACTAATGGTGAATGGAAGGAACTTATGAGAGTAAGTTCCGGCAGTACCGGTTATATGACAAATAATCAGCATTTAAAGATAGAAGAAGGGGACTTGCCGTTTCCGCGTTCATTATACCCGCATGCTTTTGAAGGCCAAGAACCGGCATTAGTCATTTCAACAGGAGCTGGTTATAAAAGCAGAATTGCGCGGATGGCAAATAAACCCGGCTCATCAGGAGCAGGCGCATATCCTATAATTACAAACGTAACAGGCGATCCGGAACTTTGGATACAAAATGTAAAGATTGGCGGTGACCCTCTAAAACCATTAGAGGGTGGTGCTGCCGGTGTAACTTGTTTAAATGGAAATTCTTCTGGCGGATATTGCGGTTCAACAAATACAAAAGGTAATCCGGGAGCAGTAGTAATATCATGGTAAAAAACAAAATTAAAAAAGGGTTTTCTCTTGCAGAAGCTTTAGTTGTAATGGTAATTATATCCATCTTTTTTGCCGCAGCTGCTAAAGTTTTTACAACACGTCCAAAACCTAAAAAACAGCTTAATATTCACGGGTATTATGAATGTTTTAATAGTGGCGGTTTGCATCAAAGATATATTCGCGATGGAGTTGAAAGTCCAACAGTAGCTGTTGGAGTGTGTACTTTTGAACCACCGGTTGGAGTGTCCTTTTTTAATATCAACTCATTCTCTCCAATACCGCATTCCAGTTTCGAGCCAAATGTGAATAATAATTTAACAATATCTGTTGGAAGTTCTATTAATATTTCAGCTGATGGTAAAAGTGCTTCACTTGGAAACGGTGCTTCAAGCGAAGAAGTGAGGATATTTTTAGGTACAATGTACCCTGAATCTGAATTATACAATGGCGGTGCAATTCGTTCAGGAGTAATCATTAGCTGGTAATCATTACAAGAGGTTATTATGAAAAATATATTTAAATCAGGCTTTACTTTAGTTGAATTGATGGTATTTTTTATCTTCATATCGATTGTTTTGGCAGCATCAACGCCTATTATTACAAAAAGGGTAAAAAATATTCCGTTAAAAATTCATCACGGTAAATTTATATGTACACCGGGGCACTATGAATATTATAATTCAACACGTCTTGTTTCTTCAGGAGACGGTGCATGTGTATTTAAACCGCCAAAGAGAAATACCTTATATAAAATAGAATTGATTGGTGCAGGAGCCGGAGGCTATGATTATGCTAAATATTGGGAAGATCCTCCTTCTGAGAAAACAGGAACTTACGAAATCAATGGCTATTCTACAGGCGATGGTTTTAGAGAACCAAATGAAGCTTATTTGTTGAAAATCTTTAATAACGCAGATTATAGAGTTGTTAAAACAGGTACTACAGCGGGTAAAGGTCAAGAATTTTCTGAGACATATACAAGTATTGGTAATCCGGAAGTAGCAAGTAAAGTACCTTGTTCAGATAAAGGTACACGTACTGTTTTGGCTTATGACGATGACGGTGAGCCTATTATGGAAGGTGCTGTTGATAAAGATGGTAACCCTATAATGGAAGGTGTTGTTGATGATGATGGCAATCCGGTAATGGAAGAGAAAAAAGATAAAGACGGTAATGTCGTGAAAGATGAAGACGGCAATCCGGTAATGGTACAAAAGCAACAGCAGAAAAAAGTCCAAGCAACAAAAAAAGAAGATTATTGGAAAATGTACAATAAGAAGACTGGCGGCAGCAGCTATCTTGGAGAAACAACTGAAGATCCAGGCTATGTTTCTTGTGCAGTAGTAGATAAGAATATTTCTAATGCTGTAAATGGTATTCTTGCACTAAGACCTTGTACGCCATTTGCATCCAACTTTGCCTGTTTGACCGTTGCTGGTAGAACCATAACAGCAGCGGCACATGCCGCTGCGGAATCTAATGAATGTTCATTACTTACTTTTAGTACTGATCATAAGGTTGAAGCCACATCTAGTAGCCAAGGTTTTGGTAAAGGTTTATATGTTGATGGAAAAATAAACTGGATTGATTATACAGATGGAAAGAATAAAAAAATTGATGCTAAAGAAATAAAAAGTTATTTAGCTAAAATCTTTGGTACATATTATCAAACCGGTTCGACTCAGGCTCCCGGAAGCTGTGAAGGATGGGGATATAATGCTTTAAATAATCATGACGGTAAATTTGGTACTACACATAATTTGAATTTAAATAACAGTGGCGGTTGGAAAACCGGTAAATATGGTTATGATGTTATTCATTATGATGCAATTAGAGGCTGGGGCAATTTTTGTGCTACTACTTCTAAACCTGCAACAGGTAGTGAAGGAGCACAGTTGTATTTTGATGGAGACAGTTATGTAACATATACAACATCTACTACTCCGGGTAAAGATGCTGTAGGAGTATCAGGTTCTTTCCCTTCACCTTGGCAGGCAAAATGGGGTGTTAAATCCGAGGTTAAGCCTTATGCATACTTTAAAACTGCTCTTAATTCAAGACACCATAGAGTAGGTCATGGCGGCGGTGCAGCTTCAAAAATAGCAGTGTATTATGCATCAAATCTTAGCAATGATTGTGTATTCAGTCCTGCAACTGGCGGCAGACCGATAAAAGATAGCGATTCTGACTCTGTAAAAACAGAACTTGAAAAGGGACTTTATACAACTCTTACTTGTAACGAAGGTACGATGCATTTCTCTGTACGCGGAGGAACTTATGACAAAGGTATAGAATCCGGTGATTATTCCGGTTTTGATTACTATAACGCAGATGGAACTTTTAGCAATCCGGGAAGTTTTAACACTAGTCATGCTGGTGGACAGTCTAGTTTCAATATAAATGATGTATTTACAAAATATGTTATCACCGGCACAAAAGATTGGGGTGCCGGAGGAAATGGAAGTTCAATATCAGATAAATGTACACAACCTTATGGCTGGTTTGATACAGAACTTAAATATCATGGCAAAAGTGATACAAGAAATATTGATCATCATGACATACCTCCGGTGAAATGTAACGCTGCTACGGACGTTAAGGTTACACCGGCTACGAGCGGTTCTAACGGAGCTATTATTATTACTTGGTAAAAGAGCTGATAAATAAAACAGAAAGGTAAAAAAATGAAAAAAGGATTCTCATTAGGTGAAATGATTGTTACAATTGGCATAGTCGGATTTTTGGCAGCTGTACTTTTGCCTGTTTTGAAAAGTATTTTGCCTAATCAGGAAATGCTAATGTTTAAAAAAGCTTATTATATTACAGAAAGGGCTATTGCAGAGCTTGTAAATGATGAAGATTTGTATCCTGAATCTTATGAGCCTGATGCAAAACAATATTTAGGTAATGTTTCCAGACAAATGAGTAAAGGAAAAGCTTATGAAGGCAGTACTAAATTCTGTGAGTTATTTGCTGCAAAAATAAATCGTTCATCTGAAGTAAGCTGTACAAATAAAACTTTTACTGACGGTCAGAAACCGGAAGGGACTGTAGCTACAACAGACGGAACAGTATGGATTTTACCTGTTTCCAGTTTTGACAGCGAAACAGAGCCTGAAGATATTTATATTGATGTTAACGGAAGTAAAGGTCCAAACTGTGCTTATAATAAAACTTCATGCAAAAAGCCGGACAGATTTAATGTGAAAGTTTATCAGGACGGCAGAGTTGAAGTTGTTGGTATTATGGAACGTGAATATCTGAATAGAGTTAACATCGCACAAGATGCAGGCAATGAAACAGAAGAAGCTAAAAAGGAAGATGATGCTAAAAAATAAAAAATTCGGGTTTACGCTTGGTGAATTACTAGTTGTTCTTGGAATTATCGGTATCTTAACAGCTCTTGCTGTTACTACCGTAAAACCTGCGGAGAAAAAAGCAGTCAAATATCTTTACATGAACGCTTATAATTCTTTGAGTAAAGCTTATTATAACGCTGTTCTTAAAGGATATAATCCGTTTACGGAAGAAGAGTTCGATGGAATTACTCCTGACCATTCCGATGCATCTGATTCGGGAGCAGAAATTCTTTGCAGGGGTTTGACTTTCTGGATAAATACAGATACAAACAAAAAAACATCTGACAGAGATTACAGCGAATCTTGTTCTTCTACAAAGTTAACAAGCGAGCTGGCTGATGAGTTTTTGGATGAGAATGTTCAGTTCACGGCAACAAATGGCATGAAATTTTATATCAGCAAAATGCTGGGTGATGATAGCTACAAATTTTACTTAGTTTTTGTGGACACAAACGGTACAAGAAAACCTAACTCTGCAGAATATACTTTTAAACATGGTAAAACTGCTGAAGATTATGACGAAAGCAAAGAGGAAGAAAAAGAAAAGAAAGCCAGAGACCTTATTGAACCTGACATTTTTGCTTTTGCAATACTTGATACCGGCAGAGTTTGTCCTATCGGTATTCCAGAGTATGATACAAATATATTAACAGCAAGATTCGGGTATTTTGATGATGAAGGTGAGCCTTTATACACGAAAAAATCACTAGCTTATTATCAGGCAAAAGGTGCTGCGTGGGGTTACTACAGTTCTCCTGGCATGTCACCTCTTGCTTATAACTCTGATGAAGTATTTTCTATGAATGATTTTATCAGAAGTAAGATTGACCCAGAAAGCAAAATTGTTAAAGATTTTCCAAATCTTTCCGCGTTAACGCCGACGCTGGTATCTTCAGATCCTCCGCACAATTGTTCAAGTGAGGATCTGGAGTCCTGTTTCGTATTCCTTGATGAATACAGACAATAAAATTAAGCCGGTTTCTTTTTTAGAAGCCGGTTTAATTTTTTCAGTCCGGCTCCTGTATAAGTAGTAACAATCATTGTTATTACAAAATACAGGTAAGTATTTTGTATCGGATTAAATATCCAGTAAATATCATGAGAGCTTCGTTCACTTATTGGAATTCCGTTTAGCTTGAAAATTATGGCTGTGATTAAATACATTACAAATAAATGATTTGCCATAATATGATATGTGTTTTCTCCCATAAGTTTGATAAATTTTATATTTTTCAGGTAATTATATGTGATTTCTACAAAAAACAGAGAAAACCATATTCCTGTAATGCTTGTTAACACAGGTACTATAAGCTGGTTATCAAATCTTGCCCAGACAAGAACATAACTTAGTCCCACTCCCTGAGAGGGCAGAAAATCTCTGTTAAAATGCCAGATTACGGCTTGAAGGCAAATTACAAATGCTAATATTTGGGGAGTAAAAATGTTTACTTTTCCGTTGATTTTTGTAGTATACAAATGCCCGAGATGAACGAAAAATAAAGAAAACATTGTTCGAATTACTACCAGAAAAACAGGTGTAAGCGGGAAGGTATTTGAGAGCGGAACGGATGCAAAACACATAAGCGTGTAAATTGGTGTTTTTAGCTTATCTTTTATATTTCTTTCAATAAATAAAAATGTCAGAAGAGTTATGAAAAGCTGAGGAACAAACCACATAGGGCAGGAGAGGTCAAATTGATGCCCGTTTAGAAAAGGAGTAATGAAGAAATTTTTGAGCGAAATCTCCATTCCCCAGAATTTACCGGTAAGCTTTGCAATGATTATTGTTACAATTAAATAAAACGCTGAGTATATAAAATAAAGCAGCAGCAGGCTTTTGGACCTGCGTTTTATGAATTCCTGAACGTTGTTTAGATATTTATCTTTAAAAAGCATTCCTGAAATAAAGAAAAACAGTGCTATTTGAAAAGAATACGGCGGAAACATGTCGAAAATTCTAAACTCAAGATGACCTGAAACAACCAGCGCTATTGCGATTGCTTTTAGTATGTTTATTTTCTCCGAAAACACTTTATCCATGTTTCCTATTATACAAAAAACCTCTGGAAATGAAAATTTTAGTATGGTATTATTGTCTCAATAAAAAGAGGACAGAGAATGAATATAGCCGAATATTTAGTTAAGAGAATTGAAGAACTTGGAGTTAACGATTTTTTCGGACTTCCGGGTGATTACAATTTTAATTTGTTATACGCAGTTGAAAACAATCCTGAGACAAGATGGGTCGGATGTACTAACGAGCTTAATGCCGGATATGCAGCAGACGGTTATGCAAGAATGCGCGGTTTTGGTGCAATTATTACTACTTACGGGGTTGGAGAACTTTCTGCTATTAACGCTGTTGCAGGCGCTTATGCTGAAAATGTTCCTCTTGTTAGTATTGTTGGTGTTCCTGCTACAAAAACCATAGAAAATAAAACCTGCGTCCATCATAATTTTCAGGATGTGAATTATAAAGCTTGTTTCGAAGCACATAAAACCGTTACTGCAGCTCAGGCTTTTCTAACAAGAGATAATGCTAAAATTGAAATCGACAGAGTTTTGCGGACTCTTGTAAAAGAAAGAAAACCGGTTTATATTGCTATTCCGATGGATATTGCGAAGATGGAAATTTCTGACACACAGCCGAATTATGACTGGACGAGTGATGAAGAAATTTTGCGTCAGGTAACTGCAAAAATCGCTGCTAAGATTAATAACTCTCAAAACCCTGTTATTCTCGGCGATTTGCTTGTAAAACGTTTCGATTCAAGAGTTGAGTACAAAGAATTTGTTGAAAAAACAAGAATTCCTGTGACTAACTTTTTGATGGGCACAAACCTTGTTGATATGGATTATGATTTGTATTTAGGCGGATATTATGCACATTACAAAAATCCGGAAGCAGAACGCAGAGTTAATGAAACTGACTGCCTGATTGCAGTTGGCACGGTTTATACTGATTTAAATTCCTTTGGATTTAACATTCCATATCAGATAAAAGAACATATTGCAATTTATGGAACTTATACTTATGTAGAAGGTGTTCTTTATAATAATGTTAAGATGAAAGATGTCCTTGAAGGCGTTACGAAGCTTGTTGACTCAAAAGATATGAAGATAGATAAGCCGCAAATCGGCTATGAACAGGTCGCTTCAAATTCTGAGGCTTTGACTTCAAACTATATTTACCCCCGCCTGCAGGAGTTTGTAAAAGATAATGATATTATTGTAGCTGAAACAGGTATCGTACCTCACGGTATTGCTCCAATGAAATTCCCTGCAAATGCTGAACTTCAGACTCAGACTCTGTGGGGTTCAATCGGCTGGGCAACTCCTGCAACACTCGGTGTTTGCCTTGCAAAACCTAACTCAAGAGTTATTCTTGTAACCGGAGAAGGCTCGCACCAGCTTACTGCAATGGAAATCGGAAATATGCTCCGACGCGGAGTTAAGCCGGTTGTGATTGTGCTGAATAACAATGGCTATACAATTGAGCGAGTTCTCTCAGAAACTCCGGAAGATTGTTTCAATGATATTATGCAGATGAGTTATTCTAAATTCGCGCGTGTTTTTGAAGGTGATGTCTGGTCTACAAAAGTTACCACAGCTGATGATTTAGACAAAGCTTTAAAAGTAACTCAAATTATGAATAAAATGTGCTATATAGAAGTTTGTACGGAATCAATGGATATGCCAGAGCTTACAAAAGAGTTGTGTACGGCTCTAAGGGGTAAATGTGGGGGTAAATGTGAGGGGGGTAAAAATGTCCCGGCACAAGAGTCAGAGGGTCCGGATATTGAATTGGTGGCAGAAAATTCCGGTTTTGAGTTTGAAACTATTGTGCATAAGTCTGTTAAAATGGAGGAAGATTAATGAAAAAATTGTTTGTAATTTCAGGTTCCTCAGGTGTCGGCAAAGGCACTGTAATCAAAGAATTTTTAAACAGACATCCTGAGTTTAAGCTTTCAATTTCATGCACAACAAGAGGAATGCGCGAAGGTGAAATCCACGGAAAAAATTATTTTTTTCTCTCAGTAGATGAGTTTAAAAACTGTGCTGAAAACGGCGAGTTTTTGGAATGGGCAGAGTTTTCCGGTAATTTTTACGGTACAAAGAAAAGTTTTGTAGAAGAATGCCTTGAAAAAGGTGAAAACCTTATTCTTGAAATTGATACAAAAGGTGCTTTGAATGTAAAAAAAATAATGCCGGAAGCTGTTTTGATTTTTATTGCTCCGCCTTCTCTTGAAGAGCTGGAAGCAAGACTTCGAGGCAGACATACCGAGACAGAAGAAGCTATTCAAAAACGCCTTGCTTCAATCAAGCTTGAGATTGAGAACTCTAAGCAATTTGATTATGTGATTGTGAACGACACGGTTGAAAATGCGGTTAGCAAATTGGAAGGTCTAATAGAAGGGGTTTGACGTTAATAGCACAAAGAAAAGCCGGAGGGGGGGTAAATGTATTTGAACTTGATGTTAATCCTCCAATAAAAAGCCGGAGGGGAGACCCGACCGGCAAAATTTCTTTCATACCAAAATCTTACATCTTATGTATTAATATCTAATAAATCAAGGATATAATGATCCAATTCTCTAATTGTGCTTTCAGAATGTTTATTAACATCTTCAGCTGTTATACCATTACCGTCATTGTACTTATCTTTTAATTTTGTGTAAGCATCTCGTTTTTGAAGCTCAGGATATTTTTCACAATAATCAAGAACAGCTTTGATGATATGATTAATCAAATCTTTTCTTCCCTGTCTCATTGTGTGTCCGCCGCCTAAGAAACCTGTTGACTTCCATTCTTCTGCGATTTGTTCTAAAATGCAGTCAGCCATATGGATACCGCTTCTTTTACTTTCGTATCCTGCGATAACATTTCGTACAGTGTCTGCAGTGATTGCTTCAATTATCTCCTTAGCTTTAGTCCATTCTGTATCATTTGTGCTGCCGCTAAGCTTGCTATAAACTGTTTGACCGTCTGTATAAGTCTGTGCACTTTCATTGATGACAGGAGGCTTTGCAGCTACAGGTTCATCGTCTCCATCATCTTCATTAGCAGGAGGTGTAACTTCTTCTGTTTCATCTTCTGCTAAGATTGCGGAGTCTGTAATTTCAGTGAAATCGCTGTCTTTTAAGTCTTTTGCAGCTTTGTTTTCATTACCTATTTTTACGCTGCCGCCAGCTTGTACGATACCATTAATCTGCATAAGCTTGTTATTTCTTATTACAAAATACTGGTAGTTGCCATC
Source organism: uncultured bacterium (assembly GCA_948684385.1). GTDB lineage: Bacteria > Cyanobacteriota > Vampirovibrionia > Gastranaerophilales > Gastranaerophilaceae > CAG-196. The sequence goes on from CAPQCU010000021.1 coordinate 10,359, forward strand.
AAGCTTTTTACCTTTGCTCCTGTAAACTGTTGTTCCGTCAGAAAGTTTTGTGCTGCAAGCTTGAATTTTAGAAGCTGATAAAGAGTTGATTCTCTTAAGAGTTTCATTATAATCACGAGCATCTTCGGCGGTTACTTCTTTTGTTTTAACATCTTTAAGTTCTTTTTCACTGCCGTCAACCATTGTGCACTTACCGTTTTCGTCAATGTTTCTAACGTTTGTAAGTTCTACAAGCTTATCGCCTTTAATCATATAGAAGCGTGGAGTTTCATCGGCAGAAGTTGTTTTTGTTTTGAAAACTCCTTCTTTGTTTGTTTTTTCAAGGTGATTTTTTGTTACTAAATCTTCAAGCTGTTCTTCAACAGTTTCACCTGTTATATCTTCAGGAATATCGTCAACTTCTTCTTTTTCTACGTGGTCATAAGCAGGTATTGTGATACCTTCAGCTTTTAAATCTTCTATTGTAGATTTAACAACTAAATCGTCTGTTACAAAATCAACGTCTGTAGAAGAAATATTGTTTAAGAAGTTATATTTTGTCTGGATTTCGTTTCTTGTTTTTTCAGCTTCCATTAATCTCAACATTGCATAGAGAGTGTCAAATTTTTCAGCAAGTTTATTCAAATTAGCTTTAGTGAAGCCTTTGTCTTTGTTTACATCAACTAAAGCTTTTGATACAGCTTCTTTTGCAGCATCAAGTTTTGGATATTCTCCGCTCAAGTCTTCAGCTTTGTTGATTAAAGACATTGCTAAGTTTGTAACACCCTGCTTTTGTAATTTTTGTTCGTCCTCAGCCTGCGGGATATTATTAGCAACTAAACGAATGATGCCTCTTGTTTCATTGCTATTGTTTTTATCGTTCCAAGTGCTGATTATTCTTAGAATTTCAGGATTTGTTTCGCTCTTGGAGATTACAACAAGCTGGTCGCCTTTACCTGATTGGATGTCACTTTTAAGTCCGTTTAAATCTTTTGAAAGCGCTGTGTTTTCGCTTTTAAAGCTATATCCTGCATTTATAAGTGCATTTTTGTATTCAGGCAAATCAAGAAGAGCTTTTTCTAACTTAGTTTTGTTAAGTTTTTTGTAAGCATCTTTTAAAGCCTGTAATTTTTCATCAGCAGTTCCTGATTTGTTAAGAGCTTCTTGAATTACACCATTTGCAGTTGTGTCATTAGGATTATTTTCTTTGTATTTATTCAAAACAGCTTTCAGGGCATCATATTCAGGGCTGACAGTTGAGCCGCCATTATTTCCGTTATTGTTGTTCCAAGGCATAGTCCAGTTATTCCAAGGCATGTTATTGAACCAGTTTCCGCCATTATTCATACCATTCATCCAGCTTCCGTTCTGGAAAGATTGCATTGTCTGCTGGATAGCGAGCATAGGGTTTAAAAGATTATTACCCCAGAGACCGAACTCAGGATAAGTAAATCCGATTGACGGGTCAAAATTCGGTGTCATATACATTATTGAGTCAGCTTTCATTTTTTCACCCATCTGGTTCCAGAAAATATTGATGGAATCGCTTGGAGAGCTGTTAGCTAACTCGTAATTTAATCTTGAATAATGAAATGGGAATGACATATAATTATCCTCAGTTTTATACTCTTATATATATAAAGTGCATCTTTTCCGAAAAATTGACTTTTTGTAACGATTTGTAACGATATAAGAAGTTTTGTAATATAAAACAGATATACTATTGTGATAAATTATTTGCATGATATAATAAGCTTAGTGTATCGATATGGAGGGAATATGGCAAGAGTATTAATTTCAATGTCAAACGACTTTTTGAGCAAAGTAGACAACATCGCCAATTCTGAGCAAAGAACGAGAAGTGAGCTTATAAGAGAAGCGCTTCGTGTTTACATTAAACGCAATAAGATTTCTAATAATCTTAAAGCTGAAGAAAATGCAACTATCTTAACAGAATTACTGGGCTAGGGGTAAATGGGGGTAAATATATCGGTCTGGATTTGAGACTACAAGCCGGGAAAATTTGGAAATAGTGCCGGATGAAAGAGTCTCAACTATCACAAAATAAAAACGGACTTATTTTTTAAGTCCGTGTAAGTTTTCTCTAATAATTTTGGGAGGAGATTTGGGGATAGTTGATACATGGCATGCTACTATAAATTTCAAAATCATGGTATCTCATGAAGAAAAAGTTTTACAAATGTTTACAAAAGATGGTTTATTGCCATTGCCTCGTGTACTTATTTATTTTCAGAAACAATTATAGTAATATATTATTATGAAGAAAAAATTATTAGGGACAGTTTGTTTTTTAGCGGTGAGCACTTTGTTGTGCCAAAATGTTTATGCGGCTCCTGCCGGAGCGTTTGTACAGCATTATGAAGCTGCGCAGAATTTTTTAATGCAGAACCAGTATTCTTCTGCCATTGTCGAATTTAGAAAAGCAATGAAGATTAATTATCTTGATAATTCAGCAAGAATAGGACTTGTAAATGCTTATCTTGCAAGAGCAACTTATTATGCTAATCAGGATAAAAATTACGAAAAAGCTGCAAACGATTTTAGAAGTGCGATTTTTTACTTAAAAATATACCCGAATAAAGAACAGTCGGTTCAGAACTCTGCCGGCATGATAGCTTCAGCAAATGATAATCTAAACCAGTGCTTAAGAGTTATAAGCTTTGATACTACTGCAGGTTCCAGGTATAAAAAAGCAGAAGAGCTTAGAGCAATAGGAAACTTCTCCGCGGCAGCTTATGAGTTTTCAAGAGCTGCTCAGAGTGAAAAACTCGCAGGTGATTCTAATATCCAGATTGCTGATTTATTAAAACTTTTAGGAAACGAGCCTCGCTCTGTGGATTATTTCAAAACAGCGCTTGATTTAAAGCCGAATGACGGTGTTTTGAGGATGAAATACGCGAGAACTCTTGACAAGTTAGGACGCTACGATGAGGCTGTAAGCCAGTATAACGAAGCGCTTGCCAATTCTAAGGGTGATATGGAAGTTTTATACGCTCTGGAGAGAATTTATTTGAAGAAACTTGCTGAGACTCCAAGCGATGCTGAGTTAAACGCTAATATAGGGGCTATAAAACAGGCACAAGGTGATTTTGATACAGCTTTGAGTTATTACGGCAAAGCTGAACAGCTCAATCCTTCTAATGTTACGACAAGGTTGAATGTCGGAACATTGTTCCAGCAGAAAAAGCAGTATCAAAAGGCAATTCAGTCCTATGATTCTGTCTTAACTCTTTATCCGAACAACACTCAGGCATTGTTATATAAAGCTCAGGCTTATAAAGAAATGGGCGATGCTAAAACAGCAATGGGACTATATAAAAAAGTTCTTGCTCTCGACCCTGCAAATGCTGCTGCAAAAGATGAAATCGGCTCTGTTATGCGAGACTCAATGAGTCCTTCCGAATATATTGCGTATTTGACTCAAAACGGCAACTCTGAAGAACTTTACGACTATGCTTACAAGATGCATAAAGAAAACAAGATTGACGAAGCGATAACAGCTTATAAAGCATCGATTAATAAGAATTCTTCCAAAGTGGATGCTTATGTTAACCTTGCTATTTGCTATGCTGCGAGGGATGATTATGCTAATGCTGTAGGTATTTTGAATACCGCAAAAACAAAATTCCCTGCAAATAATCTTGTTTTGAAAACTTTGCAGGATGTTCAAAATGATTCTGTTTCAACAAAACTTGCAGCTGCTTCTTCGAGCTATGAAAACAAAGATTATAAAAAGGCTATTCAGCAGTATCTGGCAATAAAACCAGCGACAGAAGACTCGCTTCTTGGTGTGGCTGCTTCTTATCAGGCTCTGGGAGATTTTAACAGCGCAATTGAATATTACAAAAATGCTGAAAAAATTAATCCGAAGAATGCTGAAATTCCTTACTGTATCGGATATTTGTATTCCGAACAGCAGAACTGGGGACTTGCAGAAACTTATTTGAAAAAAGCTGTTCAGCTAAATCCTCAGTCAGAAGCGAAAGAGCTCCTTGCTTATGTTTCTCAAAACGGTTCGGTTTCTATTTTGAATGAAGGAATTGATTTGTTTGAGAAAAATAATTTTGAGCTTGCAATGGCAAAGTTTAATGAAGTTTTAAAGAAAGAAACAACAAACGCTTATGCTTATTATTACAGGGCTTTGATTTATGATGAGCAGAAGCAGCCAAAACTTGCGATTAATGATTATTTGAATGTGTTAAAGTATTCAAACGAGTTTCCGATTGCAAATTACATGCTTGCTGTAGATTATGACGGACTTTCTAATTACAAAGATGCGCTTAAGTATTATCAGCAGTTTGTTTCAAGCTATACAACAGATGATGAATATTTGCAGTACGCAAAATCCAGAATTGAGGAATTGAAAAACAATGCCGGTTAAACATTTGATTTCAAGCAGGGTTTCACTTGCTCCGATGGCTGGAATTACTGATTATGTGCTGCGCTCGCTTGTCCGTGAGTATTCAAAATCCTGCCTTTTGACAACAGAGATGATAAGCTCGGAAGCTTTAACTCAGGTTAAAGATACTGATATTGTTGCAAGAGATGAAAATCATTCACCGATTTCTTATCAGCTTAGCGGACATAAACCGAAGATGATTGCAGAATGCGCTAAATACCTTCAAAAATACGCTGATATGGTTGATATTAACATGGGATGTCCGGTTAATAAAGTTGTAAAAGGTACTGACGGCTGCGCTTTGATGCGTAATGTTGAGCTGGCTCAGGAAATTGTGAGGACTGCAAAATCTGAGATTAATATACCTTTGAGTGTTAAATTCAGACTTGGATACACTTTTGATGAAATGAATTTTGTTGAATACGGTCAGAAAATGCAGGAAGCGGGTGCCGATTTTATCACTATTCACGGACGTACACGCTCGCAAATGTACGGCGGAAAAGCTGATTGGAAAAAGATTGCGGAACTTAAACGCAATGTTGATATTCCTGTTTTTGCAAACGGTGATGTTGTTTCAATTGAAACTGCTGTTCAATGTCTTGAAGAGTCTGAAGCTGACGGAGTTGCAATCGGGCGCGGCGCTTTAGGCGATCCGTCACTTTTGTATCGTGTAGAAACTTACCTCAATAAAGGAGAATATTTACCATCTCCGACTCTGGAAGAAAAGATTGAAACTTTAAAACGCCATCTTCTGAAAGAAGTTGAGTTTCGCGGCGAAATTGTAGGAATAAAATTCTGCCGTAAGTTTTTCCCTTACTATGTGAACGGTTTTCAAGGCGCTTCAAGGATGCGCGGGGAGCTTGTGCTGATGGAAGATTTGAAAGAAATTTTTAATAAACTTGACGGGATACTTATTTCTGCAGCACACCGTTAGCCCAGTCACGCGCGAACATTTCGCCTTTGCCTTCCGGCTTAACTTTTATTAAACGCAAAATTCCGTCTCCGGTTTTTACATCTATTCCGAGTTTTGAAACCTGAACAAATTCGCCTAATTCACCTTCTACAGAATTTTCCAGAGGCTCAGTTTCCATAACTTTAATAATTTTACCCCTGTATTCAAAAAACGCTCCCGGGCATTTGTACACTCCGCGCACAAGGTTGTGAATTTCTTGAGCGGATTTGTTCCAATCGATTTTGCATTCTTCTTTCTTGAGCTTGTCTGCAAAACAAACTCCGTCTTCGCATTGAGGAGTCGGTTTTAAAGTTCCTTCTTTTATTCCGATTAAAGTTTTTTCCAGAAGCTCCGGAGAGTTTGAAGCGCAAAGCTCAAAAAGTTCAACACAGTTCATGTTTTTTGTGATTTCAATCGGGTATTTCATACAGATATCACCGCAATCAAGCCCGAGCTCTGTAATCATTGTGCAAATACCGGTTTCGCTGTCTCCGTTAATAATCGCACGCTGGATAGGGTTTGCACCTCTGTATTTAGGAAGTAGCGAAACGTGAAGGTTGATTGTTTCGTATTTTGGAATATCTAAAACTTCTTGTGATAAAATTTGACCGAACGCGAAAGTAACGAAGAAATCCGGCTTAAGTTCTTTTAAAGCTTCGATTATTTCAGGCTCTTTTCTAATTGATTTCGGCTGAAAAACTTTGATGTCGTGTTCTAAAGCAAACTGCTTAATTGGACTTGGAGTAAGCTTATGTCCCCGCCCTGACGGTTTATCCGGCTGGGTTACAACAGCAAGAACGTTGAATTTATCAGAGTTGTAAAAATGTTCTAAAGATTTTAGTCCAATATCGGGTGTACCGAAAAAAACAATATTAATCATTTTCTGAATTTGTTTCCTTTTTTGCAAGCTTTTCTTCAAGCAGAACTTTGATTTTTTCTTCCAGCTCCGGCTCATCAAGAAGCTTTTCAACTTCAATCGGCGGAAGATTGTATTTTTTCAAAACTTCTTCTGCTTCAAAACGGTTTATGACGTGGTCAATAAATAAAACTCCGTCAAGGTGGTCAAATTCGTGCTGGATAGCTCTTGCAAGAAGTGTTCCGTCTTTCGCTTCCAGAACGAAAGAGCGCCCGTTTCTATCAAGTGCTTTAACCATAACATTTTCGTATCTTTTAACATCGGTGAAAGCTTCCGGAAAACTCAAACATCCTTCGTGGCTAATGCAGGCTCCGGATTTTTTAATAATTTTCGGGTTGATGAACACAATAGGGTTTAAAGGTTCATTGTTTGTTGAAACATCGATTACAAAAATTCTTACGTTTTCTCCGATTTGCGGAGCTGCAAGTCCTACGCCGTTTTGAGCGTACATTGTGTCAAGCATATCTGCTACAAGATTTTTAACTTTCTGTGAAACTTTATGTACTTCTTTTGAAGGCTGTCTTAAAGAAGCTTCTCCATACCTAACAACTTTTTTTATTGACATGTTTTAATCCTCTTGGTAGTAATATAACATAAAAATGAACAATCAGCCAGTTTTATCGTTATTAAATCAGGAGTCCGCAATGAAAAAATATCTTATTATTTTATTATTATTTATGACAACAGCTCAAAGTTTTGCAATGGTGGAGAAAGTGTATAACGAGTTCGGGCAAAGAGTCGGAAGCGTAAGAAAAAACGGCGATGCTTATGAGTGGTTTGATATGGATAACAGGCAGGTGAAAAGCTATAAAGATTTGTCAGGCGGAGCTGAAATCTTTGTCGGAACACCGGGAAGAAGGTTTAACTACTATTCTTACGACCCTTATCATTATTATGTTAACTATCCGTATTATTTCTATAATAATATTCCTCAGGGCGGTGTAAAAGTAATTAAAACGGGGCATTCCTACTACAATTAGGGGGGGTAAATATATTGGGGGGTAAATATATTGAGCTGGTCTTAGGACTACAAGCTTGGCGTCATATATTATTTTTTAAATACCCAGAAATCTTTCTGGAAAAGAACTAAGAAAGGAATAAGCTCCAGCCTTCCAACCAGCATATCAAAAATCATTATTGCTTTTGTTAAAAAATGCATAGACTCAAAGTTTCCGACCGGTCCTATTATTCCAAAACCCGGGCCGATATTGCCTAAAGCGCTTACAGCTCCCGTTATTCCTATTGTTGTGTTTTGTTCTAAAAGAGCTATAGATATTGCAGAAAGTGCAAGTATTCCAAAATAAAACGCAACAAACATTAAGGTTTGATATAAAATTTCTTTTGGAACAGAATAATTTCCTATTTTTATATTAAATACAGCTTTAGGGTGAAGAATTTTTATCATTTCTGTTTTTACTATTTTAAAAATCAATAGCCATCTTACGATTTTAATTCCGCCTCCGGCTGAACTTGCGCAGCTTCCTGCGAGCATTGCGGTAAATAAAAGAATCTTGCTGGTGTAGTCCCATTTTGTATAATCGACACTGCAAAATCCGGTTGTAGAAATTAGTGATGTTGCATTGAAAAACGCGTGAGTAATTGAATTTTTCAAATCATAGTTCATGTTAAAGAAAAGTGAAAAGCTTAGTAAAATACCTACAACTAAAAGTATTTTTAAATAAGTTCTAAACTCTTCATTCTTAAATAAAATCAAAGGATTGAACTTTGTCCACATTTTGTACTGGAGATTAAAGCTTGTTCCTGCAAAAAACATAAAGAAAGTTACAATCCATAAAATAGAATTCGTGGAGCCTACAAAACTGTCACTCATTGTTGAAAGTCCGCCGCCTGAGATTGATGCCAGAGAATGGCACACTGCACTAAATCCGCTCATTCCGTTTGATTTTAAAAGAATTATTTCTAATAAAGTTAAGCCTGCATAAATTTTCCATAAAGCTGCTGCTGTGTTTTTTATTCTCGGAGTAAATTTATCCTCTGTAGGCCCTGGTGCTTCTGCGAAGAACATTTGACGACCGGCAATCGCAAACTGGGGAAGAATTGCGATAACTAAGACGATAATTCCCATACCGCCAAGCCACTGCGTGAAAGCACGCCAGAAAAATAATGTGTTCGGGTAATCATAATGAGTTAAAATTGTTGCTCCTGTTGCCGTAATTCCTGAAGTTGCTTCAAAAATAGCGTCTATAGGGCTTATTCCGAAAAATAAAAACGGAACTGATGCGAGAATTACACCAAATATCCAAGAAAATGTAACAATACAGAGACCTTCTGATTTTTTGATATCATTAATTGACTTTACTTCAGAAATCCCGCCGATTACTTTTCTTATCGTAGCAGCAATCATTAAAGCTGATGTGCCTGTTATCAGAAACGGAAAAATTGCGTTAGTTTCATGGTAAACAAGTGCCACTATTATTGGTAAAAGCAGAATAACGCTGAAATAAATTATTGTAAGAGAAAATGAATATGCTAAATAAGTTAATCTCATTCAATTTCCTCAAAGAATTTTCTGATAACAGGAGCGTTTTCGCTCGTAGTGAATATTATCAAATTATCACCGCTCATAACCTGAGTTGTACCGTTTGGAATAATAATTCGTTTTCTGCGCTGAATAACTCCGACAATAGCTTTTGCAGGAAGCTTGATTTCCATAATCTTTTTTGTCTGATAATTTTCAGGAATTTCAATTTCCAGAACTTCACCTTTACCCTGCTCAACTGTTGCAAGAATACCGATATTTGTTTCCTGCAGGTTGTTTTTTATCTCATTTAAAGCAGCCGTAATTGAAGAAATTGTAATATCAATTCCGACTTTTTCAAACAACTCAACATTTGTTCTTTTTGAAACTCTTGAGATTACTCTGCTTGCACCTAAATGCTTTACCAGAAGTGAACAAAGAAGGTTTTTTTCATCGTTGTTTGTAACGCTTACCACAACATCAGAAGATACGATATCTTCTTCGTTTAAAAGTTCCAAATCTGTTCCGTCGCCGTTGATGATTAGAGTTTTATTTAATACTTCGGATAAGTAATCACACCTTGCAGGGTCTTTTTCAACGAGTTTTAAATTCAGTTTCAAGTTTTCAAGGCTTTTTGCAAGCTTCAAGCCAACATTACCGCCTCCGATAATTGCAACATTTTTTACAAATTCTTTTTCGTGGAAGAATTTACCGGCAAGTATGTCGAGGGAGTTTGAAAGTCCCATGAAAATAACTTTGTCATCTTCGTGTAAAACTGTTTCTCCGTTTGGTATAAATAATTCACAATTTCTTGTAATCCCTACAATAACTGTGTCTTTCGGAAACTCGCAATTCTTAATCATCTGATTAACAAGAATAGAGTTTTTAACAATTTTATATTCTAAAAGCCTTGCTCTTCCGTCTGCAAAATGCTCAACATCAAGCGCTTTTGCAACTGTAATAATCCTGAAAATTTCCTGAGTCAGAAGCTCTTCCGGCCAGATTACGTTATCAATATAGAAATCACAATTATATTCTGCATCTTTTGCAATTCCAAGCGAAGATTTGTACTCTTCTTTTCTGACAAAACATATTGTTTTAACAGTGCTTATTCTTTTTGCAGTAAGGCATGCAACGATATTAAGTTCATCCGAGTCAGTACAGGATATAAAAACATCGGCGTTCTTAATCGAAGCCTGTTTCAAAACTTCAATATTAGAGCCATTTCCGGCAATAAATCCTACATCCAGCTTATTAAAAGCATCAACTTTTTTATGTTCATCATCTATTACAGTAATATCATTGTCGGTATAAAGTGCAGAAGCGACCATTAAGCCGAGTTCATTTGCACCAAAAATAATTATCTTCATAGGTGCTATTTTATACTAACTGTTTAAAAGTTGCAATAATTTTTCCTATAAGAATTAATTCTTCAACAGGTTTACCGCTTATTGTACGTGTTCTGTATTCCGGATTGTCAGATTTTATGATAATTTCATCCAAATTCTTTGACAGCCTTTTGACAAAAACCTCATTGTTATAACAAAAAACATAAATCTTGTCATCCTGAATTTGGTTTCCGTCCCAATGCTCAACAATAAGCCTGTCACCATTGTCAATTGTAGGAGACATGCTGTTTCCGGATGCATTAATCATCGAATACATTTTATTTTTTGAAAAACCGCCGATTAGTGATGTTGGTATTGCAATCTTTGTTTTTTCGTCTGAAAAAACAAAACTGCCGTTTCCGCAGCTGGCAAACGTATCGCTGTAATAATCAATATAAGCTACGTCTGCAATAGAATTTTCAATATTAATATTGAAATATTCCTCAGCGCGTTTTAATTCGCTAACAGTAACTTCGCTTTCTTTTTTTATGCGGTTGCTAATCGTTTGTCTGGTAATCCCGAGACTGTCAGCAAGCATTGTTTGATTAACAGTCTTTCCTGCCTGATTAGATATTAAAGACAATAGTTCATCTAACTTCATCGTTTCACCAAAATAAAATAATACTTGACATTTGTATCATATCATCTTACAATAGAAACAAATGTAAGTTATTAATTGATATTTAAACATATATTTTCGTTTATGTCAATGAGTTGGGAAGAGGTTTTGTTTAATGAGCTATAGATATAATGTATCATGTAGTGAAACAGTGTCAAAGAATTGGACGCCGAGTGCGGTCGATTGCTATAAACTGGGATGTGCTTGCTCTAAATGTAATTTGAATAAAATTTATTTTACCAATTCTATTTTTAAATGCAAGATGAAAGAGACAGTAATTGAGCTTGTACGTAAACTTGGTGCACCTGAGGAGGTTGAAGAATGAGCGGAGATGCTAGTATAGAGAACGGAAAATTAGGCGGAAGGCCCAAATACGGAGTTGATTTAAAAGTCCAAATTCCTGATATTGAGTTTGTTATTTTAACTCCAAATCAGTATGGCTCGCTTCTTGAAAAATACGGATATGAGCTTTTACAAAAAGCGTTGATAATTCTTGAAAACTGGCTTAAAACGAGTCCTCAAAGTGAAAAATACCGAGGGAAAAATAATTATGCACATTTTCGCGCTGATGGCTGGGTGATAAACCTTGCTAAGAATCTTGAATGAAATATTCTCTTAAATATGAAATCATTTTAAATAATTGAGTTGTGACGTCAACGCTTCTGTTAAAACAGGTTTGTTGAATTTGTTTCCAATCTTTTTTATTTGAAGAGTTCACCTGAAGTTCCGGCTTCTGAGAGAAATCAGCGGTATCTTTGAATAAATCTAGAAGTGTTGTGAAGTTTACTATTTGAGGCTGATACTCTTTTTGGAATTCTTCAAGGTGCAGGTTTGCTCCAAATGTTTCACCGCGTTCAAATTCTCTGTGCAGCCTGTAATTCAAAAGCTTTCCGATGAAACTGTTTGCTTTTGTATGCAAAGGAACGGCGACGTCTTGAATGTAATGGATTGCATATCCTGCGTGTTTAAGAAAATCAGTTTCTTTACTGCAAAAAATAGCAGCATCAAGATGGTCTTTAAACATTTGAAGCGCATTATTTTTTTCTGTATTTAGCCCGAAACTTTTATGTTTTGAGTCAGGAAAATAAAAATGTGTGTTGCAGTGAAAACCAAGCTCTTGTTTGCAAAAATCCGGCATTTGCGAGTATCTTGCAACTTGCCTTTTTTACTTTATCAGGCAGATTACAGTCTTTCAAAGCGAGTGCTGTCATTTCAAGATGCGCAGTTCTATTCCATTTAAAATTTAGTTGTGATGTTGTTGGATTTATTTGCATATTTTCTACACAGCAAAACGGAAATGAACTATATCTCCGTCCTGCATTATGTAATCCTTTCCTTCAAGTCTGGTAACTCCTTTATCTTTGCAAGCTGCGTAAGAACCGTTATCTGCAAAATCTTTATATCCTGTAACTTCTGCGCGGATAAAACCTTTTTCAAAGTCTGTGTGAATAACACCGGCTGCTTGCGGAGCTTTTGTGCCTTTTGTTATAGTCCAGGCATGAACTTCTTTTTCTCCTGCTGTAATAAATGTAATTAAGTTCAAAAGCTCGTATACAGATTTAATCATTTTATTGATTCCGCTATCTGTAATTCCGAGTTCTTCAAGATATTCTTTTGCACCTTCTTCTCCAAGCTCAACAAGCTCTTCTTCGATTCTTGCACAGATGATAACGGTCTGAGCGCCGTGAGATTTTGCGTACTCTTCAACCTGTTTTGTGTAATTATTTCCCTCTTTTAAGTCAAATTCTGAAACATTTGCGCAATAAATTACAGGTTTTACAGACATTAGGTTAAGCTGCTTGATTGCGTTTATTTCGTCATCATTGAAATGGTCTTTGAGATTTATGAATTTGCCTTCCTGTAAAAGCACATTAAGTTTTTCAAGGGCTTTGTTTTCAATAACAGCTTCTTTATCTCCACCTTTTGCCTGTTTTGAAATACGCTGCATACGTCTTTCAACTGAAGCTAAATCTGCAAGAGCAAGCTCGGTGTTTATGATTTCAATGTCTGATATCGGGTCAACTTTTCCTGCCACGTGGATTGTATTTTCGTCATCAAAACAGCGTACAACCTGAATAATTGCGTCAACCTCTCTTATATTATGCAAGAACTGGTTTCCAAGTCCTTCACCCTGACTTGCTCCTTTAACCAGCCCAGCAATATCAACAAACTCAATAACTGTAGGGATGATTTCTTTTGCTTTGCAAAGGTCAGACAAAATTTGTAATCTTTCGTCAGGAACAACAACGACTCCTACGTTTGGCTCAATAGTACAAAACGGATAGTTTGCGCTCTGTGCATTTTTTGTAGCGGTTAGTGCATTAAAAAGTGTTGATTTTCCTACGTTAGGAAGTCCTACAATTCCGGCTCTTAGCATATAATAATCCCTTTCAATATAATCTTTGAAACTATTATATCACGAAATAAAAAATTTACCGGTTACGCTTTTTTTATTTTGCGAAATTTCTTCCGGCGTTCCGGCTGCAATTACTCTTCCGCCTTCTTCTCCGCCTCCGGGACCCATATCTATAATATAATCAGCGTTTCTTATAACATCTAAATCGTGTTCAATAACGATTACTGTTGCTCCTTTTTCGATTAGAGTTTGAAAAACATTTAGTAATGTTTGAATATCCAGTGGATGAAGCCCGATTGTCGGTTCGTCAAAAACAAAAACAGAATTACTCTGTGTTTTACCCATTTCTCCTGCAAGTTTTAACCTTTGGGCTTCGCCTCCTGAAAGACGTGGAGTTTCTTCTCCTAATGTTAAATAGCCAAGTCCTAAATCCTGCAGCACTTTTAATCTTTGACTAATTGTTTTTAATCCTTTACACGCTTCAAGTGCAGAGTTAATATCCATATTCATTAGCTCGGGCAGAGAAATGTCTTTATATTTTATTTTATAAGCATCTTTTGTGTACCTCGAGCCGTGACATTCCGTGCAAGGTATGTCAACATCAGGCAAAAACTGGACATCTAAACTTATTACTCCGGTTCCGTCACACACAGGACAGCGCAGGCAGCCTGTATTATAAGAAAAATCTCCCGCTTTTAGCTTTAAAGCTTTTGCTTCAGGCAGCTTGCCGTAAACTTTTCTGAGCTCGTCATGTACGTTTGCGTAAGTTGCGATTGTTGAACGCACATTTATTCCTATTGGAGAAGCATCAATAAGCTTAATATGCTCAATCCCTTCTGCTTTTATTTCTTTTACATGTTCCGGTAATTTTTGCCCTGAAGTGAGAGCTTCTATTGCAGGAACGAGACTTTCTAATATTAATGTGGTTTTTCCTGAACCTGAAACTCCGGTAATAACAGTCAACTTTCCTTTTGGAATGTCAACTTCCAGCGGTTTAACTGTGTGAATTTCTCCGGTAGATAAATGAATGCTGCCTTTGTCAAAAATTTCTTCCGATTTAGGCCGAATACGTTTTTGATATTTGCTGTTCAAAAAAGGTCCTATTTTAGAGTTATCTTTCTTAATAATATCAGGAATTGTTCCTTCTGAAATCACCTCTCCGCCTTTTTCTCCGGCTTCCGGCCCCATTTCAATAATCCAGTCAGCTTCAGATAAAATTTGAGTATCGTGGTCTACTAAAATAACAGAATTACCATCAGAAATTAAATCCTGCATAACTCCGTTTAAACCTTTTATGTTTGCCGGATGAAGCCCGATTGACGGTTCATCTAATACATATAAAACTCCGGTAGTGCGGTTTCTGACTGCACGGGCAAGCTGCATCCTCTGCCTTTCTCCTGTTGATAGCGTTGAAGCTGCTCTGTCAAGTGTCAGGTAACCTAGCCCTAAATCCATCAAGCGTTTTGCTGTTGATTGGAACGATTCGCAGATACTCTCAGCCATCGGTTTCATTTCGTCAGGTAAAGATTCCGGCACTCCTGAAACCCATTCAACAAGTTCTGTTAAGGTCATTTTACAAGCTTCATCCAGCCCAATATTGCGTAATTTTGGCTCCCTTGCTCTTTCTGACAAACGTGTTCCCTGACAATCCGGACAAATATCCTGTTTTAAGAATTTTTCAACACGCTTCATGCCTTTTTCATCTTTGACTTTTGACAGCGCATTTTCAACGGTGTATACAGCATTATAATAAGTAAAATCAAGCTCTCCTGCCTGATTTGAACTTTTTGCTTTGTAAAAAATATGTTTCTTTTCAGCGGGTCCGTTAAATACAATATCCCGTTCTTTTTCTGTCAGCTGATTGAACGGAATGTTGGTACGAACTCCCATTTCACGACATACATCAGTCATTAAAGACCACATAAGAGTATTCCACGGAGCAACCGCTCCTTCATCAATTGTTAGCGATTCGTCCGGTACGAGAGTGGTTTTATCAACTGTTCTTACAGTGCCTGTTCCGGCACAGGTTTTACACGCACCCTGACTGTTGAAAGCTAATTCTTCTGCAGAAGGTGCAAAAAACTTTTCACCGCAAACCGGACATTCAAGCTCCTGTTCTGCTGCAACTGCAATAGTCGGTTCAAGATAATGCCCGTTAGGACAACGGTGGTTTGCAAGCCTTGAATACATAAGCCTGAGACTGTTTAACAATTCCGTACCTGTTCCGAAAGTGCTTCTAATACCCGGAATTCCCGGTCTTTGATGCAGCGCAAGAGAAGCTGGTACGTATAAAACTTCGTCAACCAGCGCTTTTGAAGCTTGAGTCATCCGCCTTCTTGTGTAAGTTGATAAAGCATCAAGATAGCGCCTCGAGCCTTCTGCGTACAGTACTCCAAGAGCAAGTGATGACTTTCCGGAGCCGGAAACACCTGCAATACCTACAATTTTGTTTAAAGGAACATTAACATCAATGTTTTTTAAATTATGAACTCTTGCTCCTCTGACTAAAATTTCAGTTTTCATACTAACAGATTAGCATAAAAATTTTTCCACATGTCATGATTGTTTTTATAAAAATAAAATATTTAATTAGTTGTACGATTTTCTTGAAACGCTTGTAAAAAAGGTTGTTTTGCATGAATGCAAGAATTTATAAAAGACACTATAAATTATAAAAACAAACAAACACAAAACTTAACAAAAAGCTCAAAATCTAATAAAATTGCTTGCAAAGAGAAATTTAGCAAATATTATTATATAAGATGCACAAAAGTGTGTCGAATTGACAGCCGAAAAATAAAGGAAATATATGGCAAAAGACGTAATTGAAATAGAAGGTACGATTTTGGAATCCATGCCAAATGCGATGTTCAGAGTGAAACTTGAAAACGGACATGAAATTTTGGCTCACATCTCAGGTAAAATTAGAAAAAACTTTATAAGAATTTTACCGGGTGACAGAGTAAAGGTTGAAATGACACCTTATGACTTATCAAAAGGCAGAATTACATTTAGACTTAAGTAATATAGAAAAGGAAAGAACTATGAAAACAAGATCATCAGTAAAACCTATGTGCGACAAGTGCAAAGTTATCAAAAGAAAAGGCAGAGTTGCCGTAATTTGTGAAAACCCTAAGCACAAACAAAGACAGGGTTAATTTAGTAGAAAAGTAAGTACAAAATATAAAGGAAAAAAATATGGCAAGATTAGTTGGGGTAGACTTACCTCGTAACAAAAGACTAGAAATCGCTTTAACCTATATCTACGGTATAGGACCTGCTAGAAGCAAAAAAATTCTTGAAGTAACAGGAATTTCTCCTGACTTAAGAACAGACGATTTAACAGATGATGATATTAAACAATTGCGTAATGCATTATCTGAATACAACATTGAAGGTGACTTGAGACGTGAAGTTACAATGAATATTAAACGTCTTCAGGAAATCAACTCTTACAGAGGCATGAGACACAAAAGAGGCTTGCCTTGCAGAGGACAAAGAACTAAGACTAACGCAAGAACAAGGCGCGGTAAGAAAACCGGACCTATCGCTGGTAAGAAGAAATAAAATTTTGCGTAAAGTAACAGTAGTAACTTAAAAGAAATATAAATACTAATAATATAAGGAATAAAAAAATGGCAAGACCAAAAACTACAAAGAAAAAAGAAAAGAAAAATGTATTGCAAGGTGTTGTTCACATTCAATCAACATTCAACAATACAATTGTAACTTCTACTGATACTCAAGGTAATGCTATTGCTTGGGCGACAGCTGGTGCTACCGGCTTCAAGGGTGCAAGAAAAGGTACTCCGTTTGCAGCTCAATCAGCAGCTGAACTTGTTGCTAAGAAGTCAATAGATCAAGGTATGAAAAAAGTTGAAGTTCATATCAAAGGACCTGGTTCAGGTCGTGAAACAGCAATCAGAGCTATTCAGGCAGCTGGCTTGGAAATCACTTTGATTAAAGACGTTACACCAATTCCTCACAACGGATGCAGACCTCCTAAAAAGAGACGTGTATAGTTTGCGTAGCCGGTGTGAATCCGGTGTTGCATTTGATAGACGGAAAAGGTAAAAATAAAGTACAATCGCGGGGGCTTGCTTTGAAGCCAAAGAAGTAAACCATAGATGCCCCGCAAAAGAAAAGGAGAAAATAATGGCAAGATACACAGGACCTACGAATAAATTATTTCGTAACTATGGCGTAAAAGATTTGTCAAACAGAAAATTGACATCTTCTATGAGACAAACAGCATCAGGACAACACGGTGCAGTTAGAAAAAAACTTTCTGAATACGCTATTCATTTGAATGAAAAACAAAAAATCAGATTAACATATTTAGTAAGCGAAAAACAATTTGCAAAATACTATAACGAAGCAGCAAGAAAGAAAGGTGTAACAGGTACAATCCTTTTACAAATTCTTGAATCAAGATTAGACAACATCTTGTTCAGAGCCGGCTTTGGCGTTACCCGTAAACAATCAAGACAGATTGTTAACCACGGTCACGTATTAGTAAACGGCAAAAAAGTAGATATTCCATCATATTTAGTAAAAGCAGGCGATGAAATCACAGTTAAAGCAAGAAGCAACGATTACCTCAAAACAGTTATGAGTACTATTGATTTATCTTGTGCTCCTGCCTGGATTACAGTAGACAAAGACGCTTTGAAGATTACTTTTGAAAGAATTCCTCAAAGAGAAGAATTAGATCCTGAATTCAAAGAACAACTTGTTATAGAGTACTATTCAAAATAGGCTGATAGGAGAAAAT
>CAPQCU010000022.1 GCA_948684385.1 uncultured bacterium
CTTCGTATTTTCAAGATTTAGCTTGCTATTGGTAATTGAGATTTCTTCAACATCGGAATCTTTAACCGTTAATTCAATGTTTCTTCCGTAGATGTTGCTAGGGCACCTCATTCCTGCAGGTTTTGCACCTTCTATAGTTACTTTTCCGGTAACCATATCAATAACGGTTTTAGCTGCGCGAGTCAATTTGCTAAAATAGCAACTTTTCCCGTCTTTATTTTTAAAAGTGAAATCATGAGGATAATTCAGAGGTTCTCCTTTGTATAAATGCAATACGTCTTCTTCAAAGTTATCATACTTTAACTCCAATACATCCCCATTTTCTATGTTAGTCATTGAAATCTTTCCCTCTTCTGTTGTAAAACGATAACGGTTAAAATGCTCTGCTTCTCTTTTATCAAGTATTCCATCCCTATTACTGTCAAATAACATTACCATTAATTTTTGCCCTTCTGAACCGTTTCGTTTTACAGTTTCTACGCTCATACCTGCATGGGTTTGAATTCTTTCCTGTGCTACTTTTGTTGTCATAATTTTCTCCTTTTTCTTTCGTGTTTAAATTCTCTTTTTCCTGGACGCGTCTTATGTTTATATAAAGTATTTTTCTTTTTAAAAATTGCCCAAGAAAAAGAAATAAAATATCAAAAATATATAAAATAAAGAAACGACAATGCTTTTAATGCTTCATAAAACTTTATAATTATTTTTATTATAGGAATTTAAAATTCTTGTTTGTGTATAAAATTAAATTTTAATCTCCTGTTATCAACATGTAATTAAATATAAGATAATAAAAGAATTATGACATTAAATATCAAAAAACAGTTAGGTGCAAGAATAAAGAAGTTGCGACAAGATAGGGGGTTGTCGCAGGAACAATTTGCTGAAAAGCTTGGTATTGCGACTAGAACGCTATGCGGTATTGAGATTGGTAAAAGTTTCTTTACTGCTGATACGTTGGAGAAAATACTTGTTACACTTGGCGTTACACCGCAAGATTTATTTATGATTAACTATCTACAGCCTCAAGAGGATTTGGTTGAGGAAATTATTGATACAGTCCGAAACATAAAAGATAGAGAAAAAATAGAAGTTATTTATAAAATAATTAAATCTTTCTAATATTTTCAACCATGTTTGATAAAATCTTTAAAGTATCAGGCCGGGTAAAAAGTTTGTTAATATTTTCTTCAAACTGTTCCGGCAGGATTTTGCAATTATTTTTTGCGAATTGAACGAGACGTTTTTCTCCAGGATGAAGTATTTTGTTTTTAGCAAAAAGAACATCAAAATAACTTGCCATAAAAGCTGCGATTCTGTGGTTAATGCTATTTGTATCATTGCGTTTAATAGCTTTTTCGATTTGTTCGTAATAAGAAGCAAATGGTTTATCTTTCATTAACATCATGTTGCGTTTTATGATATTTTGCGCAAGTTTTTCTGGATAAGGCGTTTTGAGTTTGTCTTTTAAGCCTTGCAGCCAGCTTCCTGTATCATGAATAATTTCAAAAATATTTAATGTGTGTAAAAAGCAGGTAGAGTAACCATTTGACGGCTGATGTTTTTCCCAAATGTTGTGAACAGTATTTTCAAACCAATCTTTGTTCCAGTACATTACATCTAATTGCTGTCCTAATCCGTCAACAAAATATTCATCTCCGGAGCCGAAATAATCACATCCGACTTCGTATTTTGACGAGATTTTTTTAATAAGGTTTTCACGCTTTTCAAGAGGAATATCTTTATCAACGAAAACATACATATCAATATCAGAAGATTTATCAGCAGTTTTAGCTGCGGAAGAACCTCCCAGTGCAATCGCTTTTACTTCATTAAATCCCTTATATTGATTGATAATATTGTTTAAACAATTATCCATACAGAAATTTTACAACCAAAAGCTTAAATATCAACTAGTTAACGGATTTTTTATTAACCAAACAGGCTAAAATATAGAATATGAACCATGATTATAATTTATTAATGAATAAAGCAAAAGAAGCATCAAAAATGTCTTATTCACCGTTTTCGAGATTTGCAGTAGGTGCTGCTGTTCTTGCAAAAAGCGGAACGATTTATTCCGGCTGCAATGTTGAGAACTCTTCTTTCGGAATGACAATTTGTGCAGAAAGATGCGCTATATTTAAAGCGATTTCAGAGGGCGAAAAAGAAATTCTGGCTGTTGCTATATACTCTCCAAATGCTGATGACTGCAACCCTTGCGGAGCTTGTCGTCAGGTAATGTACGAGTTTCAGGGTGATGAAGAAATTGATGTTATTACTGAAAACATGGGAGAGCTAATTATACGCAAACTGGGTGTTTACCTGCCTTACGGTTTTAAAATATAGGGTTGATTTGTGTACATAGTTGAACTTTTTATAAAATGGCTTAATAAAAATAAGCGAGGAGAAGGAGCCAATCCGGAAGGAGTGTATCGTGAAAGTTTTGAATACGAAGCTGATGAAGCAGTGACCTGTAATCATAACTTTATGCCTGTTGACAGCACGGGTGAAGTGCTGGCTTGTACAAAATGCGGGTTTGTAATTAAAAAGCGCTAGTTTTTGTACTATAATGATACTGACTTATAAATGAGAGGTTTTTATGCAAAAGTTTGTAGAATATATTACGTCAAAGAAATTTAGAAACATAATGTTTTTTATTTTGTTTACTTTTCTTATGACCGTTACTATTTCATCTCAGAATTATTTTTTCCAAAAAGTAATTGAAAACGGGATAAGTAAAAAAGATATTGTTGCCCAGAAAGACATTAAAGTTGTAGATACTAAAAAAACCGAGCAGCACAGAAAAGAAGTTGCTCAGAATGTTGAGCCGATTTTGACTCCTGCAGAAGACGAGTTTATTACTACAAGTCTTGTAACTCTTCAAAATTCCGTAATGAAAATAAGACATAAAGAAATCAGTGATAAAGTTAAAAAAGAAGAGCTTAGCGTTTTATTTGATGAAGCAGGTAAAAAGGAACTTGTTGAATTCTTACTAAAAGCAGGTGATAGTGAATTGTCTGCCGTGTTTGATAAAGCGAAAGTTACACTTTCTTCAGTTTTAAGTACTGGAATTTCTTCAAAAGATTTTGAAACCGGATATGTAGACTCAATTATCAAGGAAAATTTACCAAACAATGTTCCGAGATATCAGGGTGTATTAATTACAGGTATTTTGAACCAAATTATCGTTCCTAACCTCGTAGTTGATGAATTTGCAACAGAAATTGCAAAGAAAAATGCCCAGAATGCAGTTAAGCCTTATGAAGTAACATTTAAAAAAGGTGATAAAATCGTATTTGACGGTGAACCTGTAACAAAACTTAAGCGCGATGCTCTGAGAGCCGCAGGATATAATGTCCTTGAAGTTAACTGGGGAGGTATTTTAGGGCTATATGCATTAATTGCGTTTTTTACATTTGTCTTCTTACAGTACGAACGAAATTTTGAAAAACAGTATTACGAAGCTAAACACATGGCAATGGCAGCTGCGTATACGCTTATTCTGGCGTTTACCGCTGCACTCCTTCCAACGGGCTTCTCGCCTTATATAATTCCTATTCCTGCGTATACAATTCTTGTTTCAATATTTACAACTCCGAGAAATGCTTTTTTTGCTTCAACTATTGTTCTTGCACTTATTGCAATTGGAATGCACTGGAACCTTGAAGTTGTAGTTTCGTTTATGCTCTTAAATACAGTTGTAATGACTACTGTTTCAAAACTAAAATTCTCAAAACGTTCTGATTTGCTGGCTGTAAGTTTAAAGATAACTCTTGCCGGTGTGCTTGTAACTTCAGGTATTTACTTCCTTGAAAAATTCATGATGGAAATTGATAATCTCTTAATCTTGAAAGATTTGGGATGCTTGATAATAAATTGTTTTGTAATAAGCGGCGTACTGCTTTTAGGGCTTTTGCCGATTATTGAAAATATTTTCAGAGTAATGACTCCTTACGGTCTCGCCGAGCTTGCTGACCATAATCAGGAGCTTTTGAAAAAGCTTATGCAAGAAGCTCCCGGAACATTTAATCATAGCTTAACAGTTTCACATCTCTGCGAAAACGCAGCGGAAGCTATCGGAGCAAACCCTGTTCTTGCAAGAGTCGGAGCGATGTATCACGATATCGGCAAACTTTTAAGACCGATGTTCTTTGTTGAAAACCAGTCTTTCTATGGAATTGAAAACCCGCATAAAGCCTGCACTCCAAGGTTTAGTAAAATGCTTATTACAGCGCACCCGAAAGATGGTATTGAGCTTGCAAAAGACGCTCATCTTCCGCAAGTTATTCAGAACTTTATTCTTCAGCACCACGGTACAAGCCTTGTAAGTTATTTTTATAACGAAGCTTTGAAAGAAGAAGGTGCAGAGAATGTTAACGAAGAACAGTTCAGATATCCCGGGCCGAAGCCGAATATGAAGGAAACTGCTATTCTTATGCTGGCTGACGCAATTGAATCTGCTGTAAGAGCAGCTAAAAACCCTTCTAACGAAGAGATTGATGCAATCATTAATAAGATTGTAAAAGAACGCTTAAACGACGGTCAGCTGTCGGACGCACCTCTCACATTGAAGGATTTGAAAACAATTGCGGAAACTTTCTCCAGAATGCTTCGCGGTATGCATCACAAACGTATTAAATACCATAATGATTTAGTGCAGGAGCTTGATAAGAACAATGTATTAAATCATGAAATCTTAAAACCAAGCCTTGATGCAGATTTAGAGTCTAAGGTTAAGGAGCTTGAAAACAAAAAGAATGACAACAATTAATATTTTTACAGAAAATATTTTTGAAGGCTGGAAGCTTGATGAAAAAGATGTAATTGATAAAACCCGCAGTATGCTGGAGTTTTATATCAAAAATCTTGAAGAAAAGTCTTGTCTTTTAGAACGCGAATATGACTCAATTACACTTGATATTGTGTTTTGCGACTCCGAAAAAACTCATGAACTCAACAGAGATTACAGAGAAAAAGATTATCCTGCAGATATAATTACGTTTGCTATTTTTGCGGATGATGAAAACAGTTTTATATTTGATGGTGATATTAATCTCGGCGAAATCGTAATTGCTTTGGATAAAGTAATTGAAGGGGTAAACAGGGATATAAGTTTTTCTAAAAACAAAGAACAGGAGCTCTGCTTTTTAATAAGCCATGGTTTAATGCATCTTCTTGGATTTGACCATCAGAGTGAAGAGGAATACAATTTTGTTATAGGGGAGCAAAGAAAAGCTTTGGAGAGTATCGGGTATGACAAAATTTAAATCACAGGGGTTTAATAACACTTTTAAAAATGCTAGAAAAGGGTTCAGGCTTGTTTTAAAAAGCGAAGTGAATTTAAGAATACACACTGCAATAGCAGTCCTTGTGGTTTTTTTGGCTCTTTTACTGAAATTTTCTGCGTTAGAGTTTTGCATACTTCTTTTTGTAATCGGGCTTGTAATTGTAGCAGAAATGCTAAATACAGCTATTGAGTTTACTCTTGACTCAATCTATCATAACCGGTATTCAAGAATGGTCGGAATGGCAAAAGACATTTCAGCAGGCGCTGTAATGTTTGCGACTATAATAAGTGTTCTTGTTGGATTGATTTTATTCGGAAGTAAAGTTCTTCTATTTTTGTAATTCGTCGATGTGTAAAGTTTTGTAACAATATAAAGAGTGTTGCGCAATTCTTGATTGCGTAAATACTTTATATATATGTAAGCATTAAATAAACACAAACACAAACCTTTCATACAACCTACACACTAACCTTCTACACATGAGGAATTATTAAACAAGATTCCAAACCTTTCTTCTTTAGAAAGGTTTTTTTTTGTGCAACGGGGGTAAATGTATTGGGTTGGTTTTGGGACTACAAACGTAACGTCCCCTCCCTTGTGAGGGAGGGGAAGGGTGGGTGATAACCCTGGACCTTCTTACTTTAACACTTCAAATATCCCTTCCGCATAAGTCGGATGGGCAAAACAAATCTCTTTTAACTCTTCTGCTTTTATCTTTTTCTGGATTGCAAGGAGAAGTATGTGGATTAAAGACGAAGCTTCTTTTGATACAATATGCGCACCGTAGATTAAGTCATCTTTTATAATAAGCTTAATAAATCCGTCTGTAGCTTCGTCGCACCATGACTTTCCAAGTGCTGTGATTGGAAGCATTTTTTTCTGGCAGGTTTCATCCATATCCTGCTCTCTAAGCCCGACCCAGGCAATTTCAGGCTCGCCATAGATTACAGAAGGTGTCAAAGCTTTATTGAAAGGAATGTTTAAAGTCTTTTCATTCGCCTGATGAATTGCGTAATGAGCGAGCTGGATTTCTCCGCAGGAATCTCCCAGAACGCATACATCTTCACATTCCGGCTTAACAGGAACTCTGCCGGCTGCAACTAAGATAAAATCAGGAGAAATCTCTACTCCGCTATTTAGTGTTACAATTTTATTTTCAATCTTTGCAATGCTGTCTTTGAGGTAATATTTTATTTCTTTTTGCTTGAATATTCGTTCAATTCTTTTAGATACTTCAATATCAGCAATCGGGATAAGGTGTTCAGCCATTTCCGTAATAGTAACTTCTACTCCGAAATTTGAGAAAATTCTTGCCCATTCTATTCCGATTGCACCGGAGCCAACGATTAAAACTGATTTCGGAAGCTCCTGAAGGTTTAATACGTCATCAGAGCTTAAAATAAAATTCCCGTCAAACTCAAGCCCTTTTAGCTCTCTGGGTTTTGAACCTGTTGCAGCAAATATTTTTCTTGCTTTGTATTCTTCGTTTTCGGCTAAGATTGTGTTTTTATCTTTTATGTAAGCTTCCGCGTAAATCGTTTTTACGCCGGAATTTTTAACGGCAAGCTCAAGAGATTTTCTGATTTTTTCTACAGTTTGCTCTTTTTTAGCAATTATTTCTGAAAAATCTAAAGTTACTCCATGCTTTTTCAATGCAGAGTACATTTCAGAAGCATGAATAAGTGATTTTGTCGGGATGCATCCGTTATTCATACAAGTTCCACCAAGTTTATTTTTTTCAAATAAAACTACTGAATGTCCTTGTTTAGCAAGGTTCATAGCTGCAGTATAACCGGCAGGACCCCCGCCAATAATTCCGTATTCAAAATCCATAACACATCTCCCTTTTTCCTTATTATAGCGTAAACTATATTTTCATGCTGCCTGATGGTTGAGGGCGGTTATCAAGATATTTTTTCTGCATGTTTGAAGCCATTGAATTACGGATAACAGGAGTTACAATGTTTGAAGAGAAAATACTTGCTCCAACTGTTGCCATTGTTGTTGCATAGTTTTTATAAGCATAATAGGATTCTTTAGGAAATTTAGGTTCATTTTTTAAGACTTCATCTAAATCCAGAGAAAGCTTACCGACTTTGTCTCCGTATAAGTCTTTATTTTTGTTAAGGAAATCTCTGACTTTTTGAGGCGCTATTTTACCTGTTGAAGCCATTTTTGAGACAAGTTTTTTTGTTAACTGGGTGATAAGGAAAAATGCACTGATATTTACAATTGCATCAGAAATTTCTTGCGGTACAAGAAAGCTTTTTTGTTCTTTAGGTATTTTAGGGTTAAATAAAACTGCGCCAACCTGAGCAAGAGATGATAATCCCCAGCCGATTGTACCTGTCATTACGAGCATTGTAGCAGTATTTTTTTTGAAATTCTGATAAACCCATTCAAGGCTTTTTTGGAGGACATTGTTACTCATCTTTGACCTCCGTTTTTTCGTTCAGATAATTTGTAAGAAACGCAGTAAGCGGAGCATCAAAAGCAAAGTTTGTAAAGCACATTGCTCCAAGAGCAATAGACATCGCAAGCGCGCTTCTATAGTTCTTTAAGAACTTAGGGTTTTGTGCAATTTCGTTTAAAAATTTTTTAGGAAGAAGTGCTTTGCTAAGTTTTGAGTTACCATTCATATTTGTCATTGCTAAAATAGCTTTATAAATAGGTCCTCTGACAACAAACATTCCGACACCTGTACCGGCAAGAATTTTTGCTATTGTTCTGTTTCTGGAGACACGTCTGGTTTCTTTATCGACTTTATGGTTATGGTAATCGATTGCTGGCTGGGTAAGAAGTGCAGTGACTCCCATTATTCCTCTGTTTTCAGCAGGGCGTGACATAAATCCGTCTATTTGCTCCCATGCTTCTATTTTTTTAGCTGATTCTTTAACAGTATGTTGAGGTATAGCGTCAATCGCTTTCTGGCTGACCCTTCTTTTTACGGAATTCCAAAAGCTATTATTCGGTTTTCCTTGCATTGAAATACTATTATTTATCGGCTGTATATTCATAACACTTCTTCCTGCAAGTATAAAACAACTGAAGCTTAAAAATTGACTTGTATATACAAATTGTTACAATTTTTTTACAAAAGGGGGGTAAATATATATTTAGTTGGATTTAAGGCTACAGGTTTAACATATGGGGGAGGAGGGTAAATATATATTAAGCTTGTAGTCACTAATACCAACTTGGCAGTGTGTCTACTCATTTACCCCAACCGGTAAGACGTTAAACTGGTAGTCACAATGCCCCCCCATGCATTTACCCCCGTAGCACAAAAAAAAGCTATGAACTTTTTATCGTGCATAGCTGTTGATTAGGGATATGTGTATCGTCGTTTTTTAAGGAGTATAGATATATATTAGCAGTATGCTTTTTAAATAAAATCATTAGAATGTATGATTTTGTAACGAAATGTTAACAATTATTTCATACGTACTTTATATTGACATTTTGGACTAACCGTAAAAGAGTAGTAGTGTTAGGCATTTTTATTATTGAAAAAAGATTGTGGTATATTAGAATTAGTAGAGTAGACTAGACGGGAGCATAATTGTATGAATATTGATAAAAGAAAACTAACAATTCAAATTCTTGCACTTGCGGGGCTGGGGCTGTCAATAAAGCTTGCAATGATTTATTATGTAGCAAATTACCAGCAGTACGCGCTTTCAAGTTTTTGTTCGATAAATGATTTTGTAGACTGTGATGGTGCAGCAAGAACAACCGTTTCCCAATTCTGGGGAATTCCTCTTGCTTACTGGGGAATATTCTTTTACTTGACAGTGCTTTTCCTTACATTTGTTGATAAACTTAAACAGCTTAGATTTTTAAAGTTTTTGGAAGTTTTCAAAAATCCTATGTCTTACATAACTGTTCTTGGAACTATTGCGTTTGCATGTTCAATGAACCTTGCTTATACAAGTGTCTTTAAAATACATAAACTCTGCATTCTTTGTCTGGTTACTTATTTTATTGACCTCTTGATTGCAATTATTGCATCTTCTGGAAGGCTGCAAAACTTCTTTAGCTCGTTTAAAGATACTTATTTTGATTTTATTGACGGAGCAAAAAAATATCCTAAGACATTAGTTGTTCTTATAATTCTTGCTGCTTCATTTTTATGCTATAGCGGTATGACTTATAATTTTGTGCCTCATATTAAGAAATCAAAATCTATTATGAAGTATCGTAACATGACTTATAATCCATACAGAGTTAAGGGTAATACTCTTGGCGCGGAAAATGGTGATGTAGTTATTGAACTTTATTCTGACTACGTTTGTCCTCTATGCTATATTCACAATATAATGCTTCATCAGGCAGTTAAAGAGTTTTCAAACGTAAAAGTTGTTCACCACAACTTCCCGTTTGATAAACAGTGCAATCCTTATATTAATGTTAATATGCATCCGGGTGCATGCTTTATGTCTAAAGGTGCTATTGCAGCCCGTGCGCAAAACAATTACTGGGAAATGAGTTCACTTCTTTACGAAAAACAGCCCAAAAATATGGACGACATGCTTAAGCTTGCTGATGAGCTTGGCTTTGATAAAGATAAGTTTGTTGAAGATTTTAACTCTCAAGCAACAGCTGATGAAATTTCACGTGAGCTTAAGAAAACTCAGGAGCTGGATTTGGATGCGACACCTACAATGTTTATAAACGGTGATAAAGTTGTCGGAGTTAAGCCGTATTATACGCTTAAGGAAATGTTAGTTGAGCATGGAGCAAAAAAATAATTTAAAAAAAATATTATTGCATGCCTGCTGCGGCATCTGTTCGGGATATCCCATTTCTTTATTAAAGGAAATGGGATATGACCCTGTTGTTTATTTTTGTAACCCTAATCTTGATACGGAAGAAGAGTTTGAGCGTAGACTTAAGGCTCAAAAGATTGTTTGCATGTATCACTGGGTTGATTTGATTGTTGAAGATTACCGGCATGAAGATTTTCTTGCTGTTTCGAAGGGGATGGAAAACGAACCGGAACGAGGTCAAAGATGTGATAAATGTATTGAACTTCGATTACGCCGGACTGCAGACAAAGCGCGTGAGCTTGGTATAAGTTGTTTTACGACTTCTCTTGTGATTAGTCCGCACAAAAACTTTCAGCGAATTACCGAAATTGCAAAAAGTGTTGCAGGTGATTTGGAGTATATTGCTATTGATTTCAAGAAAAAAGACGGTTTTTTAAGGACGAATAAACTCTCTAAAGAGCTTGGAATTTATCGCCAGAATTATTGCGGCTGCGAATGGGGTAAATGAACGGGCTGGTTTTGGGACTACAAGAAAGTAGGTTGGGTGAAATCCAACGCTAATAAGTAAAATATTTATCAAAATCCACATCTTCAAAATTGCATAAGAGGTGAAAAATTTCGTCGTCATCATCAAGACGTTGGAAGTTGTACTCGTCAAAAAGCCAGTACTTAGGATTAATTCCTTTTACACGTACGATATTTTTATCTTTTAAAATTTGCAGCTTTTTTTTAACGATTTCAAGCGGAATGCCGACAAGCTTTGCCAGCTCAACAGCGGTTATTCCGTCTTTGTGGCTGTATTTTTCAGGGGTAAGGAACATGAGTTCCAGCCCTACCATTTTTAAACTTATATCTTCAGCTTCCGAACTCATGCACTTATTATAGCACTTTGTGCTTCATTAATCAATTATTCAGGTACTGGCAGCTTTTTATTTTTTAAGCTAAAATGTTTAATTATGGATAAGGGGATACAAACAACAAAAAAAGCTATAATCTGGCTATGCCTTGCGCACCTGTTTGCAGATGTGTACAGCGGCTTTCTTAACCCTATTATGCCTTTCATTGCTTCAAAACTCGGGTTCTCTATGGCAGTTGCGACTGTGATAATAAGTATTTCGCACATTTGCTCTTCTATGCTACAGCCGATTTTCGGTTTCTTTGCGGATAATATGCTTAAGAGGTTTTTTATTTTCTGGGGATTGATTTTAATCTCTCTTTTTATCCCGCTTGCACCTTTAGCACCGAATGTTCCGCTTCTTCTTGTATGTATGATACTTGGAAGCCTTGGAGGAAGCTTTTTTCATCCGCAATCACTCGGGTTTGTAAACTATTTTTCTAAAGAGAATTGCTCTTCTAATATGGGAATTTTTATAAGTATGGGCTCTCTGGGATTTGCATTCGGGCCTCTGCTTGCGGCTTTGATTACCCAGATGCACGGACTCGATTTAATTTCTTATACTTCATTATTTGGACTTGTTCTTGCAGGGTTAATGTTTGTTTGTGTTCCGAAACTTTCAACAACACAGCCAAAACCTGAACATAAAGATTTTGTTCGTTCGTTTAAAGAAATATTGTCAAACAGACAAATGAATTATCTTATGTTGATTTCTATGATGAAATCACTGATTACAAACAGCTCTTGTATTTTGCTTCCTTTCTTGTGGAAATCTATGGACTATTCACCTCTTTATATCGGCTTTGCACTATTCCTTTTCGTATTTGCCGGTGCAATCGGCTCGTTTTTAAGTCCTAAAGCAGAGAGAAGATACGGCTCAAAAGCAGTGGTTTATTTCTCTATGTGGGCAACTTTCCCGATGATGATTTTGTTCGGTCTGATTTATAAATCATATCCTGCGCTGTCTCTTGCGGTATTTTTCATAATCGGTTTTACGACAATGCTTGCCCAGCCGGTTACTATGGTGTGGGCGCAGCGAACTTTGCCTGAGTATAAGAGTATTGTTGCAGGGTTTATTAACGGCTTCTGCTGGGGAGTTGTCGCACTCTGTATGTCTATGCTGGGCGCTGTTGCAGAGAAATTCGGTATTATGCATGTTTTGATTGTGTTAAGTATTCTTCCTGTTTTTGCGTCTTATTTTGTAAGATATCTGGAAGTAAAAAATAATTAGAATTTTTTGCCCGTTTAGAGTATAATACTTAAGAGCTTATGAAAAATTTAATTAAAACTTTGATATATCAATTAAAACATTTAAAACGGCTGGATAAGTATATCTTAAAACAGGTTATTGAAATGTTTATTATGGGTGTTCTGGTATTTACGTCAATTATTTTTGCGTCAGATACGTTTATTACTCTTATTAAACAAATTTCAATGTATGGAATTCCGTTTAAATACGCAATCTTAATGATTATTCTTCACCTTCCGGAAGTTTTTGTAATGACTATTCCGATGGGAGTTTTGCTTGCAACCGTAATGACTTTGAACGGCTTAAGCTTAAGCTCTGAAATAACAGTAATGCGTGCTTGCGGTATTGGTTTGAACCGTATTGCAAAACCTATTTTTATCTTTGCAATTGTTATGGCTTGCATAAGCTTTGTAATCAATGAAACAGTCGTTCCGTTTTCAACAAGACTTTCTACAAAGCTTGCAGGTGTAGCGTTTAGCCAGAAGAACGTTCCTGAAGGCAAGCAGAATTTTACGTTTAAAGAAACAAAAGAAAACGGATTACTTAAACGCTTGTTCTATGTCGGAGACTGCACGGATGGCGAACTGCACAATATAACTGTGCTTGACGCGGCAAAAGAAGGCACTATTCAAATTGTTCAGGCTAGAGAAGGGGCAACTACTCCTGGCGGGTGGATTTTTGAAAAGGGTGCAATTTACACTGTAACGGATAGCGGTAAAACGCTTGATACGACTTTGTTTGAATCTACTAATGTAAAGTTTGGTATGGACTTGACTAAAGAGCTTGATAAAAACCTTGCAAATCAGCATAATTTTATTCAACTGTGCGGTGTTCTTGCTAAATCAGATATTCCGGATAAACATGTTTTGAAGATAAGCTTATTTGATAAAATTGCTTTGCCTTTGACCACGATTGTTCTTGTGCTTATCGGGGTTCCGCTTGCGATTACTCCGCCGAGGGTCAGGTATAACAGAGGATTTCTGTTCAGTATTTTGATTATTTTTGCTTACTACCTGATAAGAGCGCTTTCTATATCTTTCGGCGAAGCCGGCTCACTTCCTCCTGTACTTGCAGCGTTCATGCCGGATATTATACTGACTCTTGCAGGTGTGGCTTTGTATTACAGGAAAGTCTATACTATTTGCTAAGGCGGTTTGAATGGATAGAGAACGCTTAATTGTAGTTACGGTAATTCTTTTAATATATTGCTTCTCGGTATTTCCGCTTCCAACTATAATTATTACAGTAGTTTGTGCTCTGGGATATTCTTTGTTTAGAGTCGGAACTGATAAGAATATAGTTAATAATCGTCGGACAGAAAAGCGTATAGAGGCACTTACGACCGCGCATCCTTTTCTCGCACCTTATAAGGATATCTGGGATAATTTGAAATTGTCCAACCAACGCTGCTACTTGTGTCTGGAAAAAGGAGGTACTGTAATTAGAGGGTATGAATATGCGGTAGACGGTTCTATTTCACGCAAGTTTACAGCTATGTATTCGAGTGTTCATAGTATGCAGGATATTTGGGATATGATATGTATGACATTTACTTATAATACAACTTATGACGGGCTGAAAGAAGCGTGCAGAATATACAGACTGGTAATAGCAGAAGAAAATGTTAAAGAAAAAGAAGTTGTAAAGCTTGAAGAAAAACAAGAAATACAAAAAGTTGATGTAAATAACTGTACGGAAGACGAGCTTACAAATTTGCCTGGAGTTAGCGTAATTATGGCGAAGAAGGCTGTTAAGAGGCGAGAAGAAATTGGCGGATTTAAGAGTATTGGCGAGTTTTTTGCGTTTTTGAAACTTAAAATGAACATTCGTGAAAACTTGCAGGATAAGATTATCGTGAACGAGATGAAAGGAGTTAAAAGGATTGACAGATTTGATGAGAGGAACATTGACTTATGATTGGTATAATGTTAGTAATTTTTGTGCTGTTTCTAGTCTCTCTGCAGTATTCAATTCTCCATAATGATATGTTAACTGCCGGAATTGTTGGTATTATTGCATTGCTTATGGTAGTAACACTATTTATGACTTATGATAAAGAAGAAACTAAAAAAAAGCAAAGAGATGATGCTCTTATGTCTGCTTTTATGAAGAAACTTGAGAGTCCACCACAAAAAACAACTAATGTTCCTCAAAAGCCTGACAAAAAGGATGTCAATCCTAAACGCCCCGACCGCTCCAATGAGCGTAATATTGATTTGTAGCGCTCAATATGATACCTTTAAGGTATGAGTAACACAAAAATAAAGCTTATACTTGTCATTGTTCTTTCAATACTTCTATTACCATTTGTTGCAGGTTATTTAATTTTGTGTTTGTTCCAGCCGATTTTATTTTTAGTTATGTTGGTTCTGTTTATGTTGTCTTATTATATAAATAAGAAGCTTGATAGAAAGAACCCTTCTTTAGAACAAAATACAAAAGATAGTGTTTTAAATAAAATATTACGAATGTATTACCCTATAATGATATTATATTGCGCTTTAGTTTTGCCTTATGTTATTGTGTGGCAACCACGCAGAATGCTTGTGTTTTTTGCAGTTATTTTACCTGTTGCTGCAATTTATCTAAAACTTTCAGAAAAGCGAAAGATTTCACAAACATTTATTTCAAACTTCAATAAGAAAAAAAGTTGAATATTATGTAATTAATTGATTTGTAGCTTGAAATTGTTTATAATGTGTATTTATGAGAAGAGAGGAATTTACTGGAAGAGTTATTGCAACATTTTTGATAACAATCCAAACAAAAATAAAAGGTCGTAAATATGAAACTTAGAGTTTTTAAAATATTAAAACATACAAAAGTTGAAGGACCCGGAACGCGCTATTGCATCTGGACTCAAGGGTGTTCAAGACATTGCAAAGGGTGTCAGGCTCCGCATACATGGTCTCATAGCGGGGGTGAACTTTTTGAGACAGAAAAAATTATCTCTGATATTTTGGCTCAACAAAATATCGAAGGCGTGACTTTCTTAGGTGGCGAACCTTTTGAACAAGCCGAAGCTCTGGGAGAAATTGCAGAAGCTGTTCAAAAACAAGGGCTTAGCGTTCTTTGTTTTACCGGCGGACTGATTGAAGAACTTAGAGAAAATCCTGTAAATCAAAAATTCTTAGATAATATCGACCTGCTTATTGACGGCGAATTTATTGAAGAAAAAGTTGACTATTCCCGCCCGTGGTGCGGCTCGTCTAACCAGAGATATCATTTTTTAACAAACCGCTATGATGAAAGTATTTTTACAAAATACAAAAACAAAGTTGAAGTTAATATCTCAAAAAACGGTGTTGTATTTATGAACGGAATGGGGAATTTTGAGGAGATACAGCAAAAGATTGATTTAATGCCCTTAAAATAATGGTATATTTTAAAAAAAGTAAGAGAGGTTTTTTATGTGCGCATACAAGTTGTCAAATCTAATCAGGGCAAGATTTCCTATGATTTATATCCCGACTTTTGAAGAGGACAGGGTTACAAAATACATTAAATCCATTGCAACAGATGAAAAACAGGTTAAGTTTCCAAGAGAAGTTTTTACGTGGACTGAAACAGCAGGGCTTTATAGCGATACCCAGAAAAAAACGATTTCTGATACAACAAGCCCGTGCAAGCTTCTTGAGTTTATCAGAAAATATGATAATGATGCTGTTTTTATTCTTTACGATTTTAACGTAAATTTCGGGATAAAAGGCAGAAATATTGATTACAATGTTGTTAGAAAAATCAGAGATATTATTCCGGATTTAAAACTTGGCTCTGTTAGAAAGACAGTTTTCTTTATTGCACCGACTCTTTTAATTCCGGAGTCTTTGCAAAAAGAAATTACAATATTTGATTTCCCGCTTCCAACACTTGCAGAAGTTAAAACTAAATTTAACAGCATGCTGAAACAAAATAACAGTGTAGAAGTTGATGTTACTGATGAAGACAGAGATAAGCTTTGCAAAGCTGCGTTGGGATTGACTTTGCAGGAAGCGGAAAGCGCTTTTGCTCTTGCGATGGTTAATGACGGTAAAATTGATATCAAAGATTTACAAATCATACTGGAAGAAAAATCACAGGTTATTAAAAAGACCGGAATACTTGAGTTTATTAAATCTGAGTACTCAATCAAAGACATAGGCGGACTGGATAATTTAAAAAACTGGCTTCTAAAACGAAATAACTCCTGGTCAGAGCAGGCTAAAAGATATTGCATTCCGGCTCCGAAAGGTGTACTTGTAACCGGTGTTCCGGGCTGCGGAA
The DNA here is from genome assembly GCA_948684385.1 of uncultured bacterium. GTDB lineage: Bacteria > Cyanobacteriota > Vampirovibrionia > Gastranaerophilales > Gastranaerophilaceae > CAG-196. The sequence goes on from CAPQCU010000022.1 coordinate 16,468, forward strand.
AGAGCTTGACAGCAAAAGCAATGAGCACAATCTGGCAGCTTCCGCTCTTAAGGCTTGATTTCGGTAAAGTTTTTTCAGGACTTGTCGGAAGTTCCGAAGAAAATATGCGCAGAGCGCTTGCAACTGCTGAAGCTGTTGCGCCTTCGATCCTCTGGATTGATGAAATTGAGAAAGGTTTGAGCGGATTGGGTTCAAACGGTGACAGCGGAGTTTCTTCAAGAATTTTCGGTCAGTTTTTAACATGGATGCAGGAAAAAGAATCGCCTGTGTTTGTAATTGCGACTGCTAACAATATCAGCAACCTTCCGCCGGAACTATTAAGAAAAGGGCGTTTTGATGAAATTTTCTTTGTAGACTTGCCGACTCTTGCAGAGCGTAAAGAAATATTTAAGCTTCACCTTGCAAAGAGACTAAAAGACAAAGAAATTGCAAGTGAAGTTTCTGGAATCAAAGACCTTTGCGACCAGCTTGCAAAAATGACTGAAGGGTTTATCGGTTCTGAAATTGAGCAGGTGGTTGTGTCTGCGCTTTGCGACGCGTTCTTTGAAAACAGACCTTTGAAGTTTGAGGATTTAGAAAAGAATATTTCAACAACCGTTCCGCTTTCAATGACTCAAAGAGAACAGATTTTGGCTCTGAGAGCATGGGCAAATGTAAGAGCGGTTTCTGCAACAAAAACTTCAAACATGAAAGATTACAGCAAAGAAGATAATAACGAAAATGTTTCTGCAAGCAGAGGCGGTAGAACACTAGACTTCTAGGGGTAAATGCATTGGGCTGGATTTGAAGCTACAAATAGAACGTAAAACAACCGGTCAACCTCAAAGCAAAACTACAAGTACAATTATAGGAGAAATAAATTATGTCATGTTCGGTAGTAGCGATTCCATGGGCGATAGCGTGGATTGTAGGCGGAATTGCTTCACAAGCGGCAATAGCTGCTGCTGCAGGAGGCGTTTTTGATGATGGCGGGAAAGCTTTGATGAAAGCTCTTGAGACCAATAAAGGTGAGGTTTGTGATAGTTTAGCAAAACAGTTTTTGGAAAAAAGTTTTGAAACCCCGTTTGTAGATAAAGAGCTTTTGTTTAAAACTCTTGAAGAACACGGAGTTGCTGATATTCACGAGGATTTGTACGGAAAAATCAGCGGCAAAAGCGGTAATTTTATTTTAAACTTTGTACGCTCAGAAGAAGGGCAGCCTTACAACGTGCTGATTAAGTACCGCGAAAACGCTGATGTAGATAATGAAATGGAAAACTTAAACAGTGAATATGCGATAAATGTTCAGGAAGCGGCTTATAACGATATTATCGAAAACATAGAAAAACATAATATGGAAATAGAAAGCGAAGAAGTTTGCGATGATAACACAATTGTATTAACTATTAATCTGGAGTAAAAAATGTCAAAGAAAATGAAGATAACCATTTCACCAAGCGGTGAAATTCAGATGGAAACAATCGGGGTTAAAGGTAAAAAATGCCTTGATTATATTGAAGTATTAAAAAAGCTTGTTAAGGTAAATGTTGCTGACACACAGCTTACGCAGGAATATTACGAAACAGAGAATGTCGTTTCTGATACAGAAAGCGCAGAAATAAGACTGGACTAAAGGGCTAAAGGGGTATTGGATTGATTTTTAAAACTTCGTTGCATAAGCTTCTTGTTTATGTTAGTATTAGAAAATAGAAGAGAGGTTATTCGGTGAGCGAAGGACATTGGATTGTTGAGAAGGTAATTGCCGGTCATAATATGGCATTTAATATGGATACGCTTATTGCAATGTGGGCAGCAATGGCTTTTTTGCTTGTTGTATCTTTTATTGCAACCAGAAAGCTGACGATTTTTCCTACAAAGCTTCAATATGTATTTGAAAGTATTCTCGGCTATTTCAGTAATCTTGTAGATGGCATGATTCATAAAGACGGGCAAAAACATTTTCCTCTGATTGCGTCTCTGTTTTTGTTTATCGTGACTGCAAACCTTATGGGGCAGCTGCCTTTAAAGATGATTGAACTTAAACATGGTGAAATTGCTTCACCTACAAATGATATAAATTTAACCGCAGGGCTTGCTGTAATTGTACTTGTGTACTATGTTGCAGCCGGTTTGATGAAGAAGAAACACAAGTTCTTACTGCATGAAATTTCTTTTGTGGGAATTATTTCAATGCTGGTTGAGATTTTGGAGCTATTTACCAGACCTTTAACACTGGCATTACGACTTTTTGGTAACATTCTTGCAGGAGAAATCCTTATCACAGCTCTTTTAGGGCTTTGTGCCTGGGGGCTTCCTCTGCCGATTATGTTTTTTGAAATATTGGTTGCCTGTGTACAGGCGTTAGTGTTTACAATGCTCACTACGGTGTATATAGCAACGGCTGTAAATGACGAACATTGATGATTAAATAAAGGAGAGAAAAATGGAAGAAGTAAAAACAATTTCAGAAATGGCACAATTAGGTGCAGGTATTGCAATGGGTTTTGGTGCAATTGGTGCCGGACTTGGTATTGGTTTCGCAACAAAAGGTTTGATGGATGCAATCTCAAGACAGCCGGAAATCGCTGGTAAAGCAGTAGGTTTCTTCCTTGTTGGTGCAGCTCTTGCAGAAGCTTGTGCGATTTACGCATTAGTTATTGCTATGAAACTTTCAGGAATGATGGGCTAGGGGTAAATGTATCGGGTTGGATTCAGGACTACAGGCTTAATGTAAAAAAACTGGGTAAATGTAATTAGCTTTTATTGGAGCTACGAGCTTAAAGTTATTTTACAGGTCAACCTTGAAGTCGGATTACAGGTGAAAAAATGGAATTTAATGGAACATTTCTGGTAACGATAATATCTTTTCTTGTGTTTGTCTTTTTGATGAACAAGATTTTGTATGAGCCGATTAACAAAATCGTTGCTCAAAGACAAAGCTTTGTTGATGATAATTTGCGCTCTGCGGATGAAAATCGCAAAAAAGCAGACGAAATTTCAACTCAAAAAGACGAAAAAATTAAAGCTGCAGGAAGTGAAGCTAAAAACCTTTACTCTAAAGCTGTTGACGGATTTAAAACCCAAAAAGACGATATTGTGAATTCTGCCCGAATTGAAGCCGGAGAAGAACTCTCAAGAGAGTATGATAATTTAAAAAATCTATCTAATGAGGCTAAAAATGCTTTGAAAGGCAGAATGAACGAACTTGCAAATGATATTTCTGAAAAAATTCTTGGTTATAGAAGCGAAGTTGAAGGCTTTGATGACGAAGCTGTAAACAGAATTCTTTACAATTAGGGGCGCAGATGGAAAACTTTGGTGAAATTCTAAATTATATAGGCAGAACAAATCTTTTTAACTTTTTGATTTTTCTTTCAATTATCATTTTTCTTGTAAAGAAAATTGATGTTTCAGGAAAGTTAGAAAGCGCAAAGAACGGAATTGCTCAAAATATTGAAAACTCAAAAACAGCAAAATCTGATTCTGAGTCTTTGCTGAAAGAAGTTGAAAAGTCTGTTGAAAATTTGGAAGAAGAAATTGAAGCTATTATCAAAAAATCAGAAAATAATGCGCGCCTTGTCGGAGATAAAATTCTTGAAGATGCAAGAAGTTTGGCTCTTAGTGTAAAAGATAATTCTGTAAAATCAGCAGAAGCAAGAGCGGGACATTTAAAAAACGATATTTTGAAACGCGCAATGAAAGCTTCTGTTGAAGTTGCTAAAGACCATATTTTGAGTGAACTTGGAAGAAATTCTGATTTACATAACAGGTTAATTGATGAAAGCATTGATGCTTTAGACGGGGTGGTTTTGTAATGAGTGTAAGTATTAAAGGTAATGAACTCGCAGCAAAAAGATGGGCTAAAGCTTTGATGGAGTTGGCTCTGGAAAACGACGGAATTTCTAAAGAAGATATTCTTGATGATTTAAGAGAAGTTAATGAAAATATTGAAAACTCAAGAGAACTTTATGAAGTTTTGAATAATCCTTCAATTTCTGTAGAAGAGAAGCAAGCTGTACTTTCAAAACTTTTTGAAACAAATTTGATGCCGATTGTTTATCAGTTCTTAAAAACTTTGAATGCGAAAAGCAGACTGGCACTTTTACCGGCAATTGCAGAAGAGTTTAGAAAAGAACTTGAAGAACTTAAAAATATTGTAAGAGTCGGTATAACATCAGCAATAGAACTTACGGATGATAAGAAAAACGAAATCCGCAATAGAGTTGCTGAAAAACTTAAAAAAGATGTATTGCCTGAATGGTACGTTGATTCAAGTATCATAGGCGGATTGGTATTTAATATAAACGAAACAATAGTTGATAACAGTATTAAACACCGTTTAGAAATTTTGAACAAACAATGAAAGGGCGGAAAATGGCAGTAATAAATCCTGATGAAATAAGCTCAATATTAAAAGAGAACATAAGAAACTATGAAGCAAAAGCTGAAGTTTCTAACGTAGGAAGTGTTCTGGAAGTCGGAGACGGTATTGCGAGAATTTACGGGCTCCGCAATGTAATGTCAAACGAGCTTGTAGAATTTGAAGACGGAAAAGGTACTTTAGGTATCACTTTGAACCTTGAAGAAGATAATGTTGGTGTTGTTATTCTTGGTGAGTATACTCATATTAAAGAAGGAATGACAGTTAAAACAACAGGTAGAATTGCTTCTGTACCTGTAGGCGATGCTTTAATCGGCAGAATCGTGAACCCAACCGGCAGACCTATTGATGGAAAGGGTGAAATCGTAACAGATAAAACAAGACCGATTGAAAGAGTTGCTCCGGGTATTGTTGCAAGAAAATCTGTACACCAGCCGCTTCAAACAGGTTTGACTGCGATTGATGCTTTGACTCCAATAGGAAGAGGTCAGAGGGAATTAATTATTGGTGACAGACAGACCGGTAAGACAGCTATTGCGATTGATACAATTTTGAACCAGAAAGGCGGCGATGTAATTTGTATTTATGTTGCTGTTGGTCAAAAAGCTTCAACCGTAGCGCAGTTAGCAAAAACTCTTGAAAAACACGGAGCGATGGATTATTCAATCATTGTTTCAGCTACAGCGAATGAGCCGGCTCCGCTTCAATATATTGCACCTTTTGCAGGGGTTGCAATTGCAGAAGAATTTATGGAGCAGGGAAAGCACGTATTAATCGTTTATGATGATTTGACAAAACACGCACAGGCTTATCGTGCAATGTCACTTCTTCTTAAGAGACCACCGGGACGTGAAGCTTATCCGGGTGATGTATTCTATCTCCACTCAAGATTGTTGGAAAGAGCTGTAAAGCTTTCTGACGAACTTGGAGGTGGCAGTATTACAGCGCTTCCGATTATTGAAACTCAGGCAGGCGATGTTTCTGCGTATATTCCGACAAACGTAATTTCTATTACAGACGGTCAGATATTCTTAGAATCAGCTTTGTTTAACTCTGGTGTAAGGCCGGCTATTAACGCAGGTATTTCTGTGTCACGTGTAGGCGGTGCAGCTCAAACTAAAGCGATTAAACAGGTTGCAGGTAAACTTCGTTTGGATTTGGCTCAATTCAGAGAGTTGGAAGCATTTGCTCAGTTTGCTTCGGATTTGGACCCTGCAACAAAGAAACAGCTTCTTAGAGGTCAAAAACTTATGGAAGTTCTTAAACAGCCTCAATATAAGCCGCTTTCTGTTGCGCAGCAGGTTTCAATTCTGTTTGCGGTTAACGAAGGTTATCTGGATGAAGTTGACAATAAAAAAATCGGCGAATATAAAACAGGCTGGTTTGAATACTTTGAAGCAAATATGCCTGAACTTAGCAAGAAATTAAATGCCGGTGATAAACTGTCTGATGAAGATATGGCAGCTTTAAGAAAAGAATTGGAAGTTTTTGGAAAGAATTAGGAGAGTATTATGAAATGTTATAACCACCACGATAGAGATGCATTTGCAGTATGTAAATCATGCGGAAAAGCTTTGTGTTTAGAATGTGCTGAAGAATATAAAAATACATTTGTGTGCAAAGGTTCTAAAGCTTGCAAACATGTTGCTGATGTTGAATTTGTAAACTACTTCAGAGATAATTCTGAAAAAGCGTGGTTCTTTAATAGAATGTTATTTGTGTTTTTGGGACTATTCTTGTTCATTTATATTGTAGTAAAAACATTTATGTTCTTTGCTATTCCAAATCCGCTTTTAGAAACTGTATTGCTTGTTCTTCTTGCATTATTGCTTATTAAACGCGGTCTTGATTTAAAACTCAGATAGGAAAAGGTAATGCCAAATTTAAAAGATATAAAAAGCAGAATTTCAAGTGTTCAAAACACTAAAAAAATAACAAAAGCGATGAAAATGGTTGCAGCTGCAAAAGTTAAAAAAGCAGAAAATACGGTAAAAGCAGCGCGCCCATTCTCAGACGAGCTTTTACATTTGTTTAGAAAAATGCTTACTCAAGCCGGAGAATATACAGTTTCCGGACTTAGAGTTCAAAGAGCGCTGGATAATTATCCGGAGCTTCTTAAAAAACGTGAAATCAAAACTCAAGGTCTGCTTGTTATAACTTCTAATAAAGGCTTAGCCGGTGCTTACAATTCAAATATTGTGAAAGCTGCTTTAAAACGCGTTAAAGAAAATGCTCAAGCGGGAGTTAAAACTGTTATTTATCCTGTAGGACAAAAAGCTGTTTCTGCTCTAAAACATTCTGGCGGAGGATTTGAGCTCCGTGAAGGCTATATAGGTATTGCGAATGATCCGACTGCTACCGGTGCAAATATTATTGCTGAAGACATCGCAGATGATTTTGTATCAGGCAAAATCGATGAAATTGATATCATAACTACTCATTTCAACAATATGATGTCTTATAGTGTTGTTGCATGGGATGTTTTACCTGTTTCTGTTGAAAAAGCGGAAACTCACGAACTTGATCCGGTTATGGAGTTTGAACCTTCTGTTCATGCAGTTTTACAGCAGCTTGTACCGATGTATATTACAAATTCTATTTATCAGGCACTGTTGGAAGCTAATGCCAGTGAACTTGCTTCAAGAATGACTGCAATGTCAGCAGCTTCAAATAACGCAGAAGAAATGATAACGACATTGACGGTTGATTACAACAAAGCCCGTCAAGCAGCAATTACTCAGGAACTTGTTGAAATTGTTTCAGGTGCTCAGGGAGTTAGTAATTAAGCTCTTTTGCTTGATGAGTATTAAACAGCTTGTCCTGCTCTTTAACCATGTATGCGCTTGTACCGTAAATTGATGCTCCGGCTCCAATCATGCCGGCTGTTAAATTTAATCCCCATCTTATAGCGGTGCTTTTTATTTTTCGTGTAGCTATACCGGCAGCTAAAATGCCTGCAAAAATTCCGCCCATAAACGCTCCGTTTGCTATGATAGAATGTTTCTTATCCAGCTTTGTGTAATTTTTTATAAAAGAATCTGCTTTGTTTTCCGGAACTGCGAAGAATCTTTTTTGACTGTCTTTTGATGAAATTTCAACCTGCACATTGTTATTATTAAGCCTGTTTGTAATTTTTGCATCAATTGCCATATACAACAACTCCTTTTATGGATGTAAAACCGGTGAATAATTGGGATTGCTTTATGTAAAACATTTTTTTACAAATCTTAATCTGTTTCTTATGCTAAGATAAAATCATGACAATCGGAATCAATTATACATATCCGGAAACTTTTTTAGGCAGACGCAATAGAACTTATACCAGAGATGTTAACACTGATGATAAGATAAAAGCTGCTATTGGCTCTGCAGCGGGAACTTTGTATCCGATGGCTTATATGGCTAAAAAACAAGGGATTAAAAATATTTTCAAACTTAAGTACGGACTTCCTGAAATGGTGCTTATCTCAGCTGCTTCAATAGTTGGAGGTGTTGCAGCCGGTATGATTAATGAAAGTGAACAGGCTCAAAAAAATAAGCTTAAAGAAGGTGTATTTATGTTTATGAACGCTTCTGTTCCTGCGTGGGTTGTTGCAGGTGCGCTGAAGCTTTCTGAGTCAAGTAAGAATTTTAATAATATTCCGGGTAAAATTCTGTCAATGGCAGGCGGTCTGCTGGTTGGAATGTATGGCGCGGCTGCTTTGTCTAACTTAATTTGTGACCCGAAAGACCGGCATCCGGATAGAAAACTGACTTTAAAAGATTGTGTTGCAAATATTGATGACGCAATCGGCGTTCTTGTTCTTGCAAAATTTCCGTTTGCAAGTAAGCTGCATATAGAAAGACTGCTACCTGCGATTTATGCTTATTGCGGTTATAGAGCGGGTAAAAGTAATTGATTGTGTATAATAAAAGGGCGCCGGATTGAAAATCCGGCGCCCTTCGTGTAAATACTTAAATATTAGCAAGCTGCTTGTAATAATCATGTGCCTGTTCAAATTTGTATGACAGATTGAACAATTTTGCTTCAGTAAGCTGCGGAGTCATGATTTGTAAACCGATTGGCATTCCGTCTTTATCAAAACCTGCAGGTATTGAAATTGCAGGGATGCCGGCTAAGTTTGCAGAGATTGTTGCGATGTCTGTTAAATACATAGCAAGCGGATCTTCTGTTTTTGAACCTAAATCGAACGCTGTATTTGGACAAGTCGGAGCGATTAGAGCATCAACTTGAGCGAATACTCTTAAGAAATCTTCTGTAACAACTTTTCTCATTTGCAGCGCTTTTTTGTAATAAGCATCATAGTAACCTGAAGATAGAGCGTAAGTTCCTAACATTATACGACGCTTAACTTCCGGTCCGAAACCTTCTGCACGGGTTTTGCAGTACATTTCAAGCAGGTTTTTGGCATCATCTGTTCTGTGACCGTATTTTACACCGTCAAAACGTGCAAGGTTTGAACTGCATTCAGCTGTTGCAAGAATGTAGTAAATACCGATTGAATGCTTGAGGTTTGGAAGCGAAACTTCAACAATTTCTGCACCAAGAGATTTGTATGTGTTAATAGCGTTTTGAATAGCTTTTTGAACATCTTCTGCAAGTCCTTCCTGAACAAGCTCTTTAACAACCCCGATTTTCATGCCTTTTATGTCGTTGTTTAAGCTGTTTCTGTAATTTTCAACAGGAAGTTTTAAAGATGTTGAGTCATGCTTATCGTATCCTGAAATAACTTCAAGAAGTGCAGCTGCGTCTTCAACTGTTCTGGCAAAAGGCCCGATTTGGTCAAGAGAAGAAGCAAAAGCGATTAATCCGTATCTTGAAACTTTACCGTAAGTTGGCTTCATACCGACAATACCGCAGAAACTAGCAGGAAGACGAATACTTCCGCCTGTGTCTGAGCCGAGCGCAAGCGCAGCTTCGCAAGAAGCTACAGAAGCAGCAGAACCGCCTGAAGATCCTCCCGGAACTTTGTTTAAATTCCAAGGGTTGTGAACTTTTTTGAAAGCAGAGTTTTCGTTTGAAGAACCCATTGCAAATTCATCTAAATTAGCTTTACCGACAATTGGAATCAAGTTGTCGAGCAACTTTTGAGTTGCAGTTGCGTTATAAGGCGATACAAAGTTTTCTAAGATTTTGCTCGATGCAGTTGTCTTAGAGCCTATTAAGTTCATATTATCTTTTAAGGCAAGAGGAACACCTGCAAGAAGAGGTAACTCTTCTCCTGCTGCGATTTTTTCATCAACTTTTTTTGCTGTTTCAAGTGCTGTTTCTTCGGTTAAAGAGTTGAAAGCTCCAAGCTTTTCATCAATAGATTTAATTCTTTCTAATGAAGCTTTAGTAAGCTCAACCGCAGAAACTTCTTTATTTTTAAGTGCTCGAGACTGTTCCATCGCACTCTTTTTCAATATTTCTAGCATAACTTCTCCTTTTATACCCTTCTTAGGTCGTGTATTTTCCTTATTATACCAGAAACAAAACATAAAGATTTGTAACAAAATTTCAAAAAAGTGTTACTAAATTATGTACATGTGGAATATATTAGATATAAGGATATGTTTTACATGGAAAA
>CAPQCU010000023.1 GCA_948684385.1 uncultured bacterium
TATTATATTCCACATGTACATATTTTAGTAACACTTTGTTAAAATATTGTTACAAAAAATACACTCTTTACAATAAACTCTGATAATTGTATTATTATATTAAGATTGGAGGAATTTTGGCAGAAAAGTTCAAAATACATGGCGGAGAAACTCTAAAAGGTGAAGTTTCTGTTGGCGGAGCAAAGAATGCGGTTCTTAAGCATCTCGCTGCAACTATTCTTGTTAAAGGTCAGACAAAAATTTACAATGTTCCTCATCTTACTGATGTTGATATAATGCTCAACGTTCTCTCTGATTTAGGCGCAAAATGCGTTTATGACAAGCAGGAAAAATCCGTAGTTGTTGACGCTTCAAATATCACTTCAATCACTGCGAAATACGAACTTGTAAGCAAAATGAGAGCATCATTCATTATCTTAGGTGCTTTAATGTCACGCTGTAAAGAAGCAATCGTAGCACTTCCAGGCGGATGCGCAATCGGAGAAAGGCGCGTTGACTTCCACATTAAAGGGCTTGAAGCTCTCGGAGCAAAGATTAAAATCGAAAACGGATATGTTCATGCTAAAGCTTCTAAGCTTGTCGGAACCGATATTTACTTAGACATTCCGTCAGTCGGCGCAACAGAAAACTTAATGCTTGCTGCGGTTTTAGCAGAAGGTTCTACAAGAATTCAAAACGCTGCTCAAGAACCTGAAATCGTTGATTTAGCAAATTTCCTAAACACAATCGGTGCAGATGTTAACGGAGCAGGAACTTCCGAAATCGTAATTAACGGAGTTAAGCCGGAAAGTTTACATCAGGCAGAATACACCACAATTCCTGATAGAATTGAAGCCGGTACTTTTATGGCAGCCGTTGTTGCAACTAAAGGCAAAGCTATTATTAAAAATGTATATCCGGCTCATTTAACTTTCTTCAACGACAAGTTAATCAAAATGGGTGCAAGTATTAAACTCGTAGAACCTTCTACAATAGAAGTAAGCTGCAGAAGCAGGCTAACTTCTATTAACTTTGTAACCCAGCCTTACCCGGGTTTTCCAACTGATTTACAAGCGATTGCAATGGCTCTTCTAACAACCGCTGACGGAGTGGGAATAATTACAGAAAGCCTTTATGAAAACCGCTTTATGCAGGTACCTGATTTAAGAAGAATGGGCGCTGATATTCATCAGGACAGAAACCATGCAATTATAAAAGGTGTAAAACATCTTGCAGGAGCAACTGTAGCTTCCAGCGACCTGAGGGCAGGTGCTGCGCTTGTTATCGCAGGTTTAATGGCAAGCGGAGAAACTGTTGTTGAAAAATTGCACCACATTGACAGAGGTTATGAAGAGTTTGAACATAAGCTGCAAGGGTTAGGTGCAAAAATTTGCAGATATAATGAAGTTGAAAATAGCGGAGATATTATCACATCTTCTGCTCCGCAAATAAGAGGAGGGTATTAATGGCTGCTTACAAAAGATGGTACGACCACGACCCTAAATTATTAGAAGTTATTGAGCTATTAAAAAACTATCAGGATGAGTTAAAGGAACATGCTGTTGTTTTTCTTGATAAATTAGAACAAAAAGTTTCTAAAGAAGCACTCGAAAGGTTTTATGACCTTGTAAAGCCGGTTAACGGCTGCAGATGGTACGACAAAGACCCGATTATTTCCAAGACTGTTGAAATTTTAAGAGTTGTACCTCCAGAAGTTCAAAACGCTTGTGCAGAGAGATTTATATCAGCTTTAAAAGAAATGGGTATTGAATACGAAAGCCCAAACCATAATTAATAATGAAACTAGAGTACGCGTCGTTTTTTGACAGGTTTGTCAAAAACATAAAAAAAGGAAAGAGTTTTACACTTACCGGATTAACAACTTTTAGCAGGTTGTTAATATTGAAGTATGTTTACAAACTATCAAACTCTAAAGTTCTTTTTGTAACTTCGACCGAGCAATCTGCATTAAAATATTCTGCCGACTTAGAACGTCTTTTTGAGTTAGAAAGCAGTACAATTCCTTACCAGAATGTTTCGCCTTACGAAACAGTAGGAGCAAACTTATACGATTACCAAAAACAGGTGAGCATACTTTTAAACAAGCCTGAGATTGTTATTGCTCCTGTAAAAGTACTTTTAGAGAAATTCCCTGCAAAAAGTTTTTTTGAAGAGAATTCTTTTTCTTTAAAAATCGGAGACAGCATTTCCCAGAAAGAACTTCTTGAACGCTTAATTAAACTTGGTTACAAGCGTTCTACAATGGTATCTGACATAGGTGAGTTTAGTATCAGAGGAGATATCGCAGACATTTATACTCTGGAGGAAAGTCCTGTACGTATTGAGTTCTGGGGTGATGAGATTGTAGATATAAGATTTTTTGACAACGAGACTCAAAAATCTATAGAGAAAATAAAACAAGTAAACATCAAGCCTTTGTATAAATTTATCCTGCCCGAAAAAGCACCGGCAAACCTGCCCAAAGAGTTAAAAGAGCCGTTTGAAAATGAAGGCTATTTTGAAGGTGTCAATGTTTATCAATCGTATTTTAATGACAATTTAGAAAGCATTTTAGACTATTTTAGCGACTATATTATACTGTTTGACGAGTATGCAGAAGTCAGCGCAAAATACGGTCAAATTGACGAGAATTTTGTTAACAGCTACAATGAGGCATTAAAAACAGGGCTTATTTACCCCTTAAAAGATTTGAATCATTTCACTTTTGAAGAAACAACTTTAAAGACTGCCGGCATGCAGAAAATAAGCCTCAATAATTTCTTGTCAGACGAAAATAACGAAATCATTGATATAGATGCAAGAAATGTTCAAATATTTGACGCAGATATGAATGCGGCTGCAAGCTTTTTGAAAGAGCACAAAGGCTGGCAAATTGTTGTTGCGACTGATTATCAGGAACGGGTAAAGGAAGTTTTCAACGAATACGGGCTTTTTGATATTCAGTATTTGAGAAACATAACTTCCCAGGGTACAGAGCTTCCTGACGGAAAAATCCTTTTACTTACTGACAGAGAGCTTTTCAATAAGCGTCAAAAAGAAGTTCCTACAAACAGAAAACGGCATTACAAAGAAAAAGCCGAATATATAGAAAGCATAAACGACATTAAAGAAGGCGAGTTTGTTGTTCACTCAATACACGGTGTCGGGATTTACAAAGGGCTAACAAAACAAGAGTTTGACGGTCAGCTCAAAGACTATCTTACGATTGAATACGCAAACAAGGACAAACTTCATATTCCTGCTGAACAGATTAACATGCTTTGCCGTTACAGGGGTTCCGGTCAAATCAAGCCAAAACTCTCAAGAATGGGCGGAAGTGACTGGGAAAACACTAAAACACGTGTTAAAAAAGAAGTCGAGACAATTGCTTACGACCTGTTAAGGCTTTATGCACGCAGAAAAATGAAAACCGGAATTGAATTTGCGCCTGATTCTCCGCTTCAGCTTGAAATGGAAGACACTTTTGAATACATTGAAACACCGGATCAGTTAAAATCAATTAACCAGATTAAAGCGAATATGGAAAGTCCAAACCCGATGGACAGGCTTGTTTGCGGTGACGTAGGTTTTGGCAAAACAGAAGTTGCAATGCGTGCAATGTTTAAGGCTGTTACTTCCTTAAAACAAGTTGCAGTAATCGTTCCGACAACTGTTCTTGCTCTACAGCATTATCAAACTGTTTCGGAAAGATTTAAGCCGTTTGGAATTGATGTTGAGCTGCTTTGCCGTTTCAGAAGCGCAAAAGAGCGTAAAGAAACGCTTAAAAACCTTGCAACCGGTAAATGCGATGTCGTAATCGCAACCCACAGCCTTTTGCAGGATGATGTTATATTCAAAGACTTAGGACTGCTTGTAATCGATGAAGAACACAGGTTTGGCGTAAGGCACAAAGAAAAGTTAAAAGAGTTTAGAGAAAATATCGATATTATTTCAATGTCAGCCACCCCAATTCCAAGAACGCTATATATGTCGCTTTCCGGTATAAAAGATATTTCCGTAATCAACACTCCGCCTCAGAACAGGCTTCCGATTAAGACTTTTGTCGGAGAGTACAATGAACAGACCGTCAAAAATGCTATCGTAAATGAGCTTGACAGAGACGGGCAGGTTTTTTACCTCTATAACAGAGTCGAAACAATCGAAGAGTTTAAGCTTGAGCTTCAAAAACTTGTTCCGAACGCAAGAATTGCCGTAGGTCACGGTCAGCTTAGTGAAAAGCAGCTGGAAGACGTGATTATAGGATTTGATAACCACGATTACGATATTTTACTCTGTACGACGATTATTGAAAACGGTATTGATATTCCAAATGCCAACACAATGATAATCCACGAAGCCGATAAATTAGGCTTAGCACAGCTTTATCAGCTGCGCGGCCGTGTCGGAAGAAGCGAAAAACAAGCATACTGTTACTGCCTCTACAAGGGTAAATATAAACAAGCCGGAAGCAACACTACTATTAAAAATGATTTAAGCGGACTCACTCAGGAAGCAACCGAACGTTTGAAAGCAATAAAAGAGTTCACAACGCTCGGAAGCGGTTACAGAATTGCAATGCGTGACGTAGAAATCCGCGGAGTCGGAAACATTTTAGGCACCAAACAGCACGGGCACATGATTAACGTCGGGTTTGACACTTACTGCCAGCTTCTTGAAGAAACAGTGAACGAGCTTAAAGGAGAAGGAGTCAAAGCTTCCAAACCGACAATCGTTGATATTAACGTAACAGCCTACATTCCTGACGAATGGGTCGGTTCCGGAGAGCAGAAAATGATTGAATACAAGCGGCTTTCAGATGTTAAAAACGAAACAGAGCTTAATTATATAGTATCAGAGTGGAAAGACCGTTTTTCAAGAATTCCTGAAGAAGTTGAAAACCTTATTAAATTAATAAAAATCAGGCTTCTGGCTACAGACTGCGGAATTTCAATTATTCGCGAAGCAGGATGCGATATACGTATTTATTCTCCGTTCACACCGTATGAATGGAACATTATTAAGCAGAATTTAGATAAAACTATATTAAGAAAATTGAAGTTTACAGTGGCTCCGAAAACCTGCGAAGACGGAAAATCTATAATTCTACTTAATAATCAAAACTTAACTTTTGATGAATTATTTAACATTTTGACAGGTTTGTTTTATTATATAAAAGAAACGATTAATAAGTATAAATAAGAGAGTTTATTAATAAGGAGTAAAAAATGAAAAAATTACTTACATGCTTAGCTTTATCAGCTGTTCTATTTTCCGGCTGTACGCTAATGAAAAAATCTGAGGGGATTATCAAAGTTAATAATACAGTAATCACCCAGAACCAGTTTGATGATGCGTTTGATAAAAGCATCGACAAATCTTTGTTTAAATCTTTCGGCGGTTCCAAGAACTTTGTAAAATCTGATGAAAATCCGATGTATGGTATTTTCAAAGACAAAGTTGTTCACGAGCTGATTATCAAGTCTCTGCTTGACGAAGAAATCGCAAAACGCGGAATTACTGCTACAGAAGAAGATGTTCAGAACGAGCTTAAGTCAATCATTGACAAAGTCGGTTCAAAAGAAGAGCTTAACAGAATGCTCAAACAGAGAGAAGTTTCTAACGCTCAGTTTACAGAAGATTTGAAAACTCAAATCAAGATTAAAAAGCTTGTAAACTCTATCGAAAAAATTAACGTAAGCGATTCTGATGCTGAAAAATACTACAATTCTCACAAAAACGAATTCGTTCACGGAGAACAGGTAAGAGCTTCACACATCCTGATTTCTGCTAACACTATAGAAATTATTCAGCAAATCAAAGCAAAAAATCCTGATATTGATACAGAAGAGCTTAATAAAAAATTAGAAGAACAGCTTGCAGCTCAAAAAGCTAAAGCTGAAGCAACACTTGCAGAAGTTAAGAAAAATCCTGACAACTTCGAAGCAATTGCTCAGAAAAAATCTGATGACAAAGCAAGCGGAGAAAGAGGCGGAGAGCTTGGCTTCTTCTCTAAAGAAGCTATGGTTCCTGAATTTTCTAACGCAGCTTTCTCAATGAAACCGAATACAATCAGCGAAACACTTGTTCAGTCACCTTACGGCTACCACATAATCAAAGTTACTGACAGAATGGAAGCAGGCTCAACTCCGTTTGCGAAAGTTAAAGATGAAATTAAGTTCTACTTAGAAACCCAAAAACAGGTAGAAACACTTAAAAAACTTACTCAAGGCTTAATGAAGAACGCTAAGATTGAGTACTTGAACGAATCTTTCGACCCGAAAAGACCGGTAAAAGAAGTTACACCGGAGCCGGTTGAAAAAAAGGGGTAAATAGGGGTAAATAAATAAAAAAAAAGAGGGGCTAAGCCCCTCTTTTATAATATTTTCTTAGGTAATTTATACTTCTTACCGTTTTTAGCAGATTGGATTAAATCCATCACGATTTCTTCCATAATACTAATTTCTTCTTTTTTATCAGCTGATAGACTTTTTTTCCACTTATTAAGAGCTTTTCTAAAATCATCTCCGTCAACCATACAATCATCTGTGCCGATAAGTTTTGAGAATTTTTGGGTAAACCATTCATTAAAACCTCTGTAGCATTCAGTAATCATATCGGAAGCAACCTGAGCATTTGTAAGTATTACATCGATATCTTTGTACACTGACTCATAAAAAGCTTGTGATTTTAGCTGCGCTGCGTTAGAAATTTTACCTGTATTATAACCTAAACCAAAGTATTCAACCCCGCGTTTAGCCGCAGAAGTTGCCTGAGCAAGATCCATTCCGATACCTGCTGAGCCATCCATTCCGAAAAACATTTTTTCGCATGAATATCCGCCAAATGAACATACAAGCCCTGTAAACATCGCTTCAAACGGATAGTCAGTGTTATCTTCTTTGCCTTCAAATACTGCTCCAAGAAAATCTCCGCGAGGGTCAAGAGTTATAAAGTTTACATCGTAAGATTTATGCCACGGCTTTCCTCTGCGCCTTAAAATATCGTTCATAACTTCAAGGTTTGTAGCGTGTCCGCACTCGTGGGAAGTTGTAGCTTCTTTATTAAACGAAGGCATTTCCGGATGAGAAGTTCTGCCTGTTGCCAGCTGCAAATAAGCTTCTATAAAATCACCTGTTGAAGCTTTGTCTTTTCCGCGTTCGTACATTATTTGTTTTGTTTTATCAACCATTGATTTTAACTCAACAAAAGACATGTGCTCGCTTAACTTAACAAGTTTTTTTATTAAGCTTGCTTTTTCGGCTTCATTAGCACAGGCTAAAGGCAATGCTGCTTCATTTATTTTATTAACTAAAATCTCTTCTCTTGCTCTTTTATTATTAGCAGGAGAATCTACTACAAGTGATTGGTTAAAACCTCTTACAACAGCAGGAATAGCTTCGGCGTAATATTCATCCGTAGAGCCTATTACAAGAATACTTACATCTTCATTAACTGCGTCCTGCATTTCCTTTGAAAGCTGTGACATAGCCTGTTTATACCCCGGGAGGTAAGGTCCTGAGAATGCAAATTCTTCAAAATTGTTTATGAAAATAACTGCTGTTTTATACTGGTTTTGCCTTGCCGCTTTCTTAGCTTCCGAAAAAACTCTTCTCATAGCATTCTTAGGTGTTTCTACAGAAACACCTTCGCTGTCTCTCTCAGAGACGGCGAAATCCGACGTATCAATTGCAACAAAAGGTACTTTGGCTTCTCCGGCAATTGTTTCAGCTGTATGCATTCTGCCTGAACCGGCTTCCAAATCCTGAGAATAAATAATCATTCCTCTGGTACCGATTTTACCGGTTTTAATCTGTCTGATTATTGCTTCGATATCTTTTTTTACGGTTTCTTTACCGTACATTGTATCTAATGTTTTACCTGTATCATAAACTATATTTGTTTTAGAAGAGCTTTTCTTATTAAATAACTCGTGCGCGATTTGTGCAAACTCATCAACATCGCTTCCGGTAATTTCTTTTTTAGCATCACCGTAATAAACAGCTACTCGTTTCATCAAATCTACTGCTTTATCAGGGAAAATACCCGACATGTTTGCAGCATGATAAATTGCCCTTTCTTTAGCTTCTTTTGTATAAGGTGTAGGCATAACTTCAAGAAAGTCATCGTCGATTATTTCGCTCGCTTCATAAGTTTGTATCGGAGGAATAGGATAAGTCACAAAATTTGAATACATTGATTTTAAAGTTTTATCCTCTACCATACTGTAAAACACATCATTGCTCTGCAAGAATACAATTTTTAAATTATCGTCAGACTCTTTTAAAGCTTGAATAATACCATTGCTGTAACTTATTTCACCTGTTGCATTTACTGTACTTGCAAGAAGTTTATCCATATTTATAAGAAAAATCTTCTGAACATCCGGATTAGCTTCTTTTTGCGCCACAATTTCATCGTAAAGCTGAACATCTACAATATCATCCGAAATCGCAAAAACCATAGTGTTTTTAGAATTAAAATTACCGTATTTTTTTGCATCGAGAGTATTTACAATACTTGCAACCAGCCTGTCAGCTTCTTTAGGGTCTTCATAAGTTATATTTAAGTTAGAACCAAGAGCAAGTTTATTCCAAACATCAATAGCTCTGGTATCATATTCCTGCATATAATTTACCTGAATATCCTGCTCACCTTTATATAAACCATAGCTTATTGCACCTTTTAAAAATTCAGAAGGGTAAGTAATTCCTCTATTTGTCATGGAATTCATTGCAACACCTAATAAAACATAAGGATTTATCGTTCGTGCCTGAGTTTCTGTTTCTTTTAAAGCTTTTTCTAAATCTTCTTCTATAACTATTTGAGAAGCGTCAATATTTTCTTCTTTCGGAAGATTAGCAAGAAACTCTTCATTATCTGACTTTAAATCTTCAAGCATATCAAGGAAATATTCTCTTGATAAAGGAGACACCAGCATATTTTGATTAGCTTTATCATTAACAATTTTGCTCAAAGGAGATACTGAATCTATTACTCCGCTATCAAGCGCTTCTGTGGGGATTTGCGCCAGATTATCTTCTGTCAGTTCGATTGAAGCTTGAATAATATGTGCCGGTAAAAGCTCCTCGTGCCCGTAATTAACTGCAATTTGCATCGCTTGATTTAGCAGAATCTTCGCTTCATCTGTAAATTGAATTGATTTTTCCCCTTCAGCAGCTTTAAAACTTATATAGCTTCTTGGAACTCCTAAAAGTTCGTCTGCATTTGGATTTGTTACGACTTCTGTTTCTTTAACACTATGTTTTTTAACAGCATTAGAATGCATTTTTGTCATTGCATTGATTGGATTTACACTTAATATCACTTATTTTCTCCTTAAAACCTATATGATAGTAAAACTCCTGAATTTATTTTTTGACAGCAGAGAGTAAAAAATTTACAAATATTAATAGTTCAGCGTTAAAAAGCTGATGCATGGTATAATATGAGTATTATTTTTTAAAAAGGAGAAGGTTAATGAACACAGCTACAATAATCGGCAGAGCAGGGCAGGACGCTGAAATTAAATATTTTGAATCAGGAAAAGTTAAAACAACTTTTTCTCTAGCAGTAGGAAGATGGGACTCTAAAACAAAAGAAGAAGTAACTGACTGGTACAATATTGAAGTTTGGGATAAACAAGCAGAATTTGCCGGCGAATACATAAAAAAAGGACGTCAGGTTGTAGTTGACGGCAGAATTTCTATCAGCAAATGGACAGACCAGACTGGCGATGAGAGAGAAAGATTTCTTATCGTTGCAAACAATGTAAGATTATTAGGTTCAAAAAGAGACGCTGAATAATGATTTTTTCTGATATTGCGGCTATTATTGCAGATGATTTAACCGGCGCAAACGATACTGCGCTTCAGTTTCACCTGCGCGGAGCAAATACAAGAATTCTCTTAAATGACGAGTACGTTCCTCCGAAAAAAGAAGAAACAGAAGCCTGGGCTATTTCAACAGAATCCAGAAATATTGAAGAATGGGAAGCTGTAGAAAAAGTCGAAAAAGCCGTCAAAACTTTTGCAGAGAATTTCTCATTTGAGTATTACTACAAAAAAATCGACTCAACTCTCAGAGGTCATATTGCAGTCGAAACTCTAACAATGGTAGAAATTCTTGGCTATGATGCCGCAATAATAATCCCCGCTTTTCCTCAGGAAGGAAGAATAACGGTCGGAGGATACCACCTCTTAAAAGGAGTGCCTTTAGGCAGAACCGAAATTGCAATGGATCCGCATTCACCGATTTTAGAATCACATGTTCCGACTTTATTAAAATCACAACTAAAAGAAAATCAAAAAGATTTAGTCGGAACAATCGATTTAAAAACCGTTATGAACGGAGCAGGACCTATTCTTATTAAGATTAACGAGTTAATTAAAGAAGGCAAAAAACTTATTGTTGCAGACTCAACTTCAATTACAGATATCGAACAGCTTGCTCTTGCAATCAAAAAATGCGACAAAAAGCTTCTTCCGACCGGAACCGCAGCAGGAGCTCAGGTACTCGGAAAAAGCTGGCTTTCGGGAATTGAAAGAGAGAGAGAAAGTGTAAAGCTTGAAAAACTTCCTAAATTCATTGTTTCAGGCACAGCAACAAATATTACGGCAGAACAGATAAACAAACTCGAAAAATCTGACGACCACAATGATGTAAACTTTATTCCGCTTGACACTTCTGACATCTTAAATGGAGTTAATGATGAGATTGTAGATAGAATTGTTACAAATTTAAGAAGCGGAGTTACTGTAGTAGTCCACACATCTCATTTAATCGCAAACTTTGACGGATTTTCTGACGACTCTTTTAATGCAGAGCTTACAAAAGAAAAACTCGCTTCAAAAATAACAGACTACCTTGCAGAGCTCACAAAACAGGTTCTAAGAGAAATTGATGTAATCCTGATAACTTTAGGCGGTGAAACTTCTTACAAATGCTGCAAAGCAATCAACTCAAACGAGCTGAAGCTTATTGACGAAGTCGCTCCCGCAATATCACTTTGTTCTGACGAGATGGGAAGATGGATTGTTACAAAATCCGGTAACTTAGGTAACACAAGAACTTTAATAGATATTTTAGATTATTTTAAACACCATGAATAAATACGAAAACAAAATCATAATAACAACCGGCGACCCGAACGGAATAGGAGCAGAGATTACAATCAAAGCTTTAAACACGCTTAATCTGCCATCAAAAGACATTGTAATCATTTCAAACCCAAAAGTTTTAAATACTTACGGAACTTTAAACAATCATTACGAAGTAGTTGAAATTGATTACAAAGATAAAGTTATCCCCGGAGAAGTTTCAGCTTCAGCCGGTGACTTTGCGTTTCGTGAGCTTCAAAAAGCGTGCGAGCTAAAGCCGAAATTCATCGTCACCGCGCCAACTTCAAAAGATGCAATGAACCTTGCAGGACACCATTTTAACGGTCAGACAGAAGTCCTTGAACATTTCCTTGCTCACGATGGACAAAAAGCCGAGATGCTTTTTGTTTCAAAAGATTTTAGAGTCTTACTTTTAACCCGCCACTGCGCTTTAAAAGAGGTAAATATAACAAAGGAAATGATTATTGAAAAAACCGAGCGCCTGCGCAGCTTTTTCCAGAATAAGCTAATGGTTAAAAAACCTTCCTTTGCAATATGCGGGCTAAATCCCCATGCCGGAGAAAACGGGCTAATCGGTAAGGAAGAAGAGGAAATTTTTCTTCCTGCAATAGAAGCAATCCGAAAGCGCGGAATAAATATCACAAACCCGCTTCCTGCAGATGCGCTTTTTGCAGGAGCTTTTCAAAAGTATTTAAACAATGAAAAAATGCCTTATGACTGTTATATCGCCTGCTACCACGATCAGGGTTTAATACCGATTAAAGCAGCTGCACCTCAAAACGCGGTCAACATGACAATCGGGCTTGATATCATAAGAACTTCACCGGCTCATGGCACAGCTTTTGATATTGCAGGCAAAAACCTTGCAAACCCGAGTTCTATGATAGAAGCGATTAAGACTTGTCTGTATTAGCCTGCGAAAGTTTTAAATATTCAACAATCTGCGGTTCCAATATATTTTCTTCTAAAAGATTAATTGAATCTTCTACTGGTAGTTCCGAATCCGTTGCAAGTTCAATGATTTTATCTTTCACAAGTTGAAGCGTCGTGTCATCAACCAACGATTCATAAATTGTATTATTATCATCATCGGTCATCATTAATATGCTTGCAAGTTTCTCAGGTTCATTCTGCAAAATATCAAAAGCTTTCTTCATAACTACAGAATTATCCAAGGAATGCAGTGGAGTATTATCGTCTTTATCCTGTGTACTCAGCTGTTCTGCAATAAATTTCGGGTCATTTTTATACTGCTCCATTATACTGAGCATTGCATCATCTGAAAGACGCATCGGTATAGAACCCAGGTCAGTTTTCATTGACAAAATACTTTTAACCTGCTCAGGTTTAAACTCTTTTTTAAGCAAATTTATAAGGTCAGACATTCCTGAGTCATCATTCGCTATACAATGAACAATTCCCCATCCGTCTTCATTATCCTTTATTTCAAATAATGAGCGGAAATTGTCATTTGGTAAAAAGCTTGCAAGGATTTCCAAATCTTTCTGTTTTGGCATGTCTGGCTCGGTATTTTCCACAATTTTAGTAAAGAAGTATCTTGATTTTTCATGTTCATCGAATGTCCTGCATATATCGTTTAGACAGTCCTTTTCCTCTGAAGAGTAAGCAGAATTCAAAAGCGCATAAATACCATCATCAGACTTTTCTAAATAATCCATATCTAATTGCAGCTCTTCTTCAACAGGATCCCATTTAAAAATTGTTGCCGCAGCCTCCATAGAAATATTAGGATAAGTAGTATATTGTAGCGGTACATTTATTGTTATATCATTTGACTTTTCTATGCGTTCAATCTCATCCAAAATTTGCACAGGAACAAAAGAGTTAACTTTATCCTCATATTTATCTATTCTTGCATTCAAGAAGTCTTGCAAATCCGGACTGACATCATTTTCTTCCAATAGCTCCACTGCATCCTTTGCGGAAAGTCCTCCCTGAGCTGCAGTATCAAAAATAGCCGCTTCTAATCGCAGATCAGGATTTGCCTGATATGCGGTTTTTCCGTCATTATCTTTTAATGTAAATACATGTTTCAAATCAGCAGCTGAAGCTGCACCTTGAAATTTATTTAAGTGATTGTCATTAAACTTTCTGTGAAAAATTGTCTTACCATCTTCATCCTGCATCATTGCGGCATCAACAACGGCTAAGGGAGAAGCATTATCCAACTCTTCTAAAGTCGGTAATTCTGTCGGTTTCGCCGTTTTTACAACTTCTCTTACATCAACCGTTTCTTTTTCAGATTCAGCACCATATAATTTTGCAGCCACAGCAGCCGGAACAGTAAAAATCATGCCGGCAGCTGTTTTAACATTCAAATTAACCAGAGGCTCAGTTTTACCCAGCATTTGTTTTACAAGCTGTTTTGGAACTTTTGCCTGAAAAGCAGGTTTTGTTAATGTTGTTCTATTTGTGACTGGTAATATGTGCATAATAAATAGTACTCCTTAATAATTATTAGTTTGTTGAAGTTTCAAGTATTCAACAAGCTGAGGTTCGTTTACATTAGCTTTAAGAAGCTTGATTGAATCTTCTACTGATAAATCCGAATCGGTTGCAAGTTCAATGATTTTATCTCTGATTAGTTTTGTATCTGCACTTTCGTTATCCGATAGAGAAGCCCGATAAATAGTATCACCTTCATTATCTTCAATCATCAGTATTTCAGCAAGCTGCGCAGGTTCGTTTTTTAAAACCTCAAAAGCATGTCTAATAATATCTGGATCGATTGTCATATGTAAAGGAGTATTACCTTCTGCATCCTGAGATTTCAGCTGTTCTGCGATAAAATCCGGACTATCATAATAATAATTCAAAATAACACTTCTTGCATTATCTGAACGATGCATCGGAATTTGACCGTTATCTATTCTCATTGATAATATTGTTTTTACAGTATCTTCATCCAGTTTAGAGTCAAGCAATCTTAAAAATCCATCAATAGATTCAACATCCATCTTTTCAGCCAAATAATGAACAATTCCATATCCATCAGCTTCAGTTTTATCAAATAATGCCTGTAAATCATCTTTAGTTAAATATGATGAAAGAGTTTCCAGATGAGCTAGTTCCGGCTTTACCGGTTCTGTATTCTCTACAATTTTAGTCAAATCTAATATTGAACATATTTCATCAAGACAGGTTGTATCATCCGTTGAATATGCTGAATTCAAAAGCGCATGCATACTTTCATCTGAATTATTCAGATAACCTACATCCAAATCCAGCATGCCACTATCGTCATCTTCTACAAATATTTTTGCTGCATCTTCTAAAGAAAGCTTCGGGTATATTGCACTTTTTGTCTGTACTTCAATCGTTTTATCGTCTAAAGCCTCTGCTTTTTCTATCTCATCACGTAAACTTACAGGTACATGAGATACAGCATTATCCTTGTCTTTATCTATTCTTGCTTTCAAGAATGTTCTTAAATACGGACTGATTTCATTAACTTCTAAAAGTTCTACAGCATCTTTTGCAGAAAGCTCTCCGTTTATCGCTGTATCAATGATAGAGTTTTTCAAATGTTCTTGAGGATTTGCCTGATAAGCTGTTCTACCGGCATAATCCTTTAAAGAGAATACATAATTCTTATCATCTGCATAAGCATTATTTGAAAATTTATCCAGATGTTTCCAATCAAAGTAGCGGTGAAAAATCGTACGATCGTCTTTATCTTGTAATTTTGCAACATTTACGATTTCTACTCCGGAAAGCTTATCTAATTCTTCTATTGTCGGCAATTTATCAACCTTAACATCCTTAGGTATATTTGCAGTTTCGACTTGTTCATCAGTAGTTCCTGCATACAATTTAGACGCTGCTGCAGCCGGCACTGAAAATACCACACCTGCAGTCGTTCTGATATCAAGATTTGTTAAAGTTTCTGTTTTTCCAAGCATTTGTTTTACAATACTTTTCGGTATTCGTGCCTGAAAAGCAGGTTTTGTAGGTGTTGTTTTATTTGTGACCGGTAATATGCGCATAATGATACTCCTTAATAATTCTAATAAAACACATAAATATTATTTTTGCCAGGGGTAAAGGGGTAAAGGGGTAAATATATTGGGTTGGTTTTGAGACTACAAGTTCATAGTAACAATCATTTTAAAAACGTTTCTTTTATAGATTTATTATAATCCGGTATTAAGATACCTTTTTCCGTAATAATACCTGCGATGAGTTCATTTGGAGTCACATCAAACCCCGGATTAATTACGTTCACTTTATCAGAGCAAATAATTTTTCCGTTTATATGAGTAACTTCTTCTCTTGAACGTTCTTCGATAACGATTTCATCACCTGTAGCGATTGAAGTATCAATAGTAGACAAAGGCGCAGCAATATAGAACGGGATATTATGATATTTTGCAGCAATTGCAACAGTGTAAGTGCCGATTTTGTTTGCAGTATCGCCGTTAGCTGCAATTCTATCTGCTCCAACTACAACCATATCAATCATACCTTTTTTCATAAAGTACGAACACATTCCGTCCGTAATCAAAGTTACAGGAATACCGTCCATCGCAAGTTCAAAAGTTGTAATTCTCGCTCCCTGCTGTCTTGGTCTGGTTTCATCAGCAAATACCTGAACAGTATTGTCTTTTGCAAACGCTGACCTCACAACGCCAAGCGCTGTACCGTAACCAACTGTTGCAAGAGCTCCTGCATTACAATGTGTAAGTATTGTTGCGCCTTTTGGAACGACTTCCGCGCCATAATCTCCAATCTTTTTATTAATCTCAATATCTTCGTTTTCAAGCTTAATACCGTTAACTTTAAGCTCTTCAATAATTCCATTAATATCGGATTTTGAGTTTCTGATAACCTCAATCTGTTTTTCACAAGCCCACATAAGGTTTACAGCTGTAGGACGCGATGTCTTCATATACTCAGCTTTTTCAATAAGCTTTTCTACAAACTCTTCTCTTGAAAGATTTTCTTCTGCGAGAGATTGTGCATAAAGAATTACGCCGTGAGCACCCGCTATACCAATTGCTGGAGCACCCCTTACAATCATATTTCTAATAGCATCAAACATTTCATCGCCGGAAGTTATGTTCACAAACTTGTATTCGTAAGGAATAACTGTCTGATCAACCATCTTTGAATATGTATCTACCCATTCAATTGTTTTTATCTTTGACTCAAATCCCATTTATAACTCCTAAATAATGCTCAAAATTTCATTAACGATAAGTAAAAACTGCACAATTAAACAAATTTCCATCAAATCTCTAAGCTTCTTAGAGTTTATTCTCTTAGCTACAAATGCCATAATTAAAAACAAAACAAATAGTATAATTTGAAATATCATTTTTTTCTCCTTTTTATAATTTAAAATCTACACTTGATTGCTGATTATTTTCTTTTTTAATCCCTGTAATGAGCTCATACACATAAGCTGTCACCAGTCCGCCAAACCCGTTAAACAAAGCACTTATTCCAGCCATAAATATTATCAGAAACAGCATGACAACAAAAGTTCCGAACCCGCCCATAAAAAATCTGAGCCAGCCAAGCGTATAAGAAGGAACAAGCCAGCCTAACAGCATACTAATCGGCGCGAACACAGCCGAAAAACCGAGGAACGAAATAAATCCGATTATTGCACCAAAGATACAGCCTTCTTTCACGTTTATAATCCCGATTAAATCGTTTTGTTTAAGATAAACAAGCACAATCGTAGCCAGCGCAAGTATCAGGATTAGAATACTAAACACAAAAGTCGGATACGAAACGACACCCAGCAAGCCCAAAAGCGCGCCTGCAAAAGCGCTTAGTATTGTAAGTTGTTTTAATAAAAGTAAATTCATCCTATTCTCCCGTGCTTATATAGCCTTTAAGTGCCGTATGTGCTGCAACAAACGGAGAAGCCAGATAAATAAACCCTTTTGTATTCCCCATTCTGCCCTGAAAGTTTCGGTTCTGGGTTGCAAGACAAACTTCGCCATCACCGAGAATGCCGGCATGAACACCGACGCAAGGACCGCAGCCCGGAGCCAGAATTGCTGCATTAGCTTCTACAAAAATATCAATTAAACCTTCTTTTAAAGCCTGTTTGAACACATCTTTTGAAGCCGGAGAAATTAACATTCTTACATCCTCATGAACCGTTTTACCCTTCAAAATCTCTGCAACGACTCTTAAATCTTCAATTCTGCCGTTCGTACAAGTTCCTACAAAAACCTGATTAACTTTTACATCTTTTAACTCATCCGCTCTGCGCGTATTATCAACGGTATGCGGACAAGAAACCGTATGCGGAACATCTTCTGCCCTGATTTCTATTACGCGTTCGTAAACAGCGTCGCTATCCGGAAGAATTTGTCTGAACTTATCTTCACGTCCTCTTTCTTTCAAAAACGCTTTTGTCTTATCATCAGCCACAAACAAACCGCATTTTGCACCGGCTTCCACCGCCATATTTGCAAGTGTAAACCTTTCTGACATTTCCATGTTATCAATCGTATCTCCGGTAAATTCCAGAGCTTTGTAAGTAGCACCATCCGCACCAATCATGCCAATCAAGTGCAGCATCAAATCTTTAGAGCAGATTCCAGGTTTAAATTTACCATTAACAACAATTTTAAATGTTGCAGGCACTTTAAGCCATGTTTTACCGAGAGCCATTCCGACTGCCACGTCAGTTGAACCCATGCCGGTTGCAAAAGCACCCAGCGCGCCTGATGTACAGGTATGCGAATCCGCTCCGATTAAGATTTCACCCGGATTAACATAAGTTTCAATCAGTCTCTGGTGGCAAACTCCTGCTCCTACATCAGAGAGAACTGCTCCATATTCTTTATGAAAATCTCTCAAAACCATATGAGTATTAGAAAGTTCTTTTCTCGGGCTTGGAGAAGCATGGTCAATAAAAAGTATTGTGCGCTCCGGATTATTAAGTTTCGACTTACCGAGTTTTTTAAACTCCTGAACAGTCAAAGGCCCTGTTCCATCCTGCACCGCTGTTACATCAACCTTTGATATAACAAGTTCTCCGGCATGTACATCTTTACCGGCATGTTCGGAAATAATTTTTTCTACTAATGTTAATCCCATGTTACTCCCCCATATATCTTATTTAATTTTATCACAATAAAATATTTTTGTTATAAAATTAAAATAAGAGGAGTATATTATATAAATGAACAAAAAGATTTGGTTCTACGCAGCACTTGCTGTTTTCAGCATTTTTCTGGCATGCCTGTCTACAAACTACGATTATGATTTGTTTGCAAGGCTTATTGTCGGTGAAAGATTTGTAGAATATGGAATACTCCCTTATCAGGACTTTTTGTCTTATACTCCGACTCACCCGTGGTACGACCACGAATGGGGCTCAGGAGTTGTATTTTACCTGCTGATTAAATACCTCGGAGCCTTCGGATTGCTAATATTTCAGGCATTAATGATGTTTTTGACAGCAGTCTTCATCATAAAAACTCAAAAACTCCAAAAACATGCATTTCCGCCTTCATTATTATTTATGGCAGCGTTTCTGGCGATTTTCACACATTTAAATCCGGGACTTGTACGCTGTCAGCTATTTAGCTTCCTATTTTTCAGTATATTTTTATACATTTTAGAAAAAACGCGGTTAGGTAAAACCAAAAACCTCATCTGGTTATTTCCTTTGATTGTCATTTTCTGGAACAATGTACACGGAGGTGTAGTTTCCGGACTCGGTTTAATTGCAATGTACTTTGCAGGAGCAATCTTAGAGAAAAAGCCGTGGAAAAAATATCTCGCTGTTCTTGCTGTATCCGGACTTACGCTGATTATAAATCCTTATGGAATAAAATATCTAAACTTCTTATTTTCAGCCGCTACAAAGCACCGTAAGTACATTGTAGAATGGTGGCCGTTTTATGCAAAAAGGCATATTGTCTACTATTTAATTCCGAGCTTGTTCTCAATTTTTGGAGTTTTGACAGCTTTAAAAACAAAAAAATACAATTATACAAAATTAATTGTTCTTCTGATGACTGTTTATATGGGACTTGCACATGTTAAATTATTATCTCTTTCTGTAATCGTAGTCTCAGCACTTTGTTACAACGACATAATTATCCTGCTTCACAAGTGCTTACGAATATTTAAGAAAATAGAAAAGAGCCTTTATCCTGCAATATTTATACTTGCACTTTCAATTCCTCTCTTCTCCCCGCTTGCTCCAAGAGCAGACGATACAAAATTCCCGTTTTATGAACTTGAGTTTCTTAAAATAAATAATATAAAAGGAAATCTCGTATCACCATTCGGACTTGGAAGCTACGCTACATACAAACTTTATCCGGATAACTTAATATTTATGGACGGAAGATACGAAGAAGTGTATAACGACAAAGAATTTATGGTTCTTAAACACTTCGATTTGATTATGGATAACTGGAGAGATATCTATCAAAAATACCCGACTGACATAATTATGACCTATAAAGACACGGAAACGTATATTTTGCTTCAGGAAGACTCAGACTGGGTACATATTTTTGACGGAAAATTATGCGGTATATTCGTAAAAAAAGGTACAGAAAAGTTTACATACCTTGAACCTGAATACAACATAGACTACTACAGAAACACAATGTTTAAACACGGAGATTTCAGAAATGACTAATCCATTAAAATATACCTGCCTTTTTGGCGGAGGCGCAATCAGAGGAATGGCTTATATAGGAACAATAAGAGCTCTGGAAGAACTCGGAATTGAATACGACATAATCGGAGGCTCTTCTGTAGGCTCAATTATAGCCGCACTTGTTGCTTCCGGATACAAGTCTTATGAGTTAGAAAACCTGTTTATGAAAGTGAATTTTGACTTATTTAAAGACATTCACCTCGGAATCGGAAAACCGTTTGCCCTAAGCAAAGGAGAAATCTTCCTCGACTGGCTCAATGAACTTTTATCAAAAAAGAACGAAAAAGTCCGAAATAAGCATATCAAATTCGTAGATATGGATAAAAAACTTGTTATCATAACAACAAACATCACAAAGTTCTGTTCTCAGGAATTTTCTGTCTCTGAAACTCCGGATTTTGAAGTAGCACAGGCAATAAAAATATCTTCCAGCATGCCAGGACTTATGGCACCTTACAAACATAACGACTCCTATCTTGTTGACGGAGATTTACAAAAAGCATCTCCAATGTGGCGTTTGTCAGAAACTTTAAACAATTCTGATAGCAGAATATTAGAATTCAGGCTTGAAGGCGATTACAGCAAAAACGAAAAAAGCCCGATATCTTTTATTAACACTATTTATAGCTGCGTAACAGACATTGCGACTGATTTTGTAACAGAACTCTACGGAGGAAATGACCGCTATGACTGTATTAGAATAAATACCGGAGACATTTTCTTCGCTGATTTTAACCTCGATAAAGACGAAAGACGTAAACTTATTGATTTAGGCTACAATCAGACAATGGACTACTTTAAAAAAGTGCTTCCCGTAAAAAAACAAAAACTTGCAGAAATATATTCTCAGCTGCTTTCTTACCTTAAAAGTGCAAAGAAAGGGCTTAAGATGAACAATGTTGAAGAAGTTCAATGGTGGCTTGGAGACGTATTTACGCTGCTTTGCGAGAACAAAGAAATAGTTGACCCTGTAATATATACAAAAATAGTCGAGCTTAAAAACGATTTAATGAAAGGCAGCACGAAGATTCTTTTCTTCCATACCTGTTTTAAAGGCGCCAAAAGGCTTGAAATCCAAATGCAAGACACTATACTAGCTGTAAATAACAGGCTAACGGATTTGCAGCTATATTTACAAAACTTCTCGGGGTAAGGGGGTGCTACGCAGGGGTAAACATATTGGGTTGGAATTGAGACTACAGGGGTAAATGTAGGGATTGGAATTGAGCCTACAAACTTATAGCAGCTGAAGCGCCACCGAAGGGCTTTGGTTTGCTGTCGCGAGCAATGTCGCGCTCGCTTGCTGCAAAATCTGGTTTCTGATATAAGCGGAGCTTTCCTGCGCTACATCCGCATCACGGAGAGTCGAACGGCTTGACAAAAGATTTTCGTAATGCGTGTTGATTTCTTCTAAAGCGCTCTCTAAGCGGTTCTGGCATGCGCCGTATTCCGTCTGTTTTGCCGAAATCGAAGCGAGTATATTGTCAATTGTTTCAAAATAATTTCCCTCCGACAAGCCGATATTGCGCAATTCTGCAAGGTTTGTGAGTGCAAAAGATGTGTTTAATGCGATTTGTGATTCCGCGTTCGAATGAATACCAACCTGAAAAAGAATATCTGAAAGCTCAACCGTAGGTGTTGGCGCCGGTGTTGGTGTTGTAGACGCAATAGGCGTGTACTCAAACGGTTTCGGTGCATCTTTGTCTATATGACCTGATGCAGCGTCTATTGTACTGCCATTGTTATAACCGACAAAATCACCGACATCTTTATTCCCACTAGCATCGCCCGTTGAGTAGCTATTGGTGATACTACCAGCATTAGCCCGCCCCACGAAACCACCGACACCCCAATTCCCGCTAGCATTACCAGTTGAGTAGCTATTGGTGATACTAATACCTGGCTGAGTGAACCCCGCAAAACCACCGACATAGCAAGTCCCACTAGCATCGCCTGTTGTGTAACAATTGGTAATATTAGTATAATAATACACATCTCCAACTAGAGCACCGACATTGGAACTCCCGCTCACCACACCAGTTGAGTAACAGTCTGTGATACTACTATAATAAGCAGCCTGCCCCACGAAACCACCGACATATGTATCCCCGCTAACATTGCCAGTTGAGTAACAATTGGTAATATTAGTATAATAATACACATCTCCAACTAGAGCACCAGCATAATCTTTCCCCGTAACATTTACACCCTCTAAGCCTACATTCTCAATAGTAGCATTGTAACAGTACCCAAACAACCCTTGATTATCCTCATTCGGGCGATTAATGTACAGGTTTTTGACTACATAACCGTTTCCGTCAAAAGTAGCTTGGAAACATTTAGAATAATCACTAGAATATTTTCCTATCGGAGTCCAACCTTCGCCGGTAGAATATGCACTCAGGTCTATGTCGTTTGCCAAAACAAACTCGCATCCTGAAGCTATTTTCGCGTTGTTCGTCATCGTTGCAAGCTTGGCTAACTCTTCTGCAGTCGAAATTGAATATGTACCTGATGTAAGCTCTACATTTTCATCTACACTTGCTAACGTTGTCATTGTACTAGTATCACGGGGAGTGACTGCCTGCAAAAAAGCACCCGTTGAAATTAAAGAAGAACCATCTTCGCCGCCGCCTACAACTTGAGTTTCGCCGCCAAATAATTTCAGTCCGTTGAACTCGGTCGTATCGTAGAGCCTTTGGATTTCGTCTAATCTAGCGTTAATCTCTGAGTTTATCGCTTTCATTGACTCTTCGCCGTAAGTCCCGTTCTTTGCCTGAGTTGTTAAATCGCGGATTCGGCTCAAGTGGTTAGAAATTAGTGACAAAGAGTCGCCTGCGGTTGTTAGCAAGTCCAAGCCCGTTGATACGTTGTCTTCAGCGACTTGATACGCGCTTATTTTCGTTGACATGTTGGTCGAAATCGAATAGCCAGCAGCGTTGTCCTTAGCGCCGTTTATCTTAAAGCCCGTTATCATGCGCTCAATTGCCTGATTAAGACCGTTTGTGGATTGTTTCAAGCTTGATTGGACCAGTAAAGATGAAAGGTTGGTATTTATACTAATCATAAATACCTCCGGAGTGGCGCATTTCTAGTAACGTTTAGCAGGCGATAGCGACACAAGCATGACAAGCGTACACCTTGCGTTAAATATGAGCGTGTCCGGATAAATGTTACTAAAAATGCGCCTAAAGCTAAGCTATTAGAGTACTCTGCCCCCCCCCCCGAGGGCTATAACCATGTCAGAGCAAGGGTTTTGGCGGTTATTCAAAATTAACGTACACTTTTCCATGCAATACATATCCTTATATCTAATATATTCCACATGGATATAATTTATAACGCTTTTTTGAAAAATTGTTACAAAAATTTATAATATTAAGTTTTGTAAAACTTTCTCAAAATACGGGGCATTTTTGTAATATTTCTTAACAAATGTATTGAGATTTATATACTTTTGATATATTATAAGTATATAAGATTTGTGTTACATTTAATGGTTCATATAGTTGGTAGTTTTAAAACAGACCAAATATATTTACCCCTAGGAGTTTAACAGTATGAAAGATCAAGTTATCAGAATGAAATCAACAACTAACCCAGCTAGAAACAGCTACGCAGCATTCTGCGGCGAAGACATGAGCTCTTACATCAGAAAAGTCAATGCTTACAAGAACTTAAGCTCAGAAGAAGAAAAAGAAATCGCGTTGAGAGCAAAAAATGGCGACAAAATTGCCAAAAAAGTATTGGTTCAATCTAACTTAAAATTAGTTTTGACAATTGCAAAAAAAGCAATCCATGTTTCAAAATTACCAATGGTAGATTTAATTCAGGAAGGCAATTTAGGCTTAATGGTTGCAGTTGAAAAATTCAATCCCGAGCTTGGATACAGATTTTCAACTTACGCAAGCTGGTGGATTAAACAAGCTATGTTTAAAGCCATTTCGGAACAATCTTACTGCATGAAAATACCTGTTTATATTCAGGAAACTTTGTCAAAATTTTCAAAAGTAAAAGCTGAAATGGAAAGAGCTTACAACTGCCAAGTTACAAACAAAGATGCCGCAGAAAAAATGAATATTGAACCTGAAAAAATTGATATGTATTTATCAGCTTACACAACAACCGTTTCAATCGAAGGCAGTTTTGACGCTAAAAACGGAAGCGAGCTAAATGTTGCAGATGTTTTAGAAGACGAAGGCACCAGCGTAGAAGAAACCATTGAATACGAAGAGCTTAAAAAAGAAATCGCAAGCGTTGTTTCAACTTTAAAAGAGCGCGAACAAACTGTTATCAAGCTTAGATTTGGTTTAGAAAATGCAGCAAAAACAACGTTGGAAGACATCGGCAAGATGTTTGGAGTTACAAAAGAGTGCATCAGACAAACAGAAGCAAGAGCTTTAAATAAGTTAAGAACACACTTTGCTTAAACAGGACGGGGCAAGAAAATACGTTTGTAGACGATAGCGACACAAGTACAACAAGCGTACATCTTGCGTTAAATGTGAGCGTGTTCCACAAACGCATTTTCTTGCCCCTACTAAGCTTGCGAAAAAGCACTTTTAGCTGTATAATATAGGTATGGTGTGAAGGTGTTTATATGATAAATTCTTTGAGTTTCAGACAAAGTTCTTTTGGCAATGTCCAGAAAATCGGTTCTACTCAAAATGGCAGAATCGTCTACAGAGTTATTGACTCAAAAGGCGAAGAAGCCGGAAGGCTTACTGTGCCTCAGAATGAAGTTGATACATTTGAGTCTGCTTACAGAGACATTATGGATACAGCTCCTAAAATCCAGAAATTTGCTCTTGAAAACTCTTCTGAAGAAGATATCAAAAGAAGGCGGAATTTATCGCGCGCAATTGTTTGCACAGGTGGAGCTTTTGGAGCGTTTATACCTTTAATGCTTACAAAAAATTTATCTCCGATAAAACGGATTTTAACAACGGTAGCAGGAATTATCACAGGGATTTCCGGAGGTTTTGCAGCTTCGCTTGCAGCAACAGCGCCTCCAGGTACTTATAAATTTGCGAAAGCTTCAAGCACTTTTTCAAAGCTTGATATTCAACCTTTAGAAAATTAATCTTTATTTTTCGGTCTAGCTTCAGCAAGTCTCCATTCTTCCCAGAAATTTTCGGGAAGCTCTTCGTAAAGCATATCTATAAACTCTTTACCTTCAACATCCATACAATTCATTATCCTGAAAAGATTGGTCATACTGGAATCATTTTTACCAAGTTCTATTGAATTTAAAGTTGTTTTTGGAATACTATTTTCATAGCAGAAGATTGTAAACTTTTCTGTTCGCAGTCTTCTCTCCCGCTGTACTATACGGGAAACCGCCTTTTTAAAAATTTCATTATAATCTTCTAAATACATAAGAATTATAATAAAACTTTGATAAAAAATTTTATTTCCGAATATGGAAATGTTTTAATATTTGTGTTTTTATATTATTATTAAAGAGGAAAATTTAGTATAACCAATGGAAGCATCCGGCTTTCGAGTAGCCGGAGAAAGAAGGAAAAATGATACCGGAAACAAAAAGTTTTCAGTTAGAAATCGGCGGCAAGACCGTCACTGTTGAAACAGGCAAGTATGCTCAATCAACTAACGGCAGCGTTACAGTTCGCTGCGGAGACACTATGTTATTTGTACATTGTGTGGTTAGTAAAGAACCAAGAGTTGGAATAGACTTTTTCCCTTTACTTATTGATTATGAAGAAAGAATGTCTTCAATCGGACGCATTCCGGGCGGTTACAACCGTTCAGAAGGTAAAGCAAGCGACAAAGCAATCCTTGTTTCACGTCTTATTGACAGACCAATCAGACCCCTTTTCCCTAAAGGATATAGAAACGATATTCAAATCGTTGCACAGCTTTTCAGCTACGATCAGCAGAACCAGCCTGATACCTTAGCAATGTTAGGCGCTTCTTGCGCATTAATGCTTTCCGGCGCACCGTTTGAAGGCCCTATCGGCGCAGTCAGAGTTTCTAAAGTTGACGGTGAGCTTGTTGCAAACCCTACTCACCAGCAGGCTAAAGCTTCTGATTTAGACATCGTTGTAGCTGGTACACACGACAGCGTAATCATGGTTGAAGCAGGATGTAAATTCGTTTCAGAAGACGATATTATGTCTGCTGTTGAATTTGCTCAGGGTGAAATCAGAAAACAATGTGACGCTCAGGTTGAATTCGCTAAACTTTGCGGAGTTGTTAAAGAAGAATTCGTTAACCCTTATGACACAACAGAGCTTAAAAATCTTATCAATGAAACTGCTCACGATATGATTTTTGACGCTTACCATAACTTTGACAGAGCTTACAGACAGGAAAAACTTGAAGAAGCTAAAAAACTTGTTAAAGAAAAA
>CAPQCU010000024.1 GCA_948684385.1 uncultured bacterium
CCATATTGCCATCCGCCTTGTGGAGTTTTTCTTGCTTGAACATTACCGGTTGGAGTCACTCTTTGTCTAAGCTGAGTTTCTTTTTTCTCAGTTCTGGTGCAGCTTCCGTCTCCGAATAAGTCATAAGGCATTTTAAGACCTCTAGGAATTGAAGGATAGCTGTTTGGAATGTTGTTAACTTTTCTGAGCTGGAATCGGATTTCTTTCATTGTATGTTGTCCGCCGTTTTC
Organism: uncultured bacterium; assembly: GCA_948684385.1. Classification (GTDB taxonomy): domain Bacteria; phylum Cyanobacteriota; class Vampirovibrionia; order Gastranaerophilales; family Gastranaerophilaceae; genus CAG-196. Next base: position 231 of record CAPQCU010000024.1, read on the forward strand.
TTTTAGACAATCAGAGTAGAACATTTTGATAAGTTCATCCCAGTAATATTTGCTTGAGTCAACTCTGCCATTTTTACCATCAAGATTAATATCTTCTCTTGCGATAACTTGACATTTTGGATCTTCTTCCTGCTGTTCTTCTTCCTGAGTTTCTTCAGTATGTTGTGTTTCTTCTGTTTCGTTAACTTCTTCTGTCTGTTCAGGCTCTTTTACATCTTTTAATTCTTCCAAAGCTCCCATAAGCTCAGCTCTGTTGAGAACTCCGCCGTTACCAGCTGCTTTGTTTAAGAATGCCTTGTAGCCTTCGCAATCCCAGCCTGTTACTTTGCCGTCTTTATCTTTTGTAACAAATGTCATTGCAATAAGCATCAATGCATCTTTATATTTAGGGTCAATAGCTCTTTGTTTAACTTCGCTGTTAAGAACTTTTTCGTATTCTTCAAGTGTTGTGCATTCAAATTGTGTAGATGTGATAGGTTTTTCAGGGTCATCTTTTAATCCTGCAAGTAACCCGATTGCAGCACCAGGGATAGCTGCTTTAAGAGCTGTGTTCATAATATGTCTTGAGCCTTTCCAGAATAAAGGTACTATCTGCTGCTGATCAGCTATGATTTGTATACCGCCTGCGATAGTATTGATAGCAATTCCTTCCATTCCTGCGAATTGATTTTTGATATCATCAACGAAGCTTGCATCGCAGCTGATGTTAAGTTCTACATGGTTGTTGTTTGTGATTACTGTGTCTAAAACCGGACGTTTGTTAGTTGCAGCTGCAACTGCTGCGCTGCCTGCTGTTACCAAACCGGTTACTAAAGCACCTGCTGTAGCTTTTACAATAGCTTTACCAATGTTTTTGCCTTCAACGTCGTATCCGCACATTTTAACAAGCATTGTTGCTTCTTTTTCGTCCAGCCCTTCTAATAAAGTTGCTGCTGCTAAAGCGCTTGTAGTTTTTGTTTTTTCAGCTAATGCTTTGAAGTCATCAGTTTGTCTGTTAAGAGTGTAGTCGCTGCCTACGTGAAGTCCGATAATTTCTGATAAAGATGAAACATCCCAGATTTCTTCGCCGTTTTCATCAACGCCTTTGTATTCAATTAATTTGCTTGCTTTTAATGCTTCAAACAATTCTGTCTTTTGCTTAAAGAATAAGAATGTTTTCTTTTTATCAACCGCATCGTGAATTTCTTGTTCAGAAAGCCCTTCTTCTCTGATACCTTCAACTCTGTTTTTAGCAGCATGGTTTTTGATAGTAAATCCCATATCAGATTCACGGAAGTTTACTTTATCAGCAAAGCTTCTTTCTCCGCCAAGAGCACGTTTTGTGTATTTGTTGTAGTCATCATTTTCTTTTAAAGTGTTTTCTGCATCTTTTTTAACTTCTTTTTTAGTTGTTCCGTCAGATTCATAAACAGCTTCTCTAGCAGTAGTTCTTGCCTGACTCATGATATGTGATTGTTCAAACTTACCTAATTTGCCTCTGAAGTGAATAGCTCTATAGAAGAAAGAACCATTTTTGAATAAATCTTTGTAGTATGAACCTTTAGGCTGGAATTCTTTTTTTACTTGTTTATAAGCTTCTTCTTCCTGAGTGCCGCTGTTAACAAGCTCATCATATTTTGCTTTTACTTCATCATATTCTTTTTTTGCTTGAACATGTTCAGCATTTTTTACAAGAGCTTTTAATACATCTTTTTTAAAGTTATCTTTTTTATCTATTTTTAATTGTTCTTTGACTTTGTCTTCTAAGTTTTTAACATCATCTTTTGAATTGTAACCGATTGTATTGATAGTTTTTAAGATATTCGCTACATCAGCTTGCATTTCAAGATATTTAGGGTCGTTTGCACTTGCACCTAATCTTTCTGTTAAATTAGCAGCAAGTTTTTCAGGAGAAGTTGCAACGTTTTCTTTTAATATTGTTACAACATATCTTTCCATTCTTTCAATAGTTTTTTCAGAATAATTTCTTTGCTGTGGATTAGTAGCTTTAATTTCTGAACCGAAGATTGCTGTGTATTCTTCTTCTCCATCTAAACCATTAGATTCTACTGCTCCTTGGAAAGCCATGATTTCACGTTTTTCAAGTACCTTGTTTCCATCTTTATCAGCAACCTCTGCTAATTTGTACAAATTACCTGTAAATTTAGAAATTTCAATTGATTCAGTTCCCATAATAGTATACTCCTATTTCCTCGTTTTTTTCTCTTGTATATATAAAGTCATTTTCTAAACGAGAATTGCTTAGAGTGTTTACATATCTTTACAATTGTTAATAAAATTTTCTAAAGTTTCGACGGCACGCTTAGACAGGAGCTCTGTTTTGAGCTTTTTGTTCTTACGTTCTTTCTTTGGTAATTCTATTGGTGAAACTATTGCCCAGTTAGAATTTGTCGGCTGGAGAGGTAAATAACGGACTGAATTATCGCGTGATGAAATATGCTTAAGATGCGCAATATCAGTGATATAGAAAGTTAAAGCTCCGAGCATTGTTTCAGTCGGGAGTGTAAGTAAAGGCTTATCTGATATGTATCTCGCCATATTAATCCCTGCAAGCATGCCTGTTGCAATAGACTCTGTGTAACCTTCAGTTCCGGTGATTTGACCGGCAAAGAATAAACCTTTTCTTGTCTTTGTTTCAAGCGTCCGGTTAAGGATTTGCGGGCTGTTTATAAACGTATTTCTATGCATTACGCCGTATCTTATTATGTTTGCTTCTTCAAGCCCCGGAATTGAATGGATGAGCTCTTTTTGTGCACCCCATTTGAGGTTTGTCTGAAAACCGACCAGATTAAACAATGTTTTAGCGGAGTTATCCTGTCTAAGCTGGACTACTGCATAGTTTTCTACTCCTGTCCGTTTATCAATAAGTCCTACAGGTTTCATCGGACCAAATCGAAGAGTGTCAACCCCTCTTGATGCCAGAACTTCAACCGGCAGGCATGATTCAAAGAACTTAGCGTCTTTTTCAAAATCGTGCTGCTCTATTCTTGGCGCATTAATTAATATATTATAAAACCTTTCATACTCTTCTTTATTCATCGGGCAGTTAATATAAGAAGCTTCGCCTTTGTCGTATCTTGAAGCCCAGAAAGCTTTGTCAAAATTGATTGAGTCGGCTTCTACAATCGGAGCGATTGCGTCAAAGAAGTGTAAATGCTCGCTCTGAGTAAACTCTTTTATTGAGTTTGCAAGAGTGTCGCTTGTAAGGGGACCGGAGGCTATAATTACGTTTCCTTGCGGTATTTCTGTAATCTCTTCTCTAATAACTTCAATATTCGGGTCATCTTCTATTCTTTTTGTAACTGCTCTTGAGAAGTCTTCTCTTGCAATAGCGAGCGCATTTCCTGCCGGAACAGAGTTATCATAAGCTATTTTTATAAGCTCTCCGCCTAAAATCTCCATTTCTTTTTTCAAAAGCCCGCTTGCGTTTGTTATATCTGAAGAGCCTAAGCTGTTTGAGCAGACGAACTCTGCGCAGTCTGAAGTTACGTGAGCGCCTGTTGTTTTATGCGGGCGCATTTCGTAAAGTTTAACTTTTATTCCTCTTTTAGCCAGCTGCAGTGCTGCTTCTGAACCTGCAAGCCCTGCACCGATTATTTTAACTTCCTGCATCTTCCCCCCTAGTAGCGTCCTACCTGATTTCTGCCGTGTTCTTTTGCGTAGTACAAGCCTTTATCAGCCCATTCGATTAAATCCTGAGGAGTCTGCGCATTATCAGGAAAAGTTGAAACGCCTAAGCTTATTGTAACATTAACTTTATCAACGGGAGTAAGATTAAATGGAGTGTCAGCTACAGCTTTACAAATTCTGTTTGCGTTAAATAAAGCGTCTTCAGCGTTTGTATTCGGAAGAATAATTGTCATTTCTTCTCCGCCGTATCTGCAAACGTAATCTGTTGCTCTGGAGTTATTTTTGAGTATTTTTGCAACCTGTCTTAAGACCGCATCTCCTGCCTGATGTCCGTATGTGTCATTGAATTTCTTGAAGAAATCAATATCCACAATTATTAATGAGAATGGCTGATTGTATCTTCTTGAGATATCCATCTGTTTTCTTAAGGCATCCTGAAAATATCTGTGGTTATAAAGCTCTGTAAGTCCGTCAATTGTTGCAAGCTTATACTGGTATTCAAAATCACGTGCTTTTAGAAGATATTTTGCAAGGAATGAAAGTGCAAACGATGCAATAATTGACATTACAGGTAAAACAACCGGAATCCAGAGGTTATAAAGTTCCATTGTATAATATGAGATAAATAAATAAGCAATTCCAAACAGAGTAGTTGAGAGAACTGCAAACAGAGTTGAAGTTGAAAGCATTACAATTGCTCCGACAATTGCCACGACTGCTGAAATTATCATAAGATCTGTAACAAATCCGGTCTTTTTAATAAAGTTATTATCAAGCATGTTATTAAAGAAAGTTGCGTGTACTTCTACTCCGGGATAAACTCCGTCTTGTACCGGAACGCTTTTTGTGTCATGAAGGCTCATTGCAGTAGTTCCGATTATAATAATTTTATCTTTGAAATCAAAGTTAGAAATGCCTTTATTTTCACCGTTCATTTCATTAATTATTTTATATAAAGGAATCATAGTGTGCGTACCGCTTGGACCGTACCAGTTTAATATTGCATCTCCGTCTTTATTAAGCGGTATTTTTGTATCTAAAACTTTGAGATTATTGTTTGAATCTATTTCAAAATTTGTTTCATGCTTCTGATTAATGTAGTCAGCAGCAGCTTTAAATGAAAGATAAGGATAGTAGTTATCCTGATAAACAAGAACAGGTCTGATGTTTCTAATAATTCCGTCTTTGTTTCTAACTATATTAGGGCTGCCAATATTAACTCTGCCGTTGATGAGCTCTGCTAATACAGGGCGGCAGTTTGTAAATTGTTTTCTTAAAAGATTTATGTTTGACTTGTTTTCGATATTTATTGAAAGCCTTTCCGGCAGCTCTACCGGTACTCTGACATCACTCGGCTGGTAATCAAAGTTCATTGCTGTATAAATATTAGGGTATTTATTCATTGTATCTGTAAAATACTTGTCAGCTTCTGCTGAAGCTCTCATAGATTTGATAAACATTAAATCAAAGATAATGCTTTGCGGTTTCTTTTGTTCAAGAAAGTTTACTAAATCCCCGTAAACATTTCTGGGAATAGGCCATTCTCCGTATTTATCCCATAAAGACTCCAAACTTGCGTCATCAATTGCAAGAACTACAATATCTTTATTTGGAAGAGGGCGCTTGTGCAAAACTTGAAGCGATTGTCTGTAATCAAAAGTTCTATTTTCGGCAACTTCAAAGAATGAAACAAAAACATTTTTTAAAGTGCTGTTATTCTGTAAAAGTACAAAACCTATAAGCAGAGTTGTCAGTACAAGCAGCAAATAAGTTCCGTAAATAAACCATTTTGTCTTGATAAGATTTTTCATATCTCCCCCAATTATTGATTTTATTATATTCTAGTATAGTTAATATTTGTTTTCTTTGCAATAAATTTGTCGCCTCCTAAGCTTTTTTCAATCAAGCTGTTGTTGATTTTTAAAAGCTCTGTTGAGTGAGACAAATTAAGCGGGTTTAATAAATATTTTAATAAGCATTCTTCATGTAAATTCATAGTAATAATCTAGACGGCAGAACTTGACATTTCTTTAATAATTATTAAGAGGATACTACGAATGGAGTATTTTTATACGAAATTCTTAAAAAACAAAAAAAAATAGCCGATATAAATATAAAGAGGTGAAAAATATGTTCAACGGTTTTTATCCGAGATACGATTTAGAAGCAAGAATTCAGCATACAAAACTGGATAGCTGGGGTAGTATTCCATCTGCAAGACTGAATAGGGTGGAAGAACCTGCAACAGCTGATTTTCAAAGCGTTATGTCAGGTCTTGTAGAAGGCTTGAATACTTCAATGAACGCACCGGATAATTTGTTAAGAGATGCAATGATGGGCTCAGAAAACGTTGATATTCACGATGTTATGGTTGCAATGTCAAAAGCGGAAATCGCAGTTAACGTAGCGACTACTGCAACAGGAAAAGTCATACAGGCGTATGATAAAATAATGCAAATACAGATTTAGACTTCTCATATTTAATATATATGTGTATAATAATTATAGGGCAGGATTATGGATATTAAACAGTTATTAGAAAATAAAGTTCTTTTAGCCGCAATTGCCGGCAGTATTGTTCTGCTTTTGATTATATTTATAATATGCGGTGCTGTTGCAGGCTCAGGTAAAAAAGGTGAAGAAGTTGATGTCAGCAAAGAGCCTCTGAAAGAAGATGTTGACCTTTTAACAACAGACAATCTTGGAAAAGCTCTTGAAATACAGGCTCTGCTTGCCAGAAATAATATTGTGGCAGCCCGTGCTGTTGATGGTACAAAATCCGTATTAAAGCTTAAAAAAGGCGACTGCACTCCCGGCATGAAAAAATGTACAACCGAGCAAAGAGACAGAGCTATTATGGTTATTGTAGAAAGCGGCTTGTACGACCAGAATGTCGGGTTAGAAATTTTTGATAAAGGTGATTTTACTTCTACAAAAGAAGATAAAAGAATAAGACTTGTAAGAGCCATGAACGGTGAGCTTGCCCGCTTAATCAGAAGAATTGGCGGAATTGAAAACGCATCTGTATTTATTTCTATTCCAGAACAGACAATGTTTTCTTCTATGCAAAAACCTATAACTGCGACTGTTCAGCTTCAGGTTGCAGTTGGTCAGACTCTTAGCATAACAACAATAAAAGCTGTTTCAAACCTTCTTTTAGGAAGTGTTTCAGGTTTGAAAGCCGAAAATATTTCAATCACTGATACAAACGGTCATGTTTATAATAGTCTTGTTGATGCTCAGTCAGAAATGCTTTCCAGACTTCAGGAAAACGATAAATATATGCAGGAAAAAGTTCAAACCCAGTTGAACAGACTTATTGGTCAAGGTAAATATGTTGCGACTGTTAGTACTTTCTTAAAACAAGCTCCTGTTGAAAAGTTTACAATCGAGTATGATCCTAATAGAAAAGCATCTGTTACCGAACAGACTTTCTCAGAAGGTTTAGGAGACCAGACTCAGGATACTAATAAAAATACAAATGCAGTCAGCGTTTATCTTCCAAACGGTCTTCCTGCAGGAAGCTCCGATTCTGCTCAAAACAGGAGCTATTCAAGAACTGCAAGAGAAACCCAGTATGGAGTTACTAAAGTTCAAACAAATGAGTATATGGCACCTGGAACATTGGAAGAAATCTCAATTGCTGTAACTCTTGAAAAAGACGCGCTTCCTGTTGAGCTGACATTAGAAGAGTTGAAAGAACTTGTTGCACATGCTGCAAGCCCTAAAGCTGATCCTGATAACGTAACAATAGCATTTGCAGATTCACTTGATCCGTTTATGGCTGGTGATAAGAATGTAAAAGCTCCTATAAAAGCTGAACACGGAAATCCTTGGTGGTTAGCAATTGCGCTTCTGGCATTCGGTTTATTCTTCGGTCATAAAGCGCTTACTCAGAAAATAAACTCAGCAAAAGCTGCTCAGGAAGAAGAAATAATGAGACTTCGTGAAATGAATGAAGCTCAGGAAAAACAGATTAAAGATTTGAGCGTAAATGCTGCAGACTTGATACAAAAACAATCCCAGCTTCAGCAAGGTTTACTTGAACAGCAAAACAGACCGGTTGCAATTCCGACTTCCGGCGCTGATATTAGAGAAGCTTTGAGAGAATTAAAACGCGAATTTGACGGCGTGGATGAAGCAGAAGCCGGCGAAAAAATCCGCAGCTGGATAGAACAGGGCTAGGGGTAAATGTGGGGGTAAATGAATACTTTAGCTTGATTTGTGACTACAAATTAAGCGTAGTCAGCTTAAACATCAACTCTTCAAACTCCGGAAAAGAAATTTTTGTCCATTCAAATCCGTTGATTGCAATTTCGTTTTTGCAAACGAGCCCTGCTATGTAGAAACTCATTGCAAGCCTGTGGTCATGGTATGATTCGAGAGTGGCATTGCCATTTAGTTCCCTTTTTCCGCTTACAATAAATCCGTCAGTTGTTTCTCTTATATTAATGCCAATTTTTGTAAGTTCTTCTACTAAGCACTTGATACGGTCAGACTCTTTGTTGCGCAAATCTTCTGCGTTTCTGACAATTATTTCACCTTCTGCCTGCGAAGCTAAAACTGCTATTACAGGAAGCTCATCAATCAGCCTTGGAATGTCAGAGCCTTCAATAACACAACCATTTAAAGAGTCATTATATTGAACCCTGATATCAGCACAAGGTTCACCCGCGACAACTCTTTCATTCTGTATATTTACCCCTCCGCCCATACGTCTTACGACATCAATAATTCCGGAACGGTTTGGATTTATGCCGACATTTTTAATAATAAAATCAGAACCTTTTACGATTAGACCTGCAACAATAAAGAATGCTGCAGAAGAGATATCTCCAACGACTTCTATATCTTTTGCTGAAAGTTTTGAAGGTTTAACCGTTACACTTGTACCATTAATTTTAATATCCGCATCCAGATACTCAAAAAGCCTTTCAGTGTGGTCTCTGGAGGTGTAAGGTTCCGTAAAAGTTGTTTCTCCTTCTGCATTTAAACCGGCTAAAAGTATGCAGGATTTAACCTGCGCACTTGCGAGTTTTGAGGTGTAAGTAATTCCGCGCAGAGACCGTCCGTGGATAGTTAACGGTGCGTGTCCGTCGACGGATTTAATCTCTCCACCCATTAATGTCAAAGGTTCGATTACTCGTTTCATTGGGCGTTTCGAAAGACTTTCATCTCCAATCAAAACAGAATCAAAATTTTGTCCTGCAAGAATTCCTGAAACAAGACGCATTGTCGTTCCGGAGTTACCATTATCTAATGGAGTATCGGATTTTTTTAATTTCCCAACAGATGATATTTTTAAAGTTTTATCATCAATAAAATCAATATTTACTCCAAGCTGTTTAAATAAATTCAATGTAGAATGGCAGTCAGCCCCGCTTGAAAAATTTCTTACAATACATTCACCTTCTGCAATAGAAGAAAACATCACTGCTCTGTGTGATATAGATTTGTCTGAAGGTATTGTAATTTCACCTTTGAGAGGTTTTTTTAAGCCTGAAACTTTTTTAAGCACGTACAACCTCAAAGATTTCTTTGCATTTTTTGAAAACTTCTTTAGCATCACTTAATGCCAGCATATTCGGGCCGTCACACAGTGCTTTGTCCGGCTCCGGATGGACTTCAAAAAATAGAACTTCCGCACCTGCTGCCATAGCGCATTTCGCAAGTGTCGGAACGAAGCGTCTGTCTCCGCCGGTAGAGTCACCGTTTGAACCAGGCATTTGAACGCTGTGAGTAGCGTCAAATACAACAGGGTAGCCAAATTCTTTCATAATCGGTATCGCACGGAAATCTACAACAAGATTTCCGTAACCAAATGTCGTGCCTCTATCTGTAAGCATAATTTGATTATTTCCGCTGTCTTCTACTTTTTTTACTAAAGCTTTCATCTGCTGCGGAGCAAGAAATTGTCCTTTTTTTATGTTAACAATTTTACCGGTTTTAGCTGCTGCAACGAGCAAATCGGTCTGACGACACAAAAACGCCGGAATTTGGATTATGTCAGCAACTTCTGCCACCGGTGCTGCTTGATCCGGAGTATGGATATCGGTAACTATTGGTAAATCAAACTCTTTTTTGATTTGAGAGAGCATTTCCAAACCTTTTTCTAATCCGGGACCTCTGTAAGATGTAATCGAAGTTCGATTTGCTTTATCAAAAGATGATTTGAAAACATAATTTATATCCAATTCTTCGCAGGCTTTTTTAAGTCCTTCGGCTGTTCTTCGCAAAATGTCCATTGATTCAGCTGCGCAAGGCCCTGCAAGGATTGTAAGTTTATCTTTTCCGATTTCAAAATTTTTTAATTTCATATTTCTCTCCTGGTAGAGCTAAATAGGAAACTTTTTACAATTTTAGCGGGAGGCGGAGCCGGAAGCGTTTTTTGGAAAAAGTTTCCTATTATAGCTCTACCCTATATCCCATCTTCCGCAGGTTCCGCCCCAGCGAGCGATAATGTTACCTTTAATGTCACCTATTTTTTCAACGTGACCGACAGGTTCTGCGCCTTCAAGAATTGTAATAACTTCGCAGTTATTAGAACATCCGGTGCACTGGCAGGTTACTGATTGGAAATTCATGCTTCCGACTTCCCAGCCTTTAAACTTGGTGTCAACCTCTGTGTACTGGTGGTTTTCCATTGCTAATAATGCTGCACCGATTGCGCCCATTGTCTGGTGGTTTTCAGGAACAACAATTTTTGTGTTTAAAGCTTCTTCAAACGCCTTAACCATGCCGGAATTTGTTGCAACACCGCCCTGGAATGAAATTGTAGGAAGAAGTTCTTTCCCGAGTGCTAAGTTAGAAAGGTAGTTTCTAACAAGTGCCTGACAAAGCCCGTAGAGTAAATCTTCTACCGGATAACCTAATTGCTGCTTGTGGATTAAGTCAGATTCTGCGAACACACCGCAGCGGCCTGCAATACGTGCAGGGTTTTCTGAACGCAGCGCTGTTTCACCGAATTTTTCTATCGGAACATTAAGTCTCTGAGCCTGGTGGTCTAGAAAGCTTCCTGTACCTGCTGCGCAGACTGTATTCATTGCAAAGTCTGTAACAATACCATCACGGAGGATAATGATTTTACTGTCCTGACCGCCGATTTCGAGAATTGTTTGAACTCCCGGGATATTGGTGCTTGCTGCAACTGCGTGCGCAGTGATTTCATTTTTCACGACATCTGCGCCAACAAGAGCGCCTGCAAGGTTTCTTCCTGAACCTGTTGTACCGACGCCTTTAACTGAATATTCGCATAGTGCCTGTGATATAATTTGTTTTAAACCTTTTTGAACGGCATCAACCGGTTTTCCGGCAGTCTTTAACATATAAGAGTCAACATACTTGCCTTTTTCGTCAACAAGCGCAAGCTTTGTTGTCACTGATCCAACATCTATTCCTAAATATACATCTAAACTCATCTTTTACCTTCTTCCCTTTTGGAATTTATTATACCACAAACTGACTTCTCTCTAAAATTTCTTTAAATGCGCATAAGCAGCGTCCATCGCTTTTTTACCCAGCCTGCCGAAATCGATTGTATACATCGTGCTTTCACCGATTTGGATAACGTCTGTAATATGCCCTATTCCAAGCTTGTCGTGAAAAACACGCTCGCCGATGTTGAAGAAATATTGCGTCGCTGCTGTTTTTACTTCTTCTTCGGCTTTTTGCTGAATTTCAAGTTCTGCATCCTGACGTTTCTTTTCTTCCAGCTTGCGTTTCATTACATTGTCTTCAAAGAAAGCTTTGATTTTTTCTTCTTCACGCTCTTTATTAATTGGATTTTTCTTGATTATCATCCGACCTGGCGTGCGCTGTACAACATTTGTTGTCTTTTTCGCTGAAGGCGCAACAAAGTTCTTACCGAAGCCGGTGCTTCCGGATTGGGAACTTGACGCCCCTCCGTTATATTTACCCCCGGGTGCTGAAAAGTTTGACCCGAAACCGCTGACCGGCTTAACATACCCGTCTGGGGTAAATGAAGATTTGTTGCTTTTTGCTTTATTAACCGCACTTTTGAATGTGCTCTTAGGTGCTGTGTATTCAGAAAATGCAGAGTCTGTTTGTTCGATAAGCTTTGCAGGAATTTCTTCTATAAATCTGCTCGGGCTGTAATACTTATATTCACCCCACATTTGGCGGCGCTTTGCGGTTGTTAAATAAAGCTTTGTTTCAGCTCTTGTAACACCTACATACATCAAACGACGTTCCTCTTCGAGCTCTGATAAACTGTTTGAGCACCTTGCAGACGGGAAAATCCCTTCGTCACAGCCTGCAAGGAATACAATTGGAAACTCCAAACCTTTTGAGGCGTGGAGAGTCATCAGAGTTACATTGTTTTGAATTTCGTCCATCCCATCAATGTCTGAAACAAGTGAAACTTGTGAGAGAAACTCTCCAAGCGTGTTGTCAAGCTCTTCCGGCTCAAACTCGTTTGCTACGTTAACAAGCTCCTGCAAGTTTTCAATTCTTGTCTGGTCTTCATCAGTTCCTGATGCCGTAAGTTCGCGCAAATAGCCGGTTTTTTCCAGAATAAGACTCAAAAATTCCGGCAGAGAATATCTTGGCTGAGCCTCTTTAAGCTTCATTATAAGAGTTGCAAAATCTTTCAATTTTGTTGAAGTTCCGGATTTAATTGTTTCAATATTATCAACATCAAGTATCGCTGCAAACAAACTTATGTCTTGCTTGTCGGCGTATTCCTGAAGGTGCTTAAGCGTCGTTTCTCCGATTGCACGCTTCGGAACATTAATAATTCTTCTTAACGATTGAGAGTCGTCGTTATTGTAGATTAATTTCAAATACGCAATAGCATCCTTGATTTCTTTACGGTCATAGAATTTCAGACCGCCGTAAATCCTGTAAGGAATACCTGCCGCAATCAAAGCTTCTTCTAATGCACGTGACTGCGCGTTTGTTCGGTATAAAATCGAAAACTGATTGTAGTTATCGGAAGTATCCCTAATTGATTTAACGATATAATTTGCTTCGTCTGCTTCATCTTGAGCTTCATATAAAGAAATTTTTTCCCCGTCGCCTTTTTGAGAGTAAAGCACTTTATCAACACGCTCTTCGTTGTTTTCAATAATCGCATTCGCAGCGTTCAGAATATTTGCTGTAGAACGGTAATTTTGTTCCAGCTTGACGAGTTTTGCTTTCGGAAAATCGTTCTGGAAATTCATGATAATTCTGAAATCTGCTCCGCGCCAGCTGTAAATAGATTGGTCAACATCACCTACTACGCAGAGTGAACGCGTTTCAGGAATGTCAGGAAGCAGGTTTGTGTAAAGCGCTTTGACAAGCTGATATTGAGCCTGGTTGGTATCCTGATACTCGTCAACCAGAATGTGCTGGAACTTGTCGTAATACTTTTTGCGGACTTCCGGATTTTGTTCAAGAAGTTTTACGCAAAGCATAAGCATATCGTCAAAGTCAATTGCGTTGTTGTTATTGAGTGCATTTTCATAAAACTCAAACACTTTTGCAATATTTTGTGTTTTAAAATCACGTGCAAAAGTTGCAAAAGTGTAAGCATCCTGCATTTTGTTCTTAGCGTTGGAAATGACTGCTTTGATTAATTTAGGCTGATAAATTTTATCATCAAGATTAATTTTTTTGATAGCCTGTTTAATAATTGCAAGCGAGTCAGTTTCGTCGTAAATGGTGAAGTTCTTATCAAGTTTTTTACCCGACTGGAATGAATAATTCTCGATATCCTGTCTTAGAATACGTCCGCAAATACTGTGGAAAGTGCCTACCCACATATATTTAACTATATTTTCGCCCAGAATTGCAGAAAGTCTTTCTTTCATCTCTTTTGCAGCTTTGTTAGTAAAAGTAACGGCAAGTATTTTACCTGCAATAGCGCCGTTCTGTATCATATAAGCTATTCTTGATGTTAAAACTTTTGTTTTTCCGCTTCCTGCGCCGGCTAAGATAAGTAAAGCTCCCTGTGTGGTCTTTGCAGCTTCAAGCTGCTCTTTATTAAGATTCTCTAAGATGTTTTCCATTCCCCTATTCCCAAATTGTCAATTTTGTGATATTATATATCAGCATACACAAAATATGCTTAAATGACAACATATTCAAAAGGTGGTACGATGAACGATATTTTAAACTCAATTGACGACGACAAACAGCCTTCCATTATGGTTCCGATGGGTGATTTGGACATAGCTGAACATTCGCCTGATACAGTTGATGAGCTTGCAATGGAGCTTGCTACAATAAAACAGCCGGCAAAAAGAATTGCTATTATCGGATCACGTAACCTTGCCATTACTCACCAGCAGATGATTGAAACTTTGACAACTGCTCTTGTGAGACAGGGAAATACAATTATCACTTCCGGCGGTTCATGCGGCACAAACGCAGCTGCTATCCGCGGTGCTATGAAGTCAAACCCTGATAAATTAAAAGTTATTTTGCCTCAGACTATCGGTCAACAGCCTTCTGACGTACAGGATCAGTTGATTGGTGTTCCGAATATTGTTGAACATTCTGATAGAGCTATGATGACTCTTGCAGATGCTTCAAGAGTTTGTAACAGAGAGATTATTGATGATTGTAATCAATTAATCTGCTTCCTTTCTCATACAAGTAAAACTCTTCATAGAGCAGTTGAGTATGCAGAAGAAAATCATAAAGTTGTAACTGTATTCTACTTAGATTAGGAGTAGAAGTATATGGATTTGATAAAAAAACTCACAGGTAAAAATCCTGATGAGTACGAAGCTGTCGCTAAATCACTTGTTGATAATTCTGATGTAAACCTGTTTGCTAAACTGGTTAAGCAGGATGATTTTCTGTTTGATTTCGTTAAAAATAATGTGTCAAACCGTATAAAAAAAGCCTGTAACAAAAATAATTACCTTAATTTGATGAATTTTTTTGAGTATTATTCACCATCTTACGATGCAATGATAGCAGAAGTCTTGTATAACTTTGGCGGAATAGAACTTTTGCCAGCAATGAAAGAAATTTTTGTAAGCGGTGATGATGGTAAAAAAGCATACGCAGCAAAATTTTTCTCACTTTTAGAAGAAGAATATATAAAAGAGCTGCTGCCTGCACTAAGACAATCAGCAATGTCTGAGTTTGAACCTTTGAGTGTAAATTCAATTGAAGTTCTTTCAAATGTAAATGACACTGTGTTCAAAGATGAAGCTTTTCAAAAATTGAATTCTAATGATGAGTTTGAACAATATGACGGGGTTAAGTATCTTGTCGGATTTAAAGCAAAAGATGCGCTTGGTGAGATTTTGAACGTAATGAAAAAATCATCGCTTTCAGAAAATATTGCGGCAGAAATTCCGTATCTTATTCCCGTTGAAGAACTCGCAAAAACTGAAGATGGTATTCTTGTGCTTTGTAATATTGTAAATGCAATACCGGAAATTATTCCGCCTTCTGCGGTTTTAGATTATAATTTGTATAATATTTTTGAGGATTTGTATGCAAATAATCTTACAAGTGTTTCAGCTGTACTGTTGAAACTTGCTCATGATAAGTTTGCGGAATTTACAGCTAATGATGAGTACCTTTTTGATTGCGATAAGAACACAAAAGATGAAGTTTTTGCAATAAATCAATTGCTTAATAAATTTGATAGCTCAAAACTCACAAGCCTTCTTTATGACGAGCTTTATGACGAGAGTGATTTTGTATTTTTTGCAGTTGATTTTGTTGACGAAATAGCGGAACTTGAAACAATGCTGGATAGCTCAAATCCTACGCTTGTGCTTAAGATTTTGACTATCTTAAAAGAGAAGGGCAAACTTACTTCTGCTCATAAAGAGCTGGCTTTAAAGAATCTTAAAGACGATAATTTTAAACAATACATAGAAGCTGTTTAAAGCTTGTAACTGTTGTTTCCTAGTTCTAAATCTTTGCTGAATTCTCTTACTAAATTAGAGGACACTTTCCAGTTGATTTTACCTTCCGGATATTTGATATAGTGCTTTGTAGAACACATTGTTGATACGTAGCAGGCATCTAAAATGTTCATAAATGAAATATCAACATCCATAGTCTCGCAGTGGTATTTTTCTATGTACGAGTTGATAAATTCCACAGCTTCCTGCGGGTTTGAAGTTTTCGGGGTCAGCGTTTCGCTGTTCGGTAATAGTTGAAGCATGTATATTTTTTCCTTAATACTCATTATATCGGCAGGATTATTTAAAAAGTTGAATGATTTATATTAAAATCCTGCAATCAGATGAAATTTTATTGTATAATTTTTTCAAAGGAGATTTTTATATGAATAAAGAGAATGCTTTGGAAGCTGCTAAAAAAATAAAGATGCTGGTTTTTGACGTTGACGGAGTAATGACAGACGGCAGCATAACTTATGACGAAAACGGAGTTGAGTATAAAACATTTAATGCTAAAGACGGGCATGGTGTGGTAAGGATGAGAAAATCCGGATTTATAACCGCTATAATTACGGCAAGAAACAACGGAACAGTTCAGCATAGAGCCAAAAATCTTAACTTTACGGAACTTTATCAGGGCAGAAAATACAAACTTCCGGCGCTTGAAGAATTGATGGAAAAATATAATTTAAGTTTCGAAAACATTTCTTACATGGGTGACGATTTGCCGGATATTTGCATTCTGGAAAAAGTCGGTCTGGCATGCTGTCCTGCGGATGCGGTAAAAGAAGTTCAGGAAATTTGTAACTTCAAATCATCTTTTGGCGGCGGAAAAGGTGCTGTAAGAGAGCTTTGCGATTTTATTCTTGACGCACAGGGGATTGAAAAAGAGTATCTTATATCAGAAGGTCCGCAAAATAAGTAAAATTTTGTTAAAAAAGTATATACTAACCCTTGTCAAAACCTTTAAAATCCGTATAATAGTGTAAAGGTTACACTTAAAGCGGAAATATAGGGGCGGTAATATTGAAAGTATCTTCGATTAACTCTCAGGTTGAATTGTCTCAAAACAGACAGAAAAAGTATAGTTATGCACAAAAAACTCAAAGTCCTGCGTTTAAATCTGTGGGAATGACTTCAATGCTTGGAATGTCTGCTGCTTTAATGCAATGGATTGAGAGTAAAGGTTATCTTGTATCTTTTTTGATACAAGACGGACTTGGTATGACAGCTCCGCGCGTGTGGACCGGATTTAACCGTGATAAAGAGATTACCGGTCAGTACAATATGCAGGAAGGTTTTGAAGTACTCGGAAGAGAAGGTATTACAGGGCCTTATATAATCGGGGTTGCTCCTGCAGTATTGTTTTTAACCGGAAAATTCTGTAAGTCTACAAACACAAATACAAGATTGATTAAACGTATGGCTCAAAATATGAAAAGCATGATTGCGAAGCCGGAATTTAATCAAGCGGTAAAAAATGATGCACAGAAATTTAAACAGGAATTTTATAATTACAACATAAGTAAGATATACAAAGATACTGTTCCGAATGATGCTAAGGCTGAAGAAACAATCAAGTATTTGCAGGAAGAATTTAGAAAATATACTTCCGGAGACAAAAAAGCTGTACAAAATATTGTTGGAAAAATCAATGACAAAATGCTTGAAAACTCAACTAATCTTTATGCAGTAAATAAGGTTATTGTAGGTGAAGATAAAACAAAAACATCTTTTGCTGCAGCAGAAGTTTTAAGAGCAATAAAAGATTTCGGAGACGATGCTATAGCAAATAATCCTGCTTATTCTTTAATTAATGATAAAGCAATTGAGAATATGAAAAACAATTTTGCTGCAAAACGCTGGTTTACAAATATTGCGAATATTGCAATAACTCTGGGCGGTTTGTCAGTTCTTCCAAAACTATATGCCCGCAGTGATGTTTCTCCTTCTGCAAGGGCTTTAGAGCACATGCAGCATAAAGATGAGAACAAATCAGAAGTTGCATTTAAAGGAAAAGGAATTAATAACGGCGGATTTTTTGCCGGTTTAGGAAATATTATTACTAAATATACTCCTGAAAAAATGCAGGCATTATTAGAATACAGCGGTTACAATTTTACAAAAACAACATTTGCTCTGCTTTCTACTCTCGGGCTTTTGCTTCCGCGCGGAAAAAGAGCGTGGGACAGAGCGCAAATAGATGAAAACGGTAAACGCGATATGACCGAGATAAATGAAATCCTTTTAAGAGATACGGTTTCATCTCTTTCTGTTGTTTTTGCGGTTCCTATGCTTACAAAAGCTCTTGTAAGAAGTTACGAAGATGCTAAAGGCTTTATTCTTACAAACAGAGCTTCTGACGGCAAAAATATGTTCAAGAAAGCGCTTGATATTATTAATCCATATAGCGATTTAGAAGTACTATCTGTTGCGGATTTAGATGCGATTTACGGTAATATAGATTCTAAAGCTAAGCTTATGAATTTCTCTAATTTCGTTAAAAATAAAGGCGGTGACTTAGAAAAGATACTTTCTAAATCCGAAAACAAAACCTGCATGTTTAACGAAAAAACATTTACGCTTGATTCTATAAAACATCTTTCTAAAGAAGAAAAGAATAAAAAGATTATCGAACTTTTTGAAAGAATAAGCGATACAGATATTGGTGCTAAAGAAGGTATTGCTAAGCTTATGAAAGGCTCAGGAACTATTAAGCAAAACAAAATTGCAAAAATGGCAAGAGGCTTAAATTCTTTACCGGGAGCGATTTCAACAGTATTCATATCTCCGATTATTCTGGGTATTTTGATACCGATGCTGACTTATCATAATACAAGAAAAGCAAATGCTAAGAAATTAGTTCAGTAAGTTGGTTTCTAGACATCTCTTTGTGTTTGTAGTAACATATTCCTGAAAATATTTTGGGGAGTATATTTATGAGACTGCACAACTCTTACACAAATCAGACAGAAGAATTTAAGACTATTGAAGATAATAAAGTAAAAATGTATGTCTGCGGACCAACTGTTTATGATAACGCACACTTGGGTCATGCAAGATGTTATATTACGTGGGATATTTTGTACAGATACCTTAAGTTTAGGGGATTTGATGTAACTTATTGCCGAAATGTAACTGATGTAGATGATAAAATTCTCAAAAAAGCCGAAAAAGAAGGCAAGACTCCTGAAGAAGTTTCAAAATACTGGTACCAGAGATTTTCTGACAGCATGAAAGCTTTGAATAATTTAAAACCTGATATTGAACCTTTTGCAACTAAGACTCTTGGTGAGATGATTGCAATTGTAAAAGACTTGATTAATAAGGGTTACGCTTACGAAGCTGATGGAGATGTATATTTCAGGGTTAAAAAATTCCCTCAATATGGATATCTTTCAAAACAGCCGATAGACCAGCTTGAAAGCGGAGCGAGAATTGAAGTTGGTGAACAGAAAGAAGACCCGCTTGATTTTGCGCTCTGGAAAAAAGATGAAAAATTCGGATACAAATCACCTTGGGGGGTTGGCAGACCGGGCTGGCATATAGAATGTTCTGCAATGAGCCGCAAGTATTTGGGCAAAACTATTGATATTCACGCAGGCGGAGCTGATTTGATTTTTCCGCATCATGAGAATGAAATTGCTCAATCTGAATGCGCAAATGGATGCAAGTTTGTTAACTACTGGCTTCATAACGGTTTTGTAACGATTAACAAAGAAAAAATGTCAAAATCTCTCGGTAACTTCTTGACGATTGACGACTTGTTAAAAAATTATGACGCTAATACAATTCGATTTTTCATTTTAACAAACCATTATCGCATGCCGGTTGAGTTCTCTGACGAAGCTTTGCAAGCAGCTGCAAACGGGGTTAAGAGAATGCTTAACGCTAAACAGACTCCTGTTGATGAGACTCTTGATATTACTAAGCTTAATGAGTATAAAGAGTTTGTCGAAGCAATGGACGAGGATTTGAATACTTCAAAAGCACTTGCTGTTCTTTTTGATTTGACCGGTAAAGCAAATAAAGATGTAGATTATGCGTTTACACTTTTGTTTAAACTGGCTTCTGTTTTAGGGTTTACTTTTGAAAAAGCAAAACTATCTGAAGAAGAACTTGCTGAAAAGCTTAAACTTGTAAGTGCCGAACTTGGTGAAACTTATGCTTCTATGGAAGAAGTCATTGAAAAACGTAAACAAGCAAGAGCAGAAAAGAACTGGGAAGTGGCGGATAAAATTCGCGTGGCTCTTGATAACGTCGGGCTGGTTTTAAAAGATTCTAAAGACGGTACAATTTGCGATATAAAGGGGTAAATGGGGGTAAAAGAAAGGGCTGGCTGGTTTGAACTACAAGTTTAAAGTAATAACGGCAATCTTATTTTTAGCACTAAGCTTTGTACCTGCTGCGTTTGCAGACAGCGTTGTCAGAGTCGGGCTTACTGATAACAAGTTTCAGAATGTTCTGAAACAACAGGTAACGGTTTATGGTACAGCTGACTGCGAGATTTGCGATAAAGAAACCCGCAAAGTCATTGCTGCGGTTCCTGAAAATACTGAAATTAGTATAAAAAGCGGAACGAATGGTCTGGAAATTTCAGCAAAAGGCAGAAACCAGACTCTTCGAGATGTTGTAATTATCTGCCCGCGAGGAGTACTCGGAGTTAAGGGTTTGACAAGGAAAGGCTTGCCTGCGCTTTATCATGGAGCTTTTGAAGTCGTCCAGCATCCGGAGAACAAAGGGTTTTATCTTGTTAACCTTGTTGAAATTCAGGAGTACTTAAAAGGGGTTGTTCCGAATGAAATGCCGGTAAGATTTGGACTTGAAGCTTTGAAAGCTCAGGCTGTAGCGGCAAGAAATTACGTTTTGACACCAAGAACTCAGGCTTATAAAGAATTTAATGTTGTGGATAGCGTTGCAAGTCAGGTGTATTACGGTGTTAATACCGAGGATGATCTGGCAACACGTGCTGTTATGGAAACCGACGGAATTGTTGCGCTTTATAATAACGAACCGATTCTGGCGCTTTACAGCTCAACAGCAGGCGGGTATACAGAAAGCTATGCTTATGCGTTTTCTGACCCTCTGACAAAAATGTTCCCTTCAATTAATAAACCTTATCTTGTTGCTGTACCTGATAAATCAGAGTTTGAACCTCTAAACGAAGATGAAAAAGCAAAAGAGTTCTATGAGGCTAAAATACCTTCTTTTGATATCGAGTCTCCGTATTACAGATGGCAGAAAGAATGGATGGCTGTTGAACTTGAAAACGTTTTAAAGACAACTCTCGCGGCGCAGTCAAAAACAGGTTTTGTTCATCCAGTGTTTAAAGAAGGCGAGACTTTAGGCAGAATAAAAGATATTAAGGTAATGAAACGCGGAGCTTCCGGAAAAGCTATTGAAGTCGAACTTATGACTGATAGAGGATGCTATAGAATAGCAAAAGAACTTGTGATAAGACGCGTTTTCCAGAAAGACGGAGTATCGCTTCCGAGCGCAAATATAGTTTTTGAGAATAAAAAAGACAATTACGGAAATATAACCGATGTTGTGATTAAAGGCGGCGGGTTCGGTCACGGTGTGGGAATGAGCCAGTACGGCGCCGGATATATGTCTATAAAACTTAAACAGCCTTATTACAATATATTGAGACATTATTATACAGGAATTAATCTCGGCACAATGCCTGTAACTGTTTTGGGAGAAGAAGTTAAACAAACTTTCTGGGCTCCGATTGGAAGAGCACAAATTGTTGTTACAAATTCTACCGCTCCTAAGATTGCGGTGATGATTAACGGCAGAACGCACGAGTTTCCTGTAACAAAAACGATTTTTCAGAAGGATTACAGAATAGATATTTCAAGATATATTGAAGACGGAGCAAATACGATAGTCTTTTATCCTCCGACGCTGGGCAGAACAGTTACTTTGTATGTGGAAGTAGTGGAAAAGTATGGCAGAACAGACGAAGAAAGATGAAACACAAAGCGTATTGAAGGCTGCGTGGCTGATTGCACTGGTAACTATTGCAAGCAAATTAATGGGTTTCGTTAGAGATATGGTAGTCGCGAACTTTTATGGCGCAACTCTTGTATCTGATGCTTATTTTTACGCACTCCAGATACCTTCACTCGCGATAATAATTCTGGGCGGAGTCGGCGGCCCTTTTCATAGCGCGGTTGTTGCTGTTTTTTCAAAACTACTTCCGGATTTTGACTCTAAACCTGACGAGACTGTTAATAAACTTTATAACACTTTTTTAACGGTTTCATTCATCTTTTTTGCGCTAATGGCAGTAGGTGGGTTCTTCTTTGCTGATAAAGTGATGGGAGTAATTATTTCTGCAGGCTCTCCGGAACTTCTTGGACTTGCTACCGAACACTTTAGAATAATGTCACCGATTATATTGATTGGCGGAATAATCGGGATTTTCTACGGAATTCTTGTTACTCATAAACAGTATATTCTGCCTAATTTATCGCCAATGGTTTTAAGCCTTGTTGTGATAGTTGTGATTTCACTTGCCCATAACGATAAGTCCGGCATGGTTTTGGCTGCTGCAACGACTGCGGGAGCGCTTTGCCAGCTTATTATCCAGCTTCCTAAGGTTAGACAACTCGGTTACAAATTGAAACCGAATTTGGATGTTCTTCATAACCCGCAGTTTAAGAATATTTGCGAACTCCTTTTTCCTGCGATTTTAAGCTCTACGATTGGACAAATAAGTATTTATATCGATATGTTTTTTGCTTCTACTCTGAGAGAAGGTGCATGGACTTCGGTTGTGTTTGCAAACAGAATATTTCAGTTTCCTGTGGGAATTCTTGTTACGGCTTTTCTGGTGCCTTTGTTCCCGATTTTTTCTAAACTCGCGGGTGAGGGTAAATATGAGGATATAAGAACTTATTTCAATAAAGGTGTGGGAGTTTTGTTTTTTGTCGGTATACCAATGCTGATATTGATTTTGCTGCTTGCGAAAGACGGAATTTCTCTTGTGTTTGAACGCGGCGCGTTCAACTCTGATGCGGTTGTGATGGTATCGGAAGCTCTTTGTTTCTTGTCGTTTTCTATTCTGCCGTATGTGTTTAGAGACTCTGTAACGAGGGTTTATTATGCTTTTAATGACTCAAAGACACCTTTTGTGATTGCAATGACTTCAATCGGATTGAAGGCACTGCTGAACTGGCTATTGATTTTGAAACTTGATATGGGCATTGCGGGAATAACGCTTTCTACTACGTTTGTAACTCTATTTAACGCAGTATTTTTGGGCTTATTTATACATAGAAAAATCAAACTTGATTATAAATCTCTCTTTATTAACCTCGGGAAAATGCTTTTAGCCGGTGCTTTAACTTTAGGAATTTGCTGGGCTATTGGCGTAGAGTTCAATAATATCAGCTTGCCAAAATACGTTTTTGAAACTGTTAAGATAGTCTCAATAATGCTTTTGACTGCGATAATTTACGGCGGATTGAATTTGCTGTTAAAAATGGACTACGCTCAGGAATTGGTTAAGCGGATTAAGAGATAAGAAGAAAAGGCGGAACGCAAAGCGTTCCGCCTTTTCTAAAAGTCTAAAACAGATTATTTTTCAACTACTTCGTATTTTGAGTCAGTATCTGCTTTAATAGTACTTTTTTCATCTGTTTGAACTTTTGTAGCACTATCAAATATAATTCCTTCATCCTTCGTATTTTCAAGATTTAGCT
>CAPQCU010000025.1 GCA_948684385.1 uncultured bacterium
CCCAAATCTAAAAGTCTGGTATCAGCAGTTGCTGTCTCTGTCTGAATAATCGTAGTAAATGAGTTCAAGCCGCTTAAAGCTTCTGTACTCGTGGCAAGGTTATCTACAAGAACTGTATAAGTCGCTTCCTGAGCTTCCGTAGTTGCGCTCGCTGTAAGTACATTTAAATTAGAAGAAGTAGCAAGTTTCTGCGCAAATATATCCATTGAAACCACGCCATACTTAGCATCTGTTACTTTTTCTATTACCGAGCGGAATGAGTTAAAAAAGGATTTAATATTATTCAGCGTCTCACGAGAAAGCAGAACAGTTTCTTTCTGTTCTTCCAATGTGTCGATTTTCGCCTGCTTCAAGGCTACAAGTGATTCGACCCATGATGATGTATCTAGTCCGGACGCTAATCCGCTGAATGATATGCTCACTTTTTATACCTCTTTTAAATGGGGTAAGTGCTAAAGAAAAAGGTATTGGTTTATAAGAGTATGAGCTCAACGCCAATACCTACTCCATATTTAATAAATGTAACGATTGATTAAATATTAGTATGGAGATTTTTATTTATTTTTTTTATTACCTAATTAGCTTACATAACATTTTGTATAAAATGTTATGTAAAATTTAATTTGAAATTAAGGCTATCACTGTAATACAGAGAATAATAAAATTTATATAATTATACATTTACACACTTCACAAATTCTGAAACGTATGATATAATAATTATAAGTACGAATGTAAACATAATATTTTATACAAAATGTTATGGAGTCAATTGTGGAGCGGGTTTAGAGGGTATTTTGAAGCAAAGTTTCAAACTCTTTAATGGTTATATCTGCTGTTAAAGATATTCTAAGTCTTGATGTGCCTTCCGGTACTGTCGGAGGCCGGATAGCCGGTACATAATAACCCAGAGATTTAAGCTTTTCTGACACTTTAAGTGTCGCTTCGTTGCTGCCTATCACAATTGGTATTATGTGCGAAGCTGATACAGTGTTAATTCCTTTATCTCTCAATAATTGGTGCACATCTGCGGTTAAATTTGCCAATTTTCCCTGCTGTAATCTCAAATAATCGCGTTTTTCAGTCAAAAGCCAGTTTGACCACGCAATATTAATAGGCGGAATCGAAGTCGAAAATATAAACGAGCGTGCTTTATTAACCAAATATGTAATAATATCGTTATTTGCCGTGCAGAAAGCTCCAAAAGAGCCTACTGCTTTACCAAAAGTAGCTGTAATAATGTCTACATCTTCAAAAATTGGTTCATAACAGCAAAAGCTATGCGCTTCATCTAACATAAGCAGACAGTCATATTTCTTCTTCAACTCAATAAGTTTATTAATATCAGAAGCGTCTCCATCCATACTAAATATTGATTCAGAGACGATTACAGCGCGTTTATAAAGATGCCTTTTTTCTTTTAAAAGCTTTTCTAAATTGTCATAATCAAGGTGTTTATAGCGGCAAAAATCCCCCTGAGAGAGCTGCATGCCGTCAATTATACTTGCATGATTTAATTTATCCGAAAAAATTACATCACCTTTTCTTATTAAAGCTGAAATTACACCCAGATTGCACTGATAACCTGTATTAAAGATTAAAGCAGCTTCTTTATTAAAAATTTTAGCAACAGTATTTTCAAGAGCCCTGTACTCGGGAGAACTACCGGTTAAAAGTCTTGCTGAAGCAGTTGAAAGCAATGAGTTATTTTTACTCAGGAATTCTTTTCGAAGTTCTTCTTTTGTACTCAAACCCAGATAGTCATTAGAAGCAAAGTTGATGTATTCTTTGCCATCTATTACAATTTTACCATCAGATTTCGATTCAATATTTGGTATATTCCTCAGCTGTCCTTTAGTTTTTAACAGCTCCAATTCTGTCTTTATCATTTAATATATCTTTCGCTTTTTCCAACTGTATATCTTTCTTTGAGTCAATTAGAAGCTCAAAGTCGTTTCCTATCTCAATATCAGGCTTTATTCCCAGTTTATTAATATCTGTTCCGTTCGGAGTCAAATATCTTGCAATGGTAATATTTACCCCTGTTTGGTTTGGAAGCGGAACAACTTTTTGTACAAGACCTTTGCCAAAAGTTTTTCTGCCCACAAGAGTCGCTCTATGATAGTCTTTAAGAGCACCTGATAAAATTTCACTTGCGCTTGCGCTTGCACCATTTACAAGCACAACTACAGGTTTCTTTAAAGGCAGAAGTTCTTCTTGCGCCATAATAGATTTTTTATAGCCGTTTCGGTAAATAATATCAACAATTGTTCCGTTATCAATAAACATATCTGCGATAAAAATCGCATTATCCAGCAAACCGCCAGTATTACCGCGCAAATCAAGTATCAAAGAGTCTGTATTTTTAGTATTTTCAAGCGCTTCAACAAATTCGTTAGGTGTAGACCCGCTCATAAAACTTATAATCTGAATATAGCCTATGTGATTGTCTACAATAGAGCTTTTTACAGTTTTAATCTTGATTTCTTTACGTTTTAACTTCTTGATAAGTTTTTTGTTATTACGTAATATGGTCAGTTCTACAACACTATTTTCAGGACCTCTAACCAGTGTTGCTACCTCTGAAACGTTCATGCCGTTTGTGTCTTTGCCATCTACAGCCGTAATAATATCGCCTTGCTTTAGTCCTGCAAACTCTGCAGGTGTAGAAGGCATAACGTTGAATATTTCTATTTTACCTGAGTTTGAATAAATATTTACACCAATACCGTAGATTTTTGAAGAAATAGAAGTTGTTAAGTCTTCAAAATCCTTTGCCGGCATAAAACGTGTATAAGGTTCATCAAGGCTTGCAATCATTGTATCAATCGCAACTCTGGCATCATCCTGAGTCTTAATCTTGCCCTGATAATGTGTTTTCCACCTTGACCAATCCTGATGGTTTAAACTTGGCTCATAGTATTCTTTATTTATTATTTTCCATGTTTTTTCAAACAGTTTCTGAGGAGCAATTTGCTCCTTATTTATTATTTCCTGACGGTTAAAGTACGCATTAGTTTTAGTAAAAGCCGATAAGAATAACTTATTGAAAATTACTAAAATCAACACGGACAAAATAAATATAAGTAACTGTTTTTTCTTCATACAACAATTTAACATCAAGGACATTTGTTAATCAATATACTTTTGACAGTTAAATCGATTATTGTAAACCTCTTTTAAATTTGTTTACTGATTTTTGAAGCCGGGTGAAGTTAAAGGTAAATTTTTGTACCCTTCGTTAGCAAAAACAGTCTTTTTGATGTATTTATTAGTGTTGTTTCCTTTTTCCAAAAGCTGCTTTAAAATATTTTCTCTTGTAACTAAAGCTGACTCTAAATTATTAGATTCAGGATACATTTTCAAAATCTCACTCCACACAACAGCTTCCATTGTCCATGCGTAAGTCTCTTCACTTAAGGAATTATACTCATCCTGATGTATTGCTTCATGCGCAAGAAGTGCTGCTAGAGCTCCGGGAGGGGCGTATTCGTGCTTTGGATTAATATAAATATACAATTTCCCTTTAGCTTTCCAGCCAATCGCATCAAAAGTTTTATATGCTTCATTTAACTCGGATAAGTCTTTAAACATAACTTTGACAGGGGTTTGAGTCACATTGTAGCCGAGAATTGCTTTTCTGGAAAAATCTCCGGAAGTACCTTTTAACATATCTAATGCAACATGAAAAATCTGCTCATTTGAAACTTTTTTGTATTCGTCTGATATGCTGTCAATGTACTCCTGCGTGTACTTTTCAGGCAGTTTAACCGTTGAAGGTACCGGTTCGTAAGACTTTGCAAACGATATTTGTGCTGATAAAGCCAGTAAAATCAATATATTAAGAAGTTTTTTCATAAGCCTCTCCCTCTATTCTTTATATTATTATATACGTTTTTCCGCCTGAAAGTCAAAACTACTTTTCTCCTGCATTCTGCACAGTACCTTTATCCCCCTTTATTTACCCCTCTTACCAGCTTGTAGATTGAACTTCCCGGCCCTTTTATTTACCCCTTTCATTTGCCCCTTACCCCTTGATTTACCCCCTTGATTTTGGGCTCAAACCTTGATATAATAAGGCTTATGAGGGATTATGAACCATATTTTACAGAAGATGGCTCAGTAGGGCTGTATTCCTATGCTGACAAGGATGTTTACCATTCTAAATTCGGTGCTTTGACAGAGGCGTGGGAAAAGTTCATACTGCCTGCAGAACTTGAGAACATGGATTTTGAAAAGCTCAAAGTTCTTGATGTTTGTTTTGGAATTGGTTATAACACAAAAGCTTTGATGAGTTTTTTGATTAATAATGTAAAAATTAAAAAGAAAAATATTTTTACAAAATTATGCTATCTCGTTTCGAGAGGTGTCAATAATATTTTTAACAAAGGGGGAATATTATCATTACCTATCGTGTCGATAGATGATAATAAAAATTACTCGTTTATAATTGACTGTCTTGATATTAATGATGAACTTGTTAAACTTTGTCCTCTTTTTAAAACTTTAAAAACTCCGGGTGAAGTGTATGATAGTATAATCCCTCAAATTTTTACCTGTTTTGATAGTTATTATACTTTACGTAACGTGTTTATTAATATTGCATCCGGATTTTACCCTAAAAACAGAAAAGAAATAAACGAACTCCTTGATTTAAAATTTAGAGATATGCATATTGAAAAAGAGTATAAGATTAATGAGTACGTTAATTATATTCTTCTAAACAGATTGTATGAACAATTTGGGAAAGATTATTTCAGTAAAGAACTTAAAAAAATTATCAGAGAAAAGAAAAATCGGAGATTTTTTGATAAACCTCTTAAAAAATATGCTCAATTTAATCACTTTTGGGGGTATAATAAATCGTCTCGATGGAATTTATCAGCCTTCTTACATAATATATATTATGGGTATTTATCGATACGATATAAAAAGGGTAAATTTAAGGCTATTGAGAGCCTCTTTAACGTGAATTTTTACATAAATGATGCCAGAAAGAGTATTTTGACTCTAAACGTTCAATATGACCTCATATTTCTGGACGCTTTTACTTATACAAAAGCACCTCAGCTATGGTCAATGGAATTTATTGAAGAACTTTATAAGAGAACCGCTCCTTCAGGCTTACTAATGACCTATTCCACATCTGCTCAGGTTAGAAATACTCTTTTGGAAAATAATTTTTATGTAGGAAAAATTTATCATCCTAAAACAGGAAAAGTTATCGGAACAATCGCTTCGAAAGACAAATCTAAAATAAAGCATCCGCTTACGCCTTATGAAATAGGGTTATGCAATACAAAAGCAGGAATACCATATCATGACCCTAACCTTTCGTTTAGCAGCAAAGAAATTATGGAGCTTCGTGAATACGAGTTTCAGCATAGTGAATTGATGAGTTCTTCAAGATATATGAAAATAAGAAGGGATACAAATGCTTAAATATGATGTAATTATTGCCGGAGGGGGAACCGCAGGCTGTGCTTGTGCTTATACTGCAGCAAAGCTGGGGCTAAAAACGTTGCTTATTGAAAAAAACTCTTTTTTAGGAGGTTCGATAACATCTTCACTGGTTATTCCCGCGATGAAAACATCTGAAAATGCAATTAATACGGAGTTTTTTGACACTTTATACGAGAAATTAAACTCATTAGGAGGAGCCATCACATATTGTGACAGCAATAAAGGCTGGTTCAATCCTGAGCTCACAAAAATTGTCTTAGATGAAATGTTAACATCTGCAGGTGTAGAGATTGTTTTTGAAGCTGGTATAGAAAAAATCGAAGAAAAATTATCGTCATATATCGTGACGATAGATAGCAATAACGCTTCTTTATTTAAAGATGAATTATTGGAACCTATCGAAACGAGGCTTGTTGTAGACGCAACCGGTGATGCAAAAATTTGTCAAAAATTAAATTGTGAATTTTTAGAAAATAAAAATTCTCAGCCGGTAAATTTAAGATTTATTATGTCGGGGGTGAATGTAAAAGAGTTTTCGGACTGGTTAATGGAATACGACAAAGACACAGAAGTTACTACAAGTTGTGAAGTAAACGGGTTTACTTATTTATCTACCGCTTGTACGTGGGATAGCGATAAAAAATGGGCTTTAACCCCTCTATTTAAGCAGGCTATAGCTAATGGAGTACTTAAAGAAGAGGACTCAAACTATTTTCAGCTGTTTTCAGTCGCAGGAACCCCTGATAGCATTGCATTCAACTGTCCAAGGTTATTAAATAACCCTTTAAATCCTTATATAGAAGGGCGGGCAAGCATTTTAAGGCTCTCAAATTTTTGTAAAAAATACTTACCGGGGTTTAAAAATGCTCACATATCATCAATTGCAAACTCCCTTGGAGTGAGGGTTTCCAACAGAGTCAGGGGTAAATATATTTATACAGTAGAGGATTTAAGAAATGGTAAAACTTTTGAAAAACCTGTAGTAATTTCCAATTATCCGATAGATGTGCATTCAGACAAAAAAGACTCTTCTAAGCTGGAAAAAGTTTACAAAGAATATCAGCTTCCAATTGAATCATTGATAGTAAAAGATAACCTTTTTGTCATCGGGCGCTGCATTTCTGCCGATTTTGAGGCACAAGCTGCGCTTAGAATTATTCCTTCTTGTTTCTCAATGGGGGAAGGGTTAGCAAAATATTTAGCAAAGAATTAAGCTTCAAAATTATTAGTTATTGTATGGATATACTCAAGAATTTGAGAGAAATATGCAAGGTTAGTATCGCCGTTAATTATTATATCGGCATCTGCTCTAAACGGCTGGACATACTTTTCTCCGGCTCCGAGAATATACTCCCAGTGTTTTTTAGCATTTTCCAAATCCTGATTAC
Organism: uncultured bacterium; assembly: GCA_948684385.1. Lineage (GTDB taxonomy): Bacteria > Cyanobacteriota > Vampirovibrionia > Gastranaerophilales > Gastranaerophilaceae > CAG-196. The sequence goes on from CAPQCU010000025.1 coordinate 6,852, forward strand.
GCTCAGTGTAAGCCCTTGTCATAAAGCGTTCTTTGCGCAGGTTAATATCAGTTTCAACATAAACTTTAATATCAAAGATATCTTTATTATTGCCAAACATTGATGCCATACCTTCTACAACAACAATTTTATTAGAAGGCACGAACTTTGATTTTGGCATTGAAACTCCGGTACCGTTTAGCAAATATTCAGGAGAATAAACATCTTCGCCTTGAGAAATCTTATCTAAATCTTCTTTTAAAACATCAAGCTGAAAGCTATCCGGAGAGTCGACATCATAACCGTTATCACGCAAATTATCAAATGTTCCGTATTTCTTAATCAGCTCTGAAATATCATTAAAATAGTTATCTGTTGTTAGAATTGTTACAGGCATATCAAAACGTTTAATAACATTTTCAATTTCTCTGCAAATAGTAGATTTACCGGAAGCTGATTCACCCGTAATACCTATCATTATCCTTTTTTCAGGATTTTGTATAAGCCTTCTTGAAAACTTTTGGATAAAATCATACCGAACCTCAACAAAAATCGGCTCGGCAGCTTTATTATCGTATGCTAATACTTGTTTAAATTTAGATTGCAGGTAAAATGCAAGCAATTCACGCCCTGTTTTCTGATTAAAATCCGGTTTTAAAATTTTATCAGATGAGTTTAATTCTTTTTCAATTAAGTGGGAAATCCCGTTTTTATCTTCTTCAGTCATGCACCAGTTCCAATGTTATTACATTATATCATAAACAATTTTACTTGTAGTTGTAATTAAAGCCAGAACATATTTACCCCTTATGATTCAAATAATTCACTTATTTTATCAGCAATATCACGAGGATCAATTTCCTGGGTAATTTTATTTATATCTTGAGCCATCTGGTAAAGTTTTGCCGCTTCCACCTTGTCTCCTACAATGGAAATAGAACGAGCAAGATTAAAATGAGCCAGAGCATAATTCGGGTTAACTTCAACAGCTTTTCTGAAAAGTTCAATGGCTTTAGTTACTTTACCTAAATCATCCAGATAAATAACGCCAAGGTTATTAAACGCTATATCATAGCTTTTGTTATATTTAATTGCAAGTTCGTAAGATTTGATTGCTTCCTCTGTATCACCTTTACCCCAGTACAAGAAACCTAAATTACAGTGGATTTTAGGATTATAAGGCTGGAGCTCTAAAGCTTGTCTATAAACAGCAAGAGCATTATTATAATCTTCTTTATCATAAAAAGCGCTGCCTAAGTTGACATAAATATCAATATCTTCAGGAGTCAGGACATAAGCTGTCTGATAAGCAGAAATTGCTGCATCCGGATCAGATTTATTTTCCTGATAAACAAATCCCATTGTCTGCGCAATAACACTTGTCCATGATTTATTTGGATTTAATGTAATTGCAGTTTGGTAATTTGATATTGCCAGATCAAATTCGCCTTTAATGTAATAAATATTAGCTAAGTTTGAGTACAAATCCGGCATATTCGGAGCCATAGCAATTAATTTGTTATACACATCGATTGCCTGATTATAATCTCCCTGTTCTTCATACGCTCGGCATAAGTGTCTGTAAGCAGCAATATTGAACGGATCCAGCCAGATTGCCATTTTGTATTCAGTTATAGAATCTTCAAAGTATCCGGTCGATAAGTAAATATCGCCAAGCACACAATAAAGAGGAGCAAAACCTGGAGCTTTCTCAATTGCATCTTTATAAAGCTGGATTGCTTTTGCAAAGTCTTTAACCTGAATAGCATAAAATCCTTTTAAGAAAAGCGGTAAAAATCGCATGTAAGAAACATTGTTAACAATATTTTTTTGAGCAGTTCTGTCAAATGGAATCAACAAAATTGACCAGAGTTTTTCACCGAAAGCTTTAATCTTTGTATGCATATTTTTAAAAGAAGAAGCTTCATACAACTTACAGAGCAGGTAATGAGCGCTTGAAGAGCATAAAGGCGAAGAGATTATCGCAGCTTCTGCAGCATCTATTGCATCTGTAAAATGAGCTTTTTTAACAAAAGTTTCTGCAAGCATGTAATACGCATCATAGTAATTATTTTTCTTTTCTAAAGCCATTGTAAAGTAGTTGATAGCCTTATCTAAGTCGTTTTTATGGTAAAAAGCAACACCAATCTTGTAATAAATTTCACAGGAGTCAATTAAAGACTCCATAGCGAGCTGATATTCAGTAATTGCTTCATCCAGATACTGGCAGGCATTAAAAATGTCCAGATGCCATTTCATGTATAAATCGCCCAGCCTTACGTGAAGAGCAGGATTTGTAGGATCTTTTTGCAAATCCAGACGGCATCTTTCTATCTGGTCAAACATTTTATTTTTTGAGTTTGTTTTATTTTTTTTAATATCATCTTCTGCTAATTTTTTCATAATCTTTCCTAATCAGAATTGTTGCTATATAAGTACATGTAATATAATAACGCCTGCCTGTCTTCTTCAATCATAGACATGTATGAAATTGTAAACTCATTATCATAAACAGGATCAACATAAGTAACTGTACCTTTAAATCGTATTATACCATAGTCTTTGGGTAAAATTAACTCACATTCAAAAGAGTCTTCTTCTTTTAAATCGTAATCGCAGGTAAACTTAAGATAAGTAGTTGAAATTTCAAATGTACTGACTTTAAATTCTCTTTCGTCTTTTATTATATTTAAAGTTTCCATCGCTTCTATTACCGGAATTTCTTCACCCGGAGTAAGCTTCATAGCATTGTAATCAAGCTCAACAGAAAACTCATCTTCAAGAGGTGATGAAATAACTATTGTATTAAAATCCACAGTACCAATTTTCGAAAAAACTTTGATTGTCAGCTTACACCCGACATCCAGAAACTCAATATACCGCATAAAATACGGAGGAAGTTCAATCACAATTCTATCTTCCAGCATTTGAGAAATCGTGCAGGCTATTTCAACAATAGCGTCCTCTTTCTGGAATAGTATACTTAGTTTTTGCCCCTGCTTCAATAATTCCATATTAATTATTATAAACTAAAAAAAGTTTTTCCGCTAATCATATAAATAGAGTAAATTAATATGGAAGAGTATCGACAAATTCAGGTATTTTAACATTTGTCATCGGAACATCTTTCTGTCTGTATGATTTTTGCGAATAAGAAATCCAGTTAAATAACTGTACAGAGCTTGGTTTATCTAATATTCCGTTTATAACACTTCTGAATTCTTTAGTATTTTTCATAGAAAGCTGCGGCAGCTTTTCAATATCCTCAGGAAGTATGTTGAATTGATTATCTTCACCTGTCAGCATTACCATCAGCTTTTTAAAAGAAAAATCTCCAAACGCTCCTAAACCTGTAATAACTTCATCAGATAAACGCCCTAGCACAACTAATTTTGCAAAATCTGTATCAGGATTATACGTTCCTTTTATAAACAACGCCATTAAAGGACCCTGTGACTGTAATAAATTAACATGTGCAATTCCATCCTTTAAGTCTACATCGCCTCTTAAGTACTTAAATAAACCTGTATCCTTTAAAGTTATAGCTTTTGTCACAACACTCAGTGAAGTTCTAAGCATATTATCAGCAATAACATTTTGAGCGTACAATAAATGTTCAAGCTTACCTAATGTTCCCATTCTCCCGTTATGGACAATAAATTTTATGTTTCCGTTTAAAGACTGTTTAGAGCTTAAATTCCCTTTTATAGACGTATCAAAATCCATTACACCGCTTACAGAATCTTTTCTTGTTGAAATCACATCAAAAATCGGAGCAGCGCTTACACCTCTTGCCTGAATATTTGAGTTAAAGCTTTCATCTTTCAAATTAAATTCAGTAGAACCGGCGAGCTTGCCGTTATACATCTCTGAAGACATATTTTTTAAAACAAGATTATCATTTTTTAATTTAAAATCAGTTGTAAATGCTGATAGCATTAGCGGTGAGTTATAAATATTAACACTAAGCTTTTCTGAATAAAACTTACCGTCTTCAATAGAAATAGGCATAAGCTTGAACATCGGGCTGTCTTTATACATCAAAAAAGTATCAGTGTTTACATATTTTGACCTTATGTTTGCATTCTTTATTAGCATTTCTTTAGAGAAATCAGTTGAAACATTTGCATTGACACTCATTACAGAATCTGCTATTTTCACCTGAGGAGCATTTATTGCAGCAAATGTTTTATTAAAATCAATAGTCAAATTATTAACAGCAAGCTGTAAAAATTGATTAATCAGGTTTTGAGCTGTAACTTGACCGGCTATCTCAGGTTTTTTCACATTACCGTTAACAAAAATGTCACCTTTTAACTGTGCAATTGTATCCATATATGTAAGATTAAGCTGCTGAGGAATAAATATTCTGATGTTTTTAAAAACAGGATTTTCAATATTATCTATATTTCCTGAAATGATTACTTTTTTAGGACCGCGCAGGTTCAGTTTAAAATCATTTGAAAGGCGTCCTGAGAAAGCTGAAACGCTTAAATCTTCAATTTTAATGCTATTATTTTCTATTTTTGAAGCAAGGTTTATAATAGCAGGTTCATCCAGAATGAGCGCTTTTTCCATTAAAACCTGAGCAGCAATATTCTGCATATTTTTACTTCCGTTAATAGAAAATCTTAGCGGATATGCCGCTTGAGCAAGCTTTATTCCTTTGATATCGCTTGAATGAATAAAACCGTTCATATTAACATTAAATGTCAAATTTTTCGAGTTGTAATTGGTAATTTCTGCTTTGGCTGTAAGCTTTGAATTTGGCATAAAAATATTAGTTTCAGGGATTTTTATCATATCTCTGTCAACAAACAGCTTAAGCACGGGAAGCTTGATAATATTTGTTTTAGAAGTATTAATACTAATATTATTAATATAAGCCGTATTATCTTTATTAGTATCAATTTTTAACGCATTGAACGCAAGTTTATTTTCACCGTTTACACAAGTAAAATTTTCTATTTGTAAATTTTCTTTATGAATTATATTGTCCAAAGTTCCGCTAATGTTGGCTGACAGAGAGACTATGCCGCTCTTAACTCCATAAGTTACAGGACAAAGGTGCTTAAGCTCAACTTTGCTCATCAATATATCAATATCAATATTTTTGTCAATCTTACCTTTCATCATAATAGGAGCACTGTTTACATACCCTACTGCATTGGTAATATTTATTGTATTGTTAGAAAAATCTATGTCTGAGCTGATATTATTAATATTAATTCCATTAGCTCTCAAAGAAGCATCTGTAATCTTCATAAATCCGGCAGACTTCATTTTATTCAAATCACCTTTTATGACAAAATCTGCTTTTAATTTTCCGTTTACTGCTTCAATATTTTTATATTTTGAAAAATCCGTAATCAGTTTTAACTTTTTATATAAATCAGTTAAGAGTATTTCATCAGTTTTAACTTTTAACTCAAGGCTGCGTTTTTTAGAATTATTAATAACCCCGTCAACATAAACTTTTTTGTCATTTGAAGCGTAAATATTCGATAAAACTCCGATTTTATCGCCTAAGAAAGTCAGATATATAAAGCTCTTAGGAGCTTTTTTAGCAGGGTCCAAAACAGAAATATTATCAATATTAACAAGTCCCGAAATTTGAACATCGCCATTAATATTATTATAAAGTTTTAAGTCCGCAATAATATCAGAATGAAAATCCAGCGCTTCAAGCTGTTCTACAAACTCATTTATATCTATATTAGCAGGCTTTTCCGGCAGTTTAATATTTGGAAGTATAGAAACATCATAGGTCAAATATTTTTTATCATTAATAGAAAATTCACCTGCAGATTTTAATCTCAAATTCTCATAATTCAAAACTTTTGCCAGCTCTAAACCTGAACCGCAAAGTTTATATTTTTTGTCTTTTGATACATCAAAATATCCTATGCTGTAATTTTTAAGCGTTATATCCGGAATTTCGTTAAAATCTTTTGATTTAAGCTTAGCAATAAAGTCGTTCATATATTTATCATTAGAAGCAACTTTAACTATAAATTTATCTGCATAAAGCCTTTTAACGATAACATCATCTTTAATAAGCGAACTCCACGGAATGAAAAATTTCACGTTATCAAATTGTCCAAATTTTTGCCCATCTTCATACATAAGGTGCATTACAGGAGCTTTTACTTTCAAAGAAGGACCAAAACGGAGAATTAAGCGTTCAATATGAATTTTTACACCTAAATCTTTTGTCACCTGTTCTTCAATTGCAGGTATAAAACGCGTTGCATCAATAGGAACAAAACATATTGAAATACAAAATGCAAGCAGCACTGAAAATATTATTAACAAATTTCTATATTTTTTTTTCATACTAAATAACTTCTCCGCTTTCTTTATTAAAGAAATACATATCATCAACAGATATTTTTAAGTTAATTTTATCACCAACAGGATATTCAAGAGGCAACTTGGCAGAACACTTGCTACCATTTAAATTAAAATAGACAATCCTTTCTCCGCCAGTCATTTCTATAATATCGGGCATTACTTCTAATGATTTATCTCCGCAAATCATTTTCTCAGCTCTAATAGCCGCAATAACCTGTCCTTCAATATTTTTTTCTGTTTTAAACTCAACACCTTCTATGAAAAATTTTCCTTCATTTATATCAACATCAATAAAGTTCATTTGTCCTATAAAACCTGCAACAAACTTGTTTTTAGGGTTATTATAAATCACATCCGGAGTATCTGCCTGCTGAATTTTTCCTTTATCCAGAACAACAATTCTATCACCCATTGTTAAGGCTTCTGTCTGGTCATGGGTCACATAAATAAAAGTAGTTTGCAGCTTTTGATGGAGACGTTTGATTTCTGAGCGCATCTGGACTCTTAGATTTGCATCAAGGTTAGAAAGCGGCTCATCCATCAAAAATACTTTCGGATTTCTGACAATAGCCCTGCCTAAAGCAACTCTCTGCCTTTGACCGCCTGAAAGCTGGCGCGGCTTCCTGTCAAGAAGCTCTTCTAAGTTTAGAGACTTTGCAACTTCCCTTACTTTTTCATCAATCTCAGATTTAGCGCATTTTCTCATTTTCAAACCAAAAGCAATGTTGTCATACACACTCATATGAGGGTAAAGAGCGTAACTTTGGAATACAAAAGCGATATCTCTGTCTTTCGGATGAATATTATTTACGACTTTATCATCAATTAGTATCTCTCCGGAAGAAATATCTTCAAGACCGGAAATCAGCCTTAAGATAGTAGATTTTCCGCAACCGGAAGAGCCTACAAGCACAATAAACTCTTTATCTTTTATTTCCAGATTAATTCCGTCAATTATATTTTTTTTACCATCGTAAGTTTTTACGAGGTTTTTCAACGTTACGCTGCTCATAATTAAGCTCCCAAACTCCCAATTTAATTTGGAATTATTACATTAAAACTTGTATTCTTAAGAATTTTAGACTCAACCCAGACATTACCGTTTAAAGACTGAACCAAATTCTTCACACTTGCAAGAACAATTGCTCTTAGAACATTTTTACGATTAACAGAATCAACAATTTTATACGGGTCAAACATACATTCTAAGTCATTTTCAGATAACAAAAGAGAACTGCTTGAAAGTGTTATCAAAGTATATTGAGCAGGAGCAAGATTTCTTGCAGCCAAAAACTCATCATCAGGATTTGAAAGATAAATATGAATTTCTCCCATATCAAGAGACTTAATTATAACTTCTAGTAAATCCTGTAAAATATTTTTAATAATACCTTCATTTGAAGAAATCGTTTTTTTGAAGTTATCAGCTGTGTTTATAGAAATGCTTATATCTTTTTCCTTAAAAAGCTGCTCATTAAAACGTACAACAGTATTAACAAGGCTTGTAATGTCAAGCGTTTTCTTCTCAGACTGTTTTAAGCATGATTCGGTTTGCGAAAGCTCCAGAAGCTTACCGACAAAATACATCAAATCTACAGAATTTTTGTTAATAATTCTGATATATTTTTCCTGCTGTTCTGTCATTTCTCCGCCAAGCCCGTCTGCCATAGCCTGAGAAAACCCTACTATTGACTGAATTGGTGATTTTAAGTCATTTGTAAGCTTTATTAAGAAGTTATTTTTTTCTCTGTTTATTTCTTCTGCATCCTGCTCTATTTTCACAGGCTGAGGCTCAGCAGCATCCCTAAAATCCAAAACATAACCTTCTTCTATTGATTTTACCGTCATGTCAAAATAAACTTCTCTTCCGGTAGCTTTTGTAATTACCGGACGATTAATTGTTATGGCATTATTGATTAAATTCATCGGATTTTCAATAAAATCAGATATTTTAGATGTTAATAAATGCATTTTAGATGTCTCAAATATCTCAGCAGCCGCATCATTAACCCACTGGATTTTGCCGTCCTTTCCGCACATTATAAGAGCATCAGGAAGCGCTTTTTCTACGTCTATTGAATTAGTTCTGAATAAAATCTTTTTTATGTCCATAGTACCTCACCCTTTGACTTGTATTTTAGCACAAATAATTAAAAGATTAATTTAAGATTAAGTTTATTAAGATTTGTAATTTTTTGTATTATCATAAGATAGTAGAGGGGACAAAGTTAAATATGAAATATAAAGACTATTATGAGATATTAGGTGTTTCTAGAGATGCAGATGCTTCTGCAATAAAATCTGCTTACAGAAAACTCGCAAGAAAATACCATCCGGACGTAAATAAGACAAAAGAAGCGGAGGAAAAATTTAAAGATATAAACGAAGCTTACGAAGTTCTGTCAGATAAAGCAAAACGCCAGCGTTATGATAGCTTAGGTGCAAACTGGCAGGGCGGAGCTGATTATACACCGCCACCCGGATTTGAAAACTTCAGTTTCAACTTTAATCAGGGCGGTGCTCAAAGCTTTGATTTCGGGGGAAGCGGTTTCTCTGATTTCTTTAGCTCTTTATTCGGCGACATGATGGGCGGAGGAATGGGAGCTCAACAAGCCGGACAAAACTTTGGAGGTTTTGATTTCAGACAGAGTGCCGGCAGGCAGAGAAGAACTGAACAGCCAAAAAGCGAAGATTTAGATATTACAAAGAATTTAAACGTTACAGCAAAAGAAATATTTGACGGAAAACCTATATCTGTAACTTTTAATGACATGGAAAAATGTACTCAGTGTCATGGCGGCGGATACTGCCCTAACTGCGGCGGCACAGGAATTGTTTCAAATAAAAAAAGTGTCAAAGTTAAACTGCCTAAAGGAGTTACAGAAGGTAAAAAAGTCCGATTAAAAGGCGAAGGAAAAGCAGATGCTTACGGAAATAAAGGAGATTTATACCTTATCGTTCATTTTAAAGACACAGAATACGAACTTGAAGGTGAAAATCTGGTTAAAGAAGTTGAAATCACTCCTCCGGAAGCTGTTTTAGGATGTTCAAAAGAAATCGAAACTTTGCACGGCAAGATTACAATAAAAATCCCTGCAGGAGTTTCAAGCGGGCAGTCACTAAGGTTAAAACAAATGGGACTCCCTAAAACTTCAGGTTACAGTGATTTAAACGCAAAAATAAAAATTGTAGTAACTAAAAATCCATCTAAAGAAGTACTGGATTTGTACAAAAAATTATTGGCATTACAATAATTGAAGTGCAATCGACGGTGTTTGATTGGCAGTTGCAAGAAGTGTTGCTGATGCTTGCTGTAAAATTTGATTACTTATATAAGCGGAACTTTCTTTTGAAATATCAGAATCGCGAAGTGTTGAACGTGAAGAAATGAGATTTTCATAATGTACATTAATTTCTTCCAAAACACTTTCAAGACGATTTTGGCAAGCGCCATATTCCGTTTGTTTAGCTGAAATCGAAGTTAAAATATTATCAATAGTTTCAAGATAATTACCTTCATTTTTACCTATATTACGTAATTCATCAATATTATCCAGTAAAAAAGCAGTATTAATACAAATTTGTGCTTCATTAGAAGAATTTATTCCTACCTGAAAAACTATATCCGAAACAATGTTAGTATCATATACAGGAGTTTTATGTACAATCGTTATAAGTTCACTAATTTTTATACTTTCAGTAGTATTATGAGAACCTGCTCCTGTGCCTATATTTGCAGTTGAGTCAAGAAATCCGTTAGCTTTCGGAGTAAAAACAAAAGGAGAAGGCGTTTCTTGAGGTCTGGATCCGCTATCAGCTGAAATTGTAAGATTACTTCCCCTGTTTCCTATAAAATCACCGATATTCGTTGTAGTAGAAGCAGTAACAGTACCGGTTGAAATACACTTATTTAAAACCGCATTGGCAGCGTTACCGGCAAAACCGCCCAGCAACTGCCCTCCTTCAACATTTGATAAAGAATAACAATTTGTAACCGTTCCTGTTAAATAACCGGCAAATCCTCCGGCAGAATTACCCCCCGTTACTTTACCGATAGAATAACAATTTTTTACGTTTTTTGCACTTGCATCACAAACTCCGATAAAACCGCCAATATTTTCTATTCCTTCAACACTTCCTTCGGCAAAGCAATCAGTAACTGTTCCGTAAGAATATCCAATAAGACCACCTACATTATTATAACCTTCTACTTTTCCCGAAGCATAACAGTTACTTATCTCTGAACGCGCTCTTCCTACAAGTCCGCCTGTAAATGTATTGCCCGTAACGTTTATATTCTTTAAGCCCAGATTTGTTATTTCCGAACCTGTATCAGTATATCCAAAAAGCCCCTGATAGTTTTCTCCTGAACGATTTATGTACAGATTAGAAATTACATGTCTATTTCCGTTAAATTTTGCAGCAAAAAGATTGACGGTATTACCTATCGGAGTCCAACCTTCACCGCTGGAATAAGCTGATAAATCAATGTCATTTGCCAGTACAAACTCAGTGTCAGCTCTGATTAACCCTGCATTAGTCATAGAAGCAAGCTTAGCTAGCTCACTTGCCGTAGAAATAGCATACGTTCCTTCTGTTAACTTTTGTGTCTCATCAACTTCATCAAACCCGATAAAACCTTCTGTTCAAATTTCTTCAACTTCAATAATATAATCTATAATTCTTTTATCCTGAAATAGTTTTATTCCATTAAATTCGGTGCTTGAGTATAAACGTTCCACTTCATCTAAACGTGCGTTAACTTCTTCGTTTATAGCTTCTTGAGAACTTATTCCATAAGTTCCGTTTTTAGATTGTATTGTTAAATCCCGTATTCGAGAAAAATGACCGGAAATCAAAGCAAGTGAATCACTTGCAGTCATCAATAAATCCAGTCCTTTTGATGCATTATCTTCAGCCACCTGATAAGCACTGATTTTGGTTGACATTTGAGTTGAAATACAGTAATTTGCAGCATTATCTTTTGCCCCGTTAATTTTAAACCCTGTTGTCATACGCTCAACAGCACAATTAAGCCCGTCTGTGGACTTTTTCAAACCGGCTTGTATAATTAATGATGATAGATTTGTATTGACTGTCAGAGGCATATCACCCTCCTGAAATCAGTACAAATAGAGTGTTTGCCCCCCTAACAGCTCAAAGCATGTCTCCGCAAGGGTTTGAGGCATTTTGTTGAAGGTGTCGACATTAACTTATCCTTATACATATTATATTCCACATTTATATACTTTTATAACAATTTCTTTTTAATTTGTTACAAAGGTTTACAAACTTAATTTCTTGACATCGAAGCAATTTATAAAGACAATAAATATAAGACGGGGGATGAGTATGACTAAACAAACTTTTTTACATGACAAACACATTGCTTTAGGCGCAAGAATGGTGGATTTTGCAGGCTGGGATATGCCTGTTCAGTATTCTTCAATCATCGAAGAACATAAAACTGTGCGCGAAAATATCGGATTATTTGATGTTTCGCACATGGGCGAAATGATAGTTCAAGGGAAAGACGCTCTTCCTTACTTAAACAAGCTTGTTCCTCAGGATATTACAAAACTTGTTGATTTGAAGGCAATTTACTGTCAGCTTACTAACAAAAACGGCGGTATTATTGATGATTTGATTATTTATAAGCTTGAAGATAACAAGTATTTAATTATTGCCAACGCGTCAAGAATTGACGAAGATTTAAACTGGATGGTTCGCAATAAAATCGGGTTTGATGTAGAAATCATTAACGAGTCACATAATTACTCGCTGCTTGCTGTACAGGGTCCAAAAGCATGCGAGCTTTTGAAAAGTCTCGGAGCGGAAGATTTACCGCCTTTCTTCTCCATTAAGCGTGGTGAACTTTTTAATATTAACCTCTGGATTTCGCGCACAGGTTACACCGGTGAAGACGGAGTCGAAATTCTTGTTAAAAACGAATTTTCGGAATATCTCTGGGATAAGCTTCTTGAAGCCGGAAAAGAATACGGAATTAAACCAATCGGACTTGGAGCACGAGATACTTTAAGACTTGAAGCGGCTCTTCATTTATACGGCAATGACCTTGATGAAGAAACAACACCGGTAGAAGCAGGTCTGGCATGGTCTGTAGCAAAAAATAAAACAGAAGACTATAACGGGAAAAAAGCAATCTTAGAGCAAATACAAAACGGAATATCAAAAAAACTTATCGGTTTAAAAATGCTTGATAAAAATATTGCAAGACACGGATATGAAGTGTATTATAATAATGAAAAGATTGGAAAAGTAACGAGCGGAGGTATTTCACCTGTTAGAGGAGACAATATTGCGCTCGCTTACATAAAAAATCTTGACAATTTGACTGTAGGCTCTACAATTCAAATAATGGTACGAGATAAATTGCACAACGCAGAAATTGTTTCAAGACCGTTTGTAAAAAAGAATAATAAAGGATAATACTTATATATAGGAGAAAATTCGAATGAACGAAAGTATGTTATGTACAAAAACGCACGAATACGTACTTGAGCAAGAAGGAAAGTACGAAATTGGTATCACTGATTATGCAATAGAACAACTCGGCGATATAGTTTTCGTTGAGCTTCCGGAAGTTGGTTCAGAATTTATAAAAAATGAAGCGTTTGCAACTATTGAATCCGTAAAAGCTGCTTCAGAAGTTTACATGCCAATTTCAGGTAAAATTATAGAAATCAACGAACAAATTGTTAACAGCCCTGAGCTACTAAATGAAGAAGGGTTTGAAGACAAATGGTTCGTAAAAATTGAATCTGCTGCAGATCAGGTAGAATTTGCAGACCTTTTAGATTACTCAGATTATAAAGAAGAAATAGAATAATGAAAAACTTTTTAGCACACACAGAAGAAATCAGACAAGAAATGCTCAAGGAAATTTCCGGAGCTTCTCTTGAAGATTTATTCTCACAAATTCCGGTTAAGTTTAAAGATTTTGCAATTGCAAATCCTCTAAGCGAACTGGAAACACAAAGACAGGTAAAAGCACTCGCAAGAAAAAATAAAACTGAGTATTCAAGCTTTCTCGGAGGAGGAGTATATAACAAATTCATTCCGGCTTGCGTTAGCTATGTTGCTCAAAGATTTGAGTTTCTAACTGCATATACACCGTACCAGCCTGAGATTTCTCAAGGTACACTGCAGGTTATATATGAATACCAGACAATGATTTCACGCCTGACAGGTATGGATATTGCAAACGCTTCTATGTATGACGGCGGCTCAGCCTGCGCAGAAGCAGTTCTTATGGCTCACAGAATTGCAAGAGGTAAAAAGAATAAAGCTTTAATTTCAAACAGGCTTAATCCTGAATACAAAGAAGTTATTAAAACCTATTGCTGGGCACAGAACATACAGCTTGAATGGTTTGAGGAGCTTCCTGAAGACGTAAGTGAATATTGCGCGGTTCTCGTCCAATATCCGGATTATTTTGGTGAAATTTCTGAAATTATTAAACCTGATACGACATTAATTGTGTGCGCAAATTTAGCAGCACTTGCTGTTATAAAGCCGCCTGTTGAAGCAGATATCGTAGTCGGAGATATTCAGCCTCTTGGCATAAGTATGAGTTTTGGCGGACCTCACGCAGGTTATATGGCTTGTAAAGAAACGTTTATGCGCCAGATGCCGGGAAGATTAGTGGGAAGAACACTTGATGCAGACGGAAAGCAAGCTTTTACGCTTACTATCCAAACCCGCGAGCAGCACATCAAAAGAGAAAAAGCTACAAGCAATATTTGCTCAAACCAATCCTTAATAGCTCTTAGCGCAACTCTTTACTTGAGTTTACTTGGAGAAAAAGGGTTTAGAGAAGCAAATGTAATTTCTGCGAACTTAGCGCATGCTCTTTCCAGAATGCTTAATGGCAAAGGTATCAGAACTCTTAATAAAAATTTCTTTAATGAGTTTGTTATTGAAGTCGCAGATGCAGATACGCACCTTAAAAAGCTAAAAGAAGCGGGTATCTTAGGCGGTATTAAGCTTGATGACAGGCGTGTTCTTGTATGCACAACAGAAATAAATACAGAAGAAGAAATTGTAAATTATATTGAAGCTATCTAACTCAGATAGCTTCTTTTTTGATATAATAATTAATATCATTTTAAAATTAGGAGTACTGATGGAAAGATTTGTAGGGCTTATAGGCATTATTGTTATATTTTTAATCGTTTTTCTGATGTCCAATAATAGAAAAGCTATTAATTACAAAACAATCATAACAGGATTTATCCTGCAAATCCTTCTGGCTGTATTCATTTTTAAAGTTCCTCTGGGTGAAAAACTCTTTCTTATGATTGGTATGTTTATCCAGAAAATTCTGGACTTTGCTACAGAAGGAGGACTTTTTGTATTTGGTCCTCTGCTGCAGAAAACAAGATTAGCAGAACTTTTTGGAGAAAGCAGCAGTATTTTTGCAGTTCAGCTTATTTGCACAAATATCTTCATGATGGTTTTAGTAAATATTCTCTACTACTACGGCATTATGCAACGCGTAGTTGCCGTTCTAGGTAAAGCTATGAATAAAATAATGCATGTTTCAGGCGCAGAAGCTCTTTCTAATGTAGCCAGCTCCTTTGTTGGTCAAATTCTTGCCCAGATAATGATTAAACCGTATTTAGAAAAACTTACGCGCTCAGAACTTCTTGCTTCTATGGCTGGCAGCATGGCTTGTATTTCCGGTGCAATAATGCCTATTTATATCGGAATGGGTATTCCTGCACAATATATTCTGGCTTCTTCTATTATGGCTGCTCCGGGAGCAATGATTTTAGCTAAAATTATGTATCCTGAAACAGGAGAGCCTGAAACAAGAGATAACATAAGAATTTCTAAGCGCAGAACTTTTGCCAATGTCTTTGAAGCAATCTCAAACGGAGCTTCAGAAGGTATGAAAGTCGCAATTAATGTTACTGCAATGATTCTTGCTCTTGTAGCTCTTGTCGCATTCATTGACTGGGCATTAGGGCTTGGCGGAATGTTCTTGTACAAATACTGCCCTGGCTGCTCACACTTGGCTTTCTTAAGTCATTTATCATTAAAATTGATATTAGGCAAAATTTTCGCGGTATTTGCAATAATAATTGGAGTTCCGCTTAAAGATGCTTCAATTGTCGGTGCTTTAATGGGAACAAAACTTGTACTCAATGAAATGGTTGCTTATGTAGGATTATCTCATTTAACAACCTCTATCGACCCTAAAAGCTTTATGCTTGCAAGTTTTGCTCTTTGCAGCTTCGGTAATTTTGGCTCAATTGCTATTCAAATCGGAGGTATTGGAGAGCTTGCTCCTAATCAAAAGAAAAATCTTGCAAGATTAGGTTTAAGAGCCCTTATTTGCGGGACTCTCAGCTGCTATCTTTCTGCTGCAATAGTCGGAGTTCTCTTGTAATAAAAGTTCATCTTCAGCTGAAAGATTCAAATCTATTAAAATTGATATTTTTTCTGATAGAACGCTTAACATATTAATATAATGATTTCTTTCTGCACTTAATTGCGATGAATATTCTCCTGACATACCGTAATATTGTCCGCTAAATTCAAGCTCTGTACAATAATCACTTGTCATTTTTACAATTGTATCTATAATATATAACTCATGTAATACATTTCTGTAAGAACCCAACAATCTATTTATATGGTATTTACCCATACTGAAACCTCCATACTATTCTTCCTATTAATAGTATAGAACGTCCAAGAAATTTGTCGTTAATGTATTTTCCAATTTAATTATTTACACGCAATAAATGCATTTAAATACTGAATTAACTCATTAAAAGCAACATTATTAT
>CAPQCU010000026.1 GCA_948684385.1 uncultured bacterium
AATGGAAAAAACTTTAGCAAATCTTCACAAATTGAATAAAATTGTTACAATTCGTTACACAATCTTAGCCTTATGGATTACGCAAAAAAGTTGTTGATATGTTATTCTTAATTTTATGAAGAGAGTAATAATTGCAATTTTTGCATTGCTTGTACTGGGGATATTGTTAAAACTTTGTCTGCGCAAAGATGTTCCGTATTGTTTGCCGGAGAAAGTAATAAATCAGGAAGCTCAGGAAATTGTTTTTCCTGCAAATGAGAAAAATGTTACAATAAACGGAGTTGATTATTTGCAGTCACAGGCTCCTGTAGGAAAATTTGGTGGAGAACTTGTTATTTCCACTATTGGAGAAGGACCTAAGACTTTTAACCCTTGTAATACAAAAGATGCGACTTCTTCTTCTATGGCAGGACTTATGTACGACGGACTTGTAACTACAAATCCTCGTACGGGCGAAGTCGTTCCTCTCCTTGCTAAATCTTTTGAGATAGATGGTAATGATTATATTATTCATTTGCGTCACGGGATTAAATGGACTGATGGCAAACCTATTACTGCTGATGATGTAATGTATACGTATGAAGAGATTGTTTTTAAAGGGTACGGCAATCCTTCTACAATGGATATGATGAAAATTGACGGTAAACTTCCGGAACTTGTAAAACTGGATGATTACACGGTTAAATTTACGTCTTCAAAACCTTTTGCTCCATTTTTAAGAATGCTTTCCTATGCAATAGTTCCGAAACATTATTTTAAACAGTATTCTGATAAGGGTGAATCGGTTTTTAATGCGTTTTTAAGCCCGAACACTCCGCCTGAGGAAATTGTATCAAGCGGTGCATTTAAGTTGAAAGAATATGTCGCTGCTCAGAGAGTGGTGTTTGTTAGAAATCCGAATTATTACAAGATTAATTTAAAAGATGAGAAACTTCCGTATCTTGATAAAGTTGTTTATATGATTGTTGGCGATATGAATAACGAGATATTAAAATTTGAAGCAAAAGAAATTGATGCCTTGGGTTTGCGCGGTTCGGATGTTGCAAGATATAAACTTAGAGAACCTGAGTCAGATTATAGTATTTATAATCTGGGACCTGATACCGGAACAATGTTTCTTTTAATAAATATGAATAACCGCAAAGATAAGAATGGGAAACCTTATGTAAATCCTGTTAAACAGAAGTGGTTTGCAAACCGTGATTTTAGAGCAGGAGTTGACTGGGCTCTTGATAGAAAAAATATGGTTCAGAATGTTGCTTCAGGTGTTGCAAAACCGTTGTTTACTCCTGAAAGTTTGAATTCTATATATTTAAACAAATATATTAAAGGTCATCCGCAGAATATGTGTGTGGCGGAAGAGAGCTTACAAAAAGCGGGTTTTTATAAAAAAGACGGAATTCTTTTTGACGAAGACGGAAATCGTGTAGAATTTGATTTGTATACAAACGCCGGAAATCTCGAACGCGAAGCGCTTGGGGTAATGGTAAAACAGGATTTGGAAGAGCTCGGGATGAAGGTTAATTTCAAACCTCTGGAGTTTAATTCGCTTGTAAATAAGCTTACAAATACTCACGATTGGGATATGGCTATTATGGGACTTACGGGGTCTCCTTTAGAACCTCATGACGGGAAAAATGTCTGGACTTCTACAGGAAGTCTGCATATATTTAACCAGAGACCGCAAGGTTACGATATAGACGACAGGTTTGAATGGGAAAAAGAGCTTGACGAAATCTTTAAAGAGGGCGCTTTAAAACTTACGTTTGAAGATAGAAAACCATTGTATGACAGATACCAGACAATTATTTATAACGAAAGGCCGATAATTTATCTTTATTCACCGATAAGGATTACTGCGGTGCGTAAGAAGTTCAAGAATATTTTCCCTACGCCTTTGAGCGGGCTTTTGTATAACTTAGATGAAATATACGTGGAGAAGTAGATGGAATTCATCAAATATATAACAAAAAGAATACTACAGACGATACCTTTATTAATTATAGTGTCGCTTTTAAGCTTTTTTATAATCAGACTTTCACCTGTTGACCCGCTTGCGGAGCTTAGATTGAACCCTTCTATTTCTCAGGAAACTCTGGATAAAGAAATTAAAAGGCTTAAGCTGGATAAACCAATTTATATTCAGTACCTATCGTGGGCAAAGTCTTTTATTAAGGGAGATTTGGGGTACACTTCTGCCGGTGAAAAAGTTTCTACGAAACTCAAAGAGAGGATACCGAATACTCTTCTTTTGACACTTGTCGTAATTTTTATGACCTGGTCGGTTGGAATTCCTTTAGGGATTGCAGCTGCTGTAAAGAAAGAGACTGCATTTGACAGGCTGTTGACGGTATTATCCAGTATTGGAATGGCAATACCTTCGTTTTTCTTTGCAATATTAATGCTGATTTTTGCGGTTAAAACCGGCTGGTTTCCGGTTGGCGGTTTGACCAGCTATAATTTTAATGAAATGAGCCTTGGCGGAAAAATTCTTGATATTGCGAAACATCTTGCGCTTCCTTCGATTGTTTTGTTTACAATCTCACTGTCCGGACTTCAAAGGCAAATGAGAGCAAATATGCTTGAAGTTTTGGATAGTGATTATGTTAAGTTTGCAAGAGCAAAAGGGCTAAGCGAGGGGAAAGTGTTGTTTAAACACGCTTTGAGAAATGCTCTTAATCCGATGATAACTCTTCTGGGCTTTGAGTTTGCAGGACTTTTAAGCGGTGCAGCGCTGACTGAATATGTTTTTCAGTATCCGGGATTAGGAAGGCTCATACTGGAAGCGGTTATGAAATCTGATATAAATCTTGTTATGGCGTCGCTTATGATGGGTACAATTATGCTTATTCTCGGAAATCTGATTGCTGATATTCTCTTGATGATAACAGACCCGAGATTGCGAGGTGCAAGATGAGAGAGTTCTTTCATAAATTATTTCAGGATAAGTTTGCAAAAGCTGCTTTTATTCTCCTTCTGATTTTGTATTTAGTAATTTTGTTTGCGGATTTTATTGCTCCGTATTCAAATACGTATTCAAACAGAGAAATGTCTTATGCCCCGCCTTCACAGATTTATACGATTGATGAATGCGGCAGACTATCAAGACCTTATACTTATAATTATATAAGAGAGTATGAGCCTGCGCTTATGCAGACTGTATTTAAACAGGACAGATGCAAGAAATATTATTTAAAACTTTTCACTCACGGACATTTGTTCGGGGTTGAAGACGGAGGAGAAATCCATCTTCTGGGTACTGATATAAACGGGCGCGATGTGTTTTCCAGACTGCTTTTTGGCGGCAGAATTTCTATGACTGTAGGATTTCTTTCACTGCTTGTTGTTTTTCCGATAGGACTTCTCTACGGTGGGATTTCGGGATACTTTGGCGGAGTTTTGGATACTCTGATGATGAGGTTTGCAGAAGCTGTAATGGCTATTCCAAGCTTTTATTTATTGATAATTCTTGCTGCGATTTTGCCTTCGGGCATGACAAGCATTCAGAGATTTGCGCTTATTGTTGTGATACTTGCGCTAATTGGCTGGGCAGGATTTGCAAGGGTTGTAAGAGGTATGGTGCTTTCGATTAAAAACGAAGACTTTGTTCTTGCAGAAAAAACATTAGGTGCTTCTAATTTGAGGATTATTTTAAAACATATTCTTCCGCAGACAATGAGTTATGTAATTATTGCAATGACTTTAAGCGTTCCTTCTTATATACTTGCAGAGTCGGGTTTGAGCTTTTTAGGACTTGGTATTCAACAGCCGGATGCAAGCTGGGGTAATATGCTTAAAGAAGCGCAGGAGTTTACGAATATTTTATACAGACCATGGCTTCTGGCTCCGGGCGGGCTGATTTTTATTGCGGTTCTGGCGTTTAATATTCTTGGAGATGCGGTTAGAGATATTTTAGACCCTAAATCCCAAAAACGGGTATAAAAAACAGCGGATAGTTTTAAAACTATCCGCTGTGCATTTATTTCGGCTGCGTTTTTCTTAACCTAAGATGTCGTCTAAATCACCTAAGATACCTTCGTGATTTCCGCCGCAGTTACAATCACAGGTTACTTTGCCTGTTACGTCAACTGTTACGTGGTGGTCTTGAATTGCAGCTAAGATGTCATCAAGCTTATCAAGAATTTTGTCCAACTTAGCTAACAATGCTGAATCATCGTATCCTGCACCGCCGGCGCCGCCATTATTCTTGATGGCATTAAGAATGTTCATAATGTTTGTGTATCTTTCGTCATTCTTGCCGAATTCTGCTTCAAGTTTGCCAAGAATAGCGTTTGCAGTGATATTAAGTACATCCATTTTAGCGTCGATATTGCTCAAAGTATCTCCATTTTTGCCGACTAATTCAATCAATTTTTGAAGCATAGCTTCTACTGATGACAGGTCAACAGTACCGCCTCCGCCAACTTTGATATTTGCAATAGCATCAAGGATGGCTTTTGAATTGTCGTCCATTTTGTTAAGGATTTTATTGAGCAATGCTTCAATTCCGGATGTATCACCTCCGCCAACTTTGATGTTAGTAATTGCATCAAGAATAGCAAGAGTGTTATTCTTCTGATTTTCGTCCATCTTATTGAGCTTGTCTAAGATTTGGCTTAGTAATGCTTCAAGCTTAGATACATCGCCGCCGCTATTTTTAATATCTTTGATAGCAGCAAGAATATTATTTAATGTCTGGATATTTTCTGCTTTAAAGCTATTAATTGCTTTCAAAATCTTGTCATTCAGAGCTTTGTTTTCTTCTGACAGATTAGCAAAAAGTTGTGTCAGTGTTGAAGTAATTCTGTCTCCAAATTTTTCCAGAGCTGCATTGATAATTTTTTCCAGCTCATCAGCTGTCATACCGCTTTTGCCATCAAGTTTAAGAGCGAGATTGAAGACAACATAGTTATTGTTTGTAATATTTTCAGGTCCTATCGGATCATCAGCACCGGAGCAGCTTGTTAACAACATAAGTGGCGATAAGACTACTTTTGCAGCAGTTAACAAAGTTTCTTTTGCGCTAAAATTACCTTTTTCATCGGTAAATTTAAAGAAAGCGTTGTCATCTTCTTTTTTCTCAGCAACAGTACCCAGTCTGCCATCGCCCATAACAACATAGTTCTTTCCTTCAACGCCTTCTTGCTGTTTGAAGTATTCTTCTTTTAAAGGTGTTCCGTCAGCAGCTCTGTATTGGAAAACTTCTTTGCCGTTTTCATCTCTGAATACCTGCACCTGTCTTCCTGATTTCAAAGTATAGGTGTGTTCTAATGTGACAGTTTTTCCGTTAAGTTTATACTGTTTTTTCTCAAAACCGTCAACAGGTTTTCCCGGATCTCCGCCCAGTTTTTCCAGCTCAGCAGCGTCTTTCTCTGATAGTCCCATCTTTTTCGCTGCGGTTTTGAAGTCCACATTATTTGCTTTCGCATAAGCCTGAACTTCATTAAATCCTACTTTTGACATAGATTGTAACTCCTTTCTAAATTTTCATAACAATACAATCCTACTTTGCTAAAGTTATCGGCATTTTTTTTGAAAACTTTAGAGTTTTAAGAAAAATTGTTACAAAAATTTACAATATAAGGTTGTAAACCCTATACCGGTTCATTTTCTCGTGTATGTTTTATTAAAGTTTTTGTTTTAGAAAAAATTGATAAAATGTTAAGGAAATGTTACATAGGGGTAAATGTATTGAGTCGGTATTGAGACTACAAGTGTAACATAACCTCTACTTAGTGAGAGGGTAAAAAGGCTAAAATACTCTAAAAAGCTGATTGAAAATTTCTTTTAAAACCTTTATTCTTATTAAAGCGAGGTTTTTAGTGAACAAAAATCAGATTAAGAAACAAATTCAGCAAAAAGAGCTGCAGATTAAGAAATTACATTTACACCAAACATCTTCGGATGTATGTGAACAGCTTTATAATACGCTTATTCTTGAAAAAGCTGTTCTAAAAAAAGAGCTGGAAGAGCTCGAAAAAAATCCTGTTGCAGAAAAACTTAAAAGCTTATTTGCTCCTAAAGAAAAACGTATTTGCGATTACTTTTAATAAAGTTTTGTGAGTTTTGAAATATTTATGGTATAATCTCTAATAGAGGATTAAAAATGGTTACCATAAACTATGATTTAAAAAAGTCTATTAGAGGGGCTTTCGGGGAAGAATTAAAAGAATTGGGAGCTGTGAACCAGAGAATTGTTGCACTTGATGCTGATTTGTGCGGTTCGACACAGACTTCTTTGTTTGCAAAAGTTTATCCCGAAAGATTTTTTGACGTCGGTATTGCAGAGCAGGACTTGATTACAACTGCGCTCGGGCTTTCTCTTGAAGGTTTTATTCCGTTTGCTGCTACGTTCGCTGTTTTTGCAACAGGAAGAGCGTATGATCAGATAAGAAATTCTGTTTGTTACCAGAAATCAAACGTTAAAATCATCGGTGCTCACGGTGGTATCACAGTTGGAGAAGACGGTGCAAGCCATCAGGCGCTTGAAGATATTTCTCTTATGCGCGGATTGCCAAACATGGTTGTAATTGCCCCTTCTGATTATGAACAAACCCGTCAGGCTGTAAGGTTTGCAGCAGAATACAAAGGTCCTGTATACATAAGGCTTTCCAGAATGAATGTGCCTGTAATTTATGATGAAAACTATAAGTTTGACTTAAATAAAGCCGTAGTTTTAGAAGAAGGCTCTGATGTGACTTTAGTTGCTTCCGGAGATATTCTCTCAGAAGTTATCAAGGCAGGTGAAATCTTACGGGAAAAAGGTGTAAAAGCTGAAATTATTAACGTTCCGGTTATAAAACCGCTTGATTGTGGGACAATTCTAAAGAGTGCTGCGAAAACTAAGTTTGTGGTAACTGTTGAAAATCATTCAATTAACGGAGGTTTAGGCTCTGCTGTGTGTGAAGTTTTATCGGAAAATAATCCTCAAAAAGTGGTTAGAATCGGTGTAAATGATTGTTTTGGTCAGAGTGGAACGCCGGACGAGCTTTTAAAATATTATGGTCTGGATGCTAAGAGTATTGCAAATAAGGTGATTGAGTTAATATGATACAATTAAGATCTGTAACAAAAAAATACAAAAATAATTATGCATTAAAAAACATAAATCTTGATATTTTATCAGGTGAGTTTGTGTTTATCACAGGTGCTTCAGGTGCCGGTAAATCTACTTTGATTAAAATGCTTTATAAAGAAGAAACTCCGACTACCGGAACAGTTTTAATAGGCGGTATAAATATTGCCAATCTTCCTCCTGAAAAAGTGCCAAACCTCAGGCGTTGTATGGGAATTGTGTTTCAGGATTATAAGCTTTTACAAAACCAGTCTGTTTACGACAATATTGCTTATGTAATCCGGACGCTTGGTATAAGTTCTTCCGAAATTAGAAATCGCGTTAACGGAGCTTTAAAAGTAGTAGGGCTTTTGGATAAAGCGAAAGCTAAGCCTTCTGAGCTTTCAGGCGGTGAACAGCAGAGGGTAAGTATTGCACGTGCGCTTGTTAACGGGCCGCCGCTTCTGATTGCAGATGAGCCTACAGGAAATTTAGACCCGAAAAACTCGCTTGAAGTTATGCAGATTTTGGAACAAATTAACCAGAGAGGTATTACAGTAATTGTTTCTACTCACGATTATACGCTGGTAGATCGTTTCAGAAAAAGAGTTTTAACTCTTGAAAATGGTGAAATTATAAGAGATATTCAGGCAGGTACTTATGGACAATAGCAGGCAGCAATTAAAAAAACAGGTAAAAAAACATATACCGAAAGACTGGCTTTGCGAGTTGAGAATTGCTTACAGAATAGTAATGGAAGCTGTAAATGATATTAAACGTACAGGGATTATTAACCTTGTAATCATTACAACAATGGCTGCAATATTGACTTTATTCGGCGTGCTTTTTAGGTTTACTCTCTCTCTGTCAACTTTTGCAAATGAGTTAGGCAATGTGCTTGAAATTTCGGTATATTTGAAGAATAAGACGGAGCCTTCTATTGTTAAAGATAGAATTAAGGAAATTAAACACGTTAAAACTGTGACTCTTAAGACAAAAGATGAGTCATGGAAAAGCTTAAAACAGGAGCTAGGGCTTCATGATATTGCAAACCCGCTTCCTGATACTTTGCGTGTTAAGGTAGATAAACCTGAAAATATTTCCGAAGTATTCAGCCAAATTAAGCCTATAGCCGGCGTTGAGGATTTAGGTTACGCAAAAGAGCTTGCAAAAAAAATGCAAGTTTTAACAAATGTAGTGAATACTACGATGATATTTGTTATAATAATATCAGCAGCATTAACCATAACAATTATTAATAACACAATTCAGCTTGTAATTCAGGCTAGAAAAGAAGAAATCGAAATTATGCGTTTAATGGGCGTCAGCAACTGGTACATTAAAACCCCTCTGATTATGCAGGGAGCATTCTACGGATTTGTATCGTCAGTGATAGCGGTTCTTCCTCTAAACTGCGTGCAGGGACTATTGATTAATGTTCACAAATTCTTCTTAATCCCGACTCCCGCGTATGCTCAAAATATAGTTATTGTTACCTTGCTGATAATTGGTACGGCATTTGGTGCGATAGGCAGCTTCCTGTCTATAAAAAAACACTTACAAGTATAGAATAGGTGAAAGATATGGATAAGACAATTGAATTAGTAAACAGCGTAAAAGACATTCAGGCAATGCCAAGTGTAATTGTAAAAGCTTTAAATATTATGAAAAAGCCTACTGCAAGTATGAAAGAACTTGGTGATATAGTAATGTTTGACCAGTCACTCACCATTAAAATTCTAGCACTTGTTAACTCTGCTTATTATGGCTTTTCACAGCAAATAAGTTCCATTAATATTGCACTTTCCCTTCTCGGTATGGTAAAGGTTAAAAACATTATTGTAGCTGTTGCTATGAAGCCTATGATGGCAAGCGCAGGCGATAAAGAACTCTGGAAACACTCAATGAGAGTTGCTGCAGGGTGTGAATACCTTGCCAACTTAACAAAGATTATGGACTCAGATGAAGCGTTTATTGCGGGGTTTGTGCATGATGTAGGTAAAATGGTTTTAAATATGTCTAACCCGAAGATGTATGAAAAAGTTTTGAGTGCTGTAAGTGACGGAGCGGATATTCTTGATGCTGAACGTAAATACTTCGATTCAGACCATGTCAAAACCGGTTCTTTGCTTGCAAAGAGATGGCAGCTTCCGATTTTACTTGCGAATATCATCTCTTACCACCATGCACCTTCTCTTTCTTCAATTCCGGTGCCTTGCAACCTCGTTTGTTTGGTCGATAAAGTTGTTCAGGATAACTTTAATCCAAATTTAATAGACAAAGATTTCCTTAAAACATTAGGAATTGATTTTGAAGATATCGAAGATTTAAGAAAAGCAGTTCTTCAAAAAGCAGAAGTGTTGATTGCAGAATTGTCATAGGTGTCAGGATATGCACAGCAGAATTGCTCTAATTTCGGATGATTCTGATTTCTTTGAGTACATTGTACAAAAAC
This sequence comes from uncultured bacterium, assembly GCA_948684385.1. Lineage (GTDB taxonomy): Bacteria > Cyanobacteriota > Vampirovibrionia > Gastranaerophilales > Gastranaerophilaceae > CAG-196. The sequence continues at coordinate 9,510 of CAPQCU010000026.1, forward strand.
TTGTGCTTAGAAAAAGTGACGAGCTTTTTTGCCTGAACTTTAATGACTTGCCGGAAAATCTTGATATTCTTTCAACATCAGTTCTGGTTATAAATAGCGAAAACGCAAAAAGCCAGACGGCTGAAATCGTAAGTTTGCTCAAAAGTTCTCCTGTTATTGTTTTCGCGTACAATCAGGATGAGGAGTATAAGATAAATCTTTTGAAAAACGGGGCTTTAGCGTTTATAACTCCGCTTACATCTGATGATGAGCTTCAGGCGCAGATAATTTCCGCTTTGCATAAGCTATCTGTTTTACAAAAAAATAAACAGTATAGAGAAATCCTTGTTGCTAAAAATTTAATAACTACAAATAATGAGGTTTTTCTTGATTATAATACTATCCTTGATAAAGAGCTTGAAAAAATTAACGAAACTTCTGCTTCTGCTGTTCTTGCGGCAATTTCACCAAACGACAAGACTAAATTTTTGATACAGCCAAATCAGATAGAGACTATAATATTAAATAATATACGCAAGAATGATGTTTTGATGAGCTTTGCCGTAAACAAGTATTTTCTGATTTTGTATGATACCGATATTGATGGAGCAAATAAAATCTGGGCTAAGATAAGCGCTCAGATACCTGAAAAAATATATGCAGGCTTTGTAAAGATTTTTTCTAAAACCCGTGAGCAGCTTGTTAATGAAGCTTTAAATAAACTGCATGAAGCAATTAATTATGAAAAAGTTTATACTTCTATAAAATCTACAGAGTCTTCTATGCGCGGGAATTTTAAGCTGTTTAAGCAGGAGTTCAATAAAAAGATTGAACAAATTATTAATCCGGTGTTTTATCATGTGATGCAGAAATATAATGGCAGGCTTTACGGCGTTACGCTTGAACATGAAACAGCAGAAGGATTAAGTATTCTGGAAATAAAAGGCAGATACGCTTCTGCTGCGTTTAAAATTACAAGTCCGGGATTTACGAGGATTAATATTGATATTACTTATATGTCTTCGGCGAATAATATTGATGCAAAAAGAATTTCGCTTAATCCTGACGAGTTGGAGGAGGGGCTGTTGGAAGATTTGGTGGAGCAGTTTATAATGGAGTTTAAAGAGGAGGTAAGAAATGCCTAAGCTTAATATAGAAGATAGTGTCGTTTTAATAATTGATGTTCAAGAAAAACTTTTGAATGTTGTTTTTAATAAAGAGGTTTGTGCTAAAAAAGCTGCAATAATGGCTGAGGCTGCAAGTATTTTAGGTATTCCAACTATTGTGACCGAACAGTATCCTAAAGGGCTCGGCGAAACAGTTCCAGAAATTAAAAATAGTGTTTCTAAATATTTTGAAAAAACGAATTTTTCTGCGTTTGAGGAGATTGAAGATGCTTTAGAGGGGAAAAAACAGGTTGTTTTATTTGGTATTGAAACGCATATTTGTGTAAACCAAACAGCGGCAGAGCTTGTTTCAAACGGATATGAAGTTTATGTTGTTAAAGATGCCTGCGGAAGCAGAGCAGAAGTAGAATATCTTGCCGGTTTAGAGCGTATGAAAGATAACGGTGCTCATATTTTGACTGCTGAAATCGCGCTCTTTGAATGGCTTGGCGGAGCAAAACATCCTAAATTTAAAGAAATTCAGGCTTTGATTAAATAGTTTAAAGCTTTTTTGAGCCGTAAAAGCTTTTCCTTTGTAGTACCTAGACCGCAAAGCAGCATGGTTGATTTTTCGTTTGTGCGCTCGTCTTCTATGTTAAATTTGTTAAAAAGCAGCTCTGAAAGTTCATGCCCGCTTAAACCTTCTTTTTTTATAAGAATTTTTGTAATGTCGTCTCCGAAAAATTCAATTCCTTTAAAAGAAGCTCTGAGCTCTTTTATGTTTTCAATCAGTTCTTTTATTTTTTTGCGCCCTTTGGAGGAGTTTAAATAGTTGATGTTGGCTTCAATTGTAGCTAACATCGGATATGACGGTGAAGTTGTTGTAATGGTCTTTAATGCTGATTTAACATCTAAATCGCAGTTGCAGTGAAGAAGAGCTGTCGGGTTAATTCCTCCTGCTGTTTTGTGCAGAGACTGTACTGTAAAATCTGCGTATTTTATTGCACTTTGCGGTAAATCTTCTGAAAAAGGATACAAGGCGCCGTGTGCTTCGTCAACAATTAAATAAACTCCGTATTTTTTGCAAATTTTGCTAATTTGAGGAATATCGGATACAATTCCTTCATAGCTTGGAGAAGTTATAACAATTGCTCGGGGTAAATATTTTTTTATAAGAAGTTCTGTATCTTGAAGAGCTGTAAATACTCCCCACTCACTATTATATGGAAGTGAGTATTCAATAAATTCACAACCGGCTAATTTTGCTCCGTTTTTGTGGCATGGGTGAGAATTTTCCCAGATAAGAATTTTGTCTCCACTTTTGCAGCATGCGAGAATAGATGCTATTATTCCGCTTGTAGAGCCGTTTGTAAGAAAATGAGTTGATTTTGTTCCGTATATTTTAGCGGCTTTTTCTTCTGCTTTTTGAAGCGCTTCTTCAGGATTTAACGCATCGACTTCTGAAATATCAGACCTGTACCACTGGTAAAATTTATGTAAAATGCAAAGTTTTCCGTCGTGGCTCGGAGTGGTAAAAAGTGTTGTTCTATTTTTTTTCTTCAAAAGTGAAACTAAACTCATAATTTTATTATATCAAAAACAGTAAAAATGTGATTAAGTGTATTTGTTACATTATAAAATTCACTCCAAAGTATTACTATTTGTGAGTTATGGGCTCTTGAGAAAGTATTAAGTGTATGGTATAATGATAATAGAAATAATAATATATTATTTCTAGAGTGTTAACTAACCCCACACCACTCTTAAATAAAAAAGGTATCTGTTACTTAAAACATAGCGGTGAGAGCAATGGATACAATATTTGTACAGAGACCCCAGTTTGAAAAAACGGCTGCGAGTGCGGCAGGAATAGGTATTGCTCTTTGTCTCTTACTAACACAAAACACATTGTTATCAGCAAAAGATTTAGGATATATTACAGGAATTTCACCAAAACCTCAAATAAATTACGAAGAAATATTCGAAGACGAAATCTCAGGAAAGTATAAAAATTCAACAGTAGTAGAAATAGAAAAAGGTGTTAAGCATGTCAGAATGATAAGATTTTATAATGGTAAACCTGTAAGGATTAATATAGTCGAGTTGTCACGCGGGGTAAATGATAATTTAGTCATTGAACCCGCAATAGCGTCAACAAAACTGGCATCAAAATCTAAAATATCATCGATTGCCGACAGGAACAATGCAATCGTAGCAATAAACGGAGGGTATTTTAAACCCCAAACAGGAGTTCCTCTCGGCACTTTGATGATAAGTAAAAAGGTTTACACAGGCCCGATTTATGACAGAGTTTCAATGGGTATTTTCGATAACGGGTTTGATATGGCAAGGGTTCAGCTGAAAGCTTCTGTAGTTACTAACAATGGAGGGTTAAAAATTGATAATATCAATCAGCCTAGAATGTTGTCAACACATACAATCGTTTATACGCCGGATTGGGGCGAATATTCTCCGCCTTGTCCGAAGTATGGTAAACAACTCGTAATATCAAACGATAAACTTATAAAAGCTTCGTATGGCAGCAATAGAATTCCTGAAGACGGATTTGTAATAGTAGGCTCACAAAAAAATTTAGATACAATTGTTAAAGCTAAAAAATTTAAACTTGATGTCAAAATAAATCCTGAGTGGAGAGATGTTAATCATATAATAGGCGGCGGTCCGTATCTGGTTAAAAACGGAGATGTTTATGTAGATATGACAGCTCAAAAACTCGGAGCAATCGGCGGCAGAAATCCTAGAACAGCAATCGGTTATACACGTGATAACAACTTAATAATGCTAACGGCAGACGGGCGCGAAGGTGCGTCAGTCGGACTTACACTAATGGAACTTGCAAACCTGATGAAAGAGTTCGGATGTGTAAACGCTATGAACCTTGATGGCGGCGGTTCAACAGTAATGTATATAAAAGGCAAAGTCGTAAACAAGCCGGCAGTGCAAGGCGGAATTCCTCTCTCTCATACGCTTATGGTAAGAAAAAATATAACTTAGAATTTATTTTCCATAATACATATATACCCCTATGGAAGTAAACAAACTACCCCTTTCCGGATTTCCGGAAAGGGGTTTGAGTTTTAGAATGTAACAATTTTTTAACAAAGTGTTACTAAAATATCTACATGTGGAATATATTAGATATAAGGATATGTTTTGCATGGAAAAGTTTTTGCCAGAATTGAATAATCGCCAAAACCCTTGCTCTGACATGGTTGCAGCTGCTCGGGGGGGGGGGCAAAACACTCTAGTAGTCTGGTTTTTGTCAAACGCCTGGCTTGTAGTTTCAATACCGGACTAATTATATTTACCCCGGAGGTACTATGCCTCTAACAATTAACACCAATCTTTCATCTTTGATTATTCAAACTAATCTCAAACAATCTTCCAACGCTCTCAATCAGGCTATTGAGCGAATGACAACGGGATTTAAGATTAATGGTGCTAAGGATCATGCAGCAAATTATTCAATTTCGACTCAGATGAACACGAAATTAAGCGCTTATCAGGTAGCAGAAGACAATGTTTCAGCCGGATTGGATTTGTTATCAACAGCATCCGGCACGCTCGAACAAATAGATAGTTTTCTCACGCGCCTTCGTGCGCTTCAAGAGCAGTCAGCGTATGGGACTTACAGCAAAGATTCATTAAGAGTTATAAATTCAGAAGCTAATTCAATTGTTGACGAGATAACAAGGCTTTATACTACGACTGAATTCAACGGTAAAAAACTATTTCTCGGTACTGGGGATTTTGAGGATACGGACGAAGTTGATACAAATATATATGTAAAAGATGTTACTTCTTTTAAAATTGGAACAACATATTCTCTTGCTTCAGCAGAAGATTTAGTGCAACTTTCAAATTTGGTAAATAGTGGTGTTTATACTCGTAATATAGATTTTCAACTAATAAAAGACATTGATATGTCAGGAGTTGATTTTGTCGCAATTGGTGATGAAACTAATAAATTCAAAGGAAACTTTGACGGTCAAAATTTTGCAATCAAAAATCTAAAGGAAAATAGTAGAAAGAGATATAATGGATTGTTTGGTTATATCGAAGATGCGAAAGTTAAAAATATAAATCTTGAAAATGTCGATTTATCTTGTTCCGTGTATGCAGGCGGAATTGCAGGATATGTATATAAGTCAGAAATTACCAATTGTCGCGCAACAGGAAATGTTACTTCTGGTACTGCTGCAGGAGGCGTTGTCGGTACAACTCATACAAATGGCAGTTCAAAAATAGAAGGTTGTTTTTTTAGTGGTACAGTTGAAACAAGTGGTAGTAGTACTTTTTCTGGCGGTATTGTTGGTGATTGCAGTGGTATTGTGCTTGTTTCTCGATGTTATGCAGAAGGTTCTATTAACGCGGGTAGAGCATCTGGTGGGATTATAGGGGCTACTCATTATGGCTATAGTAATATTGAAAATTGTTACTCAAACTGCAAGATTCGAGTAAGTGGCGGCATGCCTGTTGCTGGGGGATTGGTTGGAGAGACTCATGGTTCAGGTAGTGTTATTAAAAATTCTTATGCAACTGGAGAGATAACGTTAATAGGTTCTGGTGGGGCGGGTTCTTCTAAGGGAAGTTTGGTTGGAGCTATGTTTGATGGCGGAGAAGTAATAAATTGTGTTTCCAGTAGCGAACTGTCAACAAATTTGTTAGGAAATTTCTCTTCTGCAGATGTTGTTATAACAAATTCAGATGTTTGGTCATTAGCAGAAATGCAAAAAGAATCGGTTATGAGTAACTATGGTTTTACAACGGAGAACGGGTGGTATTATGAACACGGAAAAACTCCTCAACTTTTGCATTTTAAGCCAGAAGATGAGGAAGAGTCTGAAGATGTATTAATGAATAAACAAGCAACTGTTTTACAGGTGGGTATAAATTCTTCTGGGTCATCCACAATAAGATTTAATACAAGTTTTGATTTAACTGGCTTGAAAGAATTACGGCATATCGGTTTGAATGATGTTAGTTATATTCCGGACATCGACGAGTTCTTATTACGTGTAAATTCAAAGCATACAGAACTTGGAGCGGTTCAGAACCGGTTAGAAAGCGCTTTGGAAGAAATCAACACACATTACGAAAATCTTCTATCCAGTCGTTCGACATTGAGAGACGCAGATGTAGCGCAGGAAAGTTCTGCTTATATCAGAAATCAGATTTTGCAGCAGGCTTCTGCAACCCTACTCGCGACCGCCAACCAAACACCTGCGATTGCGCTCCAGCTGCTATAGGCTTGTAGGCTCAAATTCAACCCCTACATTTACCCCTGCAGCTGCTTTAAAACGCCCGGCTTGTAGTTCCAAAACCAACCCAATATATTTCCATTTACCCCCCCCCCACTTACCTTTCACGCCCGACTAGTTGTAGTAATACCGGAATGGAAGAATGTCTACGTGCGTAGCATCTCACCATTTACCCCCAATCATTAAGAAAAAATAAACATTATCCCAATATCTGATTTGATAACGTATAATTATTGTATATAATATTTTTAGGGGAGATTATTTACTATGAAAAATCCATTCAAAGGAAACAACGAAGAAGAAAACATTGAAAATACTGAAGAAATAAAAGCAGACGAAGAAAATATTGCTGCTGAAAATACAGAAGTTGAAGCTGAAGAAGCTCTTCAGCAGGAAGAAGTTAATCCGCTTCAAGAAAAATATGATACTTTAAATAACCAGTACATAAGACTTGCAGCTGATTTTGATAATTACAGAAAACGTCAGGAGCAGGAAAAAGAAGCGCTTTTGAAATACGGAGCAGAAAACACTCTTAAAAAAATGATTGAAGTGCTTGATAATTTTGAACGCGGTATGAAAGCTATTGAAACAGTAGAAGACTGTGACAAAGTTAAAGAATGCTATAATCTGGCATACAAGAATTTTACAGATGTAATTACAAAAGCAGGATTAGAGCCAATAAAAGCAGAAGGTGAAGCTTTTGATCCGAATTTTCATGAAGCTGTAATGCAGACTCCGACTTCTGAAAAACCGGAGCATACAATTATTGCAGAGCTTCAAAAAGGTTATAAACTCGGAGACAAAGTTTTAAGACCAACTCTTGTGAATGTAGCAGTTGCCGAATAATATAAGGAAATATAGAATAGCGATGAGTGATTATTATGAAATATTAGGCGTTGAGAAGAGCGCTTCTAAAGATGAAATAAAAAGTGCATTTCGTAAAATGGCAAGAAAATGGCACCCGGATGTAAACAAAGCTCCGGAAGCTGAAGCAAAGTTTAAAGAGCTTGGTAAAGCTTATGAAACTTTGATGGATGATGACAAGCGTGCTACTTATGACAGGTTTGGAGAAGACGGACTTAAAAACGCAGGGTTTAATACTCAAGGACCTTTTGCCGGTGGTTTTGGTGATTTGGATGAAGTATTTAACTCATTCTTCGGCGGATTTGGTTTTGGCGGCGGAAGCAGGAGACAAGACCCTAATGCACCGCAGCGAGGTGATGATTTAAGACTTGATATTGAGTTAGAGTTTGAAGAAGCTGTTTTCGGGCTGAATAAAGAAATTAAGATTGATCACCTTGAAACTTGCGCAGCTTGTAAAGGTACAGGCGCAAAAGAAGGTTCTAAACCTGAGACTTGCAAAACTTGCGGAGGTTCAGGCTCTATTCAGCAGACAACAAGAACTGTTCTCGGACATTTTACGCAAATTGTTACATGCCCTCATTGTCATGGAAAAGGTACTGTGATTTCTGACCCTTGTCCAGAATGCCATGGTGAAGGCAGAAAAACTGTTGAAAAGAAAGTTGATTTGAAAATACCTGCAGGTGTTGATAACGGTTCACGTATGAGACTTTCCCAGGAAGGTGATGCAGGTAAAAACGGCGGCGTTGCAGGTGATTTATATGTTGTAATTCATGTAAAACCTTCTCCTTATTATAAACGTGACGGCATGAATGTATTTACAAAACTTGATATTTCTCCGGCACAGGCAGTGCTCGGAGATACTGTAACAATAAAAACGCTTGATGGAGAAAAACAGGTTTCAATTCCTGCCGGTATTCAAACCGGTGAAGTGGTTAAGATTAGAAATGCAGGCGTGCCAAACCTTTCAAAACCGTCAGTTAGAGGTGAGCATGTAGTTGTGGTAACTGTAAAAACTCCAACTCATATTTCTAACGAAGAAAAAGCGCTTTATCAGAAACTTTACGAGATACAGGAAGGGCGCAAAGCAAAAGGTTCTGTAAAAGAACGTATCAAAGGTGTTTTTAAATAATACATCTTATGGTAAAATGGGATTGTAGAAAAACTCTGGAGAGATGATGCGGAAGTTCTTAATATTACTTACGATTTTATTAATAAGCTGTACAAATGCTTTTGCGGCTAAAATTCCTGTTGAGGTTAGAAACTATATTCAGGAAAAAGTACCGCAGGCTGATATAAGGTTTGACGGAGTAATCATATTCCCTGATAATACAATATATCTGCCTTTGTACCCTTCTTTATTTTCAGATGTAAAAAGCTTAAAAATAAAAGAATCTTTTCCGGCACATCAGGAGCTTAAGCAAAAACCAGATGTGGTAATATTTAACAACGATTTTGTTCTTTTAAAAGTTTTGTCAGACGGAGAAGGACATCGCACTGTTTTACACATGTCAAATCCGCCGTTGCAGGTAAGAACCGGATTGCTTCCGCAGGACATGCTTGTTCCAAGCGGTTTAATCGTTCCTGAAAATATCAAAGGAATTATCGGTAATTTAAAAATTGATACTAAAAATGAAGATATGATTCGTGTGGAAAATGACGAGTCTTATGAAAGTTTTCTTGCTGATGCTGAACCTGATTTTCAGCAGGGTTTGATTTCCCAGCTTAAGAACAAAATCTTATTTGTCACAACGAATTATTCTAAGAATATTCAGGTTGTTGAACCTGCAAGAGCTGTTCCTTCTTATGCTCTTGCCCAGAAATCTATTCCTGTTGATGTAAAAGCTGTCAATAATGGTAAATTTTTACTGGTAACAACTTACGACAGACCTTTTATTGATATCATTTCTGTTGCAGATTCAAGATTTATTAAGCAAATAAACCTTCCTTCCAATCCGGAAGAAATTCTTCTTGATGAAGCAAATCATATTGCTTACGTAACATCTCCGTCTGCTTCTACAATTTTTGTTATTGATTTGAATGCAATGACGCTTTCTAAAAAAATTAGAATTAACGGATACTGTGAAAAGCTTTTACTTAAGGAAGATAAGCTTTTTTATGTAGATAAATTGAAAAATGAAGTTTGGGCTATCGAGCTGAAAAATGAGTTTGAGCTTAAAGATATCGGAAAGTTCCCGAATGTTTCTGCAATAGCTTTTAACAACAACAAGATTTACCTTTCTAGCAGAACAAAAAGCAGAATTGCGATAGTTGATTACGAGACATTAGGACTTGTAAATGAGTTTACAACAGTAAATAAGCCTATATCAATGCTTCAATATGAAAATGTTTTGTATATACTCGGTGCTCAAAATAATGAAATACAGAGAATAAACCTGGAAAATGATTCTGTTTCAGGTAAAATAGAGCTTGAAACAGGCGGTTTTTCTTCCGGCTTAAAGCTTATAGAAAATACTTCTATGGCAACTGTTGTTGATGTTAAAAATAATCATTATTCAATAATAGATTTGGCAAAAGGAAAACTACTAAAAACTTACAAATTAAACATACCGGTAAAATCGGTAGTGATAACAGATAAAGTCACATTATTCAATTAGGGTAATTATGGATATATTAATGGATGAAATAACGGCAGGCGTACTAGCTGAGCTGGAAAAAACACAGAAAGATTTTTGGAATGTACCAAGGGTAACAGGTGTTTTATTAAATACGTTTATTAAAATGATGGGTGCAAAAAATGCTCTTGAGATTGGTACTTCAAACGGGTATTCAGGACTCTGGCTCGCTAAAGCTTTGAAAGAAACCGGAGGAAAGCTTACTACTATTGAATATTATGATAAACGTCAGAGTATTGCGATTGAGAACTTTAAAACATGCGGTGTTATGGATGTTGTAAGACCGCTTCAGGGTTCTGCCTGCGAAGTTATTGAGGGACTTGATGAAAACGAAAAATTTGATTTTGTTTTTATCGATGCAAACAAACGCGAGTATGTTAAGTATTTTGAGCTTGTAAAACCGCATTTAACTCCTAAAGCAATGATTGTAGCTGATAATATTACATCTCATGCTGAAAAGGTTCAGACTTTTATTGATGCGGTGGACGCTGATGAAGAGTTTCAGTATGCAATTGTTGAAGTCCCGGGCGGGATTTTAACTGCGTACAGAGGGAGCGTTTAATAGTCTTCGCGTCCTTTGGATTTTAAGTATTCCCTAATCTGGTTTAGTGAAAACTGGATAATTCGTGTAATTCTAGATGGTGAAAGCCCAATCATGTTTGCAATGTCTTTTGCCTGCATATTTCTGTAGAAACGATATTCAACAACTGTACGTTCTTTTTGAGGCAGCTTTGCAATGGCTTGTTTAATAAGTTTACTCATTTCAACAATTTCAGCTTTTTCATCAGGCATAGCTGAAGTGTCTTTGATAAAATCAAACGGAGAAGCGTTATCTGTTGCAGCTGCTGCAAGACCGTCAATAGAGAGAATTGTTTCGTAAACAGCTTCTCTGACTTTTGTCGGAGAAATACTGAAACCCATATCATCAGAATTATCATTCGAAACTACCGCATCTGAAACGTAACTGTCTTCTGCGCCTTCTTCTTTTTTATGTTTAAGTGTATACCATTTGTAACGGTGTCTTAGCTCATTACGTATAGCCCATTTAACGGCAGTCCCGATATAAGCATCGTTGTAACGTGCAAGCTGTTCTTCTGTTTTACCTTTAATCAGAGTTTGTATGGCAATTACGCCTATACTAACCAGCTCTTCGTACTCAATCATGTGGTTAGGTATACGCCTGTGCTCAACTCTCGCTATTTTCTGTACAATACCAACGTATTGTTTGATTAAAGTTTTATTATCCATCTTTTCTTATTAAACTAACCTTATTTTATATTACCTTGATTTTGATTATTTTTCAAGTTGTAAACAAATAATAAGATTTCTGCAACAGCTTTATAAAGTTCGGGAGGTATTTGCTGGTTTAAATCAACCATTCTGAATAAAGCTCTTGCTACCGGAGCGTTATCAATAACCGGTACATTGTGTTGAATTGCTATTTCAATGATTTTTTTAGCAATAAGCTCTGTGCCTTTGCAGGTTAAAGTCGGAGATTGCATTGTTTCCGCATC
>CAPQCU010000027.1 GCA_948684385.1 uncultured bacterium
ACGGAAATTATCTTGAAACAATCGACAATATTCTTGCTTCGATTTCAGCAAAACAAACAGAATACGGCGCATGTCAGAACCGTCTTGAGAGCGTTTTAGAAGAAATCAACACACACTACGAAAATCTTGTATCCAGCCGTTCGACTCTCCGTGACGCAGATGTAGCGCAGGAAAGTAGTGCTTATATCAGAAATCAAATATTACAGCAGGCGAGCGCGACTTTGCTTGCAACAGCAAACCAAACCCCTGCACTTGCATTACAACTACTTTAATAGTATCATTGTTCCATAGTTGGAGGATATTTTTGTAATGTCAGTAGCTTTGGAACAAAAACAGGGGTTGATTGCAGGAGATGGTTTGCTGCCTGTAAAAATGGCGCAGTACGCTAAAGAAAACGGGTTTGATGTTGTTGCAATTTCGCTTTCAAGTGATAATTATGCGCAGTTAAAAAAATATTGTTCAAAAGTTTATTCTTTCTGTCCGGGTGAAGTCCAGAAAATTGAAGATGCTTTAGTTTCAGAAGGGATTAAACAAATAACTTTCCTTGGAAAAGTAAGCAAAACTATTCTGTTAAAACGTCCAAAGTTTGATTCCAGAGCAATTGAGTTTATGAAAAAAGCTATCAGGTTAAACGATGACAAAGTTATGCTTATGATTATTGAGGAGCTTGAAAAAATTGGCATTACAATTTTAGACCAGACTCTATTTATCAAAAATCTTATGATACCTTCCGGAATCTTAGGTAAGCATCAGCCGACCCAGGAACAGATTGATGATGTTAATTACGGTTACTGGCTTGCTAAAGAAACCGGCAAGCTTGATATCGGTCAGTCTGTTGTAATCAAAGACAAGATGATTATGGCGGTTGAAGCGATTGAAGGCACTGATAAATGTATTAAACGCGGGTGTAAAATTGCGAAGAAAAATTCCCGTGTAATTAAAGTTGCAAAACCTTCTCAGGATAAGAGATTTGATATCCCTGCAATCGGTTTAAGAACTCTAAAAACTCTCAAAAAATACAAAGGAGATTTGATTGCGGTAGAAGCCGGTGAAACTATTATTGTTGATAGAGAAGAAGTGATTAAATACGCTAATAAACATAATATTGTAATAATGGCAGTATAAGAATGAAAAAGATTTTTATAATTACAGGCGAATACTCAGGAGATATGCATGCCGGACATGTCGCCAAAATTTTAAAGCAACGAAATCCTAAAATAGAAATTGAAGGTATTGGCGGAGAAAACCTAAAGAATGCAGGAGCAAAAATTTTTTGCGACCATTCTAAGATGTCAGGTTTTGGTGTAAATTTTAAAATGATAGTTGACCATTTGCAATTGGAAAAAAAGGTTGCGGATTATTTATTAAACGATTATAAGCCGGACTTAGTTTTATTGATTGATTACGGAACTTTTAATCTCAGGGTTGCAAAACGTTTGTCAGGACATAATATTAAAGTATTTCACTATATCCCGCCTCAGGTTTGGGCAAGCAGAAAATGGCGCATCAAAGGTATCAAAAAATATGTAGATGAAGTTCTTTGTATTTTCCCGTTTGAAGTTGAAATGTACGAAAAAGAAGGGATTAAAGTTCATTATTGCGGACACCCTTTGATAAAACAGCTTCCTGAAAAAGCGAACAAAGAAGAGTTTTTTGCAAAGCACGGACTTGATATTAAGCGTCCGCTTGTTTCTGTTTTTCCGGGTTCACGCCCGTTGGAGTTGAAATTTTTTGGTAAGACTTTTATTAAAGCGGCAAAAACGCTTCAAAAGAAACATCCTGATATTCAGTTTTGTATATCACATGCGCCGAATTTAAGTAACGATGTTTTTGATAAATACATTAAAGATACTGATTTTAAAGTCATAAAAGGTGAAAATCAAGCGCTTTTGAGTGTTTCTGACTCTTTAATTCTTGCCTCCGGTACAGTTGCTCTGGAAGCAGCGCTTTACCAGGTACCGATGATAATAGGGTACAAAGGACCGTGGATTTTGTATCTGGCTTATTTGATGTTCAGGTGCATAAAACGAGTTTCACTTCCGAATATTGTAATTGATGAAGATATCGTACCTGAGCTTATCCAGCACAAATTTACAGTCGAAAATATTTGCTACGAAACAGAGAAATATCTTTATGATACAACGCATAGAGAAGAAACAATTGAAGCTCTGGGAAGGGTTAGAAGTAAGCTTTCGGATAAATATTCGGCAGAGGAAGCTGCTAAGGAGATTTTAAAAGAAGTCCGATAATTATCGGACTTCTTTGTTTAGTATATTATTTCTGGCGCATTCCAGCATAGAGTTTACAAGAGCAGAGTTTGAATAAATGTTCATGCCTGCAGATTCAAGCACCTGTTTAATTCTTGCTTCCCACATATTATAGACTTCTTCTTCCGGCATGTTAAGGGTTTTGCCGATAAGCTTAAGTTCTTTATAATCGATTGGAATAGGAAGAGCGCCTCTTAAGATATCAACGATATCAATTCTTTTTTTGCGCGGAAAAGCTTTTAGAAATGAAACAACAGTAAGCTTATTTTCTTTAATGTAGTCTCTCAATGTTTCAATAGATTCGTCAATTAAAATAGGTTCTTGGGGTATCCTGTATTCGCTAAACTCTTCAGGCTCAATGTCCATAACGGTTGCAATTCGTTCTAATGTTGTTCCTCTTGTAGAGAATGGCACAGTTTCGTCAATTAAGTTATAAACATAAGATAGAGTTACGCCTATCATTTCCGCAAAATCGCGTTTATGCAGGGAGTTCTGTTGCAAAAACTTAGATACTTTTTCTGAACTTTTTTCCGGGATTATTTGTTTCATAATTATTACCTCTCAAATTTTGTTAACCATAAGATAATTGATTGTAAAATTTTTCATAACCCTACCTTAGATGCCCGACAAGTTAATTTATATATAATGTAAAATCAGAACTTGTGATATACTTATTTTATGAGGATAGTGAGACTGGAGTTAAATAATTACAGGAATTTGGAGAAGATTTCTCTATCTTTTCCGATGCGGAAAACTCTGATTATCGGAAAAAATGCTCAAGGTAAAACCAATATTCTTGAGAGTGTTTATTTTCTATCCGATTTAAAATCTCCAAGAACTTCAACAATGAGTGATTTAATTCAGATTGGAAAAGACGGGTTTGAAATTAATGCTCAAATAGAAAAAAATAACACAGATATTGAACTTGATTATTCTTTAAATTCTGAGAAGAAACGTGAAATAAAAGTTAACAAGGTCAAAACAACGCCCAAGAATTTCAAGTCTGTAGTAAAAACTGTTCTGTTTTCGACAAAAGACTTACTGCTTTTAAGAGGTACGCCTCAGGATAGAAGAGATTGGCTGGATAGGGCAATTTCTCAGGTTTATCCTGCTTATGATGAAAGACTTTCAAAATACGATAAAATTCGAATTCAAAAGAATAATCTTTTAAAAAATGATGTTATCGATAATGCTCTTCTGGATATTTTTAACGATCAGCTTGCAATAACAGGTGCGAATATAATCTTTTTACGTAAAAAATTTTTGAGAGAAATTTCCGAAATTGCAGCAGAGAAGCATGCAATCATAAGTACGACCGAGTTTTTTAGCCTTAATTATACTAATCCCTTTGATGAAGTTTCAGAAATCAGTAATTATTTAAAAGAACAGCTTGAGCTTAGAAGAGGTGAAGAAATAGCAAGACGTCAATCCTGCGTTGGACCTCATAGAGACGATATCGAGTTTCAAATAAATGGGATGGATGCAGTTAAGTTTGCTTCTCAAGGTCAGCAAAGAACTGTCGTTCTATCGCTTAAGCTTTCAGAACTTGAGATTATAAAAACAAAAACAGGATTCTCTCCTATACTGCTTCTTGATGATGTATTGGCTGAACTTGATGATTCAAGGCAGAATTACCTTTTAAAATCAATAGGTGAAGAAACGCAAACTATCATTACCTCAGTTGATACCCTGTTGTTTGAGGAAGAGTTTTTAAAAGATGTTATAATTTACAAGGTAGACTCAGGGAGGATTGTCGAATGATATTAATTACAGGAGGAGCCGGTTATATTGGAAGCCATTTTGCGCTTAAGATGCTTGAAACAGGTGAAGATATTGTAATATTCGACAGTCTTGAACTCGGTCATTCTGAAATTATTGAGATTTTAAAAAAATACGGTAATGTTAAATTTATTCAGGGAAATTTGAAAAACTTAGAGGATATAAGAGGAGTTTTTCTGATGAATAAAATTGACTCTGTTGTACATTTTGCTGCGTATTCTCAGGTTGCTGAAAGTGTTAAAAACCCTCAAAAATATTATTATAATAATGTTTACGCGACTTTAAATCTTTTGAATGCAATGTTAGAGTTTGGAGTTAACAAGATTGTATTTTCTTCAACTTCCGCAATTTATGGTGAGCCTGAATATATTCCGATTGACGAAAAACACTCGCAAAATCCTATTAATGCCTATGGGAATTCAAAGCTTATGGTTGAAAGAATTCTGGATGATTATGACAAGGCGTATGGACTTAAGTCTGTAAGATTAAGGTATTTTAATGTTGCAGGAGCAGATTTGAAATCCAGAATTGGTGAATGGCATGAGCCTGAAACACATTTGATACCGAATATTTTAAAATCTTCAGGTGAGAAAACTTTTAAAATGTTTGGCGATGATTATGATACAAAAGACGGTACATGCGTACGTGATTATATAAACATTTTAGATTTAGTTGATGCTCATGTAAAAGCGCTTGAATATTTAAATAACGGCGGAGACACAAATTATTTTAATCTGGGAACAAGTGAAGGAAATACGGTAAAGGAAGTTTTTAACTCTTGTGAAGAAGTTACAGGAAGAGAAATCCCGATAGAAATTTGTCCGCGAAGAGCCGGAGACCCTGCAAAACTTGTTGCAGATAATAAAAAAGCATGGCAAATTCTGGGTTGGAAACCTGAAAAGTCTCTTAAAGACAGTATTCAGTCTGCCTCTGATTGGGAAATATACAGAGCGTCAAACTTGTAAGCTTCTAATGTGCGTGAGAAGTATTCAGGCGGAAGCCCTGCTTTTTCTTTCAATGAGTTTAAGAAAATTTCTTTATCAGGAAGCTGCTCCCAAACAACAGGAAGGTAAACAGCGCGTTTATCACGTTCTATGAGAATTATTCCATGCGGGTAAATCTTTGAAAGTAAATCCCGTTCGTCTTTAAACTCTATTCTCTCTATTGATGATAATATTGATACGGAAACCTGTAGTTTATCAAGTTCTTCCGGCGTCAGAGGCTCAAATCTGGTGTCCTGAAACGCAGCATTTTTAGCGTTATCAATAATATCAAGAATAAGAGGTTTTGTAGGGAAAATTGAGCCGATACATCCTCTAAGCTGACCGTCATATTTAAGTGTAACAAAAGAAGCACCGAATTCAGTTAATACTGTAGGAATATTGTGCGGAATGTATTCTTCTCCGTTAATTGCTGAGAGAATGCTTGCCTGAGCTGCTTCAAGCACGTAATTACTACAGTATTTTTCAATAAAATCATTTCTGGTATCTGTATATAAAAACCATGAGCCGTAACCAACAACGCGTTCTTTGTCATCGCTTATATCTCCTGAGTTGTACATTTCTGCTCTAATCATGGTGCAGTCATTGTTGTTCGCAAAATCGACCAGACCTTTTATTCCTACGACTCCGCATGCCTGTGCGTTTTCAAGAAAACCGATTTTGCCGGTTTCAATAATTGTTGCAGTATAAGTATCTATCTGCCTGCATTCCTGATGCGGGTAATAGTGGCTTAAATCTGATGATATTACAAAAGAAGAGTTTTCCCAGTAAGTTGCTATTAAATCTGAAATCAATCTGTAATCACAGTTTCCGGTAAGAATTGGAACAAGTTTGAACTTTCTGCCCATCTTTTTCAGGTTTTTTACAAAATCTACTGCGCTTTGTCTCTGCGGATAAAAAAGGTTCTGCAAAAACGGAAGCTGAACTTCTATTGAATGTTCTTTGTCAAACGGTTCGTTATCGATTGTACAGGGAAACTTCTCTGCAATTTCTTTTATAAGCCTGTTATTTACTTCTATATTTCCAAGCGGTGTTTCAAAGAAAGTGTATTCCGGCAGCGCGATATTATTAAAGCTCATGTGATGAGAAGGAGCTATTACAAAAATATTTTCTGCAGGCTCCAGGTATTGAAACCCTGCCATTGCAGCATGTCCTGAATATGCGTAACCGGCATGAGGCACGATTATTGCTTTGCTTTTATAATCTATCTTAATATCTTGTTTGTATGAGTTTAAAACTGCGTTAATCTCTTCCGGTTCAGACGGATAAAAAATACCTGAAAAATCTGTTTGCTTGTTCATAAAATAATTATAAAATAATTTTAAATTAATAGCAAAAATTTTTTTTACGGGTTTTTACAAAAATATGAACAATATGATTACATTTAAAGGTTACAATAACATTATTACAAACAATATTAAGTTTGACAATCAGGGAAGCCGTCTGGCTTTTATTTCAATGCAGCTTAATGACGAAGGTGCAAAGGATTTGACAGAGTTTAGAACAATAAATGAAATGTCTTTAATAAAGAATGACAGCGATGTTCTAACGATGATGTATTCTAAACTCGGACCAATGCCTGAGAGATTATTTTTCAATGACAAATCTTTGTATCTGGGAAATGAATTAGCGGATCTTCATGAAGAATGCGGTGATACTTATAATTATAAAAGAGAAGAAAAAGCTTCTTTGAAAGCTTATACGCTTATGGCAAGTCTGACAAAAAGAATGATGAAAGATGCTACTTTTAAAGTTGACGAAAGTTTTTCGAAAGTTTACAGCGAACTTTTAATGTTCTTTTCAGAATCGCTAGCAAGAAATCCTATGCAGGTTAATGAAATGCTTCAACAATGTGTAAACTTTGGTGAACCACTGAAAAATACAGCTTCTTTCTTTAATAATTTTATCAATATGAATATGAAAAAATTCTTTAAATTTTAGAATTTATTTCTTTTAAATATTGCCTTATTGCAGGAATTATCAACAGGTTCGGTTCCTCAGCGCAAAGCTCATCCAGAAGTATAACTCCTTTTTTTACTTCGCCGGTCTGAATGTACAAAATTCCCAGAGTTATTTTGTCATAAGGTTTTTTGCTGCCGGAAAGCTCTTTTATTTTTGAACCTGTTATTCCAAGGCTTTTGTAACAGTCTGCAAGATTTTGATAGTATTTAAAATTAAGCCCGTAAAGTTTGACTGCATCCTCAAAACAAACTCTTGCCATATCAGGATAACCGATAAACATGTAAGTTTCACCGAGGTTGTTCTTGAAAATTGCAGTCGACTGCGTGTTTGGACTAAGCTGGATTGCGATTTTGAACTCTTGTATCGCAGCATAATAAATCCTGTCTTTTAGGTAATTAATCCCGACATTATTATGAAAAAATGCGTCTTTTCCTGCGTCTATCGTGTACTTATAAGGCTTACGGTAGCCGGAGCAAAATAACATTATTAACAGTAAAAAAACTGAAACTAATTTTTTCATAATAAGCTGATTTCTAAACCTTCATAAGCAAAAATTGCATCCTCTGAAGCGTACTCTTCTGCAAGCAAATCCAGCTTTTCATCATTGTACCCCGGATCATAATGGAAAAATACCATTTGCTTTGCGCCTACCTGCTGTTTGCAGTCAAGAGCCATTTCAAAGGTTGAATGTCCGAAACCTTGTTTTGGTACATAAATACTCAAATAATCTTCTGTTGAATACTGCGCATCATGGATTAAGAGGTCGCATCCTTTTGCAAACTTAATCAGTTTTTTGTCTCCGCCCGGGTAGCTTTCTTTATCTGTAGCGTAAACAAGCGTTTTGCCTTTGTAAGCTATTTTATAAATAAATACACCGTTCTGCGGGTGAGCGTAAGATTTGTAGCAGGTGATTACTACGTCATCATCAGTAAAATCACCTTCTTTTAACTCATTTACACGCACAACTTTAGGCATTTCTCCCTGTTTGAAAATAATATAATTAGTTTCGTTTAAGTCCATTATTCTTAAATCAGAAGCGATATCGCCTAAATCCAGCGGGAAAGATTTTGTGAATAAGATTTTAGAAAGTTCGTTTTCTAAAGTTTCATTGTAGTTTACGCCGCCCAGCATGCACATTCTTGTAGAAGCTAAATGTGACGGGCGGAAGAATGGAAATCCCTGAATATGGTCAAGGTGAATATGGCTTAAAAGAATTGTGCATCTGACAGGAGTTCGGTCGGTTATGGTTGTTCCTGACTCAATATATTTGTGCATAAGCTCGTTCCCTAAGCTTATGAGTCCGGTTCCCGCATCAAGAATTATAAGGTGTTCTCCTGCATGAACTTCAATACAAGCTGTGTTCCCGCCGTATTTTAGAAATTCTTTGTTTGCAACCGGATAACTGCCTCTAACTCCGCGAAATTTTATCTTAAATTCGTCTGCCATTATTCTTTCCTTCCTAGCTCAAAACTTGCGTTTCTGTCGCCTTCTTCTCCATATAATTTTTCAGTACCCATTAATCTAAGTTTTGAACGGGTTTGAATGTCTTTTAAATTTGTTTCTTTTAAATAAACATCAACAAGAGTTCTGTTTTTATTTGAGTTAATATTTATAACCCGAAATGCATTCGGATAAGTAACAAGCGAAGGGCATGCTACGACAAGCAAATTGCCGTCCTGTTTAATTTTTGTTGCATGATAATGTCCCTGTAAAACTACAACCGGATTTTTATGTGATTTTAAAAGCTTTCTTACTTCATATTCATTAACCATTTTGTGGTTAGGGCTTGTAAAAGGCTCAATAATCGGAACATGGGTGCATACTACAATAATATCCTGTGAGTGTGAGTCAAGTTCTTCTTTTAACCACATAAACTGTTCGTTAGAAATCTCGCCATTTGTAGTGATTTTGTAATCAATAATTGAATCAAGGCAAATTACGCGATACCCTTTTTTAGGAGTAAATGCGTAGTAAATATTTTTCTGGTTCATATTATCGTTGCATTCAGCAAGAATTTCAATAAATTTTTGCTTGGTCAAAGGCCCGTCAATGCTTATGTCATGATTTCCGTCAATCGCATACCATGGGTAGATAAGATTTTGGGCATGATGCGTGAACTTTTTCAACTCGTCCGTTTGCGGTTTGTTTATTAAATCTCCGGTAAACATAACAAAATCGTAAGGGCCGGATGTGTTTATCTGAAAAATAACATCATCAAGCAGCTCGCCGGATTTTTTCAGAAATTTATAAGAAGTGTTTTCTTCGAAAGAAGAAAAATGTGCGTCACTTATCTGTGCAATTCGTAAATTATTATTCGCAGCAGTGCATACCTGTGAACCAATAACACAGGCAACAGCTATTGTTAACACAAAATTAACAAGTTTTGTAAAAAATCCTTCTTTCTTCTTATAACGTTTCATGGTTTTTATTTATAATAATCTAAATTGATTATCTTCGCAAGAAAATTATTCATCAGGGTTACTTGTGCATATTCAAACTTGGTGCTAAAGTTGTCGTATGAAGAAAATATTGTTTATTATTGATAAAATTGAGTTAAAATATTTTGAGTTTAACAATCTGGTTACAAATTTCTGGCTTATAAAAGAATTTTTGGAACAGAAATGCGAAGTTTTTATTACTACAATTCCTAACCTTTCTTTAAAAGGTGATACAGCTTATACTAAATGCTATGAGGCCTTTGAAGCTGATGGTAATATTTTTTACAAGAATGTAAAAATCGAAAAACAGATTAATGATTTTGAACTCGTTATGTTCAGACCGGATCCGCCGGTTGATATTGATTATATTAATGCAACTTATATTTTTGATTTTGTTACAAAACCTATTGTAGTGAATTCTCCTTCTGCAATCAGAGATTTTAACGAAAAGCTTCATAGTGTTTATTTTAAAGATTTGATGTCTCCAAATATTGTAACGGCTTCTCTTGACGAGATTGAAGAGTTTTTGTCCCGTTATAAACAAATAGTTTTAAAACCTTTAAATCGTTGCTTCGGCTCTGGAGTGATGTACTTATACGAAGGCGACCCGAATACAAGAACAATAATTAATACCATGACAAATAATGAAACAACTCTTGTGATGGTGCAACAGTATATTCCTGCAGTAAAGAAAGGTGATACAAGAGTTTTAACTCTTGGCGACAGAGTTCTTAAATACTGCGTGAAAAAACTTCCGACAGGAGATGATTTTAAGTTCAATACTCATAATGACGATTTTATTGTAAAGTCTGAGATTACTGAAGATGAGCTTGAAAGATTTACTCCTGTTGCAAGGAAGCTTAACAGCATGGGGATTTCAATGGCAGGGCTGGATGTTATTGACGGGAAAATAATAGAAGTAAATGTCACAAGCCCTTGCTACTTTATAAAAGAAATAAATAATTTGTACGGAATTCAGCTTGAGAAGGAAGTTTGCAGCTTTCTGTTGACTCATGCCTTGTTATCCTTATAAAAATATTGTATAATTCAATTAGATGATGGATATTAAGATTTAGTGTCCGGTGTATAGTATTAATAAGTTTGTAATTTAAATAAGAAGGATGATTATGAAAAAGCACATTTTGGTATTACTAAGCGTTTTAATATGTTCTGCAAGTATTGCAACGGTAGATGCAAAAACAGCTGCAACTCCGGAAGTTAATCAGGCAATAAAAATGTATAAAGCACAAAACTATGCTCTGTGTTATAAAACATTAAAAGATGTAACCGAAAAAGATCCTTCAAATGCACTTGCATACTATTATTTGGCAATGTCAGCAGCTCAGATGGGCAAAAGAGAAGAAGCTATTCAGAACTATACAAAAGTTCTCAGCCTTTCTCCCGGCGGTCAGTTATATAAATATGCAGACAAAGGCAGAAACTGTTTGACATCACCTGAAAGATGCCACGAAGAAGAAAATGTTGATGAATTCGACGAGTTTGTTAAAAAACCGTACGGATCCGGTTTCTCTGAAGCTGTAAGAAGTGATTATGAAAAACATAAAATCGAAAACCTTATGCGCGAAATGAACAGAAAAAATGATATTGAACCTCAAAAGTTCAAAAATTATAAAGATTTTTCCAGCGAAGCTCCAACAAACGATGAAATTGTCGCAGCTTTAAGAGTTTTACAGCGTGCAGGCTTAAGTAATACTGTTATGGGTAACAATAATTTATCAGAACTCTCTTTGCTTACAGGGGGAAATCAAAATAGTAATGATGTTTTGCTAAATATGTTGACCGGCAGAAGCAGTGATTCTGCTTTGAGTCCTCAAGTTATACAATCTTTATTGACTAATCAAATGTCAATTGGTTTTTAGAAAGTACGAGAATGAAGTTAAACACAGTAAGATTTGGTGAAATTGATATTGATGAGTCACGAATTTTTAATTTTGCCATGCCGTTAATCGGGTTTGATGACAGAACAAGATTTGTTATTATCGAACCTAATCAGGATGCATTGTTTAAGTGGCTGCAATCAGTGGATGATCCGACTCTGGCTTTTCCAATTATATCTGTTTCGGCGCTAAACTTTGATTACACAATAGATATACCGGACAATGTTGTAGAGGCTTTAAAAATTACTAATGTTGAAAGCCTTCTGGTTATGAACATTACTTCAATACCTCAGGATGACCCGAAAGGTACTACAATAAACCTTCTTGCTCCGGTTATATTTAATCTTGATGCGCAAATTGCCGGTCAGGTTGTACTTTCAGGCTCAGGATATGATATAAGCTACCCTATGTTTAAAAATAATTAATAGATTTTAAGGAATAAAATGCTCGTAATTACTAGAAAAAACGGTCAAAAAATAATGATTAACGACAATATTGAAATAACTATTGTCGAAGCTAAAAACGGGGTTTGCAAGGTTGCAATAAAGGCGGATAAAGATGTTAAAATTTACCGTGAAGAGATTTACCTGCAAATAAAAGTAGCTAACTTAATCGGAAAAAATACCAATACTTCTGCCGTTGATTCTGTTTCTAATTTAATCAAGAGCGGTACTGTTCTTAATGATAATTCAGCTTCTGTTTCTTCCGGTGAAGAAGAAGTTGTTGTTGATGAAACAAACAAAATAACTAAAAATTCTATAAGAATTAACAAAAAAAATGCTGACTCTTAACCAGGATAAATTTTTCTTTTTTTACGATGATTGCTCTTGTATTAAAGTTATGCCCGATTCTATAGAGCATGCTTATCTGGCTGTTTTAAACGATGATTTGGAAACAGCGGAAATTATTTTTCAAAAACTCGATTCTCCAAGAGCTAAATGGGGCAGAATTCTTGTATGCATTTTAAGAGGATTTCTAAAAGAACTTCCAACTTATTTTGATATACGTAACTTTTTAGAAATTGATTTGGATTTGTTTTTAAAAAATGAGAAACTTGATTATGTGGAACAGATTTTAGGCTCTCTTGAAATCCTCTCAGCTGTTAATCAGGAGGTTTATAAGTACGCAGCAAGAGTAATTTATGTAAATAAACTTTATTCTGCGGCTTTAAAATATTTAGAAAAATCAAAGAAAATATATTATAACGATGCGGAGCTTCATTTTTTGCTTGCCAGATATTATTTAAGAGTAAACGATTGTGAAGAAGCTTTGTTTTATATTACCGAATGCTTAAGGTTAATTCCTGATTATTATCCTGCGCTTCAGCTAAAACAAAAAATTGAAGATAGATGGATTTGATAGTATAATATTTTCTATGGACGAAAATAACTTCTTTTTGGGAAACAACGATGTTGATAATGCCGGCGGCTCTGAACCTGTGAGACGCTTGAATGACTATGATTACAATATTCTAAAAGAAGATGCTTATAAAGATATTTCTAATGAGCTTTTTAAGCTTGAGTATAAAATTTCTAAGATAGAAGCAGAATTACAATCACTTGATTCTCAAATCCAGTCTGCGCGTGATATAAGCGATTACGATACAATTGAAGTCTTATCTAACAGAAAACGGGTTTTGCAAAATGATTTAGACGGGCTGGTGGAAATTTATAACGACAAGAGTCTTTCTGCAAAGATTTCCGGCGGAATTTTTAATACTTTTAAATCTAAATTTAACAAATTAAATAAGGCTTTTAACTCTTTTAAAGATACTATTATTTCAAACCTTCCGGGTAAATTTTCTACGGTTGTTGAATTAAGGCAATCTTTAAACAAGCTTGAAAGTATTAATAAAAATGTTGACGAGCTTATGACGATGCGCACTCCTTACGGCGAAGCCGGAGATAAGTATGAGCAGCTTTCTAAATACATTGCCCGTGCGAATATGATACAGGCACAAATTTCCCGTTCTTTAAAGTAGCAAATTATTTTGGTTTATGTTAAAGTAAACCTATTATGAAAAGAAAACCAGTTATCGCAGTAGTCGGAAGACCAAATGTAGGAAAATCAACCTTTGTAAACAGATTAGTCGGCAGACGTCAATCTATCGTAGATGACATGCCGGGAGTTACTAGAGACAGAATTTATTTTGATGTGGAATGGCAGAATAAGCCTTTTACTGTTATTGATACCGGCGGTATTGTTCCGGGTGACGAAGATGATATAATGGTTTCGATTTATGATCAGGCAAAAATTGCCTGCGAAGAAGCTGACAAAATTATCTTTATTGTTGACGGTATAGAAGGTGCAACTCCTGTTGATATGGATATCGCAAATATTTTGAGACAGTCTGATAAACCTGTTTTTCTTGCTGTGAATAAAGTTGATTCTCATAACCAGATAACAATGATTAGTGATTTTTATTCGCTCGCGGTTGGTGAACCTATTGCAATATCAGCGCTTCACGGCTCAGGAGGAGTTGGTGATTTGCTGGAAGAAATTACGTCCGATTTTGAAGATGATGAGACTGAAGTCGAAGATAAGACAATTAAGATTGCTATTGTAGGACGTCCGAATGCCGGCAAGTCTTCTATTGTAAACGCTCTTCTCGGTGAAAAACGCGTAATTGTTTCTGACGTATCCGGTACTACGAGAGATAGTATCGATTCAAGACTTGTATATGATAATCAGGAATTTGTAATTATTGATACTGCAGGAATTAGAAAAAAATCCAAAGTTGATTATGGCGTTGAAAAATTTGCTGTTGATAGAGCAATCCGTTCAATTAGAGAATGTGATGTTGCTTTGATGGTAATTGATGCAACAGAGACTGTAAACGGAATCTCTGATCAGGACAAAAAAATTGCATCAATTATTACAGAAGCCGGTAAAGGCATGGTAATTGCAATTAATAAATGGGATTTAGTTGAAGACAAAAAATCTAATACAATAAATAAATTTGAACAAAAAATTGCTCACGAAATTCCGTTTTTGGATTATGTGCCTAAAATTTATATAAGCGCAGTTACTCATCAGCGCTTGAACCAGATTTTTACAAAAGTCATGGAAGTCCAGCAGGAACGCTCGAAACGTATTGCAACAGGACTTTTGAATAAGGTTATTAATGAAGCTTATGCTCTTAATCCGCCGCAGACAATCAGAAATAAGAGATTGAAAATTATGTATTCGACTCAAGCTTCAATTGAACCGCCGACATTTGTATTGTTTGCAAACAACGAAGATTTAATGAAAGATCATTATAAACGTTATATGGAAAACAAACTTCGTGAAGCATTTGGATTTACAGGAACTCCAATTAGAATTTCTCTAAGAAACAGGGCAGAGAAAACTAAGTAGTTATTTAAATAAAACAATGTCTCCGTGTTTAACCTGAGCAGATAGTTCTTTAATAACTTCATTATCCATTCTGACACAACCTCCGGATTCACGCTGCCCGAGGCTTGAAACTTTGTTATTGCCGTGAATCCATTGTCCGGTATTTGATTTTTCACCTGTTAAGGGGTCAATTTTATCAAGCACAATAATATTAGCACCATAAGGGTAAGGATTTCTTTTTCGTTTAGTGTGTGCTGGTGCGTACTTGTAAGGAAATTTTTCGACATGGCTGACTATGCTGACCCGTTTCTTAGTCGGAGTCTTTGGCTTTCCACTGCAGACAAGATACGCAGTTTCAGGAGTTCCGTTATTATCGTATTTATATAAAATATTACTATCAATATCCACTACAATGACGGCATTATACGTTTTACCATTGATAATTACCTCCGGATTAGGTGCATTTTTTAGCGTAAGCGAGTCTTTAGTACCCTGGGGAGTAATGATACGCTCAAAGGTATCAACTTTTTGCTTCGCATATAACGGTGTGTAAATTGCCGGCATTGCACTAATTGCAATTGCTGCACCGGCTGCTTTAATAAAATTTGCTATTCTCATACTATTAATAAAAAACGTAAAAAATAAATTTGCTATCTTTTAATTTTTATTACTTTTATTTCTCCGGCGTTCAAATCGGTATGTAAATTTTTTCTTACTATTTTTAAGTTATCTCCGCCTGCTATAATTTCCGGTTTTGTATCTTTTTTAAGATTTAAATCATTTATACTGATTTTATTTTGAGGTGATTTAAAATCTAAGTTTCCGATAACTAAAATAATTTCATCTTTTAAAATTCTCGAAAAAGCAAAAACTTTTGGATTATTTGTTTTATGTTGAGCAAAGTTTCCGCTTGAAATTAAGTCAAGATTGTCTGCCCTGAATTGGTTTGCTTTTTTAAAATTTTCTAAGATTTTTTCATTGCCTCCGCCCGGTTTTCTGGAAAAGTTAAAAATATCCAGTTTTCCCCTGTGTACAAAATATGAATAGTCGTCAGTTTCAGATTTTTCAGCCGGAGTATTTGCCCAGGGGTAAAGATAAGAATCGCCGGAGAAAAATCCGTCTATACAATATGGATTAAACGGTAAAGTCGCGTTTAACCACGAAATCATGATAGAAAAATCTTCACCATGAAGCAAAATCGGACTTACTTCATCATGTGTTGTAAAACTCATGATTACGCTTTTAGGCGCTTTGTATGAGTTTAAAAGCTTTAAGTTGTATTTAACATGCTCCATAAACTCATCAGCATTCCAGTCTTTCAAATTAAAGAAACTCCCGTAATATCCGTCAAAACCGGCTTCGAGAAGTTTATCATAAGGAGTAAACTCTGCGTATTTACTTGGCGGTTCTCTCCAGGAGTCAGAAGCTTCAGCTAAAAACATAAATTCCGGATCTTTGTGGTGTGTGTATTTAATAATTTCTTTCCAGAATTCAGAAGGCTTGATTGTTGCAACATCGGCACGAAGCCCGTCAGCTCCGATTGAAAGAACTAAATCAATGAATTTTTTATGTACATTAAGCACATCTTGATTAAGATTACCGTTTTTGCCGGTATTTAATAGTCTTACATCAGTCCAGTCAGTTGGAACAATTGAGCAGCGTTTTTCATCTTTAATAAATAATTCCGGATGAGTTAAAAATAAATCGTAAGAACCGCAACTCGGTAAATCAATAATAACGCGGATGCCGCGCTTGTGGCACTCATCAATAAATCTGCGAGCCTGCTCTATGTCTGTTAGTTCGGAATTTTTTGCAACAAGCTGCGGATTTATACTCCAGAAATTTTCTGCAGCATAAACAGAACCTGCTGTTCCTAAAGCTTTAAGCCTTCCGACCGGAGTTATAGGGAGAACATGAAGTGTATTTATTCCAAGCCCTTTAATTTCATCAAGTCTTTCAACCGCGTTTAAAAAATTACCGCTTGTTTCGTTTTCGTCAATAATTTCGTTTCCGTTTAAATCCTTTGCATTAAAAGTTCTTATATTGATACCGCAAATATTGGTTTTATTGGTATTAAAAAGTGTGCGTAAATTATTTTCTGCTGCAAAACAAACGCTATTTATGCTTGCTGCTATTAGAAATGATAATAAAAATTTTTTGGTCATGCTCTTACTCTTTTATTTGAAATATACATTTAACGCAATGTGCTTTAGGCTGCAGTATCAAATTGTCTTCAATGTCATACATTTTTGCAATTCGTGTAACCAGAGGTTCTCCGCACATCGGACACCTTAAGTTTGTTTCGCGCTTAAGAATTTTTGATTTTAAATCATCAATAATTTCCGGTGAAACAATTTCAAACTCATAACTTCTTTCATGTTCTTTTATTTCGTTAGGAGAACACTTAAGAACTCTTGCTAATTGCTGACGCTGGGTTACAGAAAGAAAAAGCTCTTTCCCTGCTTCAATATCTTCTAATATTTCTAATTTAATATTCGTCTTTTTAGCAAGTCCGGTTACTGATAATCCTGCATTTTCGCGTTTTTTTATAATAAATTCTGCTAAACTTTCCATAAGGATATTATATAATAAATAAAATGAGTAATTGTAAACGATTGTAAATACGAATTTATTTTGCCTGAAACCCGCGCTCCTCCTCCTCCTCCTCCTCCTCCTCCTCCTCCTGTGTCGCCCCTAAAGTTTTTTAAATTTGTGCCGTAATATAGAATATGAGCAATGAAATTAATTTAAGAACAGCAAGAAATAACGATACGCTTCTCGGGCTGATATCCGAAAAACTTACCGAAGAAAACGGAGGTAAGAAGGTTAATGTAAATTGAGTCTGGAATCATATAAAAAATATTCAAATTGAGTCAATAAATACAGGTGCAGCAAGATTTGACAGAAAAAGACATGTGCTGCTCTTTAATATAAATGATAAAAATGTTCCGAATAAAAATGAATTAGTGAAAATTATAATACATGAATTAACGCATGCCACAAAGGGGCATCCCGAAGGTAAAAATTCACAAAAAGAAGAACGAATGTGTGAAACTCGTGCAATAAAATCAGCTTTAAAATTAATTCAAGCAGGCGTCATAGATGATTTTCAAATACCCTCTAATCCGCCTATTTACATATCGAGTCTTAGTACGGATAAACAAATTGACGAATATGTAAGCGACTGGCTTGTAATGTGTCGTTATACCAGTCTTCCGGAAGAAATAAAATAAAATCATTAAATTTTGTAAAAATATCTCTTGACTTTAAAATTTTTTCACTTTATAATGGAGGAACGCGCTGGAAATCGGTTGCGTAAAGAAAAATGATTTACACCGGTGCCAACAGAGGCTGATTGAGTAAACAGGATGCGGGTTTGAAAGGATTCGATGAGTGTGAAAAACAGCAGGACACCACTGTAAAGGCCGAAATATAACACTAGCACTTTGAAAATCTTATATCGTTAAAATCAAATGTAACGAAATGTAAATAATAAAAAACAAAGTTGTTGACATTAAAACTTGATGATATAAGATAAAAGAGTTCGGAGAGGAAACCTCCAGAGTTGACAGAGCGCAAAGCGCAGTCTGAGGAAAAGTATAAAGTAGTCAGATAGTTAACCAAATACAAACCCTTAACTTTGGATATAAATAGCAAAAATCTAAGTAAGTTTTAAATCTTAAAAATAAGATATAATAATTATTGCACCTTGACAACAGAATAGCTGAAGACGAAATAAACTTGTTAATTCGTTGAA
>CAPQCU010000028.1 GCA_948684385.1 uncultured bacterium
ACCACTTGAGCCGTATTAGAGATTTAACAACTCAGGCAAAGAATGGTACTTACGGAGACGAGTCATTAAAGGCAATCAATTCAGAAGTAAATGCACGTCTAGATGAAATTGAGCGTTTGTATTCAACAACGGAGTTTAACGGTTTAAAACTCTTTGGTGCAGAAGCGTCAGAAGAAAGTTCTCCAACATCATCTATGTCAGGTTTTTTAAAAGAAGTAACCAAGCGCGATACAAGTGGAATGACAACGCTTGCCAGTGTTGATGAGAATACAACAATATCAAGTGGAACGTATTCAATTTCTACTGCGGAAGAGCTTGCTAAGCTTGCAACAATGACAAATGATGGCAAGGTAAGTGGCGGAGAGTTTGTGTTAGCAAATGATATAGACTTGAGTGCATACTCAACTGGCGAAGGCTGGACTCCGATAGGGAATTGGTTCAAATGGATTTCTAGCATGTTTTGACGGTAACGGATGTGTAGTTAAAAATCTTTATATCAATCGCCCGGATGAAGATAATCTAGGTTTGTTTGGAGCTAAAGCTGGTTGTTCTGTTAAAAACTTAGGCTTAGAAAATGTAAATATTATAGGAAAAGATTGTGTTGGTGGTCTTTTAGGGGATGGGGCGTTTGTAACGATTGAAAATTGCTATGTAACCGGTATTGTAGCAGGTGGTGATTATGTAGGCGGGCTTGCTGGGTTCTCAGGAGATTCTCTAAATATCTTCAATAGTTATACAGATGTAAGTGTTACAGGGAGCGATGATATTGGAGGACTAGTAGGGTGTATGTATATTAGTAGTATTAACAATTGTTATGCATTGGGCAATGTGTTAGGGGCTTCTTATACCGGTGGTCTTGTAGGGGGGTGGGATGTGGCGAATACTCTAAAAGACAGCTACTATGACAAAGAAACAAACGGTCAAACGGATACCGGTAAAGGCGAAGGTATATCAAGTGCAGAAATCAGAGAAAAAATGATAGCAGCCGGCTGGAAAGGAAGTAGTTCCGGCGGTACGACCGGAGGCGGCACCGGAACAGTACAAGATATCCTGTTCCAAATCGGTATTCATTCCAACGCTGAGTCACAAATCGCTTTGAACACATCTTTTGCACTCACAAATCTTGATGAACTTCGCAATATCGGATTATCTGACGGAAATTATTTTGAAACAATTGACAACATACTCGCTTCGATTTCTGCAAAACAAACGGAATACGGCGCATGCCAGAACCGGTTAGAAAGTGCTTTAGAAGAGATTAATACACATTACGAAAATCTTCTATCCAGCCGTTCGACATTGAGAGACTCAGATGTAGCGCAGGAAAGCTCAGCGTATATCAGAAATCAGATTTTGCAGCAGGCAAGCGCAACTCTGCTTGCAACAGCTAATCAGACACCGGCGATAGCGTTGCAGCTACTTTAAAGCGCCCGGCTTGTAGTTCCAAATCCAACCCAATATATTTACCCCTACCCCTGGATGAATGCGCCGCCTAATAAGTGACCATCGTTTTTGTCGTAAAGCACGCATGCCTGACCATTTGCAAGAGCAGAAACTCCGTCAGGAAACCTAATAATTGTTTTTGCCCCGTCGCGTATGACATTCACATTAACAGCTTTCATGTTGTAACGTATTTTTGCAAGAGCTTCAAATTCACTCTTTTCAACCGGATAGCTCCAGTTGATATTGTTTAAAGTTAAGTAGTCCGCATACAGCTTGTCTTTAAACCCTACATAAACAGTGTTCGTATTAGCGTCAATTCCGGTTACGTACAAAGCTTCGGAAGCTGCAAGCCCGATTCCTTTTCTCTGACCTATTGTAAACTGCCAGAAACCTTCGTGTTCTCCCAATACTTTGCCGCTTTCAGCTTCAATGAATTTACCCCTTTTAAATTTACCCCTTTGAGGAGTGAAAAGGTTGTTTAAATATTTTTTCGTGGTCATAGGAGCTTTGATAAAACAAATATCCTGACTTTCTTTTGAAGATTTACTTGGTAAATCGTTTTCAAAAGCAATTTTGCGGACTTCATCTTTGCAATAATTCGAAAGTGGAAAAATTGTTTTCTTCAAATGTTCCTGATCCAGCATAAATAAGAAATAGAGCTGGTCTTTGTGCTCGTCAGATGCAGGATAAAATTTAAAAATCCCGTCAACTTCTTTTATTTTTGCATAATGACCGGTGGCAATAAAATCTGCTCCGAGTTCATTGATTGCATAATCAAAAAGTGCACCCCATTTCATGTACTTATTACACATAATACAAGGGTTTGGTGTTTCACCAATTCGGTAAGAATTTTCAAAGTAGTTAATAACCTTTTCTCTAAAAATTTCTGTTACATCAAGAGGATAGAAAGGAATTTCAAGCTTTTTTGCTACAGTTCGGGCGTTTTCAATAACCTGTTCTGCTTCAGAAGAGCAGGTTGTTTTTGCTGTGACTCCAACTACTTCGTATCCTTGCTGTTTTAATAAAAATGCGGTAACGCTGCTGTCTACACCGCCAGAGAGTGCTACTGCGACTTTACTCATCTAAAAGCACTTTCTCACCATAAGCTGTTAACCTGTATTCGGAAGCACCCACAAGTCCTGTTAAATCCGGCAGGCATTCTATGTAATCTCTGTTAATAGCTTCCTGAAGCACGCTGTGGTCAATAATTACAGCAATATTTTGCATAAGTTTTGCATTAAGCTGTTTTAATGTAAAACGCGGTTTCTGCTCATACTGTGTAAAATAATACGCAGTCATAAGAAGATAGTCGATTTTCTTTTCAACCGGTCTTGCGGAGATAAAGTTTATAAACGCATTATCTTTTTTAATAGACGGCGCAGGTTTGAACGATAATTCTGTTTGCGGAGCCTGAATAGATTTTTCTAAAATATTATCAAAACCGACTTCCTGAGGTGGAATTACAGGCTGAATAACTTCGTTTTGGGGCTCTTCCTGTTTTACCGGCGAGTAAATTACGTCAAGGTTTTTGCTTGTTTCATTAACAAC
Organism: uncultured bacterium; assembly: GCA_948684385.1. Classification (GTDB taxonomy): domain Bacteria; phylum Cyanobacteriota; class Vampirovibrionia; order Gastranaerophilales; family Gastranaerophilaceae; genus CAG-196. The sequence goes on from CAPQCU010000028.1 coordinate 2,992, forward strand.
AGGTTCTGCTGCCGGCTCAGGTTTTGGCATTCTTCTAAGCTGTTCATCAATTTTTTGCTTAGTAATTTCTTTTTCTGCATTAATTTGTGAGCTTATAATTTCTTTACACTGCTGAACCTTATGTTTTTGAGTGTATTCTGAAGCTTTTTTTACCCATTTGCCAAGCTGGTCTCCAACCAGCTCTTTATCAGTAGTGGAAAGTGTTAATTGGAATTTACCCTTTGTTATTTTAAATGAATAAATTGACATAGTTTACCTACTTATCTTGAAGAAGTTCTTCTCTCCATTTGTTAAGCTGCTCTTCTACAAATTCTAAATCATCTGATTTTAATTCGATTTCTATATCACCTTTTTTCATTTTAAAAACGTACTCGTGCATATTCCCTCCTTGATGTGTTAAGTTTACATTAAAATAGCGAAAGTTTCAAGTGTTGAGATATTTGTAAAATTACTCTAAATGTTATATAATAGAAGGCGCAAAAAAAATATTTACGGTTTTTAGTATTAGAGTAAAATAATAAAAAGAGGTTTTCTGATGAAAAAGATAGTAATTTGTACATTCCTAATCGCGGCAGGAGCTGCATCATTGTTATCAATTAATAACAAAATTGATAATCAAGCAACTTCATTTGGATTTAAGAATTCTTACGCAATTGTTCTCGGTTACGACAAATCAATGGGCGAAAAAACAATTAAAGCGGCCGTAATTGACAGTTATTTTAGAGAAATTGCTGCAAACGGCAAAATCGTTAGATGGAATAAAACATCTTTCCCTTTAAAAGTCTTTATTCAGGATACTCCTGATATGCCTGATTATTACAGAGAAATTGTAATGAGTGCCTTTTATTCATGGCAAAGAGCAAGCGAAGGACTTGTAAGATTTGAAATCGTAGAAGATGACAGAGACGCTCAGGTGAGATGTTATTTCAAAAATTTAAATAATGATGACCATTCTCCAATCGGAGTTCAATCTTTTGATGTTAAAGGAAATAAGCTTGTAAGTTCTACTATTAACTTCAAGAAGTTTGATTCGAAAAAACATAATCTTGACTCAAAACAGCTTTACTCTTCAGCTCTTCAAGAAATCGGACATACTCTTGGTTTGAATGGTAAGAGCCCGAGTATTTATGATGTTATGTATCCAATCGGAACAAAATTTAATACAGAAATTACTGCAAGAGATTTGAAATCACTCGCTCTTTTATATTCAGTAATTCCGGATGTCACAGATGTACCTTTGACAACCGCAGAAAAATCTCAGTTGTTTACTGTACCGGAAATTCTTGCGACATTAAAAGTTCCTGTTGATGCAACAACTGATACTACTCAGGTAACAGCTCAGGACATGGCAACAAAACTGGCTTTAGCAGAAGAGTTAAGAAGACGCGCTGAATACGATAAAGCTGCTCAGGAATATCAGGCAGTTGCAATGATGAAGAGCGACAGACGCGGTAAATCTGAAGTTTATTACGAAGTTGCTGTAATGTATCTTGATGCAGAAGAGTTTGATAAAGCAAAAAGCTGTGCTGAAATTGCGATTACTACAGATATGAACGATTTAACAGAAACTCTTCCGGCACTTATTGATTATTATATGAAACGTTCAACTTCTGCGATTGAACAGCTTGATACAATTCTGCAAAATGACCCGTATAATAAACACGCATACAAGCTTCTTTGTCAGATTTACAGAGAAAAACATCATGAAAATATGCTTAATGCAACAATAAGAAAATACGGTAAAACAGCCGGAACAATCGAAGAATAGAATTGATATATTAATAATAAGGCGCGCTATGTTGAATATTCAACATAGCGCGCCTGTCTAATGTAACTTTTTTGTTTGTCGTTTATATTTTGAGAGTAATCAAAAGGAGAGACTAATGAAAAAAGAATTAATTCTTAGAGAGCCTGATTTGTATTTTGAAAGTATTCACAACGAACTTAATAATTTCTTACGTGATACTTTTATGCATCCCAGCTTTGCAAATCCTCTAAATGTAAAAAAGAACTCAATCTGGCGTCCTGCTGTTGAAATTAAACAGAATGATAAAGAATATAAAGTAAAGGTTCAACTTCCCGGTGTAAATAAAGATGATATTGAAGTAGAATTGGATAACGATTTTATGACAATTACTGCAGAAATAGAGGAAGAAAAAGAACAAAAAGAAGAAAAAGAAATGAACGAAAAATTCCATACATGCGAATTTAGATATGGAAAATATCAGAGAACTATTTCTTTTGACCATCCGATTAAATCTGATGAAGCTCAGGCAGAATATAAAAACGGAGTTTTATGTATCAAAATTCCTAAGCAAGGTATTGAGCAGACGAAAGTTAAAAAGCTTGAAATTCATTAAATGCGCCGCCTTGACCCACTTAAGAAATTAAGTTTACAGGAATTGAATCCGAGAGGTCAAACGCGGTAAAGGGCAGCTACTTAGTCTGCCCTCTTATATAAAAAGGAAGTCATGTATAAAACTGGCTTCCTTTTATAATATAATATGAAAAACAATAATATATTATATAGAAATTAATTTTGCATTACAAGAAAATATAAATATTATGTCAGAGAAAAATAGATTAAAAAATTTAGGAATAAATATTAAAAGTGAACGATTGAGAAAGAATTTATCTCAAGAAAAATTAGCTGAATTGACTAATATTTCAAGAAATTCAGTAAGTTTGATTGAAACAGTTAAAATCAATCCTACCATTTTGAAACTTGTTGATATCGCAAAAGTGCTTGAAATTGATATCAATGTATTGTTGAAAGATGTATAAATTCTTTTTTTAAACTTTCATTTCTTTTTCAAATCCGAACAATGAGCTAACAGATTCGTCATCGTGAATACGAGCGATAGCCTGTCCTAAGAGCGGAGCTACTGAAAGCTGTTTAACATTTGCCGGAAGGTCTTCTTTTGACCAAGGAATGGTGTTTGTAACAATACATTCTTCAATCGGAGCATTTTTAAGACGTTCAATTGCCGGTCCTGAGAATACAGGGTGGGTCGCACCAACGTAGACTGCTTTTGCACCTTTGCTTTTTAAAAGCTTGGAAGCTTCGCAGATAGTACCTGCAGTGTCAATAATGTCATCGAACATTAAGCAAATTTTGTTTTCAACTTCACCGATTATGTGTGCTGCTATAGCTTCGTTGTGCTTATCACGTCTCTTATCGATAATCGCCATAGGGATGTTTAACTTTTTAGCGAAATGTCTTGTGCGGTTAGCTCCTCCCATATCCGGAGATACTGCAACCATTTCGTCAGGGTTTAATCCAAGGCTGTTAACATAGTCAACAAGAATCGGTGTTGCGAAAATATGGTCAACAAGGATGTTAAAGAACCCTTGAATTTGACCGGTGTGTAAATCCATTGCAAGAACTCTGTTTGCTCCGGCAGTTGTAAGTAAGTCTGCAACGAGTTTTGCAGTAATTGCTTCTCTGCCGGAAGTTTTTCTGTCCTGTCGTGCATATCCGTAGTAAGGAATAACAGCAGTAATTGTTTTGGCGCTTGCACGTTTGAAAGCATCAATCATGATTAAAAGTTCCATGAGGTTTTCATTAACCGGATTGCATAAAGGCTGAACGATGAATACATCATCGCCGCGGATACTTTCTTTTACCTGGACATATATTTCTCCGTCTGCGAAATTTTTGATAACCATAGGTCCTACTGTAGTACCTAAATAGTCAGCAATTTCTTGTGCTAGTTGCGGGTTGGAACGTCCTGAAAAAAGTCTTATATCGTGAGTGGGGTTAACTGCGCGTTCCAGCTGAGGATAAGTCATTTCAAGCACCATGTGAAAGTCCTTTCATAATTAGTAATAGTGGAGTAGCTTTATTTTACACTCAAAACACATTTTATAAAAGTATTTTTTACGAAATATTAAGTTAATTCTTTTCGCAAAGCGCTAATATATTTATCCTCACCCGCTCTCAAAGACATTAAGTTTGTCGTCTCAAATTCAACCGGCTACATTTCCCACTACATGGCGCCGCGACGCATTAAATCGGAAAGCTTTACTTCTTTATTCTTTAATGAAGGCTGTTCTATTCTCGGTGCTTCAGCTTTGGCTTTAAACTGTGAAAGCCCTATTCTTTGAGGTTCTTTTTCAAATATTAAAATTTTATCTACAAATGTATTAAAAATGTTCATTTTAGTCTCCTTACGGATATTATACACCATTTGTGCGTTTCCTTATCATACATTAAAACCATTTTTCATGCTGAAATCATTATACATTATGATAAGATAATAATATATAAATAGACAGGATTTAAATTTGAATAACGGTTTTTATAAAGATTTAGATACAAATTTTGAACAAGCTTGTGCTTTGTGTGAACAAACTTTTTCGCACGCAGAGCTTGTTAGTATGCTAATTTCCGGCAATATTCCCCAAAAACAAATTGCTGCGCTTAAATTTGATAAAGTTGAAACGGAAGAAGATGCAAAAGCGCTGTTAAATAACCTCACAGGATGCGACGGAAAAATTCGAGAAGCTGTTGCAATGAAGATTTATCAGGTTCTTTGTGAAAATTTAAATTCACGTAACATTTTTTCCAAACTTGATCCGTCAGTTTTTGCAGATGCCACGATTGATATTAATGCAAATATATGCAGGCTGGTTGTTGATAGCGTAAGAATTTTGAAGCCGGATACAAGTTTTGCTAAAGAATACACTGAAAACATCCTTAAATACACTTTGCAGGCTCTCGATGAGCTGGATAAGTTTATTTTCAGAGATAAAAAATACGTGATTAATAAACAGCTTTTCAAACTCTACTGGTGCCTTGAAGCTCTTAAGTATTTTTTTGAAATGGTTGATGAAAATATTATGCTTGAAATTTTAAAGCGTTCTTCCGCTCAAAATGAATACACAGTAAGAGAGAAAGCTGCAGAGATAGCGGTTCTTTCCGAAAATTTTAAAGACATTCAAAAAGAGCTTGAAAATGACTCAAATTATTATGTTAGAGCAGTTTTTTTAAATCATTAAAGCGCCTTGAAGCAGGTCTGTGTGACCGTCAAGAAGGAATTCTGCAAATTTCTTCGTATCAACCTGAGCAGCAACAATTGAAAGTAAATCGTCCGGAAGTATTGAAACCATTTCTATTAAAGTTTCTTTTTCAAGAAAAACCATCGGCTTAATCATCTCAGGCTTCATCAAGGTTGATAACATATTAACGTAAGTTTCGTTTTCAAACAAGGTTAAATATTTAGGTTTTTCTTTGGTAAGCTGGAATGTAAGCTGCCTTTGAACATCAGGATCAATAGCAGACATAAAATCTCTGTACTGGTCAATCGGAAGCTGTTCAATGCTGCTAATCAACTCCAACGGGTTTGTTTCTTCAGAAGGTCTGCCGGTTACTCCTTCAACAAATTTCTGCATAACTTCAGGAGGCATGCATTTAAGTTGTTCTATAACATCGTATTTTTCAAGCTTTTCGTTCTGGAAAAACATTGCAAGATCATCTTCTGAGAACATCATAACGATTTCTTCAAGCGCAAAAGCGTTAATAATAACTCTTACAAGCTCTTCAATGTCAACTTCCATAAGCATTTCAAGCAGTTTTTCCTGGGTAAAGAAATACAACCCCATTACCAGATCATCCTGTTCTAGCAAAGGAAGTACTTTTAATCTTGTTCTGTCATCCATATTGTGAAGGATTACGAACTTATTTTCTATATCAGTTAAACGGAAGAGCTTAATAAGTTTGGCAGGAGAATTATACACTTCTTTTGCATAATTAATTGCCTGTGTATTACCTTGAGCTGCTTCTGCTTCAATAATTTCGTCAACAGTTTTAAGTCCGTAATCACGAATCATTCTGGAGGATGTGATATTCATCCTGTCTGCAAATAATTTCATATTAGTATCTAAAACTATTGACATAATATTCCTTATTTTTCTCTCTTATATATATAAAGTATATTTTCTTTCAATAATTGCGTCATTGTAACAAAATGTTACATGTGTTATAATTAAACTGTATGAAAAAGCTTATTCTTATTTTAACATTGTTTTTGCTTATATTAAACCCGTGTTTTTCCGCCTCAGCAGTTGTGAAGAAGGATTTGACCGTTACTGCTTCTGACGGATTTACTATCAAAGCTGAGCTTGAGTATCCGAAAATCAAAGGTCAAAAAGAGTTTTCAACAGTTGTTCTTTTGCATTCTCTGGGGTATTCTTCAGATTGGTGGGAAACGCTGCCAGAAGAACTTATTCAAGACGGTTTTGCGGTGCTGAAAATAGATTTGCGCGGTCACGGTAAAAGTGTTTTCAATAAGAGGCTTGTGAAATTGTCATGGAAGGATATGACAGCTAATGCTTATGCAAAGTATCCTGATGATGTTGTAAAAGTTATAGAACATGTGAAGTCTGAAAACAGCAAAACAGTTTTCTTTAATCACTGGGCTTTTGTGGGCTCTGATATAGGCGCAAGTACTGCTATTCTTGCATCCGATAAAATTTCTTATAAACCTGAAACAATTGTTATGCTCTCTCCGGGGGTAAATATCAGGGGGCTTTATGTTCCGGTAAAGCTTGCAAGTTTAGATAAAGTTGATGTTTTTTCTATCTCGGGAACTAATGATTTTTCCGGAAAAGAAGCGGAAGATTATCTTCAAAGATTTGCCCAGAGTACTTTTGCAAGATATACATCGAAAGCTAATGCAAACGGAATGCTTATGCTCAAAAATGACGAATCTCTTTCTAAAGTTATAACTTCGTGGCTAAAACAGTATTTATAAGCTGGCGCTTCCTGATGTTTTCATTTTTTCTAAAGCTTGTTTTGTGCCGTCATAGTTCCTGCAAAGCTTTATGACAAACTCAATTGCAGCTTTATCCTGTCTGATTGCGTCTTTTAGTCTGTAAATATCAGCCAGCTGGAGAGATTTTGTGTCTGCTGTTTCGAACAGGTATTTTCTCAAAAGTTCCTGTGACCCGGTATCTAAGCCGGAGATGTTGTTTTTAAATGCAAACCAGTTGTAAAAATGGTAAATAAAGTAATACTTATTGATATTACCTTTAGAAAGTACAAACATTTCAGGAGTTTTTAGTGTAAATTTTTGTAATATACCGGCTCCTAAATAAAGCGCTTTGCTTCCTCTTGCCGGATAGATAAAGCCTTCGTTTTCTCCTATCGGATTTAGTATTTTGGAAGCGTTATCAAGGTAAAAGACTTTTGTACCCTGAAGCTCAATGTATTTAAGAATTTCTTCTGGAGAATAGCTGCATTTCTTAAGTATAAGGCTGATTTCATCTTCAAGTCTTTGTTTCTCATTCTCTGCCAGAGTACTTAAATCGATAGTACACCCGCTATAGTAATGGCGCTTCTTTTTTGAAGTGTTTTTGACGCCGATGGTTTTTGCAAGCCGGTATTTCAAAAATCCTTCCTGTATTTTGAGAATGTTATATATAATGCCTTTAAGCAATTGCATTTTCGCCTCTTAAATTTTCAATTTGTTCTTTTGCTGAGTAGCAAAGCCCTTTGGTTTTTTCCCTGAAATCTATAAGTTTATCTTTATTTTCGTTACCTATTAATTTACAAATATATACAAAAGAGCTGTCAGAACATTTTAAAGCTATTTCTTGTAAAGTATTTAAATCATACGATTTGATAACACCTTTAAGCTGCGGTCTTAAATGTGCAAGACTATTGTCTTCTAATATTGCAACAACTGCTTTATGACCGTATTCCTGTATTGCTTCATTAACACTTTTTACTTCTCTGTCTTCGCTCTCAGGCTGTTTTAGCTCTTGAGGAATTGTAGCGAGATTAATGCTGCTTCTCTTTGCAGGTTGCGTTACAGTAGGACGGATGTTATGTTGGGTTTGGTTTAATCTGCCGGTATATGCAGGTGAATTATCACTTTCGGAGCTGGTTACAGCAGCGTTTTCTTTTTTCTTATTTTGCTCCTGAATTTGTTCTTTAATTTCTTTGTACTCAGGTTTTTCGTCTACTGATTTTTTGACGTCTTGAGTTACTTCTTTGTAATCATCATAGCATTTTGCATCAGTTTCCCATTTGTTAATAAACTCTGCTTTTTCGGTAGTACTCATATTAACGTTGTTTAAAGCACCTTCTCCGATACCTTGAGCTGTTGCTGTGTAATATTCGTTCTTCATTACACTTAAAAGCTCTTGTTCTTCGGCTGTTAAAGCTTCTCCGTTGCGTTGTTTTTCTAAAGCAGCTTCATACATGTCTCTGTCAGATTTGTAATCTGCCTGATATTCAAAAACAGCTTCGCTTGACTTAGCTTCCATGTAAGTTGCAGTGTATCCTTTTATACTTTCTGCTGACGGCTCATCACCGATTTCTTTGTAAGCTTTGATTATTTTTTTCTGGTGTTCAAAGTTTGCAGCGTCAGCAATTTGTGTTCTTTCTTCATTGCTGCTGCAAGTGTTAAGTATAAATTTAGCACCATGCGGCATATCTTCAGAGTCTAATAAGATAACTGCATTATTCATTGCACTTACCACACCTGTAGCCATTTTGCCGACTCTGCGAGCTAATGCTGTTGCATCATTAAATCTTGAACGTCCGGCGTATTTTTTTCTACCGTTAATTCTTCTTAATCTTGCTTTTCTTTCATTCTCAGGTAAACGATTTGCAGCTTCAATTTCAGCCTGTGCTTTTTTATCTTGTTTTATACGAGCTTTTTTTAATGTGCTTATTTGTTCATTTCCCGGAATTTCAGTATAGTCTGAGCCTAGTTCTTCTGCAACATTGCCAACTTCATTTTCGAATTCCTGTGCGTTTTTAACAAATCCCTGACGGATTGCTTCGTAAGCGTTCTTAGCGTGGTCTGCGATAGATACTTCCGTAAAAATAGCATTAGGAAAAGCAGAACCTAAAGTCTTGTTGCTGTGTTTGATTGCAAAGTTTACAGCTTCAATAATGATATTTTTTTCCTGTGTTGATAATTTTTCAAGCTCTTCGTCAGTTAAACCTGTAATCTGATTAAGTAATCCGTTTTTTATCAATTTTTCAATATTAACATTCGCAGGAAGATTGGAAATAGTTTTTTTCAATGCAGCTAAACTCATTCCTGAAGCTTGTTTACTTTCTTGAGCTGCTGTGTTTTTTATCTCAACCTTATCTTCCGGAGCTTCCGTTTTGCATTCAATAACAGGGGGTTTTTTGTTGGTACTTTTTGTTTCTGTTGGTTTAGTCTCTTCAATACCCATGACTTCTGTTTTTATGAAATGTTTAATTTCTGTAAGAAAGTTCATGATAATATTCCTTGTGTTAGTACATATTATATATAAAGTATTTATTTTGTTGATAATTGCCTGTTTGTAACAAAATTGTTACAAAAGTTATTAAAAAAGGCTATGAATTAATCATAGCCTTTTTTTATGCTGATAAAACTGCTTTATTCTGGTCAAAAGAGAGGTTGAGTTTTTTGACATCCGCTTCGTCGATTTTACCGAGCGCAAAAAGGTCTTTTGCAAGATCCGCTCTGATACCGGCAGGAAGGTAGTTTAAAACAATTGTAGGTGTAGAAGATAACCTGACGAAAGTTTCGATTGCGCTTTTGAAAGCTGCGTTTGTTTCATAAAGTCTTTGAACAATGCTGGCTTTTTCGCAATCCGGAGCGTTGTTAATAATATCTTTAAAACTTTTATCAGTTTTTCTTGTGATTTCTGATTCAGAAGTTGTTTTTTCGACTCTGAATTGTGGTCTTGTTTCTGTTGTATTAATATTGCGTTTCAAATCTGTTAAGTTTGAAGTGTTAACATTTTCTCTAGCGCTAAAACCGAGGTCAGGAGTGCTGTCAGCTTTTTCTTCCGGCTTTGATGCTGCCGGAGCTTTAAGCTCTTCGCTGCTATCGGTTGCAACTCTGTTATAATTCTTGTCTGTAGCTTTGTTTAAAAATTCTTCAACTTTTGAAACAGATATTGAAAACTCATTTTCGTGAGTTTTTACGTAATCATTGATGTTTTGTAAAATGTCTTTGTAGGCCGGTGTTTCATAAGCATCAGCGTTTAAAGTCTCTAAATGAGACTCTTTAAATTCTTTTGATAAGTTATTGTTATTAATAGTACCTAAGAATTCACCGGCAGATGCTGCGTTGATGAAGTTTTTCTGTTCTGTTAAAATTTGTTTTTCAGCTTCTGTGAATTCCGGCTCAACACCATCTGCTTTAGCTTTATCTATTTTTTGCTGAATAGCTTCCAATGTTTCTTTGTTTTCTTCAAACCATTCCTGTCGCGCTGTGTTGTATTTTTCGTGTGCTTCAGTTCTGATTTCTTCAGTTTGGTTTTCAGTTATGTATTTTGTAAGTGTAGTTGCTTCTTCTTCGCTCATTGCTTCTTGAATAATATTGCCTTCGCTGTCATATAAAGGTTCGGAAGTTAATTGTTTTATAAATTCCGGCTCAGATGCAGCTTTGACAACCTGCTTCTTTGTTTCAGGAGTTAAACAGCTTTCAAATACAGCTTTTAAACCGTTAAGTTTGTTTTCTTTGTACAAAGAAGTTACAATATCCAAAAACATTGTTTTTTCGTCTTCAGGAGAGTTGATTAACAACCTGCCGAATGTTTGCAGCTGACCTTTAATTGTTTTGTCATCAGGATTTTTATTATATCTTCCGACAAGTGATTCTATAAAATTTTTAGTAGCATTTTTGATTTGTTCAGGAGATGTATTTTCTTTAGTAGAACCATCCGGTAATGCTCCAACTTTAACTAATTTTTCAAACAGGGTAAATTTTTCGTGATTAGTATTGTATCTTTTGAAACCTTCGATTGTCCACCCTGTGCTTAAAGCAACAAGATAATCATTGCTGAGTTTGTTCATTTTATCAATGTCAAGTTTACCATCTTTTCCTGTTGCGTCTTTAATCGCAGCTTCAAGACATTGTACGTATGTTTTTATAGTCTTAATTTTTTCTTCCCGGCTTGCTTTTGAAGCTGCTTCAGCGGGAAGGTTATATGCTTTTTGAATAAGCGGATTTCTTTTTAAATCAGCGGGAGTAATTCCGTATTGTTTAAATTTTTCACAAAGTTTTTCTAAGATTTTATCAATTTCAGAAGCAACAGTATTTGCAGCTTCTTCTGTATTCTGAGAATTTGTTTCATATATAGAATTTGGCTTGGAAGTATTCCCGCTAACTGTTGCAGTCGGGGTTTTATACTCATATTCAGTTGTTGTTACATTGCTATTAACCGAAACCATCTTATTACCTCTTATATATAAAAAGTATGTAAAAATAACTCGATTTCATTCCTTCAGGATTTCTTTACAAAAGTTTATATTGTAACAAATTGTAAAAATTTGAATAAAAATCCTAAAGTTTTTCAAAAAAATGCCGATATATAAAATGTAAGGTTAAAGAACATAAGGAGTAAATGATATGTACCAAATGTGGCCGGGATGTTATAGTTTCAGAGATGAAATAAAAATGTTTGCATTGTGGTTTAAGGAACAAACAGAAGCTCTGATATTAAAGATTTATGAATTAGACCGTATGTTTAACGGCTGATAAAAAATTATAATTCTCTCTTTCTCTCGTAAAAACCAATTTTAGCTTGTAACTGATGTTACAGGCTTTTTGTTATGGGGGGGGGGTAAATACATAAAGCTTGTAGTATTATCTATTAACTTGGAAGTATGTCTACGTGCGTAGCACTTGTTTACTTTTGTTGTTTATTAGGATAAAATTGTATTATGGATTTTGGGGGCAAGAGGCTTTTCGTAATGAAAAGAATATTGTTTTATATAACACTTTTTATAATGTTTTTATTCGGGACTGTTTCAGCTTTTGCAGAGCCTTCTAAGGTCATGTCTTTGCATTATGACGATACTTCTGCTCTTGTTTATATTAACATAATGGAATCTTCTGAAGGCTTGTCTCAGGAACTAAAATTCTCACGGCTGGAAAATCCTAACCGTATTTATTTTGATATTGATAATTCAGTTTTGATTGGCGGCAAACAGCAGCTGGTATTCGAAAAATCTGTTATAAAAGAGATTAAAATTTCGCAGTTTACGACTGCTCCTGATGTAGTAAGGGCAGTAATTACTTTTGAAGAGGATTTTGATACTTCTAAAGTAAAACTTGTTAATATAAATGGTAATATTGTTGTAAAATGCACGAATCCGACTATCGGGAATGATTATTTCAACCCTGTTTATGATGAAAATTCCGTTAATACAGCGTATTCAAGCATAGTCGTAAACTCTCAGGTAATTCAAAAAGTTGCTATTCCTCAAGGAACAGTTGAAAAACCTGCAAACGCTGCAAATTCTGTTATGGCAGATATTCAGCAGGCGTTTGAGAATTCTACACTAAACAATTCTGACGGAAAAACTTATGATTCTGTCGTGTCAATTGATTTATCTTCTGATTTGAAGCTGCGTACAAAGTATTTTATTAACGGGTATTATACCCAAAATGGCGGGCTGCTTGTAAGCGGTTTAGGTCAGATAACGGCTTCAAAAATGTTTTATTTAGACAGCCCGAAAAGAGTTGTAATCGACCTGCCAAATACTTTTGTTGATAAAAAGATTAGAAACAAAGAACTGAATATTTGTCCGGATGGTTCTTGCAAAGATACCGCTAAAATCGGGCAATTTGAGTATAACAGAGCAAGGCTTGTTGTAACGACAGAAAAACCGGAAAAATATATTCCTGTGTTTTCTGCTGACCAGCAGTCACTTTTGTTTGTAAATGCGGATAAACTTAAACACACTTCTTTAACAAGCTGTGTTTCAAATCTCGGTAAAGTTTATGTAAGGAAAGTTGATAACAGGACGAATGAAATTATTATGTCGTTTACAAACCCTGTTGTGCATTCAATTTTGAGAGATGATAATTCTTTAAATATGTATCTTTTCAATGTGAAAAGTTATAATGAGTTAGATTTAATTAAGACATTGAAAAACACTTACTACAAAGATTTAACGCTTTCTCTTCTGCCTCAAATTGGCGTAAGAGCTTCTATAGGCTTAAGTAAAGATGATGTCGTTCAAATTGACCAGAGTATTGACGGAAAGGCAATAAAGCTTACGATTATTCGCGGGCAGGTTAAAGAGCCTGTTGTTACAGCTCCTCCTAAGAAACATTCAGTAAAAGGAAAAGTTGTTCTTGATGCAGGTCACGGAGGAAGTGATTACGGAGCTATCAGAGAAGGTATAAACGAAAAAGATATTACGCTTGATGTCACAAGAAGAGTTGCTTCTATTTTGAAATCTAAAGGGTACAAAGTCGCTTTGACAAGGGCTGATGATACTTATGTTTCTTTACAGGACAGAGTTGATTATTCTGAAAACGAGGCTCCGGAAATATTTGTAAGTATTCACGTAAACTCTGCCGTTGCTACAGAGCCTAAAGGAATAGAAACGCATTATTATCATGAATACAGCAAAGAACTTGCAAGTGTAGTACACGCAAGAATGATAAAAGCAATAGATACAAAAGACAGAGGATTGTTTAAGTCTAAATTTTATGTTATAAATCATACGACAGTTCCGGCAATTCTTGTTGAGATGGGATTTTTATCTAACGAGGAAGAACGCAAAGAACTTGTAACGGATTCAAGAAAGCAGAAAACTGCAAAAGCAATAGCTGAGGGTATAATTGAGTACATTAAATCACAGAGGTAGGGGTAAATATAATTCTCCGGTAGGTTTTTTTGATTCGGGTGTGGGCGGACTTTCCGTGTACGCTCGGTTTAAAAAGCTTTTGCCTGATGAAGATACGCTTTATTTCGGTGATTTAGCGAATATGCCTTACGGAAACAAAACTAAAGAACAGCTTGTAGGGTATGCAAGAAATATCCTTGATTTTTACAAAGAAAAAGGGGTTAAGGCTGTTGTGATTGCTTGTAACACTTCTTCTGCGCAGGCTTATGATGAAGTTAAAAATGATTACGATTTTAAGATTTATCCGATAATTCAGTCTTGTGCGAAAGTTATAGCTTCCGGAAACTTACAC
>CAPQCU010000029.1 GCA_948684385.1 uncultured bacterium
CGATTTCATTACTCTGCTGTTTGCAACGTTCGTTGTACTTTACGCTCTTGCGCAAACAGACGTAAACGATTTTGCAAAACTTCAAGAGTCTTTAAAATACGCTTTCAGCCAGAACGCATTGATGGATGGTCAGCAGTCTATTATGGACGGAAGCGACTCTATGTTTGACCAGCAGCAGGCAAACTCGTTTATTCCCAGTCTTATGCTTGAATACATAAGTCCTAAATACGAAGAAGAATCTTTTAGAGAAATCGAAGAAACGATTGAAGAGCTTAAAAAAGCCGGAGAGCTTGACGGAATAACTTCGAAAATGACTGACAAAGGGCTGCTTTTAACTTTTGACGACAAATACCTTTTTGCACCTGCTTCTGCTTACCTTGATAAAGGAGCAAAAAAATTACTCGATAAAGTCGGAGTCTTAATCTGCAAAAAATTTGTTCTTCACGCAATGAGAGTAGAAGGTCACACAGACAGCGACCCGATTAAGAGCACTCAGTACCCTTCAAACTGGGAGCTGTCATCTGCAAGAGCTTCTTCTGTTGTCAGGTACTTAATTGACAGGTTCAAATTCTCGCCATCACTATTCAGCGCAATAGGTTACGCAGACACCCGTCCGTTAGAGAGCGCAATCTCTCCAAAAGACCCTGCTAATAGAAGAGTCGAAATTTTAATTCTGAAGAATAAATACAAAAGGCAGTTTGAAACACAAAACGATAACACTTTAAAACTATCAAAATCACAGCAGGAAGCAATTCAAAAAGAGCGTCAACGCGTCATAAAAATGGTTGAAGGGGACTCAATTTCACCAGCTGCAAGAAAACTTTTAGAAGAAAACCAAAAACGTATTCAAAAACAAAAAAGCGAAAAGCTTTCTAAAAAGAACATGGAGCTTTATGTAAACCTTGAAAAAGAAGAAAACGGAATGCCTGCTATCGAAAAACGCATAATAAAATTAGACTCAAACATTCCGGAAGATGAGGATTTCGGGTTATGATACAGTATTCAGTCGGAATGTCTTTAGGTCCGTCTTCTTCAATAGAAAGCGGTGTTGCTGTAAGAGAAATATCCACCGGCAATCTTATTTATGTGGATAAACTTTTCTCAATGCAGGATGTTCAATTATTTTTCGACAACTATTCCTCATTAAAAGACTCAATTTTCTGTATCTCACTTCCATGGGATAACACGATGATGGAAGGCAAATGGCGTGTTTTATCAAAACCTTACCAGTTAATTCATTCAAAAGAAGATGAATTTTTAAACAGAGACAACTGGATGCAAAGATTTGCAACAAGAGGATGCGAGTTGTTTTCTAAGCTTCAAAATGACGGAGTAGAGATTGTCAGGTACGAAACTTATTTAACAAGGTTGAAACTTAACCTGTATTCTAACTTCAAAGAACGTTCAAGCGCAGACTGCAAATTTCTTCAATCTGCTCTTAAATACGAATTCGGATTTGACTTACTTCCAACAAACATGATGCCTGTTGCCCAATTAGAAGCAATTGTCGGCTGTCTGCTTGCAGAAGAAAAATTAAAGAACAAGACTAAGAAAATTTTCGATTTCCGCGGAATTGATGTAATAAATTTGATGTAAATATTTGTAAACATGTTTTCAGAAAAAAGCAATTTTTTCGCTTCATCTGCATTATACTAACAGATGTGTAGTATCGAAAGGAAGTAAAACATGGTTCAATCAATTGATAACAGTGCAAACAGACCGAATTATAACGCTGTAAAAATTAACATCCGCAAACCAGAAGTTAATGCAGCAAATAACAGAAATACTTATGTTGATGATAATGGAATTTACAACGCAATAAATATCGATATCGACAATCCTTCTGTTAACACAGAGCCTAAACGTATTTACGATTATCCGGAATCAGAAGGCCCTGTAACATTTGATATGGTAAACCCGAACCGAATTCCGCTCCCTCAAGGATTTAATGTAGCTTACACAACTACAAATGTTATTCTGCCTAAGATAGAAAATGATGTAGAGTTTGAAATTGAAGATGAGAGGGATGATATTGAAGTTGATGACAAGCCGGAAGAAGTTGTAATTGAAGATAAACAAGAAGAAGTAGAAGTTCCGGAAGCAAACTACACTTCTGTAGAAAATGAAAAAGCTGCTCCACTGGTTGAAACAAAAGAAGAGCCGGACAACATCGTAAATGACGTAAAAATAATGGAAGCAGAAATGGACAAAGCTGCTCCGGTTGAAATCAAACGTCCTGAAATAATTCCGGGAGAAGAAATTCTGCCTGAAACAGATATTCCTCTTGTAATTTCTAACTTAACAAGCCCTGATTTTGATACTCAGGCTCAGCAAATGGAAGAAATTGCACGTTTATCTCTTGATGATAAAGAAAACGCAATTCCATTTATCGTAAGAGAAGTGTTCGCAAGCCTAATCGATATCACTAAAGCAGACAGCACAAACCTTACAGCACCGACAGAAGAACAGGTACAGGCAAGAAAAAGGCTGATAGCAAACTTCATTGCTGTTGAAACAGCAAAAAGCAACAACACTCAGCCAAAACTTCCTTATCCGATAAATGAAGCTGATTTAGCTTTAGCAAACCAGCTTTCTCCAATGGAAATGGCTGAAAGAAACAAAGAATACGCACTTTTCACAATCTCAATCCTTGCTAAGATTTACGCAGACGAAGTTGAAAGACACACAGGAAACATCGTTCCTCTAACCGATTTACCGGGTTCAGCTGCAATCGTTGATGCACTTAGATACAATCCGAACTCAGAGGTAAAAATCGCAGCAATTGATGCATTGAGACATATTGAAAGACCGGAATATAAAGAAGAACTAAACACACTTTATACACTGGCTCAAGCAGATTCAAATCCTCAAGTCGCAATGGCAGCAGCAAGAGCGTTAAATAATTAATATAATAAAACATAAAGGCGGGTCGGCTAAAGCCGACCCGCCTTTGTTTGTATTATTACCTTCTTTCTTCGAATTTCTTTCTGCCTTCTTTTTTCATTTGCTTAAGAATTTTACGCTGCTCACGTGTTAAAATCGATTCGAAATCTTTCATATTCTGTTTTCTGATTTCATTAGCTTTCTTTTCAAGAACTTTTAGCTCTGCATCAATTTCAGCAAGCTTTTCTTCCTGAGCCTGAACAGCCATTCTTGAAAGCTTAACCATCTTAGCTTCCTGTTTCTTTGATTTTATTTCATCTATAACAGGCTTCATTTTTTCGCGTCCTTTAATGCGAAGTTCTTTTGCTTTCAGCTTTTGAGCTTCTGTAAGCCCGAGTTTTTGTTCAAACTCAGCTTCGCGCGCTTTTCTTCTCTGCATCATTTCTTCTTTTGAAGGGCAGTTTGCATCATTATTTCCGCACGGAACAGCAAACGCTGCAGAGTATGCCTGTAGCGAAAATATTGCAAGCATTAATACTAATAATTTTTTCATAATTCACCTCTCTTTTTATAATAAATCACTTAATACTTCTGCTAATTCTTTTTTTGCATTGTAAATTCTTGATTTAACTGTACCAATCGGGCATTTAAGTTTCTTTGCTGCCTCTTCATACGTAAAACCCTGAATTTCACAAAGCATAATTGTTTCCTTAAGTTTCGGTTTTAAACCGTCAATTGCTTTAATTATCTTTTTTCTGCGTTCAAGAGCAACAACATTATCCTCCGGAGTTGCTTTTTTGTCTTTTATACTTGTAACAACGTATTCATCAGAAGTTGAGTCATTTTCGTACCTTACAACAGCAGATTTCAGGTAATCTTTAGAAGTATTTTTCGCAATAGTACCTATCCAGCTCTTTAAACTTCCGCGTTCTTCGTATTTATCCGCGTTTTTCCAGAGCTTGATATAAACCTCTTGTTCTAAATCTTCGTTTTCACTTCTGGTTATTAGTTTTATTATGTTTTGTATATTATTTTTATTAGTTTTTATTATTTCGTCGAAATTCATTCACTCACCGCAATAAGTCCGTAAGAGTCAACAGGGAAGCCCAAATCCTCTGCAGATAAAGTATTACCATAACGCAAAGTATCAGTCATATCGTCATAATTTTCCATCAGCTCGAAAGAAAACGCTGAAAATATCAGAAGCATTAAAGCACAAACAGCTTTCAAAGCCGGTCTCTTTTTTGATTTAGCAAGATAATACGGCTTGACTTCGGTAATCAGCTCGGACACCTTGTCCATTTTTTCCTGTTCAAGCCTGCATTCTTCACATTCCTGAAGATGCTGTTTCAAAGTTTCTTCATCTGAGAAAACAAAAAGTCCTTCGTATTTTGAGCATTTATCGTTCATATTGTTACCTCTATATTAGTATAACGAAAAATAAATAATTTTGTTCATAAAGGCTAAGTGTAAACTTTTGTAAATATTTTAAAGCCAGAGTAGCAAAAATTTTTCTTGACAGTGTTTAAGAATAATATATAAAGCTCTCTCTTCTTATTTAAACGGACAGGCCTTGGTTTTTACAAGGTCTTTTTTTTATGCTTCATCCGTGCTTTTAATCCAAATTTCACAAGATTATTAACCCAGCTCTGCGGAAGTTTAACGATTATTCGGGCAGTGAAAGCATCGTGCCCTACTGTATAAGAAAGCTTTGGATTTTTAGCTTCATCTGCTCTCAAGATTACTTCAACAACTTTCTCCGGAGAAAGCCCTTTTGCTTCGTTCTTCTGTGCGTTTGATATCATAAAGCGCATTTCATCTTCATATCCGTCACAGTTTTCAAAATACTTTGAGTTCTCTTCAATAGATTTACCCCAGAGAGGTGTAGCAATCACACCCGGTTTTACGGAGATAACTTTAATATTCTTCTTATTCTCGACAAGAAGCGCATTAAAAAACATATCCAGACATCTTTTTGATGCGCAGTAAGGAGAAATAAACGGAAAGACTCCATAGCTTGCCATTGAGCTGACATTAATTATCTTCCCGCCTTCTAAAAGGCTTATCAAAGACTTACTCATATCAAGATGTCCAAAAACATTAACATCAAACTGCCTGCGGATTTCTTCCATGTCAATTTTTTCAATAGGACCGGCAACAACACAGCCTGCTATGTTTACAAGTGTATCAATTTTTGAACACTTGCTTTTTAAAAACTCTACAGCAGAAGCAATCGTTTCCGGTTTTGCATAATCAACATAAAAAGGATAAATATTATCTGAAACCGCTGTCAGCATTTCGCGTTTCGATTCGCTTCTATATCCCGCAAATACAATATTATCCTGAGCAAGTTTTTCAACAAGAGCTTTTCCGATACCTGAAGTTGCTCCTGTTATTACATAAGTCTTACTCTTCATACAAAGGTCTCATCAGGAGAATAGTAGCGAGATTAAGCTGTAAAAATTCATGAAATTCTACTTCTTTTTGCGGCTGAAGTTTGAACTCAAGAGTACAATTCTTAACCGCAATAAACTGTTTACTCGTGTTCAAAATTTCTGATAGCAGTCTGCTTTTTTTACCAATCTTAGGCATAAAAACATAACCTTTTACAATAAATTCGGCAGTCTCAATATAAACCTTTTCTCTCCAGGCTGATGTTGTTAATTCTAAGATTTCATTGTTTTCCATTAATATTCTCCGGTATGTTTTTATTGTTGTCGGCTTGGAAAAACCAACCTATTTGCTTGTATGTCCTCTTTGAGGGTGACCTGTCGGCTTTATTTTGGTTTGTAGTCTCTACCTCTGTCACCCGACCATTTGTCTACGTGCGTAGCACACTAGTTCATGTAAGATTGGAAGAGTGGTAAGTACAGTGCTAACGCCATACAAAGAACGATACTACCAATTACAACAAGCATAATAGGCTCAATCGCTTTTGTTAACGTATCAATAATTGAGTCAAGAATTTTATCAAGATAATTTACACCTTTGTCAAGCATATCGCCCAAACGACCTGATTGTTCACCTGTTGCAACCATAAACAGAAGCATCTTTGGAACAATACCTGTTGACTTGAGCGCTTGAGAGACCTGCATACCTTGCTGAACTTTAACAATCGCACCGCTCATTTTGTTTTTCATAACCGAGTTTGTAAGCGTAATAACAGCCAGATGCAAGCAGTCTACAACCGGAATACCAGCTTCATAAGAAACGCTCATTACTGATAGGAAGTTTGAAAAGTTTGAATACAAAATCAAGTTATTAAACAAAGGTATCTTAAGTACAACTTTATCAAGTATATTTCTTGCCGGCTGCCAGTTAATCATTGTATAGCAGAATGCAACAATCGCTGCAATGAATATCGGTATAGTATACCAGTAAGTTTTTAAATAATCACCGGCCATAATCATCATGGAAGTAATCCAGGGAAGAGCTTTTTCCTGCTGAGCAAACATATCTTTAAAAGCCGGAAATACAAACATTAACATGATTAACGTTACAAGGCAGGCAAGCACAATTACAAACGCCGGATACATCAAGGTACTGACAACTTTACCTTTAGTATTATCCTGCTTTTCAAGCAAGTTTTTGATACGGTCTAAAGTTTTTTCCAACTCACCGGATTCTTCACCGGCTTTTACAAGACCAATAAAAATATAGCCAAATACCTGAGGATATCTTGCCATTGTGTCAGCAAAAGTTGAACCTGCCATAATCTGGGTTTTCAAAATCTTAGAAGTTTCTCTGATTTTCTTTCTCGCAGCTTCCTGCTCCATAAACATAAGAGATTCAACCGCAGGAATACCTGAAGTTAACAAGATTTGCAGAGTCGAAATAAAGTCAATCTTTTCTTTCAAAGACAACTGAGCAATTGTTTGAGATTTTTTCGCCTTTACATCAACAAATTCGTTAATTTGTGTAGGTACCAGCCCCATTTTACGAATAACGTCTCTGGCATCTTTTACGTTAGAAGCTGTTATTTCTCCTTTAACTACTTCCTTACCCTGTTTTAACGCTGTATAACTATAAATTGGCATATTCTTTATCCTTATTCGTTTGCGTAACCGAGAACTCTTATAAACTCTCCTGTTGTTGTTTTACCATCAATAATATGGTTTAAACAAGAACTTTTCAGAGTTTTCATACCCGCTCCAACAGCTGCTTCTTCGATTTCAATATCGTGAGCACCTTGAGCAATCAGCTTTTTAATTTCCCTTGTTATCGGCATAATTTCATAAATCCCGAGACGGCCGGCATAACCTAAATATCCGCAGTCTTTACATCCTTTTTTTCTGTAAAGCTTTGTTTTCAAAAGCTTCTGCTGCAAATCAGGATTTGTTGTAATGTGTTTTACTTCTTCTTCTGTAGGAATATACTCTTCCTTACATTTATCGCATAACCTTCTCACAAGACGCTGAGCAATTACACCTGTCAAAGTTGAAGACACAAGATAATCTTTTGCCCCCATTTCAATCAAACGCGTAACAGTTGCAGCTGCTGAGTTAGTGTGAACAGTACTTAATACTAAGTGACCAGTCAAAGCTGCTGAAATTGCAACTTCTAAAGTTTCAAAGTCACGGATTTCACCTATCAAAATAATATCAGGGTCCTGTCTCAAAATAGCTCTCATACAAGAAGCGAAAGTAATATCCGCTTTTGGGTTTACCTGTGACTGGTTAATACCTTCAAGCTTAATTTCAATAGGATCTTCAATTGTTGTAATATTAACATCTTCATTATTTAAAGATTTTAAAATCGTATACAAAGTTGTTGTTTTACCAGAACCTGTAGGACCTGATGTTAAAATAATACCATTAGGCGACTGAACCATGTCATGAATTTTTTGCACATCAGAAGGCTCTGCCCCAGGAATTACCATCTCAGAACCCGCAGCTTTCAAACTCACGGCTGGAGCAAGAATACGGATTACAACTTTTTCTTTACCAGATACTGGAAGAGTGTTTATACGAAAATCATACATTCTTTCATTGTATTTTATAGAAAAAGTACCATCCTGAGGACGTCTATGCTCTGCAATATTCATTCTTGCAAGAACTTTAAACCTTGAAATTACTGACTGCTCAATACTTCCAGGGATTTCAAGCACTTTTTTCAAAATACCGTCAGAACGAGTTCTTACTACATAATATCCGATTCTCGGTTCAATATGAATATCCGAAGCTTTAGCATCAATAGCATCTGTAATAATCTTATAAACAAATTTAGCAACATTACCGCTGGCATCTTGAAGCTCTTTTTCAACTTGAGCCCACATAGACTCTTCATCGCTAAACTGAGAAGCTTCTTCTTCAATACTTTGAATAATACGCTCAGTTTCTTTAACAGTCTGCTCCGATTTCTTTTGAATAAAATATTCTTTCAAATATTTATCAAACTCAAATGAAGGAATACAATATACATTTAAAGAACGTCCGGTTGAAAGAGAAATTTCTCTGATAGTAAACTTGTCATTCGGATTGACCATAGCAACACCAAGTTTGCTACCTTCCATTGACATTATTACAACCTGTTTCTTCTCAACAACATCGTCAGGTAATTTTTTAAGAATACTCTTGTCAACTTTAATTTGAGCCTTTGATATAATTTCACATCCATATTTTTTCTTTAAATAAGATGCAATTTTATCGAAAGGTAAATATTCCTTCTCATTTAAAATCATATCAAGAGGAACATTTCTTTCTTTAGCAATACCAAGACACTCATCCAGCTGCTCTTGAGTCAGCCATCCAATAGAAACAAGGATTTCTTCAGCAGTAGGCTCTGGCTTAGCTTCCGCCTGCACCGGCTTGGTTTCAGCCTGATTCGCTCCTACTGAATCAACTTCAGAAATACTGCTAAAAACATCTGCAAAATCCTTATCTGATATCGGAATAAATTGCGGCGTTAAATTCTGAAATTTCTCTTTAATTAATGCAATAATTTCAGCTCTTCCCGCACAATTATCCTTATTCAATATTACAAAGAATTCGCTTTGCCTTTTGTCTACTGGAATAAAACCTGATGATTTCATCAGGTTTAATTCAAAGTTACTTACATATTCTTTCTTTATGCTATGTTTTAATTTATCCAGTTGATTAGCCATAGTGTATCTTTATTATAAACTGTCTGCTACAGAACCTTCTCCATCATTTATGATTCTTGGAGTAATCATAATAACAAGTTCGCTCTTTTTCTTTTCAGTTTTAGAAGATCTAAACGCTGCGCCAATTACCGGTAAATCACCCAGCACCGGAATTTTTGAAACAGTTTTTTGTTCAGATTCTTGTATCAAACCGCCGATAGCAAGAGTTTCACCGTCCTTGATTCTTACATTTTTCAAATCAAGATTTCTTCTGCTCAGCAATGTAGCCTGCAAGTCAGTACCTTGACCAGTTTGTGACGGAGTTACTACCTGAGCAGCTTCTGTTGCATAATCAGGTTTAATATTCATAGTTACATAACCTTCTGGTGAAATAAATGGTGTTAAAGCAATCTTTATACCCATATCTTTACCAATAGTATATGTTCTTTGAACAGAACCTGTTGAACCTGTACCATTTTGAGATGATGACAAGAACTCAGAAGTTACTTTTTCTACATAGTCTTGAGTTAAATCGATAACTGATTCTTGACCGTTTGTAATC
This sequence comes from uncultured bacterium, assembly GCA_948684385.1. Taxonomy (GTDB): domain Bacteria; phylum Cyanobacteriota; class Vampirovibrionia; order Gastranaerophilales; family Gastranaerophilaceae; genus CAG-196. The sequence goes on from CAPQCU010000029.1 coordinate 9,528, forward strand.
AAAAGCTTAGGATTAGCAAGGACTCTGCCCTTTTTGTTTGTAATCAAATAGTTCAAATGCCATGAAATATAAGAAGAATTAGTTAATCCTGCTGGTGTGTAAATTTCTTTCAAAGAACCATCTGGCTGCAATGCCTGAATTGGAACAAACTGAGTTCTGCGAGGACCAGCATCTCTGCCAACAGAAGATGTGTCACCCTGGAAGCTGAATACCCAGTTTTTAGAATCAATATTCCACTGGTTCTGGAATTCTTTTGAACCATCTTCATTCAATTCAACAATTGAAACTTCTAAATAAGCTTGAGGCTGTTTAACATCATTAGCCTTAATAAATTTTTCTACCATTTCCTGCTGCGCAGCTGAACCGCCCATCAAAGTAATAGTACCTCTCTGCGGGAAGTAAGAAACTGAAAGATTTTGAACATCAAACGGTGAAGCACTTGCAGATGCAACTGAAGAAGAAACAGAACAAGCAACAACGCCTTCACCAAGTTTCAACTCATTATCAGAACTGCTTGAAGCCGCTCCGCCTGTCACAATACCAGCTGCTCCGCCAAGAGCTGTTCCAACTCCAGGAGTAGGAGGAATGTTAACCGCAGGGCCGTTTCCACCGCCGCCAGAACCAGCTGAACCGCGAGATGGAAGAAGCATGTCACAAATCATGTTTGCCATCTCAGCAGGCGTTGTATGGTTTACCGCAAAAGTTTTTGATAACGGCTCTCTATCAAGCTGAGCTATCACCTTTTCTACAATTGCAGCATCTGATTTCATACCAAACACAATAATTTCATTGGTCGCTGTGTTTACTGTAGCTGCGTCAACTCCTGATAAACCTGCTTTCTTCATTCCAAAAACATTTTTGTTTAAGAACTGTGCAATTTTACCTGCATCTACATAATTTACAGGAAATACCATCATTTCTTGTTTTGAAAAAGTTGCATTGTCTGCACTGTTCTTTGCCAAAACAATTAATGTATTATTTTGTGTGTAATAATTCAAACCGCCGATTTGCAATACAAGCTCAAACGCTTCATTAATCGGCATATCAACTAAATCAAGAGTAACTTTACCTTTTACAGAGCTATGGAAAACTACGTTTAACCCTGCTTTATCAGCAAACATTCTCAAAACTTGTTTTACATCAGAATCTCTAAGCGACAATGTAATTTTATCGTTTTTACCTGTTAATCTAACATCAGCAGATAAAACGGTTGAATCGCTTCCAGCAGCTCTATAATTATCATAACCAGAATAAGCGATACCGGATGGTGTCGTAAACGCCAATAATAACGCTGCTGATAAAAATCTTTTTATATGATTATATCTCATTTTCTTTCCCCTCCGAATTTTTTGTTTAAGTTAGAAACGTCATTATAATTTACAGACCCTTCGGTCAAAATTTCGCCAATACCAGCTTTGAATGTATTGCTGCCCAACTTAACAGTAACACTATCCTGCATAATATTAACTACTTTATAATTATTTACGACATCACCTTTTTTGACCAAATAATCGTTGCCCTCAATATTTAAAATTGCTGACGGGCTGTATTTATCATAAAGAATACCTGATACAACAGTATCCATTACTCTTGCTGCATCAGAGCTTTCATTAACAACATCCGGCGGCTCTACTAAATCAAATTTAGGAACATCGCTCACAACAGGAGTAGCTCCTATTTCACGGTACGGTAAAAACGGATTTGCTTTAATCGTGCCTGATGGGATTGCTATCAAATCTTTTTTTGCAGTCGCGGCTGCTATTGGAACAGATGCCAGAGCAGGAACATTACCTTCTGAGATATTAACAGCTCTCAAACCGTTCAATGACATAATTGCGTGAACTGCCGGAACAGCAACACACAATGCCAGTATCGGGATAATTACAATTCTGGAAACTCTGCGTTTTCCTTGACGCGGGCTTACGCTTGCAATTAACTCATCGGCTGTAAGGCTTAGAGCGTCTACTGATTTTTTGTTTTTCTTCATATAATTGCGCATATTCATTCTATACTTCTAACTATTAAATTGCTTCTCTCGTCTAATAACTATACAACAGTATGTAATGATTTAAATCCTATGTTTATACTATTCCGTTCAAAATTCCATTCAAATTTAAATCTTTCACCTAATAGCACAAACCTATTATAATCGTAACATACATTTAGCAAAATTGCAATTATTAATTAAGAGGGGCGGCAAAACCTTACTCAATGAACCTTACATAAGCATAAGCATTGAACTCCAGAGAACCAAAAATAATTTTTACAAAATTATCGTTATAAGGAGTAAGCTTCACAAAATCCAAATCATCCTCATCATAATCATCCTCTGTCTCGCAAGCCCTTACCTTGCCTTTGAAAAACTGAGATTGATAAAACATTAAATATATATCACCATTTTTATCTTTTTCAGCAATTATTTTGTAAAATCCTTTATCAAGAAGAGTTTCATCAATTATCAAGCTTACCGGAATATTCAAAAGGTGACCCTCTTCATTCTTTTTTTTCAAAGGTGCCAGCTCCGTAATTTCATTGTCGGGATTGAGTTCATTGTGGAGGCTTGTTCCGCCGCCTCCGATTTTTTTTATTTTTTTCTTACGCTGTTTTGCTTCTTTTTCTTTCTGTTTCTTTTCAAAAACATTTATTGCTTCTTCAAACTCTTTATTAGTAACAGACTTCTGTCCGTCCCAAGCCTTATCTAATCCGCCAAAATCATCCCAGCTCTCAGCAAAAGAAGCCTGGAGAGAAAAAAATAAAGACAATATTAAACTCATCAAAACAATCTTTTTCATACTATATATTATTTAACAAAACCCGTAAAAAAGTAAATCTTTTATTTTTATTAAGTATCGTGTATAATAATTTATAGTATTCGAAGATGAGAGAGTTAAATTGACAGATTCTAACCTAATAATTATCATAGTAGCTTTTGTAATTGCTATTGCTGCCATTTACATATTGTACTCTATAATTCTGTTTCAAGGCAGCTCAAAAAAAGGTGACGAGCTTCAGCTTACAACAAAAGACTGTCTGAGCCACGTAAAAAATCTTTTTGAAAAAAAAGAGTACGCTCTGGCACAATTATTCGCAACCCAGTACCTTGACAGAGTTCCGGGAAACTTAGAAGTTCGGATTTATCTTGCCAAAGCTTATTTTGAAGACAGAAAATATAATCAGGCAATAAAACAATGCTCGATTATCCTGAAAAGAAAATCAGACGATTTAGACACACATAGAATACTTGGAAGTTGTTTTATAAAAAAACAAGCCATCAGTAAAGCTATCAAAGAATATGAATACCTTTTTGACCGCACAAAGAATGATAAAGAAATTGTAAGAACTCTTGCAGAATTATACAAACAAACCGAACAGCTTTATTCTTCAATAAGCATGTATGAAATTCTTTCCGAACTTTTAGAACTTGATGAAGATGTAGCAGAAATTCAATCTATTCTTGCAGAACTCAATATTGAAATTCACAATTATCCTAACGCTTTTGAAGCTTACAAAAGGCGTTTGGGGATTTATCCGAATGACGCTGATACAAATCGCAAACTAACCGAGCTTTACATCAAAATAAAGAACTACCCGATTGCAATAGAGACGCTGCTTTATATGCTCTCTTTTGTAACTGATGCAAAAAATCTCCTCTGGGTAAATGAAACCCTTGTTGACTTGTACGTAGAAACAGAAGAATACGAAAAAGCTATTGAATATTCTGAAAAATTACTGGATATTCAAGGCTCGGATAAGTTTAAAGTCAGAAACAACATCGCTGCTTTCAACATAAAGCTAAACAGAATGTCTGAAGGAATTGCTATTTTAGAAGACCTGTCAATGATGACCCAGAACGGTTTTGACATTACTCTTGAACTTGCAGATGCTTATATTCAACAAAAAGAATATCAGAAAGCACTTGATAAATACTCTGTTTTAATGGACAAAGCAACACCGAGAGAAGCCAAAACTCTCAACCTTTTACTAAGCGATTTATACGTTCGCTGGGCAGTTGATATGACTGAACAGGAAAAATATGAAGAATCTTTTGAATACTTAAGAAATTCTTCTCAATACAGCGCTTTAAACCCTGAAATCTACTATAATATGGCAAATAATTATTTCAAACAGAAAAATTATTCACCCTGCGTAGAAGCGCTTAATAAAGCTATTGAATTTGACAAACAAAACGAATTTAAAGGCAGACACCTGCTTTTATTATCAGAAGCGCACCATCAGCTGGGCAACTTCTTTGAAGAGAAAAAAGCTCTTACAGACCTTTTAAGATTTGACGAAAAAAATCCTTCCGGCCTTTACCGTTTAGGACTTATGTACACTGCTCAGCATGATATTAAAAATGCCGAAGAATCATATAAAAAGGCTATCATGTACAACCCTGAACTTATTCAGGCGAAATTCAATCTAGCCCTTTTATACGAAAATAATAACAGAGATAAAGCTAAAGAATTGTATATGGAAATTCTTGAACAAGACCCGACCTTCGAAGAAGCAAAAAGCGCTTTAACCGATTTATCTTCTTCTGATTTCTTTTAGTTTATAATTCTTCCGGCACATATATCACAGTGTCACTAAGATAATCACGTGCTGTTTCTATACCGGAAGCTCTCGGTACAATTCTTTGATAGTCCTGCACAATAGATAAAATATCATCTACTGACATTTTAATAATACGCCTTCCGCCTTCTGATGATTCAATAATTCTTGCCATTCTTAACACCTTTCTATTGTACAATTATGTTAACGGCAGAAAAATCTAAAACTTTAGTCAAATCAAGCGTTTGCGTTAGGAAAGACCTCTCCGCTTTGAATATAAATTTCAAACTCTTCCTGAATATTTACACTTGAAGCCGTGATAACATAATCATCAAAATGAAACTTCTTAAACTTCTGTGCAGGCTTACCGAGCTTGTATTCAGCTTCGTACTTAGTCCATTCATTGTAAAACTCTTCTAAAGTGTTGCACTTAAATCCCATACGTTTAGAGATTTGTTCAAACTCGCGAAGCCTGATTTTTTCTATATCCACACCGCAGTCAAAATCAGAAAAAGCAAGCGCAACAAAATCTTCGCTATGGCTGATGCTAAAAAATTTCTCTCTGTTTTTAAGAAACGGCTTTTTCCCGTTAAAGACAATTTCTCTATCTTCAATACCGTAGAAATCTCTAAGAATTCTATCGACCATTAAATAAGAGAAGCAGTGTTGGTTCCATTTCTTAGGATTAGAAATCTCTTTTTTCTGAAACTCGCGTAAAAGTTCCATGTGCACATTATCTGCATCAACTATTTCAATAACAAAAATATCCATAATAAGATTATAAAACAAAGGGGTAAAGGGGTAAAGGGGAGGGGTAAAGAGATAAGAAAAAAGGCGGACACGCTTTCGCGTTGCCCACCTTACTTTTGTTATATTTCTAACAACTATTTACTAGCTCCCGCTTTTTCGATAATTTCTTTTTCGATATTAGCTGGAACTTGTTCGTAGCACTGGAATTCCATAGAGAATGTACCACGACCCTGAGTGTTAGATCTCAAGTCAGTTGCATAACCGAACATGTTTGCAAGAGGTACTAAACCTCTAACGATTACGTTACCTGTGTTTCCAAGAGGTTCCTGACCTTCAACACGTCCGCGTCTTCTTGAAATATCACCGATGATTGTACCTGTAAATTCATCCGGAATTTCGATTTCAACTTTCATCATAGGTTCTAAGATGCAAGGCTGTGCTTTTCTTGTACCTTCCTTGATAGCCATAGAACCGGCAATCTTGAACGCCATTTCAGAAGAGTCAACTTCGTGGTAAGAACCATCATAAAGTTCAACCTTAACGTCAATCATAGGATATCCTGCTAAAATACCGCCTTCAAGAGCTTCTTGCATACCTTTTCTTGCAGGTTCGATGTATTCTTTAGGAATAGCACCACCGACGATTTTGTTTTCGAATACGAACCCTGCATTTTCTTCAGCAGGAGAAATTCTGATTTTAACGTGACCGTATTGACCTTTACCACCTGACTGACGAGCAAATTTAGAATCCTGATCAGCATTTCCTCTGATTGTTTCTCTGTAAGCAACCTGCGGTTTACCGATGTTAGCCTCTACTTTGAATTCTCTTAACATACGGTCAACAATAATATCTAAGTGAAGTTCACCCATACCTGAAATAATTGTTTGACCTGTTTCTACATCAGATTTAACTCTGAATGAAGGATCTTCTTCTGCAAGTTTCTGAAGAGCAATACCCATTTTATCCTGGTCAGCTTTTGTTTTTGGTTCAATCGCAACAGAGATAA
>CAPQCU010000030.1 GCA_948684385.1 uncultured bacterium
ATACGGAAAATATCTTCTTGTATCAAAAAAAGATTTGGATGAAGCTGATAAATGGGTTGAAAAATACGGGGATTGGGCATTTTTTATTTGCAGAATGCTTCCTGTAATCAGAACTTTTATATCGCTGCCTGCTGGTATTTTAAAAGCCAGAAAAAGAACATTTTTTACTCTTACATTCTTAGGCTCTCTTATTTGGAGTTATTTACTTGTTTATGTTGGGGTAAAACTTGGCGAACATTTAGACAAATTAAAATCAATTTGGCATAAATTTGATATTGTAATAGTTTTAGCATGTTTAATTTTAGGTGGAATTTATATCTGGAAACATGTTAAACATTTAAAAGATTAAAGGAGAGAAAAGGTATGGAAAATCAGACTATGATTAGAATTTCGGGGGGGGTAACTCTTACGGCTTAGCGCGAAGCGCGTTTACCTTAGCGGAGGTTCTAATTACCCTCGGTATAATCGGTATTGTTGCAGCGATGACTATCCCGTCATTGAAAACAAAAATTCGAAAAACTCAGATTCAAACAGGGGTTAAAGCTGCGTATAGTATTTTTTCTCAGGCAACGAAGTTGTCAATGAAAGAAAACGATAGTATTTCGGGTTGGGATACCGATAATGAAAATGAGTTTGCTGATAAATATATTGTACCTTATTTAACGGGTGTAACAAAGTTAAAAACACATCCAAAGATGAGTACTTTGTATGATGCTGATGATAATAATTCTCTTTTATTTTGGGCACCACCTTTTTATCAATTACAAAATGGTATGATTTTTTCAACGCATAACAGTAATGGTCCGATAAATATGCTGTTGATGGTTGATATTAATGGACAAAAAGGTCCTAATACCCTTGGTATTGACGGGTTTGTATTTTATTTTGATAAAGAAAAAGAGGCTTTGCTTCCTTCCGGTACGAATTGTACAAAGGATGAAATAACAGCAGGAAAAGGTTGTGGTTACTATGGAATGTGCTCTCGAGGTGCCGGTTGGAGATATTATCAGGGAATGCATTGTGCAGCATTACTCCAGAAAAATAACTGGGTAATTCCTAAAGATTATCCGTTAAAATAATGTAGAATACATAGCGACTTGAGCAAAGCCTGCAAGGATTTTAGATATTAGATTTTTTAGCAATAACAAGTGCATTAGATAGAGCGATGCCTCCGGTTTGATGTGGTCTGTTTACGATTTGACCGTTAACGTACATTACTGTTGAACCGCCGCCGTCAAGATTTATGGCGTTTGTACAGCCTAAATCTTGCATAAGATTAGCAAGTTCAACAAGTGTCAAACCGATAGAACTGCCCTCTCTTCCGTCTGCTGCGACTAAGATAAGGTCATTGTCTTTTGTGTACCCTATAGCCGTCCTCGGGTTTCGTCCCCCTATAGATTGAAGCTTCTGGGCAGTCATATCGATAAATATTTGGTTATCCTTAACTAAGTAAGGTCCTCCGCTTATTATGTGTTTAACATTTTCCCATTTCGGGTTTGTGTTAATCTGTATATCAACTTCTTTTGCTCCGAAAAGTTTGCTAAGTTTTGATTTCGGCCCGACAAGAACATATCCGTTTTCAGGAATGGAAAGGGGATTGGCGGACGCAGCAGTAATTTTATTTCCAACTATTTGAAGCTGGACACCATACTGAGGTGAGGCAGGAGCGTATGCCCCCCAATCCCGAGTGTATGCTAAAATATATGAGGATAACATTCTTGGCTGGTTTATATTATCGATTTTGACTGTTTGGTTGTTGCCTGTTATTTTTGCGTCAAGCTGAACCCTTCCAACATCATAGCCGTTGTCAAAGATTCCCAGAGCAACTCTATCGTAAATCGGTCCTGTGTAGATTTTCTTGTCAATCATAAGAGTACCAAGCGGAACTCCTGTTTGCGGTTTGAAAAATCCTCCGTTGATTGCTGCTATTGCATTATTATTTTGTGCAATATTTCTAAGAGTTCTTCTGTGCGGCAGCGTCTTTGATGCTGTAGCTGGTTTAACTTCGTAATCTGTTGCAACTTTTTGGTTAATTTCTACAATATTAATTCTCACTGGGCGTCCGTTGTAGTATTTAACCATTTTGACATGTTTTATACCGTCAGCTACTGCATTAACTTTTAACCCTTTGTATTTTTGTGCTATTCTTGCTTCAAATTTTTCTTTTTTTACTGTAGGGTTAAGCTCATCTAATATATAAGAACCCGTTTGTTTCAGGGTCGGTGCTGTGATAACTGAGTTAGCAAGTAAATCGTTTGCCCAAATCGGCGGTTGGAACAACGTATTTGTGAGGAAAAATAACGTAAAAAGCGAAAATGTCAGAACATATTCGCATGTCCTCAGCGGAATAATAAATTGTTTGCGCTCGATTAGTGTATCCATAGCATCACCTGTCGGGTTTTGGTAACTCGGATACCTTTTTGTTTTTAGAGTGGTGTGGGGAATAACACTCGTCAGAAGCCTATGAGGGCAAATAGGGTGTTCCTACTATTATTGTAACATATTTTTACAAATACTTCAATCCTTTTGATAGTAAGGGTTTTACAAAACTAAATAGTGGCAAAGTTACACTAATTAAGGATAAAAGTCTATAAGATTATATGTCTATGTCACCCTGAACTTGATTCAGGGTCTGTCAATGCCAATAATTACCCTTTACGGGACGAATCAACAATGATAGATTCCGTGTCAGGGCACGGAATGACTATAATTTACGATTATTAAGGCTGTTAGCGGCATAATGTTCCGTGCGGCGAACACCCCGCGGAGCGCGTTAATCTCGCAAAATGCAAGGTAATTGGTGGCATAATGCCCCGTCAAAAATTTCTCAAGTGTAACCGGGACCCCATACATTTACCCCTCGGCGTCGACAGGAGCGCGTAAGATTTTTTCTACCGCTTCGCGTGCCGTAAATACGAGCGCTTCCGGAACGTTATCTATTACTGTTAATTGGCGCAGAACATCGACTACTCGCTTAAACGCCCTTACGATATCTCCTTCGCCCATTTCTATTTGCTCAGATACGGTTTCCCATTCTGCACCTTCTACCCAAAGCTCAATGAGTGATGAGAAATACGGGTTAATATTCAATGGTGCTTCTATATCGTAGCGGGTTTGGGCTTTATATAGTTTTTTCTTGATATTTCTTATCTGGTTAAGCGTTTTTCTTACCGGTTCAGAGAACGGAATATAAGGGATTTCAATTCTTAATTCTTCAGTTGTTATCGCACAGATTACACCTGCAAGCTGTGAAGGTGTAAGATTTTCCAAAACACCTGAGAAAATTATTTCAGCAAGGAACAGTTCGTTTTCGGAACGAAGTTGTGAGGTTGTTTTTCCTCGTTCTGTCGGGTAATCGTTTTTCAGATATCCGTATTCTTCCAAGACTGCGCGATGTGCTAAGAACTTGTTCCAGTAAATATCTTTTTGGCGTTCGATTTCTCGTTCAAGTTTGTGTTTTTTAGATTGTATGCGTTTAATTACTTCAATATTTTTAGCGTGTTTTTTGTAGTGTTTGCACATATCACAGGCAAAACTTTGCAGTTTCTTTAAATCCGCTTTGTTGCGTTCTCCAAATTCAATAACCTCAGGTGAAAGCGGTCTGTGTTTAGCTTTTTCTTGTCTAAGAATCTTTTTATAGGTTTGTCTGTTTTGGACGTATAAAAATCTTAATTTATCGTATTCAAAGAGTTTTTCATCAGAAAGTTTACTCGGGCAGACAAAATTTCTTTCAGCGATTTCCGCATCATACTGTTCAAGCTGAGCAAGAATAGGTTTTAATCTGAAATCTGATGAGTAGTACCCAAAACTTTTCAGGATAAGTTCTTTTGATTCTTCAGGAGTAAATCTTTGTAAAAGATTAAGTACCATTGAATAACTCGGTGAAAATTTACTTTCTAAAGGATTAGAACCGCTTAAGACAAGTTCAGCAACTTCGTCAGGAGTTTGGAATGAAGTTCCTACAATAGTTACATAACCGACTTTGTCCATTCCGCGTCTTCCTGCTCTGCCTGACATTTGAAGAAATTCGTTTGCAGTAAGCATTCTGTGTCCGGAATCTGTTCGTTTGCTGGTTGAACTTATAACTGTTGAGCGGGCAGGCATGTTTATACCTGCTGCCAAGGTTTCTGTTGCAAAAACAACTTTGATAAGTCCTTGTTGGAAAAGTTTTTCCACAAGGTTTTTCCAAGCAGGCAATAGTCCCGCGTGGTGTGATGCTACACCTTGAATTAAGTATTCAATATGCTTGTTACCGTATAAATGAGGGTTTTCGGCGATAAATTCATCTATAAATTCTTTTATTTGGATTTGTTCGGCTTTTGTGTTTAACCCCAGTCCTGAACATTTTTCCATTTGTTCGTCGCATTTTTTACGGGAAAATGTGAAATATATTGCAGGAAGCATATCATTATCAGCAAGGTTTTTGATGATTTGTTTTACATAAGTTTTTTTGCGTTTATCCTTGCCTTTAGCCCATTGAGGTTTTTCAGGACGGATTTTTTTGTTTAATTTACCGTCAGGAGTCAGTAGCGGTAAAAGTTTAAACGGTTGAGAACTGTCAAAATAATGAAATCTTAAAGGGACGGGGCGAAAATCTGTGTTAACAAGTTTTGTTTTTGAGTGAACCGTATTTATCCAGTTTGTAAGCTCGTCACAGTTTGCGACAGTTGCAGAAAGCGCTATAATTTGGATATTTGTCGGACAGTAAATTATACTTTCTTCCCAAACAGTGCCTCGTTGTTCGTCATTCATATAGTGAACTTCGTCTAATACAACATAGCGAACATCTTTTAAGTTATCTGCCACAGCCCCGAAATTTGTACCATACAGCATATTTCGAAATACTTCTGTTGTCATAATAACTATTTGCGCACCCCGGTTTATTGAGGTATCGCCTGTCAGAAGTCCGACTTTATCCTGCCCGTATTTTTCGCTAAAATCGTAGAATTTCTGATTGGAAAGTGCCTTCAATGGAGTTGTATAAAAAATTCTTACTCCCTGTTCCAATGCTTGATGTATGGCGTGTTGCGCGATAACGGTTTTACCGGCGCCGGTCGGAGCACAAACAACAACGCTTTCTCCTTTATTTATTACTTCACAGGCTTCTTTTTGAAAATCGTCCAACTCGAATGGAAATTCGTACATGTATTTATCCCTTAAAATGCTATTCCTATAATTATTATAACATATTTTCAAAATAATATGTATTTTTGTTACAATTTATATGAAATCAGGCAAGAAAAGATATTTATGGTTATTAGAATGTTTAACTAAACAAAGAAAGGTATGATAGATGAAAGTAGATTTTAATTCACAATCCCCAAAATCAAATCCGCAGTTTGGACGCATTGATATCGGCTCAGCTGAATCAACTTTAAGAAAAGTTTTAAAACCGAAAGAATGGCAGGAGTTTTCAAAGCTTATTGAAGAACAAAAATCAAATCCTGTTGGGATAAACTTATTTGGGCACAACAATTCTAATAAATTATCAGCAAATGTTTTTACTGAGGATGTATGTATGCCTAATTCTTTTTGTAAATCTTATAGTCAGAGATTTTTAGAATCACAATTAAAGTTTATAAAAAGATGCTGTAAATATGCAAATGAATTCCGCGATAAATTAGAAACTATAAAAAATGTTAATGTAGATGAAATTATAAATAATGCAAGAAAATAAAGGAGTAAATATGCAAGTAAGTTTAAATTCACAAAACAGAGTTCGTCCACAATTCGGTATGGCAATAAAAGCTACACCTGAATCTTTGGAAAGATTAGGTAGTAAGTTTACAAAGGTAGCTGATTGGGTAGAGTTTGATAAATTGGTAACACGCGAAAATAATAATGATGTAGCTCACGTTTTATTATCAACAGGTAAAAATGGAAAACTGGTTGCACAAGTTGGTCCTCGTACATTTGTTGAAGGCTTTTTTGGCGGACCAATCAAAGCTATCAAAAAAGCTGTTGCTAGTGCTGAAAATCTTAGGGAAAGACATGACGCAGTTAAATTAGAAGCTGATGCTGATTATATAAGAACAATTAGAAACAACGTAGAACATTTACCTTCTCAAAAAGCACCTGCAGCTGAAAGTGCAGCAGATGATGTTGTTGAATTTCTCGGCGATGCTCCGATAAATAGAGGCACTGTTGTTGATATTAGTGAATAACTTTAGATAAATAAAAAAAGACTCCGAGATTTTCGGAGTCTTTTTTTTATTCTGTTTGTTATTATATTTTATCAAATCCTGTGTATTTTCTAAGTACTTCAGGGATAATAATTGTTCCGTCTTCTTGTTGGAAGTTTTCGACGATTGCTGCAAAAGTTCTGCCAACAGCAAGTCCGGAACCGTTAATTGTATGGATAAATCTTGTTTTACCCGTAGCTTTTTCTTTGTAACGTATGTTGGCACGTCTTGCTTGGTAGTCGCCGAAGTTTGAACAGCTTGAAATTTCTTTATATGTTCCGTAAGATGGCATCCAAACTTCCAAATCCCAACATTTGTTAGCAGAAAAACCAATATCAGCAGTACATAAAGCAACTTTTCTGTAAGGAAGTCCTAATAGTTGTAACATTCTTTCGCCGTCTGCTGTAAGTTTTGCGTGTTCGTCAGCTGAGGTTTCAGGAGTTGTGTATTTAACCATTTCAACTTTATTGAATTGGTGAACTCTGATAAGACCTCTTGTATCTTTACCTGCTGAACCAGCTTCTCGTCTGAAGCATGGAGTGTAGGCCGTCATGTATTTAGGTAATTCGTCTTCTGATAGAATTTCGCCTGAGTAAATATTTGTAACAGGAACTTCTGCTGTCGGAATCAGGTATAAATCTTCATCAACGCATTTGTACATATCTTCTTTGAATTTAGGAAGCTGTCCTGTACCTGTCATTGTAGCTGCGTTTGCCATAAACGGAGGAAGAATTTCTTCATAACCTTCGTTTTCAGTGTGTTGATCTAAGAAGAAGTTAATAATAGCTCTTTCAAGTCTTGCACCTTTGCCTCTGTATAGAGTGAATCTTGATTGAGAAAGTTTAACTCCGCGTTCAAAATCAACAAGATTTTTTTCTTCGCATAAATCCCAGTGAGCTTTAGCTTCAAAATTAAATTTTGTAGGTTCTCCCCAAGTTGAAACAACGACATTATCATCTTCTGATGTACCAACAGGAGTTGTTTCATCTGGAATATTTGGTGTATGTAATAAAACTTCTCGTTGTTTTGCATCAAGTTCGTTTTGTTTTTCTTCTAATTCTTTTATTTCATCACCCAGTTGACGAACTTCTTCTTGAATAGCGTCGGTGTTTTCACCGTTTTTTTTCATAAGTCCGATTTTTTGAGATTCGGATTTTCTTTTTGCTCTTAATTCGTCAGCTTGAGTTTGAATTTTTCTTCTTTCTTCGTCTATTTTTATAACTTCATCAATTGATAATTCAGGGTTTCTTCTTTTTAAAAGTTCGTTAATCTTTTCCGGATTTTCTCTAATAAGTTTAATATCAAGCATTTTTGCCTCTTTCTTTTTTACTAAACAGCATATTCATTTTAGTTTAAATATATTTTATAATCAAGCAGGATAATATCGTTTTTGGGGTTAATAATTTGCAATAATTCATAAATAATGTATAATATTATTGCTAAAGGGAGATGTGATGTTTAAAAAATTGGTAAAGCAATTAAGAGAAGAAAAGGTTGTCAATTCGGACAACAGGGTTTCTTCGCCTATTGAGTCGTTAAAAAATCAGGCGAAAATTAACTTCTTAAAAAACTTATCAAAGCATGCCCTTAATATGTACGAAAGAAAAACTGATATAAATAATTTTACACGTTTGGCGTTGTCTGACCCTGAAAATACATCTCATAATCAAATTGTAGATGAATTGTTTGGCGGGAAAAATCCTTTAAGCGACGAGGCTTTATTTGACCTGTCTGAAAATAAACGATTCCTTGATGATTTGGGTCTGTAAATCTTATTTGAGCCTTTGTTTCTCCCCTTGAAACTTTTTCATGTTCGGTGTATAATTTTTTCATAAGAAGAGATAGGAGTAAAAAATGTTCGAACGTTTTACAGAAAAAGCAATAAAAGTTATTATGCTTGCTCAGGAAGAAGCTCGAAGACTCGGTCATAACTTTGTTGGTACAGAACAGGTTTTGTTGGGTTTAATCGGTGAAGGCACCGGTGTCGCAGCTAAAACTCTTAAATCTATGGGGGTTAACCTCAAAGATGCAAGAACCGAAGTTGAAAAAATTATCGGCAGAGGTTCAGGTTTTGTGGCTGTTGAAATTCCGTTTACACCGAGAGCTAAAAGAGTTTTGGAACTTTCTTGGGATGAAGCAAGACAATTAGGTCATAATTATATCGGCACAGAACACCTTTTATTAGGTTTGATTCGTGAAGGCGAAGGCGTTGCCGCTCGTGTTTTAGAAAATCTTGGTGTCGATTTGAATAAGGTTAGAAGTAATGTTGTTAAGATGCTTGGTGAATCTAAACCTACATCTTCTACAGGTGCTTCAAGCTCATCTTCTTCAAGCTCATCATCAAGCTCCGGCGGAAAAACTAAGACTCCAAGCCTTGATGAATTTGGTAGAGATTTAACCTTAGCAGCTCAAGAACTTCGTCTTGACCCTGTTGTCGGTAGAGAAAAAGAAATTGAACGTGTTATTCAAATTCTTGCAAGACGTACTAAAAACAACCCTGTTTTACTGGGTGAACCTGGTGTTGGTAAAACTGCAGTAGCAGAAGGTCTTGCTCTAAGAATTGTTAATGCGGAAGTTCCTGATATTTTAGACGGTAAAAAAGTAATCCAATTAGATATGGGTCTTTTGGTTGCAGGTACAAAATATCGTGGTGAGTTCGAAGAACGTCTTAAAAAGATTATGGACGAAATTCGTCAGGCAGGTAATGTAATTCTTGTAATTGATGAAATGCATACTTTAATCGGCGCAGGTGCTGCAGAAGGAGCAATTGATGCTGCGAATATCTTAAAACCTGCCCTGTCACGCGGTGAAATTCAGGTAATTGGTGCAACAACTTCTGATGAATATAGAAAATATATCGAAAAAGATTCAGCTTTAGAAAGACGTTTCCAACCTGTTCTGATTGATGAACCGTCTGTTGATGAATCTATTGAAATTATTAAAGGTTTAAAACCAAAATACGAAGAACACCACAGATTAATTATTTCTGATGATGCAATTGTTGCGGCTGTTAAATTATCAAGCAAATACGTTAATGACAGATTCTTACCTGATAAAGCTATAGACGTAATTGATGAAGCCAGCTCAAAAGTCAGATTAAAAGTTTCTAATCTTTGTCCTGAAGCTAAAGAGTTGGAAAAACAATTGAAATCTTTAATCAAAGAAAAAGAAGAAGCTATAAGAAATCAAGAATTTGAAACAGCTTCACAACTTCGCGATGACGAAGCAGATTTGAGAGATCAAATCAGAGAAGTTGCAGCAAAATGGCGTGATGAACATGAGGCAAACAAACCGACTGTTACCGCTGAAAATGTTGCAGAAGTTATTGCAATGATGACTGGTGTTCCTGTTACAAAACTTACAGAAGGTGAATCCGAAAGACTTTTAAGACTTGAAGATACTCTTCACCAGCGTGTAATCGGTCAGCATGATGCGATTGTTGCTATTTCAAAAGCAATAAGACGTGCAAGAGTAGGTTTAAAAGCTCCAAACAGACCTATCGGAAGTTTTATCTTCTGCGGTCCTACAGGGGTTGGTAAAACCGAGCTTGCTAAAGCTTTAGCTGAAGCTATGTTTGGTTCTGAAGATAACATGCTTCGTGTTGATATGTCAGAATTTATGGAAAAACATTCAACCGCAAAACTTATCGGTTCTCCTCCGGGATATGTTGGGTATGACGATGGCGGTCACTTATCAGAACTTGTAAGAAAGAAACCTTACTCTGTTGTGTTATTTGATGAAATCGAAAAAGCTCACCCTGACGTATTTAATATCATGCTTCAAATCCTTGATGACGGTCGCTTGACTGACTCAAAAGGCAGACATATCAGCTTTAAAAATACCGTAATCATCATGACATCTAACGTAGGTGCAAGTATGATTCAAAATACTTCAAAATTAGGTTTCTCAACGGCTGAAGATGAATCTAAAGATAAGTACGAAAAACTTAAAGATACTGTTTCAGAAGAAATGAAAAAGGCATTCAGACCTGAATTCTTGAACAGAATCGATGAAACTATCGTATTTGCTCATCTTTCTAAAGAAGAAATCAGACAGATTGTTGATTTAATGTTGAAAGACTTATTCAAACGTTTGGCTGAAAAAGAACTGAATGTTGAAGTAACTGACGAAGTTAAAGATCATTTGGCTGAAAACGGCTACTCTGAAGCTTACGGTGCTCGTCCGTTAAGACGTTTAATTCAACGTAAAATGGAAGACAGTTTGGCTGAAGAAATTCTTTCAGGTAAATACGGTGCAGGTGATACAATAAAAGTTACACTTGTTGACGGTAAGATTTCTTTTGAAAAGGCGGCAAAACGTCGTTCAAGAAAAGTATCAGAAGAAGTTTCTACTGTAGAATAATTAGAAATAAAAAAGGACGGCGGTGATTTCACCGCCGTCCTTTTTTTGTTTTTATAATCTTTCTAAAACCTCAGGTTTTAAAACTTTTAAGTCTACGAGAACTTTGACGTATTCTTCCATAGGACCGTTTTCTTTTAACCAACTATGATCAGCTGCGTATGAGTTTCTTAATATTTTATTAAATTCATCTTTATTTTTAAATATACTCATTGCTCTATCAATAGCATTAGCAAATTCGTAGCGGTTATGTTGGAGAGCATCCCAATAGTTATCAAATTTAGGTCTAAAGTTTGCAAATATAGCGTTAACACCATCAGTAAGTCCGTCAGTTAATCCGCCGACTTTATTCACAATCGGGATTGCTCCGCTAAATGCTGCTATTTCTTTATGAACAAGCCCGCAAGGTTCAAACCAGCTGGACATAATTGTAAAATCAGACATGAGCTTACAGCCGTCGTATCTGCCGGGTTCTGAAAAAACTCTGGCAAAGACGATTCTGTCAGCCACTTTTTGTCCGTATTTTTGAGCAATTCTTCGTTTAACATCAAGTAATTGGTCTATATGAACTCTATCTCCGACACCTTGAGCATAGAAAACAGGTAAATTATCTTCCCAGTGATGACGTTCAAGAATTTCTTCAATTGCCTGCGCGTATATATCTAAACCTTTTTGGTCAACAATACGTCCGGCAGTTGAAAAGACCGGAGTATCAACTGTTACACCTTCAAGGTTTGTCATTTCTGCAAGTTCAATATTTAAAGGATTACCCTGATAGTTCCTTGCCATATCTATTTCTGATTTTACTTTATTTAAATAAACATCTTTGTTGTGGTTGTGGATATTTACAATATCTTCTCCGTGTTTTGGAACTCTTAGCGAACCTTTTTTAAGTCCTACAGCTTCTTCAATTTTGTTTGCAACAGTATTTGTAAGAGTATTATTAACTCTGTCGCAACCATTTGTTATTGGACGGTAGCTTGTATTTTCTCTTGAAACTAAATTTGGGTCTAGTCCGTTTTGTCTTGCAATATATTTCAAATGTTCGATGTCACTGTATTCATGGTATCTTGCACGCATTCTGAATATATCGTGGTTAGCTCCTCCAAAACCGCTGTGCGATGCCATTTCGTTTCCGTAACCTTTTGAAACCGGCACCAAAATATCAGAGTAAGCTGCAGCCATTGTTTGCGGATTTAGATTGTTGCCATGGAAAAGTCCGTTAAGTGAATCACCGTTCAGGTTTACATTTTTAGGCATCCAAGCATTTCTTGTAATCATTGCCGCATGTTCCCCAAACATTATATTAAGCAGTTTTGCCTGAGAATGCCATACGTTACCTGATAAGCCCGCATTATGCATAATTGTCATAACAGGTGTGTTATACATTTTATCTGCAATTGCGGGATCTAAGCCGAAAAATCTTCTGGCTGTAGTCAATAATTTCATCATTGCACTTATTCCGCCTGTTTGCCAGTCGTTTCCTATAATAAGATCGGCTCTTAACTGTTGGGTTGAGCTTTCTGCGTTTCTTAAAAGATGTTCGTAGAAGAATTTATCAAAATATGCAAATCTTTCGGTTTCACCTGCTTCGTGAGTAAGGTTATTATAAATATTTTTAGCATTTCCGTCTACTACAGGACCGTCCATTCGGAATTTATCTGATTTATAAAATACCGCATCATATTTTATAGTCGCCAGCGGCTCAGTAATTCCTTCTTCCGGTGCGTATTTAACTTTTAAATTTCCTGATTCTATTTCAAACGGTTCGCCTTTTGATATTGCTTCATCTATTTGTTCTGCTAAGTCTTTTGAGAGTCTGCTTCTCAAGTGTGTTAAGTCTACCGCTTGTTCCAGGTTGTGAGCCATATATAATTCAACAGCTTCATTTGTTCTGCCGTTTTCTGTATAAATCGGAAGGTGCATAGTGTCTATTTTTTCTAAAGTTGCTAAAGGCTCTTTGGATTTTGAACTTATGTAACTAAATGTTCCGTCAGCTTGTCTAACAATTGAGTAATAAACATTATCTTCAACTTGTCCCAGATATAGCGGTGTATCTACGATTAGTCGGGCTTTTTGTTTGTTATTAATTATTGCACCCAGATTAGCAAGAACTTCTCTTGGTACAACTGACATACCTCCTGTACTTGTGAAGTTTTTAAATTCGGAAGTCGGCATTCTTACCATAATTTCATCTGGCGGGATTAATCCTGAACGATCTACTATTCCAAAGATTCGTCTTGCAGATTCTGCTCTAAGGCTGTTTTCTAAATCCCAGGTATGCTTTCCATATCCGTTTAATACCGAAGCCAGATTAAGCTGCATTCCGTTAACTTCAACAGGTTGAAGATTTATTTCTTGCAGACCTGCTGCCTTTACAGGTTGAATAGGAGCTTGTCCGCTTGAGGCTACCCTGTTTCTGATATCTTCAATTTGTCCGTCTTGCCATTTCCCGAGGTCTTTGATTTGTTTGTCTTTGTCTGCAAGTGCTCTGTTGACTTCTTCTGATAAAGCTTCAACTGATTTTTTTATTTTTGTATCAAGACCTGTAGATAAAGTGTCTGCAGCAGCTCTTACTTCCCTTTGAATATCTGTAGTTAAATCTGTTGCAGGTTTTTGAAGGTTTTCTTGAATTTGTGTAAGTTCTGATGTTGTTTTGTTTAAATCTTTTGCTAATTTTGTTATTGTTTTATTTAATTTTCCGTTTTTTATTGCAATTGCTGTTGTTACACCAAGTGATGCAAGCGCGATTGTTGAACTGACATAGGCTAGTGTTTTGTTATTATTATTCGGATTGCGGGGTGGGGAGGCTATTGAAGCTGCATTATTAGTGACTGGCAGAGGTTTCTTCTCTTTGAATTGATTTATTAAGTTTGTGCTATTCTCTCCCTTAAAGCTTATTTTAGTAATCTTACTCATAAGCGGGACCCCTTTCGTTTACATATAAAACTCTAAATATATTTTTTTGCTATTTTGTTAGAAAAACTTAACTAGTTGTTACAAACCAAAATCTCATGCAGATAAGGCTATTTTATTATACTCATAACTGATTGTAAAGTAATAAACTATCTTATTTATATTGAAAATTTTTTGTTTTGTATAATAATAAATTTATCAAAAGAAGGAGTGTTGTTATGTTAGAAAGAATTGAAAAATTACAGATAGCAATTTTAGGTTTATTATTGGCTTTTGGACTTATTGTTGCTGTTAAATCAGGGGTGTCACAGTTTGCAAGAAATTCTGTATCTGTTACCGGTTCAGCTTATGAAATTGTAGAATCTGATTCAGGTAATATAGAATTAAATCTTAGTGTAAGAAGACCGACAAAAACTCTTGCTTATCAAGCTGCAAAAGCTCAAGTTCCGCTTGTTTTAGATTATTTAAAATCGAAAGGTTTTGATACGGAAAAAGATGTTAATGTAAAATCTGTTTCAGGTTATGAAACTTATAGATATACACCAAACGGTGTTAATACTAATGAAATAGCTTACTATAATCTTTCACAATCAATTACCGTGAAATCTGATGATGTTAATAAAATTAAAGAAACAGCCTTGGATATTACATCACTAATGGATAAGGGGATAGATATTGAAGCAAGAAATATAAGTTACTCTTATTCGGGTTTATCTGATTTAAAGATTAAACTCTTAAATAAAGCTACAAATGATGCAAAACAAAGAGCTTCAGCTATGTTAAAATCAACCCATAATTCTGTTGGGAAAATTGAATCTGTGAGAATGGGGGTATTCCAAATTACACCTGTGGATTCAACTGATGTTTCTGATATGGGAATCAACGATACTTCAACCATTGAAAAGAAAATTACTGCTGTATCAAATGTTACTTTTAGGATAAAATAATAAAACTGAGATTTATATTTGCTGCGGAGAAACTTGTTTCTCCGCAGCCTTTGTATTAAAATGTAGCTATGGGAAGACTTATAGGGATTTCAGATATACACGGCGAATATGATAAATTGTGTGCAGTTTTGGATAAAATTGCTCCTCAAAAAGATGATACGCTTGTATTTATGGGTGATTACATTGATAGGGGCAAGAAATCTCGACAGGTTGTTGATAAGATTATTGAAATGCAGGAATATTGTAACTGTGTTTACCTTATAGGTTCTCATGAATATGCATTATTGCATGCTTCTGTTGATGATTATTATAATTATCTGTTCTGGAATTATGGCGGAGATGCTACTGCCCAATGTTACGGGTCCTTTGAAAATATTTTTAAGATTCATGGAGAGTTTTTTAATTCTTTAAAACCTTATTATTTGACTGATGATTATCTGTTTGTTCATGCCGGTATCAGGATTGGAATACCGCTTGAAAATCAGGATTTGACCGATATGGTTTATATTAGAAGTGAATTTTATAACAGAAAGCACGGGTTAAAGCAAAAAATTATATTCGGGCATACCGAATTTGATAAACCTCAGGTGCAGGATGATAAAATTTGTATTGATACTGGTTGCGGAAAGTTCAAAGATGCCCCGTTAACTGCGATTGTCATTGATAATAATTCAGAACAATTTGTTACTTCTGTTTAGTCTATTTTTGGGGAGCATGTTAATATCAATTCTTATGCTTAAAGAATTGAATGATGTTTGCAATAAACGTTAGTGTTTTAAACAATAAAAAATTGCGCTTGGCGTGATTTGTCTTGTCAGGCTCGCTATGGGCGGCTTTCGTGGCGGCTCTATAGTCCTGCGAACAGCCTGCTATTTTCGCCGCCACCTCCAGCCTCTGCTCGCCTGCCGCCGAACACGGAAAATCGATTCTCATCGCTACCTAAGACGATAAAAAAGAGAACCAGATAAACCGATTCTCTTTTTTATGCGCTTGGCGCGATTCGAACGCGCGACCTATCCCTTAAAAGGGGAGTGCTCT
>CAPQCU010000031.1 GCA_948684385.1 uncultured bacterium
ATGGCACAGTATGTCCGGGTTCAGATCTACCAAGCTGGAACGAAACTTACTATAACTCAGAAGCAGAAGCTATCGCAGCAGG
The DNA here is from genome assembly GCA_948684385.1 of uncultured bacterium. Classification (GTDB taxonomy): domain Bacteria; phylum Cyanobacteriota; class Vampirovibrionia; order Gastranaerophilales; family Gastranaerophilaceae; genus CAG-196. The sequence continues at coordinate 83 of CAPQCU010000031.1, forward strand.
TAAAAAAGCTATCGAAGAAGAATAATAAAAATCCTATGGTTGTTTTTGATAATAAAAAAGAGGCGGACTACAATCCGCCTCTTTTCATTTTCCAGCTATTCTATTATCCTAAAATATTATCTAATTCGTCTTTAATACCTTCATTGTTGCCGCCGCAATTGCAGTTGCATTTGAAGTTTTTGAGAAGTTCGATAATCTGGTCGAACTTATCATTGTAATCAGGATTTGACCAATCAATTCCGTTTAATTTATCAAGAATCTGGTTCAAGATATCTGAATTGTCTTTTATATTATCCATCTTAGCATCAATTGATTTTAACAAGTCTTCAATTGTCTTAAGATCAGTTGTATCAATTCCAAGATCTTTGATTAGCTGACTGTATTTTTCAAAGTTAGCTTCATCATGTTTCTGCCACATTTCTTCTAACTTATCGTAATCAATATTTCCGCCTGCAATCTGGATATTTTTGATTTCAGCTTTCAAGTTTTCAACTTCATTTAACAAGTTATCTAAATATACTTCTGCATTTTTCTGATTTGCAATAATTGTATTAAGTTGACCCGCAAATCCTTCTAAAGATTCTAAAATTGCATCAAATTTAGCATCCCATTTTGAGAAGCTGTCGCCAACTTTAACTGACAAGTCGCCTATTGCTTTGTACATAGCATCAATTGATGCTTGAAGTTTGTTTAATGCAGCAATAATTTCATCTAATTTTTCACCAAGTTCAGGAGAAGCTGTACCGCCGCCATTAATAGAAATATTTTTAATTGCATTTACAATTTCATCTTTGTTCAATCCACTGAAGTATTTCAATTCATCTAATTTTGCAATAATTGTTGCAAATTGTTCTGTCTGGTTAGCTTCTGTTTCGATATAAGTTTTCTGGAAGTTTTTGATAACTTCTTCAAGCTGTGAAGCTGACATATTGATAGCTTCTGCAATTGAAACACCCATAGCTTTAAACATTTCTTCAAGCTTTTTGTAATCAATATTTACAGAACCACCGCCATTAATTTGAATATTCTTGATTGCTTCAATAAGTTGTTCAAACTTAGAATCGTCTTGAGTATATTCTAGTAATACATTAATATTGTTTTTGATATTAGTGATATTTTCAGCCATTTCTGTTTGAGTTTTTGACATATCAACAAGAATATCATTTTGAATTTCATTGTTCTTAATAATTTGTTTCAAATAATCTAACTCAGTTTTCTTATCTTCTTTGTATTCATTATGGAATGCCTCGAAGTCGCTGATAAGAGTTGAAAGTTTGTTACTAATTTCATTTACAAGGTTTTTAATTTGTTCAAGAGCTTTTTCAATAGTTAATGTGCCATCTTGAACAGCTTTTAAAATCGCATCCAATTTTGCCATTGCTTCTGCTCTGTCAGCACCTTGAGCTACCATTAAATCAATAATAAGCTGTTGGTTTGCAAGTACAAGAGACTGGAATGAATCATTGCTTAATTTTTGCTCCTTCATCAAAGTAATAACCTGATTGAACATTGAAATTAACTGATCATATTTAGCTGCCAGCTGTTCATCACGGTCTGCCAAATCCTGACGTAAACCTTTTAACTCGTTAATCAAATCCATTAACACGCCTAAATCGATGTTAACGGTTGTAGTATTTGTATTAATTATATCAGGCATTTTAAATTCTTCTTTATCATCACAAGAAGTCATAGCTGCCATTGAAGCCATACCAATCATTGCTGCAACTGCAATGTTTTTAAATTTAGAAGCTTTTCCTTGAAAAGCGATATTTGATTGGAATGGTACTGTATATTCTTTTGCTGCTGCATCTTCTGTTTTAGCAGGTTCAATGTCGTTCAACATTTTCAACTCTGTTGCCAATTCAGGATTACTTACAACATTTTTCAAACCTTGAAACATAAGTGCGTTCATACCTGCTTGAGGTGCAGATGTTTCCGGTGCAGCCACTGCTGCAGGAGCTGTTTGTTGCGCAGGCTCCTCTCCAAATCTGATTTTTTTGTCTAATAACAAAAGTTCATTTGAATTAATGTTCATAAATTTTATGCTCCTTTACATAGTTATTCCATACTAGTGTACTTTTGTTAAACCACCTAAAAAGATTTTTTGCTAGCCATATCAAATATTTTTTACAAATCTTTACGTTATTTTTTTTTACCTTTTACCCCCTGTTGTCAAAGAATTTATTTGCTTATATAATAGTAAACGAACATATAGCAGGTAAACGAGAAATGAAAAAAATAATTGTTCAAAAATTTGGCGGAACATCAGTCGCTGATACCGATAAAATAAAAAATGTAGCAAAAGCAGTAATTAGAGAGAGAAACCTCGGACATGACGTTGTAGTTGTAGTTTCTGCAATGGGTCATACTACTGATTATCTTGTAAAAATGGCTAAAGAGATTTCCGATACTCCATCTTCCAGAGAAATGGACATGCTTCTCTCTACCGGAGAAGGTGTTTCAATTGCTCTGCTTGCAATGGCGCTTCAATCTCAAGGCTGCCCTGCTGTCAGCATGAACGCTATTCAAGTCGGTATTATGACAGAAAAAGTTCATTCAAAAGCAAGAATTATTAATATAAAAACAGACAAAATAAAAGCACATCTTGATAAAGGTGAAGTTGTTGTTGTTGCAGGTTTTCAAGGTGTAACAGAAGATTTAGAAATTACAACATTAGGACGCGGAGGCTCAGACACTTCTGCTGTTGCTCTTGCCGGAGCGCTGCAAGCTGAAAGATGTGATATTTACACAGATGTAGAAGGTGTTTACACAACAGACCCGAGAATTGTTCCGCATGCTTCTAAGCTGGATGAAATTTCTTACGAAGAAATGCTGGAACTAGCCAGAGTCGGAGCAAACGTTCTCCACCCGAGAGCTGTTGAAACTGCAAAACAGTATAACGTACCGCTTAGAGTCAGAAGTACTTTTAAGCTCGACAATTTAGGAACTTTAATATTAGGAGTTGATGAAATGGAATTACACAGACCTGTTACCGGTGTTGCATCGGACTTATCTCAGTTAAGAGTTGTTGTATGTGATGTAAAAGATAATCCCGGAACAGCTGCAGTTCTTTTTAACGGGCTTGCAAAAGAAAATATTTCTGTCGATATGATTATCCAGTCTTATGCAAGAAAAGCTCTTAACACTAACGATATCGCTTTTACAATTGATAAAGGCGACAAAGAAAAAACTCTTGAAATTATGGAAAAAGTTAAAGCCCAGCTTGAATTTTCAAATGTATTTGTTGATGATAAAATCGCAAAAATTTCAATTGTTGGTGCCGGCATGATTGACAGACCCGGTATAGCTGCTACGATGTTTAAAACTCTGGCTGACTGTAATATAAATATAAAGATGATTTCTACAAGTGAAATCAAAATCAGCTGTATCGTTGCTGAAGATGACGCAAAAGAAGCTGTAAAAGCACTTCACAAAATTTTCCATCTTGACTGTGACGAAATTGCAGAAGTTAAAGGAGACTTACCGGAGGGTATTTAATGAAAAAAACTATACTATCATTAATAATTTTTACAGCAATGACAATTTCTGTTTTTGCAGACGATAAACAGGAAGCTTTAGACTTTTTTAACAATTACGTTAAATCTGCAAACACATACAGCCCTGCTATAACTGAAATGTATTCACCTTCTGCAAAAATCATACGTCAGGTAGTTAAACCGGACGGAACAACGCAGGATGTTAACACAGATACAGCAACTTATATCAAACAAATGAAACTCGGTCAGGCAGGAGCAAAGCTCAGACATTACACCAATAATTATACAAACGTAACTGTAACTCCGGTTTCTAACGGAAAGTATAAAGTATCATCTCTCCGCCAGCCGTCAGGAGAATCTTATAAGCTTAAAACATACATGATTCTTCAAAAACAGCCTAACGGTAAATGGCTTATTGTAGAAGAAATGATGCAGACAAAAGTTCAAACTTTGTTAAAATACGCTAAGAATTAATTCACTCTCCCAGTGACGGAGCAATTTGAATAAAAGTTCTGATTAAATCAGCGTCCCACTGTGTTCCGGCGCCTTCGTTCAGTATTGAAATCGCTTTTTCAATATTCATACCGCGTCTATATGGTCTGTCGCTAACCAGAGCGTGGTAAGTATCTGCAATCGCAACAATCTTTGCAGCAAGCGGAATATCGCCATTTGCTAAACCTTCCGGATAGCCTTTGCCGTCTATTCTTTCGTGGTGATATTTTACAATCGGTATCAAATCTCTTAAAGACGGATTTGGCATAAGAACTTTCTCAGCTCCAATTGTCGGGTGCTGTTTCATAATTGACCATTCTTCATCAGAGAGAGGACCTTCTTTTTTCAGCACATTTTCAGGTATACCGATTTTACCGACATCGTGCAGAAGTGCGCCCAGTTTTATACGTTCGACTTCATCTTCCGGAAGATTAATTGCTCTTGCCAACGCTTCCGAGAATTTGGAAACAGAAGTTGAATGACCTTTTGTATAAGGGTCTTTTGCATCAATCGCGCCGGCTAAAGAAGTTGCTATCTCAGAAATTCTTGCTCCGGAAACAGCATGGTCGGAGTTAAACTTGGAAATCAACTCTTCCTCGAAGTTTACTCCAAGCTGGGCATGGCGTTTTCCGATAACTTCTGCATAAGATTTTAGCGCTGCATCGTCCCAGAAGTTAAAATCTGCAGAGCTTATAATTGCAGACATCCCGTCTTTATACCCTTTTGCCTGAGAAATATACATCGCCTGTTCTGCAAGAATTAAAAGTTTTTCTTTATCATCCGAGCAGTCCGGATAAGTTGCAATTCCAACCGATACCTTTACAGGACCGACATCATCAATAAAACAACAGGAGAGCGAATAAGTAATATACTCAGCAACATATTTTGCCTGAGAAATAGAAGTATTCGGAAGAATAACCGCGATTTCATCTCCGCCGTATCTTCCTGCAATATCACCTTCGCGCATACTCTGGCGGACTTTTTCAGCAACAAGTTTTATAACTTCATCCCCTTTAGCATGCCCGAGTTCTCTATTGATTTTCGTAATATTACATACATCCATCATTACAATAGAAAGTTTTTGCTTATTAGTTTCAGCCCTCAAGATTTCATTTGAGAGGATTTCCTGGAAACCTCTATGATTGTGCAGAAGTGTTAAAGAGTCTGTATTAATAACTTCTTCACTCATCTCCAACAGGTCAAAATTATGAGAATACAAAGCTGCGAAATTAGCAATCAAATTATAAAGCGTTGTGTTCTGCCTTGCATATTTATCTTCAATAATCATCACCCCGATGCATTTATTGACAGATACAAGAGGCAGAATAATTACCGCATTATCTTTAAAATAAGCAAGCTTCAGGAAATTAACGTCATCTTTAAAAATCACTTCTCTTGTTTGAAAAGACTGAATAATCGGATTATCTATATCTTTTAGAAAAACTTTTGTAGAATAAAAATTCCCGAGTTTATCCTTGAGCTTAAGGTTAATGCATTTGGATTTTTCCTTAAACATACCTACTGCAATGAAATCAGAGTCTATATTTTGTGTTATAAGCGAATATATTCCTGAATAAAACTCTGTCGTGCTTTTAGAAGCAGAGAGCTTTACAAGCTCTTCAACAACCGATTTATGGTTAAGTGTCAGCCCTTTATCATTGTTAAAATTTTTATTCTGGGGATTACCAAGAGAATTTGCATGATTATTAAAAGTCAGAGCATTGACTTTTGACACAAGTTTATCTTGAAATATCGGAGAAGTGACCGGAGCTCTTTCTGATAAATTGGTTATTTTTTCTGCTAAATTCTTTTCTTTCTTCACACTATCACCTGAACACTATAAAAATATTAAAACAGTTGGATTGAAAAAATTGCGTTTTTTATTTACTCCTATTAATAATCTTAACATTTTTTATAAGTTTTTCCAGTCTTGAGTGAAGTTTTTTTACAAATCTTAAATCATTGCCAAATTATTATGAATTAACGGCAAAGTAAAAACAAACTTATTTATATTACACGCTTCCCGCTCTGAAAACATTGTTCCGTGGTGGCTGTCGATAATTTTTTTGCTTAGATGAAGCATTATATTGTTACCAATAGCAGAATATTTTGGAGAGTACATAGTACCTTTATTTTTTATCTCCATTTTTAATTCATTAGACTTTAAATCAATTGAAACAAATAGTTTTTCATTTTTATCTGAATATCCAACCGCGTTCTGAAGCAGATGCGATATTACGGTTTTAATATCAGCTCTATCAGCTTCAACAAAAGTATCAGCATCAGCTGCTTCATAAACCAGCTCTAAATTTTTTTCAGCTGCCTGAGGCAAAACTTCATTAAAACATTCAATAAAAAGTTCTGACAGGCTAAATGTTTCTAATGACAAAATCTGCTTACCGCTTTCTAACCTGTATGTTTTTAAAATCATAGAAATCATATCGAGCGTGTATTTGCAAGACTCTTTTATCTGCATAACAAGTTCTTCCTGCTCTAAGTTTAAATTCCCGTTTTGCAAGACATCCAGACCTCTAAGCTGAGCCAGAGTCGGTGTTTTTAAATCATGCAAAAGTGCATCAGTAAAACTTTCTATTAATTTTTCCTGTTTAAATTTTAATCTCAAATAACTAATACAAAAATAAATAGACATTACAAACGTTACTAAAAATATTAAATCTTTTAAAATACTCATTGCTATATTCTCATCTAATGTGTATTTTTATATTAGCGTATTATATTCATAATAAAAATTGCCTAGTCGGGTATAGAATTTAATAAAGTTTTGTGCAACTTGACATTATGCACTCTTAAATAATCAACTCCTGCACGGATTAAAGGGTAAGAATACGCAAGAGTCATGGCATCTTTAACCTCATTATCCTCAGCTTCGACGCCAAGAACCCGTTTTCTTGAAACACCAACCATAATCGGACAGCTTAGAGAAGAATACGTCTTAATATTATCTAAAATCTTTAAATTATCTTTCCTTGATTTTCCAAAACCTATTCCCGGATCAATAATAATATTTTTTATTCCTGCCTCTTCAGCCATAATGATTTTATCTCGAAGAGAGGAGTAAACTTCTTCAACCACATTTTCATACTCAGGAATATCCTCAGCCTGCCCTTTTGAATGCTGAATAATAACTCCTGCATTATATCTGGCAATAACCTCCGCCATTTTCGGGTCAGACTCCAGACCTGAAACATCGTTAATTATATTAGCTCCGTTATTAAGAGCAAAATCTGCAACCTCTGCATTTCTTGTATCAACACTTATCGTAACACCTCTAACTGCTCTCAAAACCGGTTTCAAACGTCTTATTTGTTCTTTTGCCTCAACCGGTCCGGAGAAAGGTTTTGTACTCTCTGCTCCTATATCAACAATATCTGCACCTTCTTCTACAAGCTGTTCAAATTTTCTTATCGCATCATCAGGATTAAAATACATTCCGCCATCAGAAAAAGAATCTGGAGTTACATTCAAAATACCCGCAAGCTTTGTTTTGCCGGTTTCTACACGTAAGAATTGCAAAATATCTTCCGCTAAAATCGCAAGCTTAAACGGCTGGGCTTTGAGTTTTTGTGCAATCTTTTTTAGCTGGGAATAGCTTCCGCAAAGAATTGCATCAGATTTCCCGATATTACCTGTGATAACATTACGATTTACCGCACAATCAGCACCAAATATAAGCGCAGTTTGCTTTAGAATATTTGCCTGAGCAGCTGATAATCCATATACTTTCACATTTTTATGTCGAAATTTTTCTGATATAACGTCTGAATATGCAGCATCAAACCCAATTCGGTCTAATTCCTCACTAATATTGTCATAAAAAATTTCTCTTAATAAAAAAGTTCCCATGCGTTAATCTTAACACAATTAAGTCTAAAGTTAAACCTCAATAATATTGTGTGTTATAGCTTTTACAACAGCCTGTACTCTGTTTTTAGCATCCAGCTTCCTGCGAATTGCTTCAGTATTTACTTTTGCATTATGGATTGATACATTTAATTTTTCAGCTATTTCACGGGTATTAAAGCCTTGTACAAGCAAGTTCAAGACCCTAAGTTCCTGCTTAGTAAAATCTTTCATAAAAAATCCCTTTCACTAACTCATTTTTGACTGAAAAATTACATTTGTCTATTAGCTAGTTGGTTAGTTTTGATTAACTTGAAATAAAGAAGTAAATATGACATAATGTTATTACTCAATACGGGTGTTTATTTTGTTCCTACATTTTTATAAATAGGGAGAGTAAGCTCTGTAATTCTTGAAGTATACCCGTCGATACAAAATCGCCAGCGGGAAACGGATAAATTGAGGCACTCACCCACCTGCGAGTCATTGCAGGTAACAAAATCGCATCCGTGTTTAGTAAGGGCGGGTTTTGCAAAGCAAAACCCGCCCTTAAATTTAAACCTCAATACTATTTTTCAGCTCTTCCAGTTTTTCTAAACTATCTGTCTCAAAATATATCCTGAGAAGAGGCTCGGTGCCGCTCGGGCGGACAAGAATTTTTGTTTTATCGCCCAGATTAAGCTTAACCCCTTCTCTCATATCAACCTCAGTTACAGGATAATTACCAACAGACTTGAAATTTTTAACTTTTTCCAAAATCGGTTTTATTTCGTCTTTATTATCAAGCTTCAAATCTATTCTATCCGTATAAAACCTGCATCCGGCAAGTTCATATAAATCGTTCTGAAGCTCGATAAGAGATTTACCTTCTGAAGCCATTGCTTCTAAAATAAGTAAATTTGCAAGCAGACCGTCTTTTTCCGGAATATGCCCGCCAATACTCAAACCGCCGGACTCTTCACCACCGATAATTACTTTGTTTAAGCGCATTGCCTCGCCAACATGTTTAAAACCAACCGCTGTTTCAATCACTTCAACCCCTAGCTTTTTAGCCACAACATCAATTAAAAGGCTTGAACCTACAGTCTTTACCACTGACCCTGATAAACCTTTTTGAAGCAGGTACTTAAGTAAAATTGCAATAATTTCGTTTGGAGAAACATACTCACCGTTTTCATTTATAACACCAAAGCGGTCAGCATCACCGTCATTTGCCAGCCCAATCGTATTTTCAGAGATTTTAACTTTGTCAATAAGTTCTTTCAAAAATCTTGGCTTCGGATCAGGCATGCCGCCTCCAAAATCAACATCATGAAACATGTGTAACGTTTGAAACGGAATATTATAATTTTCCAATATCTTATCAAAATATCCGATTGAAGCTGAATACAAGCCGTCAAAAATTATATTTGTTTTAAGATTTTTAATTACACTAAAATCTATCAGCGTTTCCAAATGTTCATAGTATTTAGGTGCAAAATCAACTTTACTTAAAGAACCCGTTGCTTTACTATCAATAGCTTTATCAATATTAGCAACAATTTCATCTGTTATTTTGCTTGTAGCAGGCCCTGCGTAATCAGGTATAAATTTCATCCCGAGATACTCAGGCGGATTATGCGAAGCAGTAAACATAATTGCACAGGCGTTTTGAATAAGCGCATTATATGCAAGAACCGGAGTTGGAACTACACGGGAGGAAAGTTTAACATTAAATCCAAGGTTTTTGAGTATATCAGCACACTGTTCAGCAAAAACATCTGCCATTTTACGCGGATCATAACCTACAAGGATGATTTTTTCTGTACCAAAGTTATCAAGAACATACTTTCCAATAGCTCTGGTAACTCTCTCTACATTTACCTCCGTAAAATCTTTATCTAAAACAGCTCTCCAGCCGTCTGTTCCAAATGTAATATCCATTTAGCCCCTTTGTATATATTTTTCAGCCTGTTGACGCATCATTTCCGAGCGTTTTCTTAATTTGAGTTCTTTTTCTTCCGGTGTTTTTATTCTAAAAAAGTTCAAAATCATAACCTTCATCATTCTCATTCCTGCTTTTGAAAACAAAGGAACTTTGAATGAAGGATGACCTGCTTGTTTTGAAAGCTCATAATGTTCTATAGCCAGCTTTGCATGTTCTTTAACTGCTGATTTGAAATTTTTATAATTTCCTTCAAACGCAGAATACGCAACTTCATTGCGAAGCTGCGTTATTCTTTGAACAATTGGATTTACTCCGGAAACTTTAGTCATTGTATAAGCCTTATTTTGCTACCTTTACACCCATTGGGTCAATCGCAAAATCTGTACCTGTTTCTGAAGTTGTAAACTTAACAGGAATTCTTGCTGTTCTTTCGCAAGCTTTCACTGTCCAAATTTCTTCCCAGGCACCGTTTTCTTTTGCTTTTGATACAGTTGTGTCTGTGATTGAAAAATCTTTACAATCAGGAGCAGCAATTCTTAAGCCATAAGCGTATACAGGAAACAGCATTTCTGACTGAAGTTTTCCATCTGCAAGAGTTTTTCCAGGAACCGGAACCTGTGTATTATAAGTGTATGCATACGCTACAGTTGTAATAGCAGCTGCTGCAATTAGCATTAATAATCCCTTTTTCATAACATATCCTTTCTTATATCTATATATTATAGCATAAAATTTTATTTTGAAAGCATTTGTTTAATTCCGTCAATAGAACTTAATATTCCTGTAGCTTCATAAGGCATGTAAACAACTTTATTGTCTTTACCGCTTGTAATTGTTTTCATTGTTTCCAAATACTTCATAGCAATAAGATATTTATCCGGCTGACCTTTGTCTGCAAGAGCATTAATAATTCTCTCAATTGCTTCCTTTTCACCATCAGCTTCAAGAATTCTTGCCTGAGCAACCCCTTCAGCCCTTAAAATATTAGCCTGTTTTTCACCCTCAGCTCTATTGATTGCAGCTTCTTTCTCACCTTCAGCTTTCAAAACAGCAGATTTTTTCAAACCTTCTGCCTCTAAAATTGCAGCACGTCTGTCACGTTCAGCTTTCATTTGTTTTTCCATTGCAGATTGAATATCAGCAGGAGGAATAATATCCTGAAGTTCAACTCTGTTAACTTTCACACCCCATTTATTTGTAGCATCATCCAAAATAGCTCTAAGTTCGTGGTTAATTTTGTCACGAGAAACAAGAGATTCGTCCAAATCAAGTTGACCAACAAGGTTTCTTAAGTTAGTTTGAGTCAACTTTTCAATAGCTTCAGGAAGATTTTGAATTTCGTAAACTGCAGATTTTGGGTCAATAATCTGAAAATACAAAAGTGCATTGATACTGATTGAAACGTTATCTTTTGTAATTACATTCTGTCTTGGAAAATCGTAAACAGCTTCTCTTAAGTCAATTTTTGTTCTTTTTTGAACAATTGAATAAGTAGAGCCATCAAAACCTTTTTGGGTAACTTTCCAATCAATTGCTCGCGGAGCTTCGATTACAGGAATTATAAAATTAAAACCTGACTGCAAAACTCTGTCAAATTTACCTAATCTTTCTACAATAACAACTTCTGCCTGTTGAACAATTATTACACCTTTTGATACAAAAACAATTGCTAACGCAATTAAAAATATTGATAAACCGAACATAAATTATTTCTCCTCTTTTCTAACAAACATAATTAAACCATCATTTTTTACAATACAAACTTCAGAGCCTGCAGGAATCACAGAACAATCTACACTTCTTGCCTCCCAGCGTTCGCCGTAAATATGTATAACTCCTGATGTTTCAGTTATATCCTCTATAGCTTTAGCAGTTTTACCGATATATTTACCCTCTACACCGGTTTCTGTTTCTTTTGTGTTTTTTCTAAGCAAAATAGGCCTTAGAAAAACAAAAGACAAAAACGATAACGCAAAAAACACAAGCACAAGTGTAAACTTATCCGGTGTAATGAGCGAAACAAGCGCTGTAATAAAAGATGCCAGAGCAAAATTCAAAAAGAACATGCTTGGAGTAAAAATTTCCAATATAACAAACGCAATCCCTACAACGCATAAAAACTGCCACATAGACATTTATTTGCCCTCGATAATTGAGTTAATTTCATTAACCATATCATCAGGATTAAAACCGTGAACTTTCGCACCAGCTTCTAAGTTTTCAAAATGCGCAGCAGCACAACCGATACAGCCCATGCCGTATTTTTGGAATACGGCAATTGCTTCCGGATGCTGTTGTACGATATCCATAATCCCCATTTCTTTAGTTACCTTAGCCATTTTTTATACTCCTCCTTGACTTAATTCTTTAAAACATTAAGCATATTATACCACATAATCGAAAGGAATAAAACATGGACTTTTTCAAGAATTTTTTCAAACATGACTCAATTATCGGATTAAGCGGACTTAGAAAAAAGCAGGAGTATGTTAAAATTACTGTGCCGGAAAGTTACAAAAAAACTTATATTACCAATACTAATAATAATTATTTATTAATTTAACTTTAGAAGCTCCAGAAAATCGTCATGTTTTAATGCCTTAATTTCATCTGCAGCTGCTGAAAAAAAGTTCTTTATTTCAAGAATTTTTAATTTGCCATTTGCTTCAAAATTAATTGTATTCTTCCACACACCATTTATTTTGTTAAACATATATGTAACACTCAAATCCTGACCTCTCAAATCAAGCTCTTGAGCGACCCTACAAATTTCTTTATTATTTGTTACATAGCTGAGCACATTCTTATCCCAAGCTTTTACGTCATTTATCCGCATCGCTTAAAACTGCGGGGTATTATTAATTGATTGGATACGCATATCTTTTTCTCCTTGATAAAATAATGCTAACATGAAAAAAGAGCCGGTCAAGAAACCGACTCTTTTTATAAAGATTTTAGTATTGTCTAAAATTATTCAATAATTTTGTCAACAACACCAGCACCAACTGTTCTACCGCCTTCACGGATAGCGAATCTCATACCTTCTTCGATAGCTACAGGGTTGATAAGTTCAACTTCCATAACTACGTTATCACCAGGCATTACCATTTCGCCTTCGAATTTGATTGAACCAGTAACGTCAGTTGTTCTGATATAGAACTGAGGTCTGTAACCAGGGAAGAATGGAGTGTGACGTCCGCCTTCATCCTTAGTTAATACGTAAACGTTAGCTGTAAATTTAGTGTGCGGGTGGATTGAACCTGGTTTACAAAGAACCTGACCACGTTGGATTTCAGTTTTGTCAACACCACGAAGCAATGCACCAATGTTGTCACCAGCTTGACCTTGGTCAAGTTGTTTTCTGAACATTTCAACACCGGTTACAGTTGTTTTCTTAGTTTCGCCAAGACCAACTAATTCAACTTCTTCACCAACTTTAACAGTACCACGTTCTACTCTACCTGTAGCAACTGTACCACGACCTGTAATAGAGAATACGTCTTCAACAGGCATCAAGAATGGTTTATCCAAATCACGTTCAGGAGTTGGGAAGTAAGAATCGATAGCATCCATCAATTCCCAAATTTTGTCAACCCATTTATCTTCGCCACGTTGTACGTTTGGATTAGCTTGAACAGCTTCTAAAGCTTTAAGAGCTGAACCGTGGATGAACGGAATGTTGTCTCCGTCGAATTCGTAAGAAGAAAGAAGTTCTCTAACTTCCATTTCAACTAATTCTAATAATTCAGGGTCATCAACCATATCGCATTTGTTCAAGAATACTACTAAGTTAGGAACACCAACCTGTCTTGCAAGCAAGATGTGTTCACGAGTCTGAGGCATAGCACCATCTGTAGCAGCAACTACGAGAATAGCGCCGTCCATTTGAGCAGCACCTGTAATCATGTTTTTAACATAGTCAGCGTGGCCCGGGCAGTCTACGTGTGCATAGTGTCTTGCATCTGTTTCGTATTCTACGTGAGCAGTAGAGATGGTTATACCTCTTGCTTTTTCTTCAGGAGCAGCATCGATTTCATCGAATTTTCTTGCTTGTGCTTTACCTGCAGCAGCCATACAACCAGTGATTGCAGCTGTCAATGTTGTTTTACCGTGGTCAACGTGGCCTACTGTACCAACGTTAACGTGTGGCTTCGTACGTTCAAATTTTTCACGTGCCATGAGATTAATCTCCTTCTTTGATTAAATATACTACGTTAACTTACTATACTAAGTTATATTATAATTCTAGTCTCTAAAGATTTATTGTCAATGAGTCTGAAACCTTGACTATTTAACATCATCTTTTATTACAATCAGATTTTTTACAATTTTCATTGCGCATGTCGGAAGCACTACTTCAGATAGCCCATCAGCAATACTTATAATACTGCCGGCTTTTAATACAACATCTTCGCCTTTGTACTGGAATTTGTAGTCATCTTTTCTGTCAGATCTGATTGTGATTTGATTGTTCATAACTTAATCCTTCTTTTCAACTAATAAACATTAAGATAGGAATGACAAAATAAATTCCGCCATTCCTATTTATAAATCATTTAAGTTCACTTACAAAATTAGTCAAATACATAACTGATAATTGCAGCTTCTCTAGCTCTTTTAATAGCTTTTGTAACCATTCTCTGGTGTTCTGCACAGTTACCTGTAACTCTGCGAGGAATGATTTTACCTGCTTCTGTTAAGTATCTTTTCAATTTTGCAGCATCTTTATAATCGATAGATTCTACGTGATCTGCGCAGAATGAGCAGGTCTTACGTTTTTTTCTATCTTGTGCA
>CAPQCU010000032.1 GCA_948684385.1 uncultured bacterium
CTATGAGAGCAATGTAAAAATAGACTTTGAAATTATGTACCACAAAGATTATTTTTTACCCGACGGAACCTGCATTTCGCTTGTCATAAATTCTGTCGGAAAAGAAGTAAAATGGAATGAAGCAAAGCAAACCCACGAAGTGGATTTCTTTGAAAATCCTGATATTGTCTTCTGGATTAGAGACACCAACGGAAAAGAACATGTCTTGCCGTCAATTTCTAAAGAAAATATTGCAAAAGCTAAAAATATATTGACCTATTTGACTACGTTAGAAAGTGTTGACAGTCGTAATATTGTATCTGCGCAGAACGAAATTCTTGCACAGAAAGCAAAACCGGAAGTAACGCTAAAACCTGAAATCGACAGAGCAGTTGCAGAGATTCAGGCAAATTTTGACGAAGCGACCTGCACTAAAATTGTTGCAGAGCTTGAAACTTTAGGCTTCGGTAATACAGAAAACATGACTCATCGTGCAAAAAGCTACCAGAGTCTTTTTGATAAAATCAAAAACTACCTTATTGATAATCCGGGAGCAACAATTGAATCTGCAGTAAAAAGTGTTCGTGACGGTTTTGGAGCAAGAACGGTTGTTGAGTCAGGCAATTTTGCTCAAAAAACGCGCGGAACAATGGAAGAGCGGATTAATCAGGCTATCGAAATGCAGTCTCAGGCATTATACGACGCAATCATTCGCAATATAGACGAACTTGCCGCTAAAGGTAACGGACTTTCAATGATTAGAATGAGCAATTATGCCACTGCTGACGGTAAATTTGCATACTTAACCAGAACACAATATGAAAAAATCCGCGATTATGCAATTGAACGCGGAATAGACTTTAGCGGCAACGAAATCATCGAAGCATCAGACCCTAAATCAGGAGCAGTTATTCCGTTCAAAGAATACGAAGGAGGAGTTACAAAAACACAGCCTTCAGGTTATCCTGCTTTCCAAATGAACTTCAAAACTAAAGACGGCAAAACTATTGAATTTCAGTTCAGAGGTGACAGAATTAATACGTTTGCAGAAGGCGAGCATATTCCTTACGATTTGAGAACCGGTAAAGACATAATCGGTCAGCATCCTGAACTTGAGCCGCTTTACGGTCCGATTAGAGATTTGCTGAAAGGCGGAGGAATGCCTGAAGAATCAATTAAAGAATATAACCGATACTGGCAGGATTATTATATCCACCTGCGCAAGCTTGAGCTTGGATTTGAATCAACAGAACCTAAGCTTGAAGATTACGGAAATGGCTTCAAGTTCGATAAACGTTTGGAAGCAAAAAATCTTGTATACCTCCACGAACTCGGTGAAAAAGTTAAAAAAGGTGAAATAAAGCCTGAAGAAGCAGTCAATAAATTTAACAAGATATCTTCTGCTCAAAGAATTGAAATCTCTAAACCTCTAAGCAAAACAACTACAATAGATTTTCAATCACTAGAGTTGGTAAGTAACTCGCCTGTTGCAGAATTTAACCCGTCAAATTTAGACGCTAAATCTCTTGTTCTTGTTCACATGACACAATTTGAACCGCAAAACGGAACTATTCAAAGCAGGAGAGATGCCATAAGAGATGGAAATGCAGGTGCTGCAAGAAACAGCGTTCATTTTACATTAAATCATGCAGTTGAAGCCCATCGTTTAGGTGACTGGTCAGAATGTCCTTATGCAATTATAATGCCTTTTGAAAATGCCAGAAATGCAAACGTTTCAGGGAAATTTATTGAAGGGATGCCAAACGATTTATATACAAACGGTTCGGTTAAAATACCAGAAGGTGCAATTATAATAAAATATAATCCTGACATTACAAAGGGACAGGTACAAATTTCAGACTATCCAAACTCAGGCGGAATCAAAATATTAGAAACAAGTGAGTCTGTATATGATTTAGTAAAACCCGTAATTGAGAAAATGGGTTTTGAATACAGTGACACTAAAGGTAATGAAAGCAGCGTTTTCAATATCGGAAAATGTTCAACACGTACTCAATTTCTTGAAAGATTAAACAGTCATTGTCAGGGCTGGTTAGATTTCTGCAGAAAAGAAAATATTCAACCGGCAGAACATTCTTATAGTTCAAATGGCATAGCAGAACGAATAATTGAAGGTGTTGACCAGCTGGCAACAACCAATAGCTGGAAGTGCGCCGATTTCAAAAAAGATTATAAACAAATTTTTATAGAATGGTTAACAGAACTCGAAACAAATGTTAAGAATGGAGATTTTGTAAGTTTTGATGTCTCAAAATTAAAGCAAATTATTCAGAATTCCGCATTCCCGAGACAAGCCCTAAGAAAAATCAAATCTGAATTAAACATAATTCCAAGTACTCACCGCAGCAAAAAGATTTTTTGGCCATTCAGCCAAAGAAATGAATATCGCGATAATTTAATGTTATGGTTTAATAGCCCCGAAATTCACCGGCAAAACATGAAATTTTACCATTCACCGGAAATAGATACAGATTATCTATTAGAACAAAATAAGTATTACCTTAGATCTTATCCGGATTGCTAAAGTTAAATCAGAATGTTATGATACAGACAAAGGACAAAACTTATGACCGAATTTAATACAAACAAACTTAATAACACAAATTTTCAGGGCAAAATCAGCCGTGCAGCTTCAAAAGCCCCTAAGGAGATAAAAACAATGGAAGAACACATAAAAAAAATGGTTCAGGATATTTTAGCGCGTGCAGAACGCGAAGTTCCTGAATACGGCGATTTTGCACCAGTTTATGAAGAATTTAAAAACCCTCTGCGTGAACTTTGTGCAACTGATTTTATGTTAAAAATCACCAAACCGCCAAAACACATAGAAAACCACGAGAAGAAAAGATACTTAGAAGTCATCGCTTACAAACTTCCAACCCCGATAAAATCCACACAAATAATAGCAGTCGGAGAAAAAGAAGATATTTTGTCAAAGCTTAAAGATAAAGAAACTTTAGAAAAGATTAACAAAGTAGTTCGTGAGCTTTCTGAGAATTTAAATGATGTATAGAAAAAAGGGGCGGAGGCATTAGCCTCCGCCCCTTTTTATTAATCTTTTGTAGGTATTCGCATCGCATAGAACGAACGAACTACAAACACCAGCGCAACTACAAGAATTACAGCACCTGCAATCTTAGCGTGAGCTTTGAAAGCCGGATTGATTGCAATTTCCATCGCAAGCAAACCAAACAGTGTTGTAAACTTGATAATCGGGTTCATTGCAACTGAAGAAGTATCTTTGAACGGGTCACCAACCGTATCACCAACAACTGTTGCTGCGTGCAAGTCAGTTCCTTTTTCCGCCATATCAACTTCAACAATTTTCTTCGCGTTATCCCAGCATCCGCCTGCGTTTGCCATAAATACTGCCTGGAATAAACCAAATACAGCAATCGCAATCAGGTAGCTTACAAAGAAAGATACAGGAGCTGCATCATCTCCTGCCGGAGCTGACAAACAAGCAAGTGCAAGCGCAAAACCGAATAGCGCAATAAAGATATTGTACATACCTTTTTGAGCGTACTGGGTACAAATCTTAACAACCTCTTTTGAATTTGCAAGATTTGCGCATTTATCATCAGCTTCACCAAGTTTAATATTGTTTTTAATAAACTCTGTTGCAGAGTAAGCACCTGTCGTTACAGCCTGCATAGAAGCACCTGAGAACCAGTAAATTACTGCACCGCCGGCAATAAAGCCTAATAATGTGTATGGATTTAACAGGTTCAAAATCATTTCAGGCTGAATACCAAGAGTTTCTTTGATTACAAGAATCAATGAGAAAATCATGGTAGTAGCACCAACAACCGCTGTACCAATAAGAACCGGTTTTGAAGTTGCTTTAAATGTATTACCCGCTCCGTCGTTTTCTTCTAAGTATTTCTTAGCGTTTTCAAAGTCAGGAGTAAATCCATAATACTTTTCAATACCTTCTGCTGCGTTAGGAATTTCTTCGATTAAAGATAATTCATAAACAGACTGAGCATTATCGGTTACAGGGCCGTAGCTGTCAACAGCAATTGTTACAGGCCCCATTCCAAGGAAACCGAACGCTACAAGTCCGAATGCAAATACTGAAGGATAAATCATAACATCAGCAGGGATATGCAAGCTTGCAAAATAAGCCAATCCCATAAGAAGTACTACAATTGCACCAATCCAGAAGCCTGAGAAGTTTCCTGATACAATACCTGAAAGGATTGTAAGAGATGCTCCGCCTTCTTTAGACGCAACAACAACTTCGTGAGTGTGTTTTGCTTTAGGGCTTGTAAATACTTTTGTAGCTTCAGGAATTAACGCAGCTCCCAAAGTACCGCAAGAAATGATTATTGAAAGAACAAGCCATAAGTTTTCACCCATATCTTTCAATAAGAAATTACTTACGCAGAATGTCATAATGATTGACAAAATTGAAGTTATCCATACAAGACTTGTAAGCGGAGCTTCAAAGTCAAAATGTTTTGCTTTCGCAGTAAAAGCTTTTGTGAAAGCGTTATTAATCCAGTATGCAACAACTGATGTGATAATCATCAAAAATCTCATTGTGAAAATCCATGCAAGAAGCTGAACCTGAAAATCTTTAAATACGCCTAAAAGAATAAAGCTTACAAGAGCAACACCTGTTACACCGTAAGTTTCAAAACCGTCAGCAGTAGGTCCGATAGAGTCGCCTGCGTTATCACCTGTACAATCTGCAATTACACCAGGGTTCCGAGGATCGTCTTCTTTAATACCAAATTGAATTTTCATTAAGTCAGACCCGATATCAGCAATTTTTGTAAAAATACCGCCTGCTACACGAAGAGCAGAAGCACCTAGAGATTCACCGATTGCAAATCCGATAAAACAAGCTCCTGCAAGTTCACCAGGGACAAAAAGAAGAATTACAAGCATCATGATTAACTCAATTGATACAAGTAAAACCCCGATACTCATCCCGGCTTGAAGCGGAATGTTTAAAATTTGCAAAGGGTTACCTTTAAGAGCGGTAAATGCTGTTCTTGAGTTTGCAAGTGTATTCATTCTGATACCAAACCATGCAACAAGGTAAGAACCAAGTATACCTAGGATAGACCAGCCAAGAATAATTAGAACAGATTTTAGCTCCATTCCTTGCAAATACCAGAAATAAAATGCAATACACAAGCCAATTAAGACTTCCAATGCAACAAGAAACTTACCTTGCTGAACAAGATAAGTTTTACAAGTTTCAAAAATTGTGTTTCCAACAGCGTTCATTGCTTCATGAACTTCAACTTTTTTAACTTTAAAAAACTCTATAACTCCGAAAATTACACCGATTACAGAAACGATGAGCCCAATCATTAAAAGATTGTAGCTAAACGGGTTTTCTGCTTTGATGTTTGGAACTACAAGAGAAGCTTCTCCGGCATACGCAGGAGCTGTTAAAATCATTGCAAATAGTGAAGCAAACAATGATTTCAACATTGATTGTTTTTTTAACATAACTCTC
This sequence comes from uncultured bacterium, assembly GCA_948684385.1. Lineage (GTDB taxonomy): Bacteria > Cyanobacteriota > Vampirovibrionia > Gastranaerophilales > Gastranaerophilaceae > CAG-196. Next base: position 5,477 of record CAPQCU010000032.1, read on the forward strand.
TCCTATTTTTTGATGCTACACACCAATGTAAATATTATATAAAATTTGAAAGAATATTACAAGATTGATTTGACAATAAATTATGCTCTTGGTATATTTATTACATTGATATCGTTCTGGGCATGTGGTGGAATGGTAGACACGCTAGTCTTAGGAACTAGTGCTAACGCGTGGGAGTTCGAGTCTCTTCATGCCCAATTATTAAAAAGAGAGCCGAAAAGGCTCTTTTTTTGTAGGAAATGTAAATAATGAAAATAAATCAAAGCCCGAATTTTCAGGGAATAAATATTTCTAAAGCAAATGTACTTGGACGTAACTTAGATATCTATAAACTTACAGAAAAAGACAAAGAATTTACAAGTGCACTAAAAAATATTGATTTAAAAAATCTTTTGCCGCCAATGAATGCCCAAGACTTTCTTATTTATAATACCGTGTTTCAAACCGGACTATCTAACGCGCATTACAAAAACAAAACCGGTATGCTGTTATCCTGTGACGACGTACCGTGCGGAATACTGGTTAGTTTTCCGTTCAAAAATAAACTTATTGGCGATTTTATTTGCACATGGCCGCTTCGTAAAGGCGAAAAAGCACCATTCGGGGCTCAAACATTAATTACACAAATGTTCAAAAACTTTTTGGATACAAATGCCAGTTTAATCGAAATATATGCCATTCGATACGGGAGCATTGTATCTAAATATTTAAAAATTGGATTTTGCTGCGCCGGAGGAGATGATTATAGTGAAACAATGAATATTACCAGAGAAAGAGCTAAAACTTCTCTTGAAAAATTGAACCAACGCATTAATTTAATCCCAACAAATAGTACTGAAGATGTGAATTTATTTGACACATTAAAACATTAAGTTTTGTAACAAATTTTTTAGCCATCGAAATTAGATATTTTTTATATACTTTATATAAATGTAAGACTTAAGATGGGACACAAAAGATGGCACCAGGATTTAATATTTACAATAATATATGCGGAAACCAGTGGATGCAAATGTTTACACAGGGGCTCGGCATTCTTGGCGGAAATTCTGCTGGCTATGGTAATAGTGCTTACATCGGTAATCTTCTAGGAGGCAATCCATTTACTAACTGCTCCAGCGAAGTAAACTATGATGCAATGGCTGGCTACGGCGTAGTAAATGCATTATTTGGAGTTGCCGGTCAGGCTTACGCGGCTCATCAGGCTAATAAAGAGCCGGAAGTTAATTACACTCAGGAAATTTCTAATATAAATAAAGAAATTGATACTAAAACAAAAACAAAGCTTAATTTAACAAATGAAATAAACGAATTAAATAACTCATTAAAAAATATCAATGAGCATGCTGATGTAAAAGCAAAATATGAAGCATGGAAAAATGCTTCTGATGAAGACAAAGCTAATCTTGAAAGAGAATACAAAGAGGCTAAAGATTCAGCAGAAAGGGCAATTAATGCTCAAATTACGACAAAGAATAATCAAATAAAAACGCTTGACGAAGAAATAAAACAGCTTGAAGCAAAAAGAGACAGATACCAAGCAGAAGTTGATAAAAAGATACTTGACAGAGCTGACAGAGGTAAATTACAGAGAGCAGGCAAAGATTGTTTAGAACAAACATACGATAATGACAATCCTGCTTCTGAAAGACAATTATCACGAGCTTTCTACGAGTTCAACCAAGCAACAAATATCAGTGACAAGCGTACTTACGCTAAAAAAGTAATCGAAATGTACGATTCAAATTTAAAGCTTGAAGATGCAAACAGCTCAAATAAACAAGGATATAAGCTTGTACAAAAATGGTTGACAGAACATCCTGAAGAAACAAAATAAGAATTGAGAGTATAAAATGGGTCATTACACAGAAATAAGTAACAGCCAATATTCAGCAAAAGATACCGCTTTATATAACAGAATGAACGGTGTCAGCAATCACAGTATGCTTGGAGCAATACTTTCAAGCAATACTATGAACATTTTCTCTCTTGCAACCTCATTTGCAGGTAATTCAAACTCCGGTAATGACGTTGTTGGATCGGATGTTGATGCAGAAAACTATGATGCTAAAGAAACACAAACTAAAGTCGGACATTTCAGTGACGCTATGTTCGCATTTGTAAAAAACAAAAATAAAGATACTGCAAAAGCTCTAAAAGAAGCTTACGAAGCTAATCCGGACAATCCAACAATTTCAAGATATTACGAAAACTACAAAGAAGAAGTTGACAAACTTCTTGCATAAAAAAAATCCGCTTTTATAAGCGGATTTTTTTGTTCTATTGTAAGGGAGGAGGTCAATTAAACCTATAATTACCCTTTTACCCCCCTAACCTCTGATACCGAGTTCTTTAATCAAGCTTCTGTAACCTTCAAGATTCTTTTCTTTCAAGAATGAAAGTAATCTTTTTCTCTTACCTACCATCATCAAAAGACCGCGTTTTGTAGCAAAGTCTTTTTTGTTAGCTTTCATGTGTTCAGTAAGTTCTGAAATCTTTTTAGTTAACATTGCGATTTGTACTTCTGCAGAACCTGTGTCTTTTGCATTAGCACCAAATTTCTCGATAATTTCCTGTTTGTTCTTTAAGTTCATTTTTTCTTCCTTTTCTAGTTGCACCTTAGTAAGGCAACGGGTTTCATCAAGTCAGTAGTAAACAATTCCATTTGGTTTCATTTACCCCTTTGCCGCTTTACCCCTGCCCCCACCGGGCACGTGTAACCACAGAAAGTATCGTAATATAAAAATATTCTATATGCAAGCTTATATAGAATGATATGAACCAATTACGTAAAACATCTTAACAAAAGGTTTCATTTCTTCAAATGTCTGTTTAACTTTTTCATCCTCAATATGACCTTCAAAATCAACATAGAAAACGTACTCTCCAAGTTCTTTCTTAGAAGGACGGGAGTCGATATAAGACATATTGATATTGTTTTTCTCCAGAATAGTCAAAATCTTATTAAGCGCTCCGGCTTTATTTTCAGTCGAAAACGTAATACTTGTTTTATCCTTTCCTGTTTGCGGCGCAAGAAATTTGCTTAAAAGAATAAACCTTGTGCAGTTGTTAACTTCGTCATTGATTTCTCCCTCAATAACCGGCACATTGTACATCTTCGCACAGTCAACACTTCCGATAGCAGCAACAGAAGGGTCGTCTTTTGATAGCGAACGAACAGCAGCTGAGGTTGAAAGTGTAGCTTCTTCAATTAAAGAGTCCGGAAAGTTATCCTGCAGGAACTTCTTACACTGCGCCAGAGCCTGCGGATGAGAGCGGATTACTTTTATTTCCGATTTTTTCTGCGCAAATCCAATAAGAGAATGATTTACCTCCATCGTAGTCTCTGCAACAATTTTAAACCCTTCTTTTTTGAGTGAAGACAAATTATCCAGAGTTTCTCTGACAATACCTTCAATTGAGTTTTCGATAGGAATTACAGCTGCCATTTCTGCTGAATTTTCGTCTTTCAGAGCTTTTATGATGCTTGAAATAGACTTCAAATTAGTACTTACACAGTTCAGACTAAAGGCTTCTATAAACGAGTTTTTTGCAAAATCGCTATAAGAACCTTTCGGTCCTAAAAACAAAAGCTTTCTAATTTTTGATGTGTCTAATAATTCAGCTATCATAGTCCTCCTTTTTTATCCCTTGTGAATAAAACTTGTAAATTTTAGCCAAGCTAATTTCATTTACCCCCTGTCACTTGCGAAATCACGTTGCAAAACATTGTTCATTCTTTTTGTTGCTTTATCCAAATCACCTGTTTTGTAGTAAAGCCTTGCTAATAGCATTTCTCTTGAAGATGTCGGATAAGTATTATAAGCTTTTTGAGCGTAAGAAAGCGCAGTACCGTATCGTTTCATAATGCCGTAAATATTTGCGATTTCTTCATAGCATCTTGAAGTTACCTGAGGAGCAGTGTTTTGTTCTGCAATAGATTTATACTCTTCAATCGCTTTCACATACTGTTTTTCATCTTTAAGTTTTTGAGCGTTGATAAACTTCATATCAATTTCAGAAACAGCAGAAGTTTCCTGAATTGGAGCAGCAGAGACTTCTTCAATAGGCTCAATCGGCTCGGTTGGCTTTACTTCTGCCGGCTGAGGAGTCACATCTCTTGATAAATCTACATTAAAATCATTATTCTGATTCTGTGTTTCCTGCTCAGTTTCCGGTTCCTGAACCTGCTGAGTTTCCTCTTGATTTTGTCTTCCGTGCATATCCATAACCTTGTTAACATCAGCATTTCTGACATTTTGCATATCGTTATCCGAATCCGGCAGGTAATCAAACGCTTTTATAATAACAAGAGCAAATCCTATAAATATCAACAAAATTATTATATTAACTTTTTTAGATTCAAAATCAAAATTACTCATTTTTGCCACTCCTTTTTTCCATATTTAATTCTACACCAAAAGCAAACATTGCAAAATCATATTTTACAGGATCCTCCGGACAAAACCCTCTAAGCCTTTCTGTAAGTTCAATAACAGCTTTAAAATCATTGCTTTTTCGAGTTAAAAGCCCCATATTTCTTGACACTCTTGCTACGTGAACATCAAGCGGAATTAATAAATCTTTTGGCTGCATAAAAGTCCAGATACCCAAATCCACCGGAGGTTTACGAACCATCCAGCGCAAAAACATATTCATTCTCTTCATCGCTCCGCCATTTGCAGGGTTTGGAATCATATGATAAAATCCCTGACCTGCTGTTTTAGGAGCTCGAGAATAAAAATAATCAACGACAGTTTTAAGAAAATTTTCCTGCTCAAAAGCATAAGCAAACAGCTCTTCTAACCCTTTGCTTTCCGCATAAAGAGTGTGAAGAATTTCAAAAATCGGGATAATATCGTAATCTTTCGCGAATCGATATTCAAAGCCTTTAAGATTGCCAAAATCACCGTTATTAACATAACCGGTGATGTCGTTATCTGCTCTTTCAAAAAGTTCATCAAGCTTTTTAATGAACATTTTCCGGTTGCCATAAGCAAAAAGAGAAGCAATAAAGCCAGCAAGCTCAGCATCTTGTTTAGTTTTCCACCCATGAATAAAGCGGATAGGATCATCTTTAATAAATTCTTCTGTTTCATATTTTTCTACTAATAAATCAAGTTCCTGTTTTGTAATCATCTTATTTTGTTAAAAAACTCTCCCAACATACTACTACATACTTCTTCTTCAATTCCACCAAATACTTTTATTTTTGAGTTAGCAATTTGATGCAATTTTAAACTTGAAAATGCGCCATACTGTTCATTATAAGCGCCAAAATACAGAATTTTTACTCCCGCCTGAATAATCGCCCATCCGCACATCGGACAAGGTTCAAGTGTAACATACATCTCACAGTCATTAAGCCTTGAAGTTCCTAAAACTTTTTGCGCATCTCTTATTGCGAGCATTTCCGCGTGTGCTGTCACATCATTATCTAATTCCCGACGGTTATGCGCTATAGCGATAATTTTACCGTCTTTTTTTATCACACAACCAATTGGAACATCAATTTCACAAAGCTTTGCTTGCTCTATTGCAGCCTGCATATTATACTTTACTTCCCTCTCCCCAAATCTCATCATCATAGTATCCGAGCTCAAGGTGTCCTAAAATCACTGTATCGCCGTTTTTGAGCCCAAAATTATGAAGTTCTTCAAAAACACCCATACTTTTCAGAATATTTTGAAGTCTTACAACCTGTTCTGTATTTCTTGCGTCAGTGACTTTTGCAAGCCTGTTAATTTTACCGCCGGATATCAGATAAGTTTCTTTATCAAGTTTTGTGATTTCAAATGCGCTGTCATCATTATCAAATGCGCCTAAATCTTCTTCGACTTCAATCTTCGTTTCAGGTTTTGGAATTTCGTCGACTTTTTCAGATACAAAATACAAAAGCTCATCCAGACCCTGTTTTGTTACGGCAGATATTGCAAAAATATCTTTTGCAAGCGGTTTGAATTCTTGTAGTAATTTATCTAAATCTTCCGGCAAAACTGAATCAATTTTGTTTAAAACAAGTATCTGATAAAGGTTTGCCAGCTCTTCAGAATGTTTTTTAAGTTCATTATTAATAATCTTATAATTTTCCACCGGATTTTCAGCCGTTAAATCAACAACATGAATCAAAAATCTGCATCTTTCAACGTGTCTTAAGAATTCGTGCCCGAGTCCGACACCTTCAGAAGCGCCTTCAATAAGCCCCGGAATATCTGCTATAACATAAGAGCCGCCGTCAGCCTTTTTAACAACCCCGAGATGAGGAACCAGCGTAGTAAACGGATAATCAGCAATTTTTGGTCTTGCCGAAGAAACAGCGCTTATAAAAGTTGATTTTCCTGCGTTTGGCATTCCTAAAAGTCCGATATCAGCAATAAGTTTAAGTTCCAGCTCCAGAACTCTTTCAATCCCCGGCTCACCCGGTTCGCAAAACTGCGGAGCTCTTTTTTGCGCAGTTGCAAATCTTGCGTTACCGCGTCCGCCTCTGCCGCCTTTTGCAATCAAAACCTGCTGTTCATCCTGAGTTAAATCGGCAATGATTTTTCCGGTTTTAGTATCTCTAACAACCGTTCCTAGAGGAACTTTGATATACAAATCTTTAGCACAGGCACCGTGCATGCCTTTAATACCGCCATTTTCGCCTGACTGTGCTTTAAAAACAGACTTGAGTTTAAAATCCAACAGCGTTGACATATCTTCTGTCGCAACAAAATAAACATCGCCGCCTCTGCCGCCGTCACCGCCTGCCGGCCCGCCTTTGTCTACATATTTTTCACGTCTCCATGCAACCATACCGTTGCCGCCGTGACCTGATATTACTCTTATTTTTGCTTTATCCAGAAATTTCAATTTATATTTACCTCTTTACCCCTTTGTACTATAATGCTACTATGAACAAGATAAAAAATACATTATTCAGTAACAAACCTGTTACATTAGATGAAAACTCGCTAATTATGGCAATTGAATCAAGCTGTGACGAAACTGCCTGCGCAATTGTTAAAGGCGGGCGCGAAGTTATCGCAAATGTTGTTGCTTCGCAAATAAAAATTCACGAAGAATTCGGAGGAGTTATTCCTGAAATCGCAGCAAGAGAACACCTTGAAGCCATTAACGTAGTTATAGAAGAAACTTTTAAACAATCAGGATTAAAAGGCGAAGATATTACAGCTTTTGCAAGCACAGTAGGCCCCGGGCTTGTAGGCTGCCTTTTAGTCGGAATGAATGCAGCTAAAACGCTTGCACTTGCTTATGACAAGCCATTTATCGGAGTTAACCACCTGAACGCACACCTCGCTGCAAACTTCATTGACACAGAGCTTAAGCCTCCGTTCATTGCGCTTCTTGTAAGCGGAGGTCACACCCAAATAATTAAAGTAAGCTCTTACTCTGATATGGAAATAATCGGCGAAACAATAGATGATGCTGTTGGAGAAGCTTACGACAAAGTTGCCCGCTTAATCGGACTCCCGTATCCGGGAGGTCCAAAACTCGACAAACTTGCTCAGGAAGGCAATCCGCACGCTTTCAAACTTCCGGAAGCAAAAGTAGGAGCTTTCGATTTCAGCTTCAGCGGACTTAAAACAGCCGTTCTGCGTTTAGTAAAAAGCTTTGACGGACAGGAAATGCCGGTTAAAGATATCTGCGCAAGTTTTCAGGAATGCGTATCATCAACACTTCTAAAAAAAGTAAAAAAAGCACTTGAAGAAACAGGTTATAAACAAGTTGTACTAGCAGGCGGTGTTGCAGCAAACTCAGAAATAAGGCGCAAAATATTTAACCTGAAAGACGAAGGGTACGAAGTTTACGCTCCTGTTATGAAATATTGCACTGACAACGCTTCAATGGTCGCATCATCAGCATTATTGTTTGATAACACATTTGACGATGTTAACGTAGAAGTTTTTTCTAGAGTATAACTACAAGCTTAATGTCAGGTTTTGCAGCAAAACCAACTGTGGCAATTTCTCTACGCTATAAAAAATCTTTGAATGCTCCATAAAGCTTTCAGGATTTGCGCTCACAAAAATCTCTTCCGTACCCTTTGCGCCGGAAGTATTCAGTTCCATATCATTTTTTATATACTCAACAAAAATTTCAGCAGGATCAATAAACAAATTTTCCGGAGCAAGACGGGTTAAAACTGATTTCAAATAAGGATAGTGAGTACATCCGAGGATTATTTTTTCAGGAGCAAAAAGTTTCATTTTATTAAGCTGAATACTTACATCTTCTGCCGCATTTGCGTAATTACTGCTTTCCACAATCGGCACCCAGTTCGGGCAGGCAATTTCTTTAACCTGCAAATCCGGATTGTATTTTTGCAGCTCACGGGTGTAAACACCTGATTTTACAGTTGCTTCCGTTGCAAAAACTCCTA
>CAPQCU010000033.1 GCA_948684385.1 uncultured bacterium
TTCAAAGAACAACTTGTTATAGAGTACTATTCAAAATAGGCTGATAGGAGAAAATAATATGGAATTAAAAATTAAAACTGTTAATACAATGACCAGCTCTGATGGTTCACAGTACGGTAAATTTACCATCGAACCGTTAGAAAGAGGTTTTGGAACAACTATCGGTAACGCGCTTAGACGTGTATTACTTTCAAGCTTGGAAGGTACTGCTGTAACTTCTTGCAGAATTGAAGGTATTACTCACGAATACACAGCAATTCCGGGTGTATTGGAAGACGTTATTGACGTAATGTTAAACCTCAAAGGTTTGGCTATTAAAACAGATTCTAAAGAACCACAAAATTTAAGAATCGACGTAGATAAACCGGGTCCTGTATTAGCAAGTGACATTCAGTTACCTGCCGGTGTTAAGGTAGTAAACCCTGATTGGCTTATTTGTACAATAGCAGACGGCGGTTCATTCCATGCCGACGTTGTTGTAGAAACAGGAAAAGGGTATGTTGCAAACGATGTTCCTAGAAATTCAAAAGCAGGAACTCCGATTGATATGTTACCTATTGATGCAACATTTATGCCTGTTAAGAGAGTTCGTTACGAAGTTGAAAATGCTCGTGTAGGCGACAATATCGATTTTGATAAATTAACTCTTGAAATCTGGTCAAATGGTACAGTAGATGTAACAACTGCACTTACTCAAGCTGCTGATTTATTAATTGAACATTTTGTTCAAATTTCTTCAATTACAGGTAAAGCAACTCATAAAGAAGTTGAAGAAAAAGCTGTAGTTGCAGAAGAAGTTTCAGAAACTTCTGAACAAGAACCTTCAATTACAATTGATGAGCTGGAATTATCTGTAAGAGCTTATAATTGCTTAAAAAGAGCAAGCATTAACTCTATGTCAGAACTTCTAAAAAAATCAGAACATGATTTATTGAATATTAAAAACTTCGGTAAGAAGTCTTCAGATGAAGTAATCGAAAGATTACACCACTTTGGTTTAGACCTTGCTCCAAACCCTGAAGTAGATGAAGACGGTATGGTTATCGGAGCAGTTGAAGAAGAATCTTAGTAATTTATTAATAAAGGAAAGAAACAATGAGACACCAAACAAAAAAACATACGCTTGGTAAAGCACAAGACCAGAGAAAGGCTTTGTTGCGTTCATTGGCTACTGAACTTTTTACTCACGGTGAAATCAAAACAACTATGGCAAGAGCAAAAGCTTTGCAGCCATACGCTGAAAATGTTATCACCATGGCTAAAAAGGGTGACTTGAACTCAAGAAGACTTGCTGGCAGATATATTTTCGATAAAGAAATCGGACAGTTAATTGATACAGCTACAGGCGAAGTATTTGATGCTCCGCAAGAAGGCAAGAAATTAGCTAAACAAACTGTTTTGAGAAAATTATTCAGCGTTATTGGCGCTAAATATCAATCAAGACAGGGCGGATATACTAGAATTTTCAGACTTCCTCCTCGTAGAGGTGATGCTTCTGAAATGGCATTAATCCAGTTGGTATAATTAATGCGCTACGCTCTGGATATCCAGTATAGAGGTAAATATTACGATGGCAGTCAGATTCAATTTGAGGCTGGCAAAGAAATAGGAACTACAATACAAGGGTGTTTAGAAAGTGCGCTACGTACGTTGATAATCGGAGGAAACTCCGAAAATAATAGACCGATTAAAACAATCTTCTCCGGAAGAACTGATAAAGGTGTAAATTCATTAGGACAAGTCGTTCATTTTGATACAGATAAAACGATTGTTGCTTCAAAGTTTATCTATCAAATGAACGAAATCTTGCCTGATGATATTTCAGTTAATAACTTGAGAATTGTTCCTGAGTCGTTTCATGCTCAAAAGTCTGCAAAGTCGAGATATTACAGATATGAATTAATCAACCGCAAGTTTAAACAAGCGTTTGACGGTGATCTCTTAAGAGTAAAGTACGATTTGGATGTAGAACGGATGCAATCTGCTTTGAACTTCCTTTTAGGAGAACACGATTTTTCAAGTTTTAAAAGTTCCGGAACGCTTAACCCGGGCAAAGTTTGTTTTATATCTAGAGCTGAAGTTGAAAAACAAGGTGATAGAGTTTTTATTCATATTGAAGGAAACAGGTTTCTTTATAATATGGTAAGAACGATAGTCGGTACTCTTCTAGAGATAGAAGGACATAAACTGCCTGTAGAACACATGAAAGTTGTTCTTGAGGCGCGTGACCGCCGTAAGGCGGGGCAGACCGTCAGCCCTTACGGACTGACATTGATGAGGGTAGATTATCCTCAAAATTTGTATAATACAAGAGAAAATAAGGAATAAACAAATGTTAAATAAAACATATTCAGCAAAACCTCTTGAAGTTGAAAGAAAATGGTATGTAATTGATGCAGAAGGCGAAATTCTTGGTCGTTTGGCTGCAAGAGTTGCAAACATTTTGAGAGGAAAAAACAAACCTGAATATACACCTAACGTTGATACCGGCGATTTCGTAATCGTTATCAACGCTGAAAAGGTTGTAGTTTCAGGAAACAAAGAAACTGATAAAATTTATTACCACCACACCGGTTATCCGGGTGGATTAAAAGCTGCTTCTGTTAAAGAAGTTCGTGAAAAAGACGCAACTAAATTGATTGAAAAAGCAGTTAAAGGTATGTTACAACACAATACTTTGGGTTCAGAACAGTTCACAAAATTAAAAGTTTACTGTGGTCCTGAACATCCGCATGCAGCACAAAAACCGGTTGTGTTGGGAAAGGAGTCTAAATAATGGCTGAATCTAAAGAAATTATGGCTACAGGTCGCAGAAAATGCGCTGTTGCAGTTGTTAAATTAGTAAAAGGTAAAGGTAGAATTTTCGTTAACGGAAAGACTTTAGGCGCTTATATCGGTAATATGCCTGCAGTTGAAATGATGATTTACAGACCTTTAGTTTTAACTGATAATCAAGATAAATATGATGTAAGAGTAAAAGCTGTAGGCGGCGGTATTGTTGCTCAATCAGCAGCTATCAGACACGGTATTTCAAGAGCTTTACTTAAAGTTAATGAAGAATACAAAAATGTTCTTCGTTCTGAAGGTCTTTTAACTCGTGATGCAAGAGTTAAAGAACGTAAGAAATACGGTAGAAAAAGAGCTCGTAAGAGATTCCAATTCAGCAAACGTTAATTTGCACGAGAAGATATCAAAAAAGGCGGATTTTCAAAATCCGCCTTTTTTGCAGGCAATTTTTGAAGAGATAATGTTTTTATATAAATATAGTGTGGAGAATGTTGCGTGAGTAATATACCATTGATAACAGATGCAAATAACAGGTTTTTTGCCGGAATGACTCTGGAGCAGGCAAAAATAAACGGTACAGATAAAAGCTGGTGGCGCAGAGATTTCCATAATCTCGATAAAGACTGTAACGGCGTTTTGTCTGTTGATGAGGTTATGAAAGAACGAAAACGAACATCTGTGAATAATAAAATAGGTGCAGTTCTTTGCGCGGCTCTTTTGCCTTTGGAAATAATTGGTATGAAAGGTTCAAAAGGCTGGTCAGCAATAGATTCTTTTGTTGACATTGCTATTGCAAGTGTATTAACTATTGGCTGCATAGGAAAAGCTCTTAAAACTGATAAAAAGACAAAAGAATACGAAGAGCTTATCAAAGCTCACAATATTAACAGATATGCTTAATTCTTATTTTGTCGGCATTAATACTGATATAACTGCATTGTTAATATCTAAATATTTCTTTGCTGTTTCTTGCAGATATTCACTTGTTATTGAATTACAGGTCGGAATATAGTCTTCTGCCAGTTCAAGTTCGTCACAAACGGTCATGTAGTAACCGATAGCTTCTCCAATATCTGAAACTGTTTCTGCTTCGCAGGCAAAACGCGATTTAAGCTTCTTTTTAGCTTTGTTAAGTTCACGCTCAGTAATATCTTGTTTAAGTTTATTTAATTCTTCTTTTATAAGCTCAATTGCTTTTTCTTTATGCTCAGGGTTGAAATTAGCCTGTACAAAGAAGTTTGAACCATCACGGAAAGTATAATCTTCTGCAGCAATCATATTGAAAATATGTTCGGGCTGGTTTTCGATTAGGTTATTATATAGCCTTGAACTTGCCCCTTCTCCTAAAATAACTGCAAGCATTTCAAGTGCAATAGAATTTTTTAAATCTTTAGCCGGAACGCCTAAAAAGCCAAACATCATAAATGAAGAATTTATATTCGCTTCATTTTCAATATAAACGGTTTCTTTTACAGGTTCATCCGGCAGAATATTTCTTTGAGGCGGATGCGGTCTTTCTCCCCAGTTGAAGCCTTCTGTAACGCGTTTTAAAATATCTTCTGAATCAAACTCTCCAACAACAATTGTTGTGACGTTTTCAGGAGAATAGAATGTTCTATAATAGTTCATAATTTCTTCCTGAGTAACTTGAGAAATTATTTCCGGAGTTCCGATTACATCACGTTTGTAAGGGTGAGAAGTGTACATGGCGTGGTTTGTAGCGTTGTATACTTTTGTCCATGGCTGATCTTTGCGCATACGGATTTCTTCAATTACAACGTGACGTTCACGTTTATCTGTAACATTTTTGTCGTTAACATCAAACGGTGCACCCATTTCGTAATCAGGGATTACAGGGTCAATCATCATATCTGCGTGAAGCTCTATTGCTTTGTAGAAGTTTTCGTTATTTTCTCCTTTTGGAAGAGTTACATAATAAAAAGTGTAATCTTTCCATGTTGCAGCGTTAACAATTGCACCTCTGGCTTCAAGAATTTTATCAAATTCACCGGCCTTGTGTTTATGAGTTCCTTTGAACATAAGGTGTTCTAGGAAATGTGAAATTCCGTTATTCTTGTCATTTTCGTTTATTGAACCGGTTTTCACCCATGATGAAATGTTTACCATTCCGCCTTCTTTGTGGGCTAATACAATTTTGTGACCGTTTTCTCTTTCATAAATTTCAACTTCTTTTGTCAAAAACGGATATTTTATTAATGATTTCTTCATAAACACCTCTCTTGAGATTATTATACAGGAAAATAAACTTTGCGTACAGTCTGATTTGCCTAACCGGCTAATTGTTCTGACTCTTCAAATAATGTAAATAAATTGAAGAGAAGAAAGGAGTTCTATATGATAGAAGACGAAAAGAGAGAATACCGTTATGAACACAGAGGAGAACACTGGCTTAGAACGCTTGGAATCATTCTTGCAACGCTTATCGGAGCGTTTCTTGCATTTTACGTAGTTTCTGACATCAGGTTTAATCGAATGATGGATCCTGTATACCAGATGAGAAAAATGGAAAAAATGATGCAGAGAGAAGAAAAAAGCTTAATGCGATTGGATGACAGATTTGGTGAAAATCCGTTTGAACCAAAACTTGCTCCAATGCTTGTAAATCTTGTAAAAGAACCTGGAGAATACAAGGTGATTGTTGATTTAAAACCGATTGGCGGCTCAGAAAAAAATGTTAATGTCAAACTTGAAGACAATGTTGTAACAGTTTCCGGCGAAGTTGAAAGAAAAGAACGTAATAGAGAAGATATTACAAGTTTTTCTCAGTCATATTATCTGGATGAGAAATTAGATGCAGATAGAATGACGAAAGAAAGAAAAGGAAATAAATACGTTATAACAATTCCTTATGTGGATTAAATTTATAGTAAAAAAAAGGCGCCGGATTGAAAATCCGGCGCCTTTTTTAATGTTTTATTACTTGATATTTGAATAAGTCCAAGCATCAAATGTAGGAGTTTCAGAAATATTTAATTCTTTCTTCTTTTCTCCTGCTGAGCAATCATCGTGAGCGATTGGAGCGTACAAGCGGTTGTAGTATTCAACAACCATTCTGTCAGAGTTGAAGTAAGCTTCAGAAGTTCTGATTGCTTGTCTCATCAATCTTGCCCATTCTGCCTTATTGTTGTAGTAAGTAGGAATGATTTGGTTTTCGATGATGTCCATTACACATCTGTGGTCTTGCCAGTGTCTTTCTTCCCAAGGCATATCGTCGTCTAAACCAGGGTATTCAACAGTGTAACCGTTGATTCCGTTGAATGTACCTTCAACTGTCCATCCGTCAAAGATAGATAAGTGAAGCGCACCGTTCATGTTAGCTGACATACCTGAAGTACCTGATGCTTCAAATGGACGAAGCGGAGTATTCAACCAGATATCTGAACCGCGTTTAAGCATACCTGAAAGCTGTAATTCATATCCAGGAAGAACAACAACATTCTTTAATGTATGTGAACGGTTAAGAAGCTTGTTGAACATTTCTTTACCCATTACGTCATCCGGATGGAACTTACCGGCAAAGATTATTTGAACTTTGTCTTCTTCTAACAATTTACCGATTCTGTCTTTGTCCATAAGGATTAACCAGGCACGTTTGTAATCAGCAAATCTTCTAGCCCATGTAATAGTTAATACATCAGGGTTAAATCTCTTACCTGCTACATTAGCAATATATTTGAAGAGTTCTGATTTCATTTCACGTTTAACATTTAATAATTCTTCAGGATTGTTTTGAGCGTTAGCAACTCTCTTATCCTGCCAGTAGTGGAGGTTAACAGCGTTTGTAATAGCTCTAATCGGGCATCTGTCTTCAACCCATTCCCACATTTTGTTAGCAACAAGTCCGTGAAGCTGTGAAACAGCGTTAGCAATTCTTGACATTCTAAGAGCAGCAACTGTAAGAGAGAAGTTTTCGCCGCCCAACTGGATAGCTCTTTCTCTTGAAGCTCCTGCAAAGAAGCCGCCTTCTAACAATGTATCAACCCAGTGAACTTCGTTACCTGCAGCAA
Organism: uncultured bacterium; assembly: GCA_948684385.1. GTDB lineage: Bacteria > Cyanobacteriota > Vampirovibrionia > Gastranaerophilales > Gastranaerophilaceae > CAG-196. The sequence continues at coordinate 6,816 of CAPQCU010000033.1, forward strand.
CCGGTGTGTGAGTTGTGAATACAGTTTTTCTTCTAACTTCGTCTAAGTTGCCGTTGTATTGTCTAAGAAGTTCAAATGCAGCAGGAAGTGCGTGACCTTCGTTCATGTGAACAACATCGAAGTTGTAACCAGCAGCTTGAAGAACTCTGATACCTGCAATACCCAGTACAGTTTCCTGAGCGATTCTGATTCTTTCATTTCCGTCATAAAGCTTGTGAGAAATGCTCTTAGCCCAGTCGCTGTTGCCTTCAATATCTGTTGTCAATAAATAAACAGGGCAAGTTCCGAACAATTCAGGATTAACTTTGAAAGCTTTAACTTTAACTTTTTCTCCGAAAGTATCAACTTCAACAGTAATGCCTGTGTCAACGAGGTAATCATAATATTTTCTGATATATGCTACTTCAACGTTGCCTGAATGGTCTATTCTCTGGTCATAATAACCGTATGACCATAACATAGTTACACCTACCATTGGCATTTGCAAGTAGCCGGCAGAAAGCATGTGAGAACCTGCTAAAAATCCTAAACCACCTGAGTATGTGCTAAGTGATTGATCCATTGCTATTTCCATAGAGAAATAAGCTACGTTTGGTAATGTCATAATTTTAAACCTTTTCTTTTGTGTACTACTAAAGGACTAATCGTCCATGCAAATTTATACCAACAACATAACAGATAATCAATGATTTTTAAAATATTTTTGTAAATAATTTCCCTCAAAAACTCTCAAAACCGCTTCAAAAGACCTATACAAGAAATATTAAGTTTTGTAACAAAATAATACTTTAGAATTAGTTCTTATTAATTAAGGCGCGGACTTTGTCCGCGCCCTGGAAATTTATATTTTGATGAGTAAGAATTTGCTGTCCTTAAGTGCTCTTACAGTATGTTCTTTGTCTTTTTTGAACATAAGAATTTCACCTTTTTCTATTTTGAATTTTTCAGCATCAAAGTGAATTTCGATTTCACCTTCAAGGACATAAACAGCTGCATCGCAGATTGAAGTGTGGGTATCAATCATTTCATCTTTTTTAATTGCGATAATGCTTAATGCACTGTCATCTTTTTCCATTAAAACCTGTCTGTCGAATTTACCGCCATCAAGATCAACGATATCTTTAGCTTTCAAAACATTGTAAAACATATAAGTCTCCTTTCATAACAACAATTAGAACCTTAGTGGAGACTAATTACATCCCCTATGTTGGTATCCAGAGTTCCTGAATTTTTTGATGACCGGCATTTTTAATATTAGTTATGCCGTCAGAATATCCTCTGCCGTTTCCGTCAGAGAGTTCTCCGTGTCCGCATGTCGGATGTTTTTTGCTGTATCCTGGACCGTAAATTATAAACACGCCTTCAGGAATGTCTTTTGGATTAATGTTTGCAAGCTCAACTCCGGTTATTTTTTTGAAGTGCCTGTCAGAAGTCAGAAAATCTCTGCCGACATTGCAGGCTTTTCCAAATTGTTTATAATGAGTATTACCGTTGTAATATACATTATTTATTGCTTTTCTGACATAACCCACGCATTCACCTCTGAAACCTGTTGCACGCGGTCGGGCGTAATCCAAGAGCGCTTTACCTTTATCCGGATTATATCCTTTATCCAGCCACCATTTTATATTCTTTACTGAAGAAGGGCTGCTCGTGCTTGGAGTTTTTTGCACCGGTTTAACGCTGCTTGCAGATGTGGAGCTTAAGCTGAATGTATCCATATTGAGGCTAAAATCGAAGTTGTTAAAATTATTTTGAAAAAAAGGCGTGTCAAAATTGAAAAAGAAATTTGTGCTCCAGATGTTTAGTTGTGGAGTCTGAAATTTAAACTCAACAAAGTTATTAAAATATTCTACCGGATTTAGAAAACTGTAATTAAATAAACTCATATCGCCTCTTTATATATAAAGTATGTAATTGAGCAAAAAATGCTAAAATTTTAACAAATGTTTACAATCAAATACTCTTGACTGAGAGCAGGTCTCAAGTTGTAATATATTTATATAAGAAAGGAGCAAAATGATGGAACAAACAATTACGGTTTTAGATAAAGTTAATTCTCCAAAGGATGTGAAAAGCTTAAACATAGAAGAAATGAAGCTTTTATCTTCAGAAATCAGAGAGCTTATAAAGAAAAAAGTTAATACTACAGGCGGTCACTTCGGTCCGAATATGGGCATGGTAGAAGCGACAATTGCGCTTCATTATGTTTTCAACTCTCCTGTGGATAAATTTGTTTTTGATGTTTCGCATCAATGTTATCCGCATAAGATTTTGACCGGCAGAAAAGAAGGTTTTACGGATTCAGACAAATACTTGAAATACACCGGTTATACCGCGCCGGAGGAAAGTGAGCATGATTTGTTTAAAATCGGCCACACTTCTACTTCAATAAGCCTTGCAGCGGGGCTGGCTAAGGGTAGAGATGTGAAGGGCGGAAAAGAGAATGTTGTAGCGATAATAGGCGACGGCTCTTTAACCGGCGGTGAAGCTTTAGAAGGCTTGAATAATGCTGCTGTTTTAGGAAGTAATATTATAGTTATAGTTAATGATAATGACATGTCTATTGCTGAAAATCAGGGCGGAATTTGCAAACAATTGACTCAGCTTAGAAAAACTCACGGTCAGGCTGAACATAATATGTTTAAAGCTCTTGGCTTTGATTATTATATTATTGAAGACGGACATGATTTTGAAAGTTTGATTTCTACTTTTAAAAAAGCAAAAGATGCTGACCATCCTGTGCTTGTTCATTTATGTACTCAAAAAGGAAAAGGTTTCGCAGAAGCTGAAACAGATAAAGAGTCTTACCACTGGATCTTACCCGGGGCTCTGGATAGAAAAAATTCTGAATCCTGTGAGACTTATGAAAGTATCACTGCAGATTTTATTCTTGATAAGTTTAGCAAGGACAAATCTGTTGTGGCGATTACTCCTGCAACTCCGGGGGTAAGCGGCTTTACTAAAGATTTTCGTGCAAAGCTGGGCAAAAACTATGTTGACGTTGGTATTGCAGAAGAACACGCGGTTGCGTTTGCATCAGGGCTTGCTAAACGCGGAGCAAAGCCTTTTCTCTCTGTTATGAGCTCATTTATCCAGAGAACTTATGACCAGCTTTCTCAGGATTTAGCTTTAAATAATAATCCGGCTGTAATTCTTATCCACTGGGGCGGAATTACCGGCATGGATGCAACACACCTTACAAAATATGATATACCTTTGATTTCAAATATTCCTAACCTTGTTTACCTTTCTCCGGTAAATAAGGAAGAATATCTGGCTATGCTTGATTGGGCAGCGGCTCAAAACGAAAAATCTGTTGTTATCAGGGTTCCGTTTATGGATGTTGTAAGCACGGGAGAAAAAGATACAACTGATTATTCTAAGCTTAATAAATATCAGGTTGTTGAAAGCGGCTCAGAAGTTGCCATTCTGGGGCTTGGTAATTTCTTCCATCTTGGAGTTAAGGTTAAAGATTTGCTCAAAGAAAAACTCGGGGTAAGAGCAACTTTGATTAATCCTAAGTTTATCACAGGTGTTGATAAAGAGCTTCTTGAGTCTTTGAAGTCAAGCCATAAACTTGTTATTACATTAGAAGACGGAGCTTTGCAAGGCGGATTTGGAGAAAAGATTTCAGCTTTCTACGCACCTTCTGATATGAAGGTTTTAAACTTTGGTGCGGATAAAGAGTTTACAGACCGCGTTTCTGTAGAAGAACTTTATCAGAGGTACCATTTAACTCCTGAGCTTATTGTAGAAGACATAGCTAAAATAATTAGGTAAAAAAGAGGGGGGGAACCTCCTCTTTTTATTTTTCCCCCTTTCTCTTCCAGAAGATGCCAAGCTTGTAGTCAAAAATTAGCCTATTATATTTACCCCATTGTATTTACCCCTCCCTTCTTTTTATTGCTATAAAGTTCAATGTCCAACTGGTAAAAATTTGTTACACTTCGGGTATGACAAATTATGTTAATAAATTATTAGAAAATTTAAACGAAGATATTAAACTTAAGCCTGACGAATGGAGCAGGGAAAGAATGATTTCTGCCGGAAATAAAAGGTGGATAACAAATATTCTGCCGGCAGAACTTCTTTCAAGAAGTGTAAAACAGGCTGTAGAATCGCTTGTAACTATAAATGAAAGCGGAGAGTTTTATGAAACTTTTCCGGATATAATTGAGACGCCTAAATATGATGACAAATGGGGCAGAATTGCAAATTATATCGAGATTAATAACAGGGCTATTGCAGAAATGGAGGGAGAAAGAACAAAGAATGGCATTTTAAGCTCAATAAAGCTGCTCCCTGCAATTCCGCCATCTGCAAAAAGCTGGGCGAACTGCATTATTCTCTCCCAGATTTTTCCGAATATTTATGGCGACGGATATAATAAAGGCCCGTTTGAAGAAAATTCTATTTACGGGATTAAGCTGAATGCAGGTTATAGCGGTAATATTATTGATTACGATATTAATATGACAGCCGAAGAACAGTTTCTTGCATTTAATGATCTTGCACACTTGCATGGACTTAAAACCGGATTTAGAACGGTAATTTCTGCTGACCAGATAAAAGTTGCGAGACCTTATGCTGACGATGAAGTTTTCAGGTGGGATAATGCAGAACATCAGGAGATGTTTATAGAAGAACATGTCCGTTTGATAAAGATGGGCTTTGAAGCTGTGTTTATTGATTCTGCGAAACACATTGGCGGTTATGATATGGAAAATTACGCAGGTGTGGGAGCTTTGCCGGAATATGCTCAAATGCAGTATATTTTGCACGAGATTAGGAGCCGTTCCGGATGTACTTCAGTAAGTTTTGCCGGCGAAAAAAGTACGGGAGATTTTGCCAGATACGAAAATCTCGGCTTAACAACCGGTACTGCGTTCGTTCCTCCTGATAATTATGACAAAGTTAAATGCTGGGCTGAGAAGCTTAAATACAATCGTAATTATGCTCCGGGAGTTGAAGTTTCAAACGACAATGACGAAGGCGGCAGGAGTTACGAAGACAGGTTAAATCGTATAAATTCGATACTTTTCGGATACGAATATCCGAGTGATAAGCTGCCGAGCTTTATGCAGATGGAAGATTTGTTTCCGTTAAGATATGACACAAACACACACCATTTGATGATGACAAATCCTTCGTATTCTGCTGACGGAACTCCTCTAAGCCACTGGGAAAATTTGTTTACAAAAGACGATGGAAGAGCTTATAACGCAAAAGTTGGCGAACTTTTCTCGTACGCTATGAATTTATAAAAATAAAGGAGAAAATTTATGCAAAGAGTTTTAATAACAGGCGGTATTTCCGGAATTGGACTTGCTTCGGCTCAGTTATTTCTTGAACACGGACATGTTGTTTTTATTGCAGATAAAAAAGAAAATCCGGATGTACTGGGAGTTTTGGAAGAATATTACAGTGAAAGTGTTTATTTCTTAAAGACAGATGTAAGCAAAGATAAAGACGTAAAGCATCTTCACTCAAAAGTAAAAGAAGAATTAGGCGGTGTAGACTGTATTGTAAATAATGCGGGAATAATAAAACACGGACTTCTTCATGAAACTTCGGAAAAGGATTTTGATGAAGTAATGGCGAATGACGTTAAATCTATATTTTTAACTTCAAAATATTTTATACCTGATTTAATAGAAGTCGGAGGCGGTTCTATTGTAAACACAGCATCGATTTCCGGTATAGCAGGTGATTACGGAATGCCGGTTTACAATGCTGCAAAAGGAGCTGTTGTGAACCTAACCCGTGCAATGGCTCTGGATTACGCGAAGTATGGGATAAGAGTAAACAGTGTTTGTCCTTCAGCGGTTGATACTCCGTTTATCAATCCGGAGCATATTCCTGAACATTCCCGATTAAATCCTTTAAAAAGGATTGCTGAGCCGGAAGAAGTAGCGAAAGCAATTTATTTCCTTGCTTCTGAAGATGCAAGTTACTGTAATGGTGTGAATTTGCCGGTAACAGGCGGCTTGGATGCTCATTCAGGTCAGCCGGAATAATTTTCGTTAAGCGGGTTTTGAACAAAGCTCAAAACCCGCTCTACACCTGACTCCATAACATTTTGCACAAAATGTTATGG
>CAPQCU010000034.1 GCA_948684385.1 uncultured bacterium
ATGTAAGGGCTGGTCTTGATTTTACCGGCTTGGCGGGGGTAAAAGTAGGGTTTGGACTTGATACTACTGGTTTAATATCCTTTGGGATGGGGGTAGAACGCTCTAGTAGCCTGGCTTTTGCCAAACGTCTGGTTGGTAGTTTCAATACCGGCCTAATTATATTTACCCCGGAGGTGCGATGCCTCTAACAATCAATAGCAACCTCTCATCATTAATAGTCCAATCAAATCTAAAACAATCTACCTTTGGGCTCAATCAGGCGATTGAGCGAATGACAACGGGATTTAAAATAAATGGCGCGAAAGACAACGCTGCAAATTATTCAATCTCGACCCAAATGTCAACGAAAATCGGCGCTTATCAGGTTGCAGAAGACAACGCAAGTATGGGACTGGATTTGCTCACAACTGCTATGGACAGTCTGGATACAGTGTCTTCCAACTTATCCAGAATTAGAGATTTAGCAGAGCAGGCAGCGAATGGCACTTATGGTGAAAGCTCATTAAAAGCTATTCAGTTGGAAATAAATGCAAGGCTTGAAGAGTGTAATAGAATTTTAGAAACAACAGAATATAATAAGATAAAGTTGTTTCAGGCAGAGCCGCCTGAACCAGAAGTTGGCGGTAGTTTTATAGAAGAAATTACACCATTAAGTGCAGAAGAAGCTGCTGCTCAAGGTTACATATTAATACGAACAGCTGATGAATTGCAGGCTATGCAGGACAATCTGGCTGGTAAATATATTTTGATGAATAATATCGACTTAGAAGGATTTGATTGGAATCCTGTAGGAATTAATTATTCTAATGCGTTTACTGGAGAATTTAATGGTAACGGGCATGTTATTCAAAATTTAACCATTAAATTAGGAGGTGCGGGCAATAATGCTCTTTTTGGTAGAGTAAAAGGTGCAAAGATAGAGAATGTCGGTATTGAAAATGTACAATTATTGTCTGAAACAGAAGATGCTTATGGCAGTTCTATAGCTTCTCTTATTGCTTCTGCATATAACGCAACTGTAACTAATTGTTATGCAACCGGTAGTTTGCACGATGCCAAAGTCTCCTGGTGTATAGGAGGTTTAGTTGCCTATGCAGAAAATACTAATATATCAGCTTGTTATACAGATGTTGATATGATTGCTGAGCATAGTCAGTTTGGAAAAACTTATGCAGGGGGACTGGTAGGGTATATGGAGTATGGTTCTGCAAACAATAGTTTTTCTCATGGTAACATTGTTACGTCAGGAATTGGCAAAACTGGCGGGTTTGCTGCTTGCTTAGACTCAGGATTTATTACAAATTGTTTTACAACCGGAGATATAGAATCAGATGTTTCTGCAGGGGGTTTTCTGTCAAGTTCTGATAATGGTGGTTCACTGATTGTAATAAATAAATTGCTTACAGGATGTTATTCTACCGGAAAAGTAGTTGGTGATAATAATCATGCTGACGTCGGTGGTTTTATGGGGTTTTTATCAGGCGAAGCAAAAGATTGTTATTGGAATACTGAAACTGCAGGACAAACGAAAGGTGTCGGACGATATTCTGCTTTTAAAGATTACATTGACGGAACACGAGGTGTAACAACGGCTGAGATTGAAGAGTTGAAAACAAATGGAACACTTTTTAATCCGACTCTAAAAACAGCTGTCTTTTCGGTTGAAACATCGGAGCTTCCAAATGCAATATCTTTTCAGGTGGGGGTTAATTCAAGTGAGTCGTCTCAAATTTCTCTGGATTTAGGTTTCTCACTAAAACTTGCATTGAATTGTATGGATTCTGCCTCCGCACGAAATGGGTTATTAAAGATAGATAGCTATCTAAATAAAATAAACGCAAAACAAACCGAATACGGCGCATGCCAGAACCGTTTAGAAAGCGCTTTGGAAGAGATTAATACACACTATGAAAATCTTTTGTCTTCCCGTTCGACATTGAGAGACGCCGATGTAGCGCAGGAAAGCTCTGCTTATATCAGAAATCAGATTTTGCAGCAGGCGAGTGCGACATTGCAGGTGACAGCTAATCAGACTCCGGCGATTGCACTGCAGCTATTGTAAAACTTTTAACTTGTAGGCTTAAATTCAGCCGAATATATTTCCCCCCCCCCCTTTAGCTACTTTAGATTTGTAGTCACAAATCCAACCCAATACTTTACCCCTTTACCCCCCCCTTTTACAAATTGAAAAAAATAATGTATAATTAGGCATGTGATAATCTTATCAGGAGGGTTTTTATGAAAGAAGAATTTACAACTAATGCCAGACGCTGGTACGATAAGGATCCGGTTTTATCTTCTGCTATGAAAACGCTTGAAGAGTCTGATGATGAAACTCAAATTAAGGTTGCGCTTAACCTCATTAAAATTATCACAGAACACCATCTTTCAAGTACCGAATATGAATCTGTTGAAGATATTGTTTCAGCAACAGAAGATGTCATGGATGAGTCTAAACATGGTCGCTGGTATGATTTAGACGGTACTTTGAGAACTGCAATAAGCTTGCTCCAAAATTGCCCTGACTCAACAAGAAGCGTTATTGCTAAAGAAATGGCTAAAAACGTTATTGAAATCATCAAAAAAGAAGAAGATGTTGATGATGTTGAAATAGAAGTTCCTGAAGAGTAGGTTTTTATAATCTTAATCTATATCAATCGGACTTCTTTGAATAAGTTCAATTGCTTCTCGTGCTGTGAACACTAAGTCTTCCGGAATATTTGCTATTGTGCAGAACTGACGCAGTATATCAATTACGCGTTTGAAGCTGCGTACAATATCGCCTTCTCCCATGTCAACTTCGTCAATAATGCTGTCCCATTCAGCTCCGTTAACCCACATTTCTATAAGCGGAGAATAAAAACCGTTTATGTACATTGGATCTTCAACATCGTGGTTCTTTTGTTTTTTGTCTAAATCGCGCTTAATATCTTTGATTTTATTCAGCCTTTTTCTAACATTTGGTGAAAGAGGAAGCTGCGAGTACAAATCTGCGCGCATATCTTCTGTTGTGAGTGCGCAAACAACACTTGCAAGCTCGGCAGGAGTAAGTCCTTCCAGAACTCCTGAGAAAATAACCTGAGCAAGGAATAGTTCATTCTCAGAACGGATTTGCGAAATTGTAACCCCTCTTTCAGTAGGATAATCGTCTTTAAGATATCCGTAATCCATAAGAACAGCCCTGTGAGAAAGAAATTTGTTCCAGAATAAATCTCTTTGTTTTTCAATTTCTTTTTCTAAAGCTTTTTGTTTGGAGTTGTATCTTTGAAGAATATCAATCGTTTTCATGTGCTTCTTAAAAAGTTTGCAGGTGTCACATTCATAAGAATGCATTTTTTGAAGCATTAATTTTGTCTGGCGTCCAAACTCTTCAGCTTCCGGAGTAAGCGGGCGATTTTTTTTCTTTTCCTGTTTTTGGATTGTTTTGAAAACACGCCTGTTTTGAACGTACATATCTCTTATTTTGTTGTATTCAAGTAAGTCTTCATTTGTTTTTTTGCAGTAACATTCAAACGAATTGCACTCACAAATTTTTGCGTCATACTCTTCTTTTAACGCTAAAAACGGTTCTATGCGGGAGTTTGAAGAGAAGTAACCGAAACTTTTCAATACAAGCTCTTTTGCTTCTTCAAGCGAAAATCTTTGAAGCAGGTTTAGAACCATTGAGTAACTTGGAGAGAACTTGCTCTCAAGCGGATTTGCGTCGCTTAAAACCAGCTCTGCAACTTCTTCCGGAGTTTGGAAAGGAGTTCCTGCTATTACAACATAGCCGATTTCATCCATCCCTCGCCTTCCTGCACGTCCTGACATCTGGAGAAACTCGCTTGGAGTCAAAGTCCGGTGTCCGGTGTCTGTACGTTTGCTAATTGAACTTATGACTGTTGAACGTGCCGGCATGTTAATTCCTGCCGCTAAAGTTTCTGTAGCGAAAACTACTTTTATTAATCCTCTCTGGAAAAGCTTTTCAACAAGTACTTTCCAGCCCGGAAGTAACCCTGCATGGTGGGAAGCTACGCCCAGCATTAAGTATTCGATGTGCTTATTTTTATATAGATATGAGTTTTCTGCAATGTAATCATCAATGATTTGCTTAATCTCTTCCTGCTCTTTTGGAGTTACAAGGCAGAGAGAAGCACATTTTTCCATCTGTTCGTCACATTTTTTACGTGAGAATGTGAAATAAATTGCAGGAAGCATGTTTTGTTCATGAAGATTACGAACAATGTCTTTTACTGTGTTTCTTTTTTGAACTGTTTTCCCGCGTTTAAATTCTTTCTTTTCCGGCTTGATTTTCTTGTTAAGCGTTCCGTTTGGAGTCAGAAGCGGAAGCAGGGTGTTTGGTTGCGATGAGTCAAAATAATAAAACCTTAATGGTACCGGACGGAAATCAGTGTTAACAAGTTCTGTTCTTGAATGAACTGTATTAATCCAATCAGTAAGCTTATCTGCGTTCGCTACGGTTGCTGAAAGTGCAATTATTTGTACGTTTGTAGGACAGTAAATTATGCTTTCTTCCCATACGGTGCCTCTTTGCTCGTCGTTCATGTAGTGAACTTCATCAAGAATAACGTATTTTACGTCTTTAAGGTTGTCTGTAACCGAGCCGAAGTTTGTGCCGTAGAGCATGTTTCTGAAAACTTCGGTTGTCATAATAACAATTTGGGCACCGCGGTTAATAGAGGAGTCTCCTGTCAAAAGTCCGACTTTGTCTGAACCGTATTTTTCTGAAAAATCGTTGTACTTCTGGTTTGAGAGTGCTTTTAAAGGTGTTGTATAAAAAACTCTTTTGCCGTCTTTAAGTGCACAATGTATTGCGTGCTGCGCTATTACAGTTTTTCCTGCACCTGTAGGTGCACAAACTACAACACTTTTACCTTCTGTGATACAGCTGCATGCATCTTTTTGGAAATCATCCAGCTCAAACGGAAACTCGTACATAAATTGACCTCGGTTAACTATTCTGCTTTTATTTTAACACAAAAGCGGAAACTTTGTAGTTTCCGCTTTTTTTAGGGTAATGTATCCCAAATTTATTATAACAAGTTCAAAGCAATACTTGGAGCCTGGTTTGCAGTTGCAAGTAATGTTGCAGAAGCTTGTTGTAAGATTTGAGCTTTGATGTAAGCAGAAGATTCTTCTGCTACGTCTGCGTCTCTTAAAGTTGACAATGAAGAAGTGATGTTTTCAGATTGAACTCCGATAGATTCAATAGCTGATTCAATTCTGTTTTGAGCAGCACCTAAAGTTGTTGTTCTTGCAGAAATTTCGTTTATAACTTTGTCAATTTTATCAAGCATTACATTCTGTCCGCCTGTGATTTTGCTACCGTCATAACCTGAACATAACTGAGCAACTTTTTCGATTGTAGCATCAGCTGTATCACCGTAATCAGTAAACAAAGTATCAACATGTCCGTCTTTGAATAAAGATTTGTCAAGAGCAATCTGGCTTGAAGCATCGCTGTATAAGCCTACTTGAAGAGCTACGTCTGCTCCCATTGAGCCGTCCATCATGTTTAAACCGTTGAATTCGCAGTTAGAAGCGATACGGTCAATTTCTTCAAGTCTTGCAGTAATTTCTGACTGAATAGCTTTTAAAGAGTCAGAACCGTAAGTTCCGTTTGCAGCTTGTTCGGTTAAGTCTCTAACACGCTGTAAATGAGAAGATACAAGAGCATAAGTATCTTCAAGAGTAGTAAGCATGTCAGCACCTGTTGCTGCGTTGTCTGCTGCTACATCCAGTGAACTCAATTGAGTCTGCCAGTTTGTAGCAATTGAATAACCTGCTGCGTTGTCTGCTGCGTGGTTAATTTTGTACCCTGTGGTCATTCTTTCGATTGCCTTGTTCAGGGAATTTGTTGCTTTGTTCAAATTTGATTGAACAATGAGTGATGAGATGTTCGTGTTGATTGTTAGCGCCATTTTTAACTCCTTTCTGGCTATCACATCCTACGAATGCGTCCTTGCATTTGTCTTATATTTGCTTAATTCCACATTTTCAAAATCGATAACACATGAAAGCCAGATTATTTACAATTTGTTACATTAGCGGTCGAAAAAGCTTGTTAATGTTATACTTTTATTGGAATAGGAGTAGTAATGGGAAAGATAGTTATAGATAATAACAGATGCAAATCTTGTTATATTTGCACGATGACGTGCCCGAAAGGACTGATTAAAAAAAGTGATAAGACTAACCGCCTTGGCGATTACATGGTAGAATTTGATGACAAAAATAATGAGTGCATAGGCTGTGCAATGTGCGCAAAACGCTGTCCTGATATGGCGATTGAGGTGTATAGATAGTATGAAAAATAATAATGAAAAAGTTTTAATAAAAGGGAATTATGCAATAGCTCAGGCAGCTATTAATGCAGGCTGTCAGTGCTATTTTGGCTATCCGATGACTCCGCAGACAGAGATTGGCGAATATTTAAGTGCAAAGATGCCTGAGCTTGGCAGAGGTTTTGTTTGTGCAGAAAGTGAGCTTGCTGCAATAAATATGGTTATTGGAGCTGTTTCAACAGGTGTTAAAGCAATGACAACATCTTCTTCATGTGCGGTAGCTTTAATGCAGGAAGCTCTTTCTTATGCTTGCGGTGATGAAGTTCCTGTTGTTCTTGTAAACGTTATGAGAGCTGGTCCGGGATTGGGATATATTTATCCTGCTCAAGGTGATTACAATCAGTCTGTTTATGGCGGCGGAAACGGTGACTACAAAATTATCGTTCTTGCTCCTTCTACTGTTCAGGAATGTATTGATTATACTTATAGAGCATTTTATCTTGCTCAGAAATACAGAAATCCTGTTATTTTGTTGGCAGACGGACTTCTAGGCCAAATGATGGAACCGGCTTCTTTTGGAGAAAATCCTTATCCTGCAGTTGATGTTTCTTCATGGGCTTTAACAGGTGCTAAAGATAGAGAAGGCAGAGCAATTTATTCATGCGCGCCTGATGAAAAGAAACAAATTCAGCATATTTATAACTTATTTAAAAAGTTTGAAGTTATTACAGAGAATGAAACTTCTTATGAAGAGTTTGAAGTTGAAGATGCTGATATTATTTTAACTGCGTTTGGTTCAATGACTCGTAATATCAAAGCTGCAATGAAAGTCTTGAGAGCAAAAGGTATTAAAGCCGGATGTTTTAGACCAATTACATTGTCTCCTTTCCCGACACAGCGTATTAATGAGCTTGCAAAACAGGGAAAAGACTTTGTTGTTGTTGAAATGAATATGGGACAGATGCTAAAAGATGTTGAATATTCAGTGAAAGGTCAGTCTAAAGTGTCTCTTGTTAACAGGCCGTGCGGAGAATGGCTGAGTGTTGAAGAAATTGTTTCCGCAGTTGAAAAGGAGGTTTGTTATGCAGCAGGTGTTTAGTATCCCAAATTCAATGAAAAAAGACTTCAAATACACATTCTGCCCGGGCTGTGACCATGGTATTGCAGTAAGGCTGGTTGCAGAGCTTATTGATGAAATGAACTTAAAAGAAAAAACGATTTGCTCAACTTCTATCGGGTGTTCTGTATTTTTGTATGATTTTCTTGATGTTGATTGTATAGAGGCTCCGCATGGCAGAGCTTGCGCTTCTGCAACAGGAGTTAAGAGAGCAAATCCTGATAAGTTTGTTTTCACGTATCAAGGTGACGGCGACTTTGCTTCCATCGGTTTGGCTGAGTCTATGCATACTGCGCTTAGAGGGGAAAAAGTTTCTGCAATTTGTATAAATAATACGACTTATGGTATGACAGGCGGTCAAATGGGACCAACAACTATAATGGGGCAGATTACAACTACTTCTCCAACCGGAAGAAATGTCGAATACAACGGATATCCGATTAAAATTGCAGAACATATTGCACTTTGTGACGGAACGGCTTTCAGTGCGAGAGTTGCGCTGGATACTATCCCGCATATTAACGAAGCTAAAAAAGCGCTTAAAAAAGCGTTTCAGGTACAGCTTGACGGGCTCGGGTTTGGGTTTGTGGAAATACTTTCATCTTGTCCGACAAACTGGCACATGAGTCCGGAAGAAGCGCATAAGAGAGTCCGCGAAGAAATGATGCCGGTATTTCCTCTGGGCGTGTTTAAAGACATTACAGCGGAGGTGAAATAATGGAAAAGAATTTTATATTAGCAGGTTTTGGCGGACAGGGTATTCTGCTCGCAGGAACTATTCTTGCTAATGCATTTATGCTTGATGATAAAAATGTTACCTGGTATCCGTGCTATGGTGCAGAGATGAGAGGCGGTACGGTAAACTGCGAGATTGTAGTTTCTGACAGCGAAGTAAGCTCTGTTCACAAACAGAATACGGATTATGCGCTTGTATTGAACCAGCAGTCTTTTGATAAATTTGTTCAAAGAGTTAAAGCCGGCGGGACGATTATTGCGAATTCAACTCTTGTTGCTGAAAGCAGACCGAGAGATGATATTAAATATGTTTTTGCGCCTATGGGTGATATGGCTAATGAGCTTGGCACAAGCAAAGTTACAAATGTTGTTTCTCTCGGGGTTCTTGCTTCTGTTTGTGATATTGTGAACAAAGGGTCTCTTGCACTGGGGGTTGAAAAAGTACTTGGAGAGAAGAAAAAAGATTTGCTTCCTTTGAATATAAAAGCTTTAAATATGTGGGTAAAGGGGTAAAGGGGTAAATGAATTTCCCCCCCCCTAGCCGGAAAAGGTTTTGTAAGAACCTTCGATGTTATCGTTGATAACTTTTTCAACAGCTTCGATTTCTGTTGTAATCTGGGTTCTTTCGTTATCAAGTCTTTGAAGTTTTAATTCTAAGTTTTTATCTTCCTGCTGGATAATTTCTGTCTTAGCATTAATTTCTTTATTCTTTTGGTCATAAAGATAAGTTTCGTACTCGTATTGTGCCATAGCGTCTTTGTAAGCAGCTTCGTCTGTTACGGTCTCAGCTTCAAGAGAAATTTCGTCATGTCCTTTTAACTCACCTGTTTCCGGATCATAGATTGGAATTCCGATGGAAGTAATTCTTCCTGAACCGTCAAATGTAAGTTTGCATCCTTCGGTTTGAACATTTTCAGTATAAGCTCCATTTGGTTCAAGAGAGAATACTTCAACCTGATTTTGACCGTTTGCTCCGCTCATATTTGCTTTCTGGTTGTAGTCAGCGGTTTTAACAAAATAAGGAATTCTTTCTCCAGCGCCGTTTGTTTTGAATACTACTTTGAAATCATCTGTAATCGCAGAAGGACCCGGGTTTTGACCTTCTTTGTATTCAGGGCAGGAGTTTTGGATAGCTTTTATAGCTTCTTCATAATATGTTCCTAAGGTTTGGGCATCAAAGTTTTGAACTGTGTTTCCTCCGACTGTTGTGCCTTTTGTTGCTTCATTAGGGTCGTAATTAGGGTTTTTAATTTGTGTATTTCCGCTGCTGCTTTTTCTAATCGCGCCTTCCGGAAGAATGTAATATTTTTTGCCATCGCTGCCGGTTACTTCGTCGCACATATCTAATGTAATTCTTGTGCCATCTGCTTTATAAAATTCATTGTTATTGAATTCTGCAGCAGTCATGCCTCCGCTGGTATATTCACCGCTTTCATTCGGATTGTAAACGAAATCTTCACCGCCAACATCAAAGTTATAATCCGGATTTTTGCTTTTTATATCTCCGATGGTTGTTGCTGTGTAGACGACCCCGCCTTGTCCTTTGGACTTTGCATCATTGAAGCTATTTGCTTTCACAAAACCTTTGCCGCTTTTGTCCATATAATAGTAGTCGTTAACACCGCTTTGAGCAGATGTAACCGAGTGCATTACCTTTGTGCTGTTATTATATGTTCCATTAGTAATTTCTGAATTTTGAACTTCGTCGCCTCGTTTAATATATTGAATAACTTCTGTTTTTTGGTTTACAGCTTGACCGGTTAAAAATTCTGGCTCTACATAAGTATTTACTTCCATATAGCTTCCGCCTTTTATGGAATTACCGTTTCTTTCATATTTCATTTCAACATTATAAGTACCTCCGCTTTCAGGAGTTACTGTGCCTATGGTGAATTTTGTGGCACCTTGCTGTCCTTTGTATTGAACTTTTGTGTAATCTGTAGTGGAAGGCGGAGTTGGTACAGTCATTGACAGCAAGCTATTATACAATGCTGTGCATTGCTGTGACAAAATTGCTCTTGCCTGATTTATTTGTTGACCTTGATATTCTAAGTTTGATTGTCTTGCTTTTAAAGATAACAATCTTGCTTGTGATGCTGACATACCCATAATGCGGTTCTCCTTTTTTTCCTTATTCAGATTAGAAAATGTTACACAATGTCTATTTTGTTACATTTTTTTCATTTTATACTATATATAACGGCATTTTTTTTGAAAACTTTAAGGTTTTTGAAAAATTGTTACAAATCGTAACATTACAAAAAGAAGCGTTGCAGCTCAAGGTCAATCATATCCTGATTTACACCTATATAACGCATTGTAATAGATGGAGAAGAATGATTGAATATATTTTGCAAAAGAGCAACATCTTTCGTCATTTGATATAAATGATAACCGAAAGTTTTTCTAAGCGTGTGTGTACCGAAATTTTCTTCAAAACCGGCTTTCTTACAGACCGAATTTATAATGCGATATGCCTGAACTCTTGTTACAGCCTTGCTGCCTTTTTGGCTTTTAAACAGCCACTGTTCCTCCGATTTGTCTTTTATATAATTATTTATCAACTTAATCAGATTTTCCCGCAAAAGCAATCTTCTTTTCTTTCCGGTTTTTTGTTCGACGATTTCAATGTAAGTTTTGTTTTTTACATCCGAGACTTTGAGTTTTAAAAGGTCTGAAATCCGAAGCCCGCAATTTATTCCCATAACAAAAAGCAAATAATCTCTTTCCTTTTTGAGTTTAAGCAAAGATTTAACTTTTTCAATATCACTTATTTTTCTAATCGGTTCTACTGTTTGCATATTTTTCTCCTTTTTAAGCTTGTTGTCACAAGACCGACCCTATATCCTATCACTCTCCCAAATGTAACAAAATAGACATTATGTTACATTCTCAATCAGAAAACTAAATAGAAC
>CAPQCU010000035.1 GCA_948684385.1 uncultured bacterium
TCCTTTCCCTTTTTCCTATTGATTTTCCAACGACTTACACAATAAGTCGTTTTTTCTTATGGTAACGCTTCCATCGTGAGTAAGGCGAATAACAGCAAAAAAATATTTATCCCTGCCCTCTTGCCTTTTTTATTTTTATCATGTATAATCTTGGTGTAGTTAAGGGTTTATAGATGTAACTTTTGTCTATATAAGGAATTGTCCCTTAGAAAGAAAGAGATATACTCGCTGGGATGAGTACAACAACAGAATTTAATTACAAGTTTATAAAAGAGCATGCAAGTGCAGGCAGCTGGCGCAGAGGTTACGAACTTCATACGAAAGATATGGTGTTTGATAATTACCCTGAGAAAAATTTCTATATGGGTAAGGTTAAAGGTAACTTCCAAGCACATTATAATACGGACTTGATTTTTAAGAAGAATAAAGTTGAAGCCCGCTGTAATTGTCCGTTGAAGGAAGAATGGTGTAAACACTCGGTTGCGGTTGCATTAAAAGCAATTGATGAACATGCTTATGAAGACTGGTTGGAAACAAAATTCGGTATGAGTTTTGATTTTCCTGATGAAAATACTGCTTTAACAGAAGAACCTGTAGGAAGTTATATTTTTCATTTTAATCCGAAAAGAAAAGCTAATTTCTTCTCAGTTTTAGTTCGTTCAAGAGAAACCGGTAAGATTGTTCGTCAAATTGAACCTATTTTAAAAGCTGTTATTGAAGCTCAAAAACAAGATAAGAATTTTGAACTGAATAATTCGCAAAAAGTTGAATTGTTGATTTTCCAACAGTTGTTAAAGATTTCAAGACAAGATAAAAAAGCAGGCTGGTATGATATTCCGATATCAAAATTCGGGCCGATGTTTTCACTTTTGTCAAAAGCGGATGAAGTTTTAGATGAAAAAACAAAAGATCGCTTGAAGTTCACTGATGAAGAGTGGAAACTTGTTTTATATGTAAATACTTCAAATGTTGCGGGAACATTATTGCTTTCTTTAGAGTGGAAACGTCCTGATAAAGACGATGTTTATCCGTTTGAAGAGGTAAGATATTTTTCAAGACATTTAAAATGGGGTCGATATAAAAATATTATATTCCCTACAAATGTTGCAATGCAGAATGTTCCGCAAAATATTATTAAATCTTCTTTTACAGAGTTAAAAGATTCTGAAGGCGGGAAATTTATTTACGAAGATCTACCGAAGCTTCAAGAGGTTATGGATGTTGTTGTTGATGAAAAGATTTCAAAATTAATGCTTGAACAACGCCCTCCTGTTAATGTTGTTACAATGGGAATTGATTATGACCAATCTTTAAAAGCTTCTTTAGATTTTGAGTATGACGGAGTGAAGGTTCCGTATTCAAAAACCTCATCAGATAAAGTTCAATATATTACTGTTAAAAAGCCTGATGAAGATATTATTTATTGGGTAAAACGTAATTTAAAACATGAAAATGAAGCTTATGCAATGCTTCTTGCATGTAAGTTTGTTCCTATGCAGACAAATAACCTTGCATTGGAAAAAGAAACCGCTATTGATTTTTATAATTATTACCTGAAACAGGCAGGTGAGGGTTGGAGATTTGAAGAAAAAGACGATATGTCATTTTTCAAAATTATGGAAAATCCGTTTAAGCTTTGTGCAAAAATTGACTTTTCTGATGAACAGCCTGACAGTTTTGATATAAGTATTTACGGTCAGGCAGGGGAAGAAATTATAGATTTTGATGAAATTTATGATACTATTCAAAGCGGTGAAAAATATGCTCGTATCAGAAGTTTAGGTTTTGTAGAGTATCCTGCTCAAAATATTTACTCTATGATGCGTTCATTTAACTCTTTTGATGTTTACAGAAACCCAGATAATCGTTTTACAGTAAAAACTTATCGTGCAGGTTTGATTAACGAACTTAAAAACCTTAATGTTGAATTAATATTGAGTGACAGATTCAAAACTTTCTGGGAGCAAATGTCAACATTCTCAACTTCAGAAGATTTATCGCTTCCTAAAGGTATTAATGCTGAGTTTCGTGAATACCAGATGAAAGGTTTTGGCTGGCTGTGGTTTATGTATAAATACGGTCTTAACGGTATCCTTGCTGATGATATGGGGCTTGGTAAAACCTTGCAGGCTTTAACTGTTCTTCAAAAGGCAAAAGAAGAAGACGGTCAGATGCCGACTCTTGTAATTGCTCCGACTACTGTTGTATTTAACTGGGAATCTGAAATTCAGAAGTTTGCGCCGACTCTTTCTTGTTTAAAATTACAAGGCGGTGAGCGTAAACAATTCTTTAAGAAAATTCCTGAATATGATGTTGTTATTACAAGTTATGCTCTTTTAAGACGTGATATTGCAAAACTTAAGGATATCAATTTTAGATATGTAATTCTTGATGAATCTCAAAATATTAAAAATGCTACATCTCAAACCGCGCAAGCTGTTAAGCAGTTGACTTCACAGCATAAGTTAGCTTTATCAGGTACTCCTATTGAAAACAAATTGGAAGAACTTTGGTCAGTGTTTGACTTCTTGATGCCGGGATTCTTGTTCAGTATGGCAGATTTTAATTCCCGATATGTTAATCCGATTATGGAACGTCAGGATAAGATTGTTGAAAAACGTCTGAAATTACAGATTTATCCGTTCATCTTACGCCGTATGAAACGAGATGTTGCAAAAGATCTTCCTGATAAGGTTGAAAATATTGCATACTGTGAACTTACTGATGATCAAAGAGATTTCTATTTACAAGTTCTTGATTCAACTAAAGAAGAATTGTTCAAGTCTATTGAACAAAACGGCTTAGAAAAGAGCAGATTATCTATTTTCTCTGCGCTTCTTCGTATGCGTCAGATTTGCTGTCACCCGAGATTGTATGATAAAAATAACGTTAAAAATGTTATATCTTCAGGTAAATTTGAAAAACTTAAAGTTATGCTTGAAGAAATTATTTCAGAAAAACACCGTATTTTGTTATTCAGTCAGTTTGTGGACATGTTGGATATAGTAAAAGCTTGGCTTGATAAATCGGGTATTAAGTATGAATATCTTACAGGTAAAACAAAAGATCGTCAGGGTGCTGTTGAAAGATTCAATAACGATCCTACAATACCGATTTTCTTGATAAGTTTGAAAGCGGGCGGTACAGGTTTGAACTTAACAGGTGCGGATTATGTTATCCATTACGACCCTTGGTGGAACCCTGCGGTTGAAGATCAGGCTACAGACCGTGCTTATCGTATCGGACAAACTAAGAAAGTATTTGTATACAGGCTTATTACTAAAAATACTGTTGAAGAAAAGATTCAAAAACTTAAAACAATCAAGAGAAATCTTGTTGACAGCGTAATTTCTGTTGACAGAAATATCACCAAATCTCTTACAATGGATGATATTCGCGAGATTTTCTCTGTTGATTAGGGGAGGCAATATTTTATGGCAGAAATTTCAAAAGAAGAGTTTAATGGATTTTATAAAGAAAAGATTGAGCCGTTGTTATCAGATTTTGAAGCAGAGCGAATCAGCTTAAATAAAAAGTTAAAACCTTTTGAAATTATAATGGTTATAGCTTTAATCTGTCTTGTGGTTTGTTTTATTTGTTGTTTCTTCTCAGAAATTGAAATTTTAAGGCTGGTTTGTGCAGTATGTTTGATTATTGCTGTTCTTTGTTCTGCGTATTGTTACTTTGTACAATCGAAATTTATGAAGAAATTGAAGGCAAAAGTCACATCAAAGGTCTTGACTTTATATGGTAATATGTATTTCTCAGGACAAAAGAATATTATTACACAGGACGAAATTAGAGAAGCTGGTTTATTCCCTAGTTTTTCACGAAAAACTGATGATGATATTGTTATAGGAATACATAAAGAATGTAATTTTGTTATTAGTGAAACTGTTTTAGAACATACTGAAGGTTCAGGGAAAAATCGTCATACAGTAACAGATTTTCACGGGTTAATTGTTAAAATTCAAATGAAAAAACGCTTTTCAGGAAAGACTGTTATTGGTAATAATGTGACCAAGGGGCGTAGTATGGGGGCTGTCGAACTTGAATCGGTAGAGTTTATGAAGGGACGAAAGATTTATGCTACTGACCAAATTGAATCAAGATATATTTTAACGACATCTTTTATGGAAAAAATCGAGGGTTTACAACGTTTGTATGGATGTAAGGAACTTATTAGTACCGCATTTATGAATGGATATGTATATTTGTTTATTCCGACAGAAAAAGACTTTTTTGAAGTTCCTTTCAAAAAAACATTGCTTAACCCTGATAATTACTATAGTATTTATCAAGAGTTGGATTATATTCTTTCTGTTGTTGAATATCTGAATTTGGACAGAAATTTGGGGTTATAAAAATCATTTTGGAAATTTTGCCGATAATTCTTATATCTCAAATATTGACAATGCTCTCAGAGAATGTACAAGGCTCATTGTAAAACCCCTTGATATTGAGCCGTTTTAGCTGCTTAGATTTTAGTATTATTAAGTTTTGTTAAGTTGTTTTTGTGTACAAAAGCAATATTTTATTTCAAAAATACTTTATATGTATATAAGTGATATATAAGGGAAATGGAGTATTGGTTATGAGTACAAATTTTGTGAATGTTAATGTAAAAATTGCAGGAAAAACAAAAACTTTAAAAATGGAAAAAGGAACATCATTTGAAAATAATGGTGGAATTTATGCCGTAAGAGATGATGGCGTTCTGCTTTTTTCTAAAGATAATGCAAAAACTTGGCAGAAAGCTTCTGAGATTAAAATGACAGCTTATCAAAATACTGTTTTTGAAGCTTTTGCAAATAATGACGGACAAGCCGGATTGAGTAAAAAAGATATTTTATTAGCTTCTCAAATGGCTAAAAAAGGAACCTTGGCAGCTGATGCTTCAGAAAACTTACCTGACGGTTATAAAATTGACAGTGCAAAATATTTTGGAGCCGGTGTTGGCGCTCAAGTTCATGTCAAACATGATAAGAATAAATCTTCTCAAGCTACTTTAAATTTCAAAGTAGGTGTTTTATCAAGTGGAAAACCTCAGGCTAAGCCAAAACCTCAGGAAAATGAAGAAAAATCATTATGGGATAAAGCCAAAGCTTCATTTAGAGATGGCTGGAATTATATAGCAGGTGGTTCAGACACTAAAAAAGCTCAACCTGCTACTAAAAAAGCATCTAATACGGCAGTTTCTGGAGGGGTAGCTATTGGTATGTCGTCTGTAGCTTCGAATGCAATTAACAGTGCTAAAGCTCAATCTATTGCTGAAAATACAACTAAACCTGTAGCGTCAAAACCTGCTCAAGTTGCAGAAACCACTAAAACAACAGAAAGTTCTAAAGATAGGTATCAGATTTATTTTGAGGGACGTGATTATGATTATACTTTAGGTCGCTGTGTAAATAAAGGCTTTGATTCATATAAATTAGCAGATAATTTATATCCTTACGCTTGTGATCATGGTTTTACTCCAGAACAAGAAGCATTCTTTAAGTCAATAGCTAATGAGTTTAATGGAAAACCTGTTACTCCGAAATTGGTAAATGAGGTATTATCCAAAGTGTTGGATGCAAAAGCTTATGATAGCGATTCATTAAGTGAGGTTATTATTAATAATCTTGAAGATTTAACTCCAGCAACAATAGATAAATTTTTAAGAAAAGCTGATTATATACATGTAGCAAGTGGTAAATTTAATTCATCTTTGGATGTTGATAAAATGAAGAAGATGTATTCAAAGTTGAACGAACAGCAAAAAAATCTTTATTATCAAAAACTTTTAAAAGTTAATTCAGTAATTGGTTATTGGGCGACAACCGGTGATGAAATGAATACAAATTTTGCAGATTATATTTTTGAAAAATCTGTTTCAGGTTCAACATATAACAAATTAAAAGCCTTGATTACTAATGTAAATAAATCCGGTAATGGTATTGCAAATTCAAAAACATTAAGTAAAGAAGCTATTGATACATTACTTCAACGAGGACAAATTACTTTCGCTCAGGCTAATGAACTGTATAAAGCCGCAGGGTTATGTAAATAATAAACAATTAAACGGTCGGAGAATATTTCCCGACCGTTTTTAATTAGGTAAAACTATTTTTGCTTCAACATTTTTAGCGCTTTCTATGCTGTTGTTGAATCCGTTTAGAAGTTCCGCTGCTGTTTGTGCGTTATAAAATTTCCCGCTTGTAACAAGAGCAGTACATTCAAGCTGTTCTAAATCATCTGTGTCTTTTATGTTAAAAGCTATAACATCAATAGATACATCACGTCTTACTCTTATCAAATTCATAACAAATGTGCAAGGGCTTTCGTCACAGTTTTCTCCGCCGTCAGTTAGCAGGATAATATGTTTTTTACCGTTAAAACCCATAAAATCATATTTTATAGCCTGCTTAAGAGAATATGTAATCGGAGTCATTCCGCGAGGTTTTGCTTTTGCAAGAGATTGTTCTATATACGGAGTGTTGTTTTTTAAAATGGGACTAACAAGGGTAGAAGCTCTGCAAGCTTCCATTGGCGTGAAGCCCATTCTGTGTCCGTATATTCTTAACCCGACCCATGTATTAGGATTAATTTTAGGTAGAATTTCTTTCATTGTCTTAAGCATCAGGTTAAGTTTTGTTGAACCTTCAAGGGGTTCGGACATACTGTTTGAAAAATCCATTATAAAAAGAATTCTCTCGCTTTCTTCGGTGTTAAAATTTTTTGTATAGTTGCTGTCAGACGTATGTAAACTGTATTGGTCAGCAATAACCGGCAGATTTAGCATTGTTATTAACAGTGTAATGATTGCTAAGACTTTTTTCATACAGAAATTTTAAAGGCATGTTAAATTTCTGTCATTCCCTTGTCGGGGGTAAAATCCTCACCCTACCCTATCCCACTTGTGGGATAGGGTAATTTATTTTCCCCCTCTTGTTGTTTACCTCTGCTTGTAATATTATGAGTAATATAGAAGGAATAGGGATATGGATAATAATATTATTAAGCAAGCAGAAATCGATTTAAGAGAACAATTTGAAATTATAGAAGATATTAGAGATTATAATCAGGAAAAAGTTCTTGATGCGTT
Organism: uncultured bacterium; assembly: GCA_948684385.1. Taxonomy (GTDB): domain Bacteria; phylum Cyanobacteriota; class Vampirovibrionia; order Gastranaerophilales; family Gastranaerophilaceae; genus CAG-196. Next base: position 7,088 of record CAPQCU010000035.1, read on the forward strand.
TATAGATAACAAAGTTGCACCCGAACATTTTTATACTGTTTCTGGTTACGGGCATGATGATTTAGGGCGAGAAGTTTTGGATAAGGTTTTTGCGCAAGTTTTTAAAGCCGAAAAAGCGCTTGTCAGAATCCATTTTGCTTCAGGTACTCATACATTGGCTTGTGCATTATTTGGGAACTTAAAATACGGAGATAAGTTATTATCTGTTGCAGGAACTCCGTATGATACAATGCAGGAAGTTATCGGAACAATGGGGGATGATGAAACAAAGAGAGCCTCTTTAATCGGTAACGGCGTTTTATATGATGAAGTTCCATTAATAGATAACACTGATATTGATTTTGAACGATTGGAGCAAATGGTTGATGAAACCGTAACAATGGTTTTGATTCAGCGTTCAAAAGGGTATTCAACCCGTAAGTCTTTAACAATTGATACTATTGAAAAAATTTGTAAGATTGTTAAATCTAAGAATCCGAATTGCATTTGTTTTGTAGATAATTGTTACGGGGAATTTGTTGATAAGAAAGAACCGTTAGAAGTCGGAGCAGACTTAATGGCTGGTTCATTAATTAAAAATGCTGGCGGAGGTATTGTTGAAGCCGGCGGATATATTGCGGGTAAAGAATTATATGTTGAGCGTTCTGCAATCAGATTAACCGCTCCGGGTATCGGCTCAGAAGGCGGAGCAATGTTTAATCAGCACAGATTAATGTTTCAAGGTTTGTTTATGGCGCCGTCTGTTGTTTGTGATGCAGTTAAGGGGGCAGTACTTGCTTCTAAGATTTTTGATGAAATCGGATATGATTCTTCTCCTAAATATAACGAAAAAAGAACCGATATAATTCAAAACATTACATTTGGGGCTCCGGAACCGTTAGAAGAGTTTTGCAGAACAATTCAATCATTATCACCTGTTAACGGATATGTAACTCCGATACCTGAATACATCCCCGGGTATGAAGATAAAGTAATTATGGCAGGCGGAACTTTTATTGAAGGCTCTACGATAGAATTATCAGCAGACGGCCCGATGAGAGCGCCGTATGTAGCCTATATGCAGGGCGGTTTGAATTATGCTCATGTAAAAATTGCTTTGAAAAAATTCTTAGAAAAGATTTCAAATCAGAATATTTAATCTGTTGTCAATTATAAAATTATATGTTAAAATGTAGAAGCACAAGTTTGTGTACATGAAAAATTTAGTAAATAAAAGTTATAAGAGAAGAGAGGTTAGTTATGGCATTACCAAATGTAGCGTATTTTTCGATGGAAATAGCTATGGATCAATCTTTGAGCACTTATTCCGGAGGTTTAGGATTCCTTGCCGGTTCACACATGTTATCAGCAGGATATCTGCAAATGCCTATGGTAGGTGTTACAATGTTATGGTCTTACGGTTATTATGACCAACGAATTGATCATACAGGCAATGTTGAAGTTGCATATATCAGAAAATATTATGATTTCTTAACAGATACAGATGTTCAAACAGAAGTAGATATTTTCGGAGAAAGAGTTAAAGTAAAAGCATATTTAGTACGTCCTGAATTGTTCGGAACATGCCCTGTTTACTTATTAACAACAGATATTGAAGGAAACAGTGATTGGGCAAGAAGCATTTCACACAGATTATATGACGGTAATGAAAAAATAAGAATTGCTCAAGAAACAGTTTTGGGTGTTGCTGGTGTAAGAATCTTACAACAAGCAGGTTACAATTTTGATGTAATTCACATGAACGAAGGTCATGCTCTTCCGGCAGCCTTTGAATTATTAAGACAATATAATGGTGATTTAAACGAAGTAAAACGCCGTACAGTATTTACAACCCACACTCCTGTTGCCGCAGGTAATGAAGTTCACTGGGTAGATACATTACTTGAAGGCGGATTCTTTGCAGGAGCTTCACGTGAAACTGCTGTTAACTTAGGTGGCGAAAACTTCTCACTAACAGTTGCGGCATTAAGAATGTCAAGAATTGCAAACGCGGTATCTCAGTTACACGGCTTAGTTGCTAACAAAATGTGGGAATGGGTAGAAGGCAGATGCCCTATTCGTGCAATTACTAATGCTGTTAATCTTGAATACTGGCAAGATGAGAGAATTGCTGCTGTTAAAAACAATCCTCAAGGCTTGTTAGATGTTAAACGAGAAATGAAAGCCGAATTGTTTAAATATATAGCCAATGTTGCAGGTAAGAGATTTGATCCTGACGTTTTAACTATTACTTGGGCAAGAAGATTTGCAGACTACAAACGTGCATGGTTAATCCTTATGGATAAAGACAGAATCGGCAAACTTTTAGATGAAAATAAAGTTCAAATTATCTTTGCAGGTAAATTCCACCCGGATGATGTTATGGGCAAAGAAATGTTTAATAAATTATTAAATCGTTCTCACTCATTGAAAAATGTAGTAGTTCTTCCTGGTTATGAGCTTCAATTGTCAGGCATGCTAAAACGCGGTTCTGATATTTGGCTAAACACTCCGTTAAGACCGTTTGAAGCTTCAGGTACATCAGGTATGTCAGCTAATATGAACGGAACATTACACTTGTCAATTTTTGACGGATGGACTGTAGAAGGTACATTTAGCGGAATCAACGGTTACGCAATAGAATATCCTGAAATTGATGACGAAATGTCATGGGAAGAAAGACACTGGAAAGATCATAAGTGCTTGATGAATATTATTGAAGAACAAATTATTCCAACATACTATGAAAACAAAATGGAATGGGCAAGATTAATGCGTCAAGCGATTAGAACATCTGAAGGTTATTTCAATTCTGACAGAATGGTAATTGAGTATTACAACAGATTGTATAAACCAATTGCTCATGACGGTGATTGTTCAGGAGAAGAAAAACAAGAAATGAAAATAACAGAAGCTCCAACATTTGATGCATGGACATTCTCAAATATAAAATAGTAAATTTTACGTAATAAAAAGGACAGGCTTTATGGCCTGTTCTTTTTTTGCTTAAATAGTCTTGTGTAATCAGCGATTCGGGCATTTGTAACAAAATGTGAAGAAAATAAAATAAAACACTTGAAATCTAATTTTTTTAGAGTTAATATAGTGGATGTGCAGGGCGCACGAAAGAGTGAAAGCCCAAAGCACTTTAATTAAAACCAGATACTTAGAATTTTATCTAAAAACGAAAGTTTTATTAAAGGATTAAAAAGTTATCTACAAAAGAATATAAATAGTGTGAGTAGGTTAACTGGGGATATTCCCCTAACTCTGATAGATAGTACCGATAGGGGTTATCGTTGGAGATATAAGATAGTCGAACATTGAAAACAGAATAGCTGAAACTAGAAAAGTTGTGACAAACAACGAAACT
>CAPQCU010000036.1 GCA_948684385.1 uncultured bacterium
AAAAAACAACCATGGGAATTCTGCAAAGGGTTCCCTTTTTCTTGGGGGGGGGTAAATGTAATGGGTTGGATTTGAGGCTACAAGCTTAGTATCCTACTGAGGGGGGGAAATAGGGGTAAATGGGGGTAAATATATTGGGTTTGGGTTTGAGTTTACTAGCTTTGGATTATTCAGAAGGGTAGTAATTCTGATTGACACCAGCCTTTATTAGCAGTAAATTAATCATTGGTATGAAAAACAAGGGTATACTTTTTACACTAATATTGTTGGGAGCGTTTTTTTATTTCTTTGCTAATTTTCAAAGAATAGCGATTCCGGGTGCTGTTTTTGACTTACTGCAGCACGAGCTTAACGTAAGTGCGCCTTATATCACTGCTTTTGGTGCAATATTTATGTATATCTATGCTTTTAACCAGCTTGTAATCGGAGTTCTTGTTGACAGATACGGCGGACTTAGAGTAATGCTTACAGGAGGTATAATCCTTGGTATTGGTGCTTTGCTTTTCCCGATTTCTTCAAATCTGCCCCTTATGTATTTTTCAAGAGCGCTGGTCGGGCTTGGAGGAAGTACTTTTTATTTAAGCTTAATCAGAGAGCTTCGCGGGCTTTTCTCAGATAAAAACTTCGGGCTTGCGATTTCTGTAATGCTCTTTATCGGGTATACCGGAGGAATTGCGGCAAATGCGCCTTTTGTTTTTGCTATGCGCTATATGAGCTGGCGGGAAATTCTTGTGATTTTAGCGGGAGTAATTATTCTTGGAGTTGTAGTGTTTGCGCTTTTATCTTCCAGGATTAAGAAGCCGGAAGTTAATAAACAGGTTAAGCTCAGGACTCTGCCTTTCAGGCTTGTGCTGCATAAACGCCACAATCGAAATTTGTTTAGTTTTGCTTGCTGTAATTTTGGGATTTCTTACGCTATTCAGACTATTATCGGCAAAAAATTCCTGGAAGATTTTTGCCTGATGAGCTCGGCTAAAGCTGCAATAGTGCTTTCAATTATGGCTGTAATTGCGGCTGTATTTAATATTGTGAATGCTTCTATGTGCAAAATTTGTCACAACCACAGGGTTATGTTCTTAAAAAATGCGGCTTTAATAACTTTTTTATCTTTGCTAACTATTTGTATTCTGCTTATTTTTAACATAAGAACAGACTGGATAGCTTTGATTTTCTGTATCTTAGCTGCAAATGCAAGCTTAACTTCTCTGCTTGTGCCTGTTCTGCATCTTACAAACAGAAAGATGGTTTCAAGTACGGCTGTTAGCATAATGAATTTCTGCTTCTTTATGATGGTTGGGTTTCTGGGAACTGTAATGGGATTTTTGTTAAATCTATTCCCGCCGGAAAAAATCGGAAATGTTCAGGTCTACTCAAGCCATTCTTATCTTGCAGTGTTCGGCTTGTTCTTTGTGCTGAGCGTATTTGAACTATACAAGGCTCAAAAGCTTTGTAATAAGTATTGATGTCTGTTTTTCGAGATTTTCTAAGTCGGAATTATTATCAATAACAAAATCTGATTTTTTGATTTTTTCTTCCTGTGGTATTTGTGCGTTTATTCTTAACAAAGCTTCTTCTTTTGTTAAGTTATTACGCTTCATAAGCCTATCAAGGCGTAAGTTTTCATCTGCAGCAACAAAAATAATTTTATCAAACATTTCATCAAATCCTGTTTCAAACAGAAGCGGAATGGAGATGAAAACGATTTTTTCTTCTTTTTGAAAAATTTCCAGAATCTCTTCTTTGACTTTCGGATGAATGAACTCTTCCAGCTCTTTTCTTGCTTTTGGATCTCTAAAAACTTTTGCACCCAGAGCTTTTCTATCAACATTACCTAAAAACTTATGTGCAATTTTATCAGCATCATAAACAGGAAAACTTTCGGCAATAATTTTTTCTACCAGAGATTTTCCGGAAGCAATATTACCCGTTATCGCAACTTTTAGCATATTCCCTCTTAATTTTTGCGATATAGTTTTTAAGCTCTTTTACCTGTTTGGGCTTAATAGCTTTGATATCACCGCGTCTTAAGCCTTCAATTGTAACTGTTGCGTGCTGTGTGCGTTTCAAGCTTTCAACTTCAAACCCGAGTTTTGCAAACATTTTTCTAATCTGGCGGTTAATGCCCTGATAAAGTACGACCTGAATAGCAGAAGATTTTGAAGTGATTTCTAAAGGTAAAGTTTCTGCATAAGCTATTCTCTTTTCACCTGTATCAGTCTCAATTTTTATACCGTTAAGCATTTTTTCTGCGTGTTCGGGAGTAAATTTACCGTTTATGTGCACAAGATAAACTTTCGGAACTTTAATTGACGGGTGTGTCATTTCGTTAATAAACTCCCCGTCATTTGTCAGGATAATAAGTCCGGTGGAATCTTTATCCAGCCTGCCTACGGGTTTTAGGTGATGAAGTTCTTGAGGAATTATATCGTAAATTGTTTTACGGTTCTTCTCATCATCAGCTGTCGTAATAAATCCTGCAGGCTTGTAAAACTTGTAGTATTCAAGTTTTTGAGGTTTAACAAGCTTGCCGTCTATGTACACTTTATCTTTCTCGCGTACGTGAAAGCCCAGCATATCAATAACTTTGTCATTAACCTTAACTCTGCCTTCTAAGATAAGTTCATCCGCTTTTCTCCTCGAACAGATACCGGTCGATGCGATGTATTTGTTTAGTCTCGGCATAACAAACCCTTTTCAAGTTTTGATTTTAAAACTTCAGGCATTTCTCTGTACAACCTGCCTTCATTGTTCACAGCAACTGTCTCAAACTCTGCTATAATATGCAAAGCGCCGGTTTGTGCGTTTCTTATTTTTTGACCGAATGTTATTCTTATAGGAGTAAGTTCTTTGATACAAGTCTCAATAACTACTCTGTCGTCCAATTTCGCAGAAGATTTGTATCTGACATTCATGTTAGTAACAGGAATTGCGATATCATTCTTTTTTAACTCGACTAAGTCCAGACCAAGTTTGTCGCATAGCTCGACTCTGCCCTGTTCCATCCATCTTAAATAAGCTCCGTGCCACACAACACCATAAGCGTCGGTATCTGCGTAATAAACTCTTTGCGTAAATTCATGTTTCATAATAAAATTATAATAACACGAAGGGGGAAAAAATGAAATTTTTACATACAATGATTAGGGTTAAAAACATTGAAGAATCTTTGAAATTTTACACAGAAGTTCTGAACATGAAGTTTGACCACAAAAAGCGTCTTGAAGACTGCTGGCTTTATTTTTTGACAGATGAGGATAATACTTGTCAAATAGAGCTTACGGTTAATGACGATATACCGGAATGTGGATATAATATTGGTTCAGGCTTTGGTCATTTCGCGTTTTCGGTTGAATCTCTTGATGCTTTTACTGCAAAAATAGCAAAGCTCGGTTACGAGTATCTCTATCCTCCGTTTGATTTGAACGGTAAGGGCACGAAGATAGCGTTTATAGCAGATCCTGACGGTTATGAAATTGAACTTATTGAAAAAGTTATCTGGGGGTAAATGTATTGGGCTGGTTTTGGGCTTACAAGTAGTGTGTAATACTCTTTAACATTTCTTTACAAAAGCGCAATTTTTCTAAAAAAATTGACTTTATATATATGAAGGTTAAATAATAGGTAAGATTTTTTTAGGAGGTTGGCATGAATATTGCAATGAGAAAATTAGCGATGTTGGAAAAAGAGTTTATTCAACGTGAAGAGTCAGCAAGATTAGAAGGTTACACTTCTTCTCCAATTGATCGTGAGTTTAAAGAAAAAATTACAAAACTTATGGATCAAGTTCGATTTATTTGAGATAAGTCAACAAGCTCTTTAAAGTCGGAATTTTTAGAAACAAGTTCTTCAAACGCTGCGATATCTTCTATCTCAGCGTTTTTCATAAATACAATCCTGTCAGCAGTCTTGATTGTTGAAAGCCTGTGAGCAATTGCGATTATTGTTTTTTCGCCTTTTAAAGAGTTTAAAACATTACAAATCTCATCTTCTGTTTTTAAATCGAGAGAAGAAGTTGCTTCGTCTAAAATCAAAATATCAGGGTCGGAATAAAGAGCTCTCGCTATTGCAATACGCTGCTTTTGACCTTGCGAAAAACCTGTCGAATCAACAAACGGGTTGGCATCTATTCCTTCCGGATAATTTTTGATTATGAAATCATAAAGCTGTGCTTTTTTAAGCGCGCTTATGACACGCTCTTCGTCATAGTCTTGAGCTCCGAAAGTTATGTTATCTTTGATGCTGCCGTTAATTAAGCTAAGCTCCTGCGGAATATACCCGATTTTTAAAGGTTTATTGTCGGCATTTCCGTCAATTAAAATTTCTCCACACTGAGGTGTCAACAATCCTGAAATGATATCTACAAGAGTTGTTTTTCCGGCTCCGGAAACTCCTGCTATTCCTATAAACTCACCCCTTTTGATTTTTAGGTTGATATTCTTTAAAACCGGTTTTCCTGTTTCATATCCGTAGTTTATGTTTTTAAGTTCAATAGAGTCTTTAAATCTATAAAATTCCTGAACTTTAAGCTCCGGTGTATTTTTTATGTCAAAGCTTTCACAAAGAGATAAAAATTCCTTAACAATCGGTTTTGCGATGTTTATACCGTTTAAGTTAACCTGAATTCTCGAAATGGTAGGTGCCAAACGAAAAATGGCAGATACTATTACGGCAAATGATGCAACCAGCTTTTCAGGTTCGCTTATGTTTTCTATAGAAATTACAGATAGCAGAACAAAAAGCAATATTATTATAAAAGGTTCTGTGACGTAAGGTGGAATTGTGTTGTAAAACAAAGTCTCCTGACCGATTTTAAAGAATTTGTAAATCGCATTTTTGTAGTTTTCAAAAAAGAATTTTTCGTTTCCTGAAACTTTTACTCCTTTTATGTTTAAGACAACTTCGTTTGAACGCTGGTTGTAGAGTACTGAAGCGGAGCTTTGTCTTTCTGCAATATTTTTAAGCTTGGGTTTAAACATAAGGTTTTGAATTGCTATAAGTGCGAACGCAAAAAGTGTCGTAATTGCAGTTGCGATTGGAAATTTTATTACTAAGAATAGGGAAATTAATCCGAAAATAAAGAAGTTTACATTAAGATTTAAGAGTCTCAAGATGTAGTTACTTATTACATTCGGTATAAGAAATCCGAGAATGTTTTCTTTTTTTGCAAGCGGGATTTTTGAAGTTTTTTCGTAACTTGAAGATAGAAAATATTTCATAAAACTTAGATTAATTTCTGCTTCAATGTTTTTAATAAATTTTGATTGCAAAAATGTGTAGAATATCATAAAAATATTTTTTGCAAGAAAAAGAACGATGATTGCAATTCCTAACAATAAAGATGTGCTGCCTGACTCTTTATCAAGGAGTTTTATTATAAAAGGATAAGTAAGCGCAACTCCGAAAAGCTCTAAAATACCTACAATTAAAGATAAAAAAGAATACTTTATAAAAGCGGTCTTATTCTTGTTAAAATATTTAAAAAATGTTCTTTGCATATAAATATCTTATCATAATTTGTGCTATAATGTTTTAGGAAAAATAAAAAGGGAGGAGTATAATATGGCAAATCCGGTTTTAAATGATAAATTTTCAGAACAGGAAAGAGTTTTGCAGGGTGAACCGATGACAGTAAACGGAACACTTCAGGTGACTGCGTTTTTAGGCGCATTGCTTTTTGCTGCAGCAGCGTTTACGTGGTCAAGATTTACTTTAGGCTACACAGACTTAGCGATGACTTTAACAGGTGCAGGGCTTATTTTAGGTTTTATTCTCGGGCTTGTTATTGCATTTACTAGAATGAAAGCTTTAATTCCTGTTTACGCAGTGTGTGAAGGCATGTTCTTAGGCGGAGTTTCAGCAACTTTTGAAGCTTCCATGCCGGGCATTGTTTCTCAAGCGGTTGCAGGAACTTTTGCGGCTTTGTTTTCTATGCTTATTTTATACAGAGCGAATGTTATAAGATGTACAGACAAGTTTAGAAGTGTGATTTTTATTACTACAGCTTCTATTGCGGTTGTTTATCTTGTTAACTTTATCGGAAGTTTCTTCGGACTTCATGTTCCGCTTATTAACTCTTCTTCAACAGCAGGAATTGTTGTAACAGCCGTGATTGTAGTTATTGCAGCTTTGAACTTGATTATCGATTTTGATTTTATTGAACGCGGTGCTCAAAACATGCTTCCAAAAGATATGGAATGGTACGGCGCTTTCGGGCTTATGGTTACTATTGTTTGGCTGTACTTAGAAATCTTGAGACTGCTTGCTAAGCTTCAAAGCAGAAGATAATCCGGAGGTTTTATGACAATTTTAGCGGCGTTTATTCTGGGTGCAGTTATTGCTTCAGGCGTTACTTATATTATGTATTCAAAAAAAATCCTTTCGCTAAAAGAAGAGGTAATAACTTTGAATGCTAAAACTAAGTCCATTGAAGAGCTGCAGGAAATTATTAAACGCGATTTTGTTCAGCTTGCAAATGAAACAATTAAAAATGAGCAGGAAGACTTAAGAAAACAAAATCGCGAGACTTTAGAAGAAAAAATACTCCCGCTCACAAAAGAGCTGGGTGAGTTTAAAGCTAAAGTTGAGAGATTTAATCTTGCAGGGGTTGAAAATACTACTAAAATTGTTGAACAAATCGGAAATTTAGAAAAAAATAATAAGATTATTGAACAGGAAGCCAAAAACCTTGTTGAAGCTTTGACTAAAAACCAGAATGTTAAAGGTTCTTATGGTGAAGATTTGCTGGATACCATTCTGCAGTCCTGCGGAATGGTTGAAGGTATTCATTATGCAAAACAGCTGGTGACAACTTCTGCCAATCTTAGAGACAACGAAGAACATATTGTAAGACCGGATGTCGTGATTAATCTGCCGAATAATCATCATTTGATTATTGATTCGAAAGTTACTTTAACAAGCTATCTTGAATATGTTAAAGACGAGGCCAAGCTTAAAGAGTTTAAGAGCGAAGTCAAAAAGAGAATTACCGATTTAGCAAACAAAAATTACCAGAGCGCCGGTGATTTGTCACAGCCTGATTTTGTATTGATGTACATGCCGGTTGAAACTTCTGTTAACCTCTTGTATGAAGACTATGACTTAATAAACAGTGCTTACAGAGCAAATATTATTATCGTCGGAACTTCTTCTCTGCTTGCAACAATAAGGCTTGTTAATCAGCTTATGGCGCAGCAAAAACAGAAAGAAAGCATTAACCAAATTGTAAATGCAGGTACAAATTTGTACGAAACTTTTGTTCAGTTTTGCGAAGATTTGATTGATGTTCAGAAACGCTTTGATGATGTCGGTAAAAAGCTAAATACAACCATTAACAGGTTTAGACGCGGTAATAAAAACAAACCGAGTTTATTTTCTCAGGTTGAGGCTTTGCGCGATTTTGGAATAAGCACAAGCAAGCAAATTCCTGATAAGCTTTTGATTGAAGCCGAAGAAGATGAATTGGAAGGTGTGTTTGCAAATGACTAAGATTCTTGTTGTTGACGATGATACTGCAATAAATGAACTTATTAAAGTTAACCTTGAGCTTCAGGGATTTGAAGTTATTCAGGCATTTAACGGGGTTGAAGGGTTTGCAAAAGCAAAACAGGAAGAGCCCGCGCTTGTTATTTTGGATGTTATGATGCCTGAAGTTGATGGTTATACGGTTGCAAGGAGAATTCGCCAGTCTCAGGAACTTGCTGAGCTGCCGATTATTATGCTAACTGCGCTCTCTGAACTTAACAACAAAGCTGAAGGATTTGATATCGGGGTGGATGATTATCTTACGAAACCTTTTGAGCCGGATGAACTTCTTATGCGTGTCCGTGCGCTATTAAAACGTACGAATCAAATCCCGAAATCTTCTGCTGTACGTGAACTTTTAACTTACAAAGAAGTTACGCTTCTGCCTGAGTCATACAGCGTGCAAATTAATGAGAAAATCCAAAAACTTACTCCGATTGAGTTTGATATTTTTAACCTGCTTTTCCAAAACCACGGAAACATGGTGTCCGGAGCAAGGCTTCTGAAAGACATCTGGGGGTATGATCCGGATGACAATGTTGAGACTATACGCGTTCATATAAGGCATTTAAGAAGCAAGATTGATAAAATTTCTGACGGCAAAAAATATATAGAAACAATTTATGGCGGCGGATATAAGCTGAATATTTAGACGTAAATATTTGTAACAATTATTTAAAAAAGTGTTATAAATTATGTACATGTGGAATATATTAGATATAAGGATATGTTTTACATGGAAAA
>CAPQCU010000037.1 GCA_948684385.1 uncultured bacterium
GAATCTATTTTAGAATCAATTGAAAAATTAACTTTATTAGAAGCTGCTGAATTAGTAAAAGCTATGGAAGAAAAATTCGGCGTATCTGCAGCTGCTCCTGTAGCTGTTGCTGCTGCTCCTGCTGCAGCTGCTGCACCTGCTGAAGATGCTGATGCTGAAGTAAACGTAATCTTAGCTTCTGTTCCAGCTGATAAGAAAATCGCTGTTCTTAAAGAAGTTAGAGGTATCACTGGTCTTGGCTTGAAAGAAGCTAAAGATTTAGTTGATGGCGCTCCTAAAGCTGTTAAAGAAGGCGTTAAAAAAGACGAAGCTGAAGCTATCAAGAAACAGCTTGAAGCAGCTGGCGCTACTGTTGAAATCAAGTAGTTTGACATTTATTGTAAATAAAAATACCGGAACATTTGTTCCGGTATTTTTTTATGTTTCTGTAAATTGTTAAGCAAATTGTAAAGAAAAGTGATGATATTGAACAAATTAATACAAAAATTGAGACTGTAAAAAATGATGACGGAAGTTATATTATAAACGAATATGACAAAACCGGAAAACTATTGAAAAGTACGGAATATGACAGTTCAGGAAGAATTTCCCACGAACATGTTGTTAATGAGGATGAAAGTTTTAGGGATAAATATTATACTTATGAAAACGGTAAATTAGAGCAAATTCAGGAAACAATACACTATGCTGACGGAAATTATACATATATCTTTACTGACGGTAATGGAAATTTGAAAGAAGAGCAAAAAGTTATTCATAATGAACATGGAGGCTTGACTTTTGATTCAACTTTTGGAGACGGAACACGTCGTGTACATACTAATAATGATAAAGGGCAAAGGCTAGAGAGTGTGTACTACACGGCAGATGGTAATGTAGAAAAAACAGAAGAATTTATATATGATTTAAAGAACCCTGATTTGTATACTGTTATTACCAGAGACAACGACGGAAATACTATTTCAAAAGAACTCTGAGAAAACTATACATTTACAGATGAAGAAGGACGTATCTGGTACGGAAATCGTCTTTTAGACAGTAGTTATGATGCTAACGAGTCTGAACAGGATGTTTTAAAACTTCAAAAAGAGATTGATGTTCTTAAAAATTCACCTAATGCTAATCCTGATTTGATTGCTGCGTTTGAAGAATATGAAAATGCGATAAAAGAATATGATCAAAAAATGGATAGGTTCAACGCCCAACAAAATTACTTAGGTAATGTTTTGGATGGGTTAATTTCTCAAGTCGATAATTTTATTTCAATGCTTACACAAACTATTTCTTAATAATTAAGAAAGATTTTAAAGCTCTTCCTGTGTCACCGGATTCTTGAGTTGATACAACATGAATATTTTTATAATCAAAAGAAGTAGAGCTTCCTCCGTCAAACGCCATTGCGCTGTCTAATCCGTAACTTGAGCATAAATCACGAGCTTCGTAAATATCCATCGGGTGCGCGTTTGTTACTATAAAAATATGTACTTCCTGAGCGCCTTTTTCAAGTGTTTTTAAGCCAATTAAAGTTCTTGCGGTTTTGTGTAAAACAGAAGCTGATTCTCTTATTACATTACCTTCTTTATCTTTTACAATAAAAAATTCTTCTTCAAGCCGAAGGTTTGGTAAAAGCTGAGGTCCGCCTTGCGCAGAGTGTTTAACGGAACATAAGAAATCAACTTTGGAGTCGTGCTGGGCAATTTCGTATTTTAATTTGCTGTCGCAATCAAGAATTCTAAACTCTGTTCTGTTTAAAATCTTTTTCAAGTTTTGTCTTAAAACAGGATTGTTCATCATACCTTCGTTAAAAATCGGGTCTTCAATTGTTTGTGTGTCATTAACTATATAAGACATTGTTTTCTGGTTTTTAGGGTCAAAATAACCAGTGTTAATGGTAAGTAAAGATGACGATTTATTGTGCGCTTCTTTGTTTGTAATTAAAGAAGGTGATGATATAAACTGCATTTGTTTTTTTATTTTATCGCCGCTTAAGATGATGTGATAAATTCCATCGTCAAAAGTTACGTCAATAGGCGCAGCAGACACTGAACCGAAAGATACACAAATTGCTAAAAGCATTAAAAGTTTTTTCATATTATAAGTCCTTTGATTTGTAAAAAGCTATAATCGCGCAAAGAAATGCCACAGGAGGAAACGCTGCTGTAACGAGCGGCGGTAAGACACCTTTTTCTGCCAGAAGGTCAAAAAATGGCAGAGTAATATAGTAAACAAATATACACCCAATTGCAATAGTAAACCCGATTAACCTTTGTTCTCTAGGTTTACTGAAACCTAACAGGCACCCCATTATTGCAAGCAGAACACATACAAACGGATGGAAAAATCTCTGCAGGTATTTGTTGTACATAAGTCTATAGTCTTCATCAAGGTTTTCTTTTTTTAGAAGGTTTACGTAATGTTTTAAATCTTTATTATTAATATCTCTGTCTCTTTTAGTCGAGTTGAGCATAATTGTGTAAGCGTCTTCAGCATCTTCGCCGTTAAGAATAAACTCCTGAGGTTTTTTATTAATTTTATGGAAGATGCCTTCCTCTGTAACTTCATAAGATGTAATATCATTAAGAACCCAGCTTGGCTTACCTTCTAAGTCAACACCTTTGTATCCTGTCTCTGCAACAAGTATGTTTGTAAGTCCGTGCAGATCGTTAAAAACTTGCTGGGAGAAGTTTAAGACGATAATATTGGTCATTTCATGATTAAAAAATCTTGAAACGATTACAGCTTGTTTAGGATGATTATTTTCATCTTTTTTTGTGTAAATATACTGGGTTAAAGTGCCTCCGCCTTTAATTTCCTGCAGCTTCTGGCAAGAATATGGTATCCACTTGTCGTAAGTTAAGAAACAAAGATACGTGACAATAAGGCTCAAAACAAGCAGCGGCTGGAGTATTCTCCAGAATGACATTCCAACTGCTCTAAAAATAGTAAGCTCAGAGTCTTTGCTTAGCTTATCAAATGTAAATAGTGAACCGAGAAGCAAGCCGACAGGAAATGCTTTACCAAGGATTTTCGGAAGCTCATATATTAATACCATTACGCCTGTTCTTACGGTGTATTCGTGGGAAAGGATTTTTTTGATGGTATTAAGAAGCATTTCAGGTGCAATCCATACAATTGTGAAAAGAAGAATTGCAACAATTGTTGTGGTTAGAACCTGAGTAAAAATATATCTGTCATAAACTGTGAAAAGCTTTTTCATCCTAGAGCTTGAAGTCCTTTCCTAAATAGAATTCTTTTGCAACAGGGTCGTTTGCCACGTCAACGCTTTTACCCTGAATTTTAATTTTACCGTCAAAAATAACGTAAGCTCTATCTGTAATAGAGAGAGTTGCTTTAGGGTTGTGGTCGGTAATAAGTACTCCTAAGCCTTTTTCTTCGGAAATTTTTCTAATGTTGTCTTTGATTTCTCCAATAGCAATCGGGTCAATGCCGGCAAAAGGTTCGTCAAGCAGCATAAAATCCGGGCTTGCTGCTAAAGCTCTTGCAATTTCTACACGCCTTCTTTCTCCGCCTGATAAGGCTACCGCAGGAGATTTTCTAAGCTTCATTACGCCGAATTCAGTCAGAAGCTCTTCAAGCTTTGCTTTTTTTTCGTTGACTGTAAGTTTATCGTTCATTTCAAGCACAAGCTGAATATTTTCTTCTACGGTAAGTTTTCTGAAAATAGAATTTTCTTGCGGAAGATAACCGATACCGGCTTTTGCTCTTAAGTTCATAGGCCATGTCGTAATTTCTTTATCATCAATAAAAACCTGCCCTGTGTTAGGTTTTACAAGCCCTACAATCATATAAAAAGTTGTTGTTTTTCCGGCACCGTTCGGGCCTAATAAGCATACAACTTCGCCTTTATCCATATAGAAAGAAATATCGTTAACGACGCTTCTATCTCCATATATTTTAACAAGATTTTTAGCTTCTATTCTCATTTCTGCTCCCCGCATTACCTATTTTACTATGATACAACAAAAGCAGTTGATATTAAATTATTAACTTTTGTAACGAAACATTAAAAAAATATCAATTTTACTGAGTACAAATACTTTATTTATATGTAAGGTTAAATCAGGTTAATTGTAACAACTAAATTTTATTTAGTAGGAGGTCATTATGTCTCTGGGCATATCAGGAATAGGTTATAATCCATATATGAGCGGGCTTGGAACGTTCGGACTCGGTTCGGGCAGTTCATACGGTTCTTACGGTGACCCTTCAATGATGATGGGAGCAATGAGCGGTATGGGCGGAATGATGGGCTTTCCTGGCGGTATAGGAATGATGGGAATGTACAATCCGGCATTTATGGCTCAGATGAATCAAACTTATCAGGACATGGAAAAATCCCAGCTCAGACATTCAAGTGCGATGCATGAGATTATGATGCAGAATAAAACAGATGCTTACAAAGCTGAAGACATGGCTTTATTTAGAAAAGCTATGGAAGATGCGAGCCTTAATACTGCAGTTGTAAACCTTGCTGAAAAAATCAGAGAAGGTGATGCTGACGGTATTTGCGAAGAATTCGACAGAATGAAGATTGCACTTTATCAGAAGTATAATTCTTATCTAAAAGCGAATAGTGATAGACTTGATCCTAAAGAAAGCGTTAATAATATTATCGAAATGATGTACTCAGAAATCATTTCTAAGAAAACCGGCGAACAGGTAAGCTTGAGAAATGATATTAAGCGCTATGGTGAGACTGCATTCAATCATGGATTTAACGAAAAATTCTTTGGTAAGAGCGATTATCACAAAAAATATACCGAAGAAACATTGAGTTATTTATTCGGAACAAGAATAGATAACAAAGGCGGTAAAGACAGAATGGAAAAAATTGGCGGCGGATTTGGACGAGTTGCGGAAGCTGGTACTGCTATGGCAGCAGGTTACGGAGCAGGACTTGGATTAGCTGCAATAGGAAAAATCTGGAACCCGGCGGGTGTATGTAAAGAACTTGGACTTAAAGGTACGCATAAGTTTGGGAAATGGGCAGCTGTAGCAGCTCTTGCCGGAGATATAATCTGGCAGTGCTCAAGAGATTAGGTTGATTATAAGGTTCGTTAAAAACGAACCTTTTTTGTATTTTATCTTATTCCCCCTCTTGACATTTTGCTTTGATATCATATTATAGTAAATGCGATGGGACGTCGCCAAGTGGTAAGGCAGCTGGTTTTGGTCCAGCCATCTCGGAGGTTCGAATCCTTCCGTCCCAGCCAAATAAAAAAGACCTGAATTTCAGGTCTTTTTTTACGTCCTCAAGAAGCTAGCATACTGCTGCTGCATGTTAGCAATCAGAATATCCA
>CAPQCU010000038.1 GCA_948684385.1 uncultured bacterium
AAACTGGGCGATACGTGACTCGAACACGTGACCCCCACAATGTCGATGTGGTGCGCTACCAACTGCGCCAATCGCCCATATATTTATATTATAAAAAACCGCCCGCTTTGTAAAGCAGGCGGTTTAAATTATTTACAAAGAATTTCTATAAATTTCTTCAACAGCTTCTTTTGTAGCTTTTGTTGGTGCGATTGAAAGCAATCCATCCAGTGATGGTGTTGTAAATGCCAGATTTACTAATTTTGGGATGTCAGTTTCGCTAAAACCTTCATCTCTCAGTTTTGAAGGAACTCCTACAGATTTTAGCCATTCATAAACACCATTTTCAGCAGCTTCCGCACTATCAATTTTTCCTGCAATAGGTTCAAGTATGTATTTAAGGGTTTCTGATTTTACAGGATAAATATTTTTAACAACTGCCGGTAAAAGGATTGCTAAACCTAAACCATGTGAAAGTTCATGTTTTACGGCGCTTAGTGGATGTTCAAGGGCATGTGTATAATGCAATAATCCGTTGTCAAAACAAACTCCTCCAAGCAAAGCTGCATAAGCTAAGAAATACCTCGCTTCTAAATCTTCAGGATTTTCTATAGCTTTTGGTAAATATTTTGCTACTAATTCAATTACTTCTCTCGCAAGTGTAACAGTATAAGGTGATGCAACAGTTGAAGTGCAGGCTTCAACTACGTGGTTTACTGCATCAATTGATACGTATCTGGTTTGTTTTGGTGATAGTTTAACCATCAAAGCCGGGTCATCAATAGCGTAAGTAGGATAGATGCAGTCATAAGCTATAGCAGGTTTGTAATCTTTTTCAGGAATTGTAACGACTGCAAATCTATTAGTTTCTGTTCCTGTGCCGTGAGTTAAGTTAATTGCTACAATTGGTGCAGCTTCTTGTGGTGAAAAATTGAATTCATAAATATCATTAGCTGTTTTATCCGGATATTTTAAAAGTATTGCAACTGATTTCCCTGCATCGGTCGGAGAGCCACCTCCTATTGCAATAACAGCTTTTGCTCCGAAGTCTATTGCAAGTTTTGCAGCTTCATTAACAGCTGTTGTTGTTGGATTTGGAGTTACTTTATCGTAATTAATGTATTCAATATTGTTGAGCTTTAAAGCTTTTTCTACGATATCCCATGCTCCGGTTGCTTTATAAGCATTTTTACCGCTCATAACAATGACTTTGTCTAAGCCTTTTGTTTTAAATTTGTGTGCGATATCTTGTATTTTGTTAATTGCTCCACAGCCAAAATACACATTTGTTCTTGTTCGAATTTCGCGTACTTCATTAATGTTAATGTCTTTTTCCCACATAAACATTCTCCTTTCTATAAACACTACTATTTAATTATAGCTGATTAATATAAAGTGTAAAGTTTTATTAAGTTTCGTTAAAAAATGGGCTAAATTCTAGTAATATTGTAAATTTTAGAAAAAATACTTGCAAAAATCCGAACAATGTGTATAATGAGAGGTATGAAATGTGCAAATCTCAGTAGAGGCGCACATAAGAGAGTTAGAGTGTATAGGAGATTTATCATGAACAAAGAAGAATTAGTAAAAGAAATTTCAAAGAAAACAAAACTTTCACAAAAAGTTTCTTCCGATGTTTTATCTGCAACTTTAGAAATTATTCAAAAAACAGTTGCTAAAGGTAAAAAAGTAACTTTAGTAGGTTTCGGTACCTGGGAAGCTCGTAAGAGAGCTGCAAGAACAGGCAGAAACCCTCAAACTGGTAAAGAATTGAAAATTGCTGCAAAAACAGTTCCTGCATTTTCAGCTGGTAAAAACTTCAAAGAATTAGTAAAATAGTTCATTTTGAAGCAGAGAGTTTAAGCGAGGCGCGACTTTATAATTCGCGCCTCGCTTTTTTCCCTCAAAAAAAAGCTTGTGTAAAACACAAGCGGAAAAAGGGAAAAGGGATTTAGGGA
>CAPQCU010000039.1 GCA_948684385.1 uncultured bacterium
TACTCTTCTCTGTTTCCTCGCAGGGAGTGTAATCTCCCCTATCCCTAATCCAATAGCGCCTCTAAAATCCTGGCATTCTTGTCCGCTAATGTGTTATTACGCACCTGTGAACGCGTAATATAACTTCTTAAAGCTTCTCTGATAAGCTCAGAACGTGATCTGCTCTCATTCTCTGCAACTTCGTCAATCTTGCCTAAGAAACTTTCAGGCATTGAAATCAATACTCTAGCCATAAAATGTACTCCTTTTATCCTCTATATACGTTTTTTGTGTCTCGTATATATATAAAGTATTCCCTTTTTAAAAAATTGCCTTTTTTAAAAGAAATATTAAGAAATGTTAAGCTTTGCAAATATCTTTTCTATAATTAATAGAGTCAAATTTAATGCTTTCTGCTTCTTCATACATTTTTTTAACAGCAGAACTTGCAGTTGCAGCAATCGACGTCAAAGAAAGTACAGCTCCTGTATCAGCTTCAAGTTCTAAATACCTGTTCTTTTTAACATTCGGATAAAAGACTATTTTTGTATCCTCATCTATTAAATCAAGTCCGTCAATTATATTTTCTTTATTCTCTTTGTTTTTACAAGTTAAAACAAGCGTAGAAGCAGCCCTTTCTCCGGAGTGGATTTGACGGGCTTCATCACTAAATGAACCTACGACACAGGAGTCAAAAAGTTCAAACAAGTCTTCGTCAAGAACTTCAAGAACAGAAGGTGCATCGCAATCCTGCATAAAAGACTGCCAGCCCAAAACAAATATTTTGCCGTCCTGAGTCAAGATTCCGTTAACTCCCAGTATACCGAGATACGGGCTGCCTTCAATCTCCAGATAATCCAGAGTCGGATAAATTACGTTATCCATAAGGTAGTATTCCTGCTCCAGCGTGAGTTTATAATTAGGAGAACAAGCTCCCATACCGCTTGTAAGCTGACCTCCGTCACCTTCAAGCGCATGTTTATAAGTTATGGAAGAGCCGATTGGCAAAGCTTTATATCCGTCAGTTATTGTATAAAACGAGAATGGAGTTCCGTAAACATAATCTTCAATAATTATGCGGTTATTTTTTTCTATAAAACTCGCTTCTACAAGGCTTTTTGCTGCGTAAGCTGAGGTAAAAACAGCTGCGCTGTTTGGCGAGTCTGTTTTCATCACAAACGGAATTTTCTGGTTTTTGATATAATCAAGCACCATATTTTGTTTTTCAAAAATACCAAATTTAGGAGTGGTGATTCTGAGTTTATAAAGTACTTTTTTGGCTAAAGCTTTATCAAAAATTATTCTAGAAGCTCTTTCGTCCGGAGCAAAGATTTTCTGGTTATTGTTATTAAAAACTTCTACAATATTAGAGTTTAAAGCTGCAGAAGAAACAGGAATTGTCATATCAATTCCGTTTTCCATTGCAAATTCCAAAAGCTCTGCAACACTATCTTCTCTAATATCCAGTGTTTGTGCGAATTCTTTTAAAGTATCGCTTGCAGGTGTTATATAAATTTCGTGTTTTTCTGAAAGTTTTTTAGCTAAAGCGTATTCTTTAGCACCGTTTCCAATAATTAAAATCTTCTTACTCATAGGATAATTATAACATAAAAAAGGTGGGCAAGCTTGCGCATTACCCACCTTTTTGTAAGTTTAACCTACCAGTCCTTTGATTTACCACTAGTCGTCTGCGTGACCAGCAGTTCCTAGAACGTCACGCATTTTGTGCATAACCATTTCTTTAACAGCTGTTCTGCCTGGTCCCATGTATTC
>CAPQCU010000040.1 GCA_948684385.1 uncultured bacterium
CAAACGCGATTTGACAAACAAAACTTATCAAAACTTTATGCAATTTGTAAAGTTTGGTATCGTAGGATTAAGCAATACTGTAATTTCTTATATTACTTATGTAGTTAGCCTATTATTGTTTCAACAAATGGAAGTTTTGATAGAAAGTGGATATCTTGTTGCACAAATAATAGCTTTTGTATTGAGTGTTCTTTGGTCATTTTATTGGAATAATAAAATTGTTTTTAATTTACAAGAAGGAGAAGAACGTTCTTTTTTCATAGCATTGATAAAAACTTTTATTTCTTATTCATTTACAGGTTTGTTCTTAAATAGTATTTTATTGATTTTTTGGGTAAAAGCAATTCATATTTCTGAATTTATTGCACCGATTATAAATTTACTTGTTAGCGTGCCACTTAATTTTGTGATAAATAAATTTTGGGCTTTTAAAAAGAATAGAACTTAAATTTCATTCAGTTTTTCTCTACTAGTACAATATTGCCTTGAAAAACAGTGCTGGTTATTTGCGCCAGAACAAGATAAAAAAAGCTTCATTGCACAATATGCTATGTTGATTAAATTGACAAGCATTTCAATGCCTTTATGGCTACGCACCATATATGAGAAGTAGAGGGTATCCATTACCTGAATCACACAACAAATAAGCCATCTTTCGGTGACCGCTTTAAAAATTGAATATTAAGAATGTTAAGGTTATGCAGTTGCTGACTTGACTTTATAACCTTGATTCCTTGCTATAATGATTGCCTGTTCAACCGTGATTTCACGGTCTGCCGGAGGCAGGTCGGATTTTCGATAAAGTTCTGCGTTATAGTTTTCTCCGTTCTTCAACATGTGGTATAATGCAGTCAGAAGCATTCTTGCTATGGCAATGATTGCTTTCTTGTGGCCGCGACGTTTCTTGATACGGAGGTAGCGGTTGCGAATTTCAGGATGCTTTTTGCTTTTGACAACAGCGTTCGCGCACTGTACCAGAAGCGGCTTAATGTAGCATCCGGCTTTGGAGACCCGGACAGATTTTTTCTTCCCTGCACTTTCATTGTTGGTCGGTGTAAGACCAGCCCATGAGCACAAGTGTTTCGCCGAAGGAAAAGCCTCCATGTTGGTACCGATCTCGGAAATGATTCCGATGGCAGTGAAAATACTGCTGATACCAGGAGCGGTTTGGAGAATGGCAAGTTCCTGCTGATAGGGAGCGGCGAGCGCAAGAATGAGTTCTTCAAGCTCTGCTTTCCGGGATTCAAGGTCTTCATAGTGAGCTTTGATTACTTTCAGTTTACCAGCCTGTTCCGGTGTGATATAGCCGTCAATGGCATCACGAAGTTCAGGGAGTTTCTTTTTGTAAACATGGATCCAGTATTTACCAGTGGATTCCATACAGATATCCTTGCAATTCCTGGTGAGAAGCCATTGTAACAAATCTTTCAGACCTTTCGTGTAGGTTGAAAAACGGTGGCTCTCATAAGTGGTGACGCCTTTGGAATTAGTGGAGGCGATGCAGGCCACTACAAAAGTCTTGTGGACATCAATGCCACAGCAGATTTTGTACACGATTTTTAAAGCCATAGGGACTCCTTTCAGAACCATAGGGGTTCGACAAAGATTATAGGGGGAAACGGCATTGACTGTCTGTCTAAGCCATAAACGAAGTTGTTTAAACA
>CAPQCU010000041.1 GCA_948684385.1 uncultured bacterium
TCTTAAAGAAAAAAGTCCTGACGAATACTTAATTCTGGAAAAAAACGGAAAAAAGTTCAAAGATAAAGCAAAGGCTAAACAAACAGAGGATACAAATTCTATACTATCAAAAGTCGTAGACAGGAGTTCAAAATGAAAAAACTAGAAGAATTTCTTGACGCATTAGGTCAACGTGAATCCGGCGGCAACTACAAAGCTTTCAATAAATACGGTTATGCGGGGAAATACCAGATGGGTGAAGCCGCACTAATTGATGCCGGATACTACAAGAAAAACGGAAAGTACAACAACGACTGGTCAGGAATTTTCACAGGAGTTGATAATATTCACTCCATAACAGACTTTCTTAATAATCCTAAAGCTCAGGAAAATGCCCAGATAGCATTCAAAAGGCGGCAGTGGCTTTATTTAAAAGCGATAGGAGCTGATAAATTCACCGGTAAATACATAAACGGTTACTGCATCACCCAATCAGGACTTCTTGCCGGAGCGCATCTTAAAGGTGCAGGAGGAGTGAACGATTACCTTAAATCAAACGGAAGTATAAATCCTAAAGATGCCTTTGGAACTTCTGTAGAAGATTACATTAAAAACTTTGCAGGATACGATGTATCCTCTATTTGCAGATGAAGGAGACAAAATGACAATTACGTTATTAGATTTATACAACACAGCGGCTTCACAGGAATGGTCGATGTATGACAATGACGCAGCTTCTAAAGAGGAATTTGAAAACTCTTTAATTATTGCACTTAATAAAGCTGCCACAGAAATTTTATATTCTTACCCGTTCTCTTTTCGTGAACGCACGCATGTAATTATCACAATACCAAATATTCAATCTTACGCAATGCCGGCAGGAATTATAAAGAAGAATTCTTCCGGAGATTTCTGTATAAAAATTAACTCAAAAAAGCTTAAACTAACAAAGGAAAAAAGTGAAAAGAAAACAGGCATTCCGGAAGAGTTTTATCTTCAAGGAGATAAAATAATACTTTTTCCTACTCCGAACGAGAAATGCATTATCACAATTGATTACATCACGCTTGCCATTGGAGAAAATAAAGAAGGCAACGACATTTTTGTTTTAAAAGAAGAAGACGACATCCTCTCTGTACCCGAGTATCTTGAAGAACTTTTAAAAAATGCAATTATCTCAAGAGCAATGTTAAATTCTATTGCTTCAGAGAGTGATGAAAACTATTCCGCATATAAAAAACAATCAGAAACAGCTTACAGATTATTAATCAAGTATTCAAAGGGGGTGGGGTCGGATAAAGTTGTAAAAATATAAATCAGATTTCAAATAAAAAGCCCCAAAATGGGGCTGCTAAAATTTGTGTAAGATGTAAGATTATATAAGAGAGGGGTAAATGTATTTTAGTTTAGATTTGAGGCAACTGGTTTAGCGTCTTGAGAGGGGGGGTAAATAATTCCGGCTTATAGATATACTTACCAACCTGTAAGAATGTCTACGTACGTAGTACCTAAGCTATGAAGTTGTTACCAAATCTGTTAGAACCGTAAAAGAAAGATTCCTGCATAACTTGCTGAAGGT